>DASSPN010000105.1:0-2274 GCA_035699605.1 Nocardioidaceae bacterium | reverse complement strand
CGCCCTGACCGGCCACAAGCGCGCGATCGCCATCTCCGCGCTCTGCCTGGCCGCGGCCCGCAAGCAGCCTCGGGGCGTCTTCACCCTCACCGGTGACCTGAGCCGTTACGACGACGGCCGTCGCGACCTGCGGCTCTCGCTGCGCGAGCACTTCGTCGAGCGCGTCGCCGACTACAACCGGGCGGTGTTCCGCAGCGGGCGGCCGTGCACGGTCACCTCGCGCGAGGTGGCCGACCTCGAGCCGCGGCGGTACGGCGTCGTCTACCTCGACCCGCCGTACGCCCCGCCGGCGGACGACAACGACTACACCAAGCGCTTCCACTTCCTCGAGGGGCTCTCGCGCTACTGGGCCGGCGACACGATCATGACCGGCACGAAGAGCAAGAAGCTTCCCAAGCGGGTCACGAAGTTCTCCTCGCGACGCACGATCGAGGAGGGGCTGCGCGAGGTGTTCAAGCGGTTCCACGACTCGCCGATCGTGCTGTCCTACTCCAGCAACGCGCTGCCCGAGCGGGGCCGGCTGGAGGCGCTGCTGCGCGAGGTCAAGGACGACGTGGAGGTGCGGGCCGTGGCGCACACCTACCACTACGGGACGCACGCGACCGCCACCCGGCGCAGCGTCGACGAGTACATCTTCATCGGTCGCTGATGCGGCCCCGCGACGACGAGACCTCCGGGCTCGAGGACTACCTCGGCCGGCTGCGCCGTCTCACCGAGCACGTCGACCCGATGGCGGCCTCGTCCGACGCCGACGCGATCCGGGAGGCCGGGGCGAGCCTGGACCGGCTGCCGGAGGTGAACGAGGAGCTCCTCGTCGAGTGGGTGACGGTGCACCCCGAGGCCGTCAACGCCCTGGGCCTGACCGTCGGGCTCTCCCAGGAGAAGCTGAAGAACCTGCTCAAGGTGCGCTTCGGGTCGAGCAGCTGGGCCCGCGTGGCCAAGGGCGACCCGCACGGCCTGGTGGCCTGGCTGGTGGAGGAGTTCGACCTGCTCGTCGCGCTGGAGCAGCAACGCAACCGGACCTACACGTTCGGCGACGTGCTCGCCGCCCGGGGGACGTCACGGCAGACGGCGACGAGCGCCGGGGTCGCGGGTCGCAGCATCGAGGACGCGGTGGAGCAGATCGTCCAGGAGCTGGGCCTGCCCTACGCGATGCGCGGCCGGTTCGTCGGGCGCAACGGCGAGACCGGGCCGGCCGACCTCGCGGTGCCCGACTTCGAGCACGCGGTCGTGGCGGTGGCGTGCAAGGGCTTCGACTCCACGGGCTCCAAGCTCACGGCCGCGGTGACCGAGGTGACCGAGATGGCCAACGTCCGCTACGCCCACCAGTACGTCCTCGCCGTGGTGGACGGGATCGGCTGGCTCAACCGGCTCGGCGACTTCCGCCGGATGTACGCGCTGGCCGAGTCGCGCCGCATCGACGGGCTCTACGCCCTTGCCGACCTCGACCGGTTCCGCGACGACCTCGAGCAGGCCGCGCGCCGGCACGGCCTGCTGGCCTGAGGCCGGGACCGGCTCAGCGGTAGTTGGTGAACTGCACCGCGAAGTCGTAGTCCTGTTCCTTCACCAGGGAGATGACGGCCTGGAGGTCGTCACGCTTCTTGCTGCTCACCCGCAGCTCGTCGCCCTGGACCTGGACCTTCACGCCCTTCGGGCCCTCGTCGCGGATCAGCTTGCCGATCTTTTTGGCGTTCTCCTGGGAGATGCCCTCCTTGAGGGCGACGCTGATCTTCGACTCCTTGCCAGACTGTCGCGGCTCGGACGCGTCGAGGATCTTCAGCGACTGGTTGCGCTTGATGAGCTTGTCCTTGAACACGTCGAGCACGGCGGTGGCGCGGTCGTCGGCGTTCGCGGAGATCTCCACCGCGTGGTCGCCCGAGCGGGTGATCGTGGCCCCGGTGTTCTTGAAGTCGAACCGTTGGCTGATCTCGCGCTGGGCCTGGTTGATCGCGTTGTCGATCTCCTGCAGGTCGAGCTTGCTGACGATGTCGAACGACGAGTCGGCCATGGGGTGGAGTCCCTCCGTTGCCCGGATCCGAAGCGGTCCGGGCGGATTTAGTGGGGTGATCTGTCTGCGCTATTCTTGTCCGTCGTTGCGCCCGGCACCAACCGGGGGCGGCATGGCAGGTTGCCCGAGCGGCCAATGGGAGCGGACTGTAAATCCGTCGGCGTATGCCTACGCAGGTTCGAATCCTGCACCTGCCACCGATGTGATGTCTCAGGACATCGGCGACACCCGGACCTGCGATTGCAGGTCCGGGTGTTGTTCATTTC
>DASSPN010000104.1:0-4505 GCA_035699605.1 Nocardioidaceae bacterium | reverse complement strand
GCGGGCCGACTGCAGCGCCACGACGACGAAGCTGGCGATGATCAGCCACTTCTGGTTGCGGCCGATCCAGTCGACGAGGTCGAGCAGCTCGTCCCGGAAGGCGTGGCCGGCGATGCGGAACACGATCAGCCGGCCGATGGTCCCGGTGATGTTGAGGGCGGCGAAGGTCCGCACCTTCATGCCCGACGCCCCGGCCAGGATGCACATGTAGAGGTTGGGTGCCAGGAGGATGATCACCGGCGCCGCCTTGCCGAAGAACCGCTCGACCTTGCCGATGAAGCGGCCCTCGTCGCCCATCTTCTCGCCGGCCCACTTGAGGGCAGCCTCGCCGTACTGACGCCCGAGCACGTAGCCGAGCGGGTCGGTCAGCACGAGTCGGACGAAGCCGATGATGAAGAACGGCACCGCGTCGACGGTCGCCGCGGCCAGGATCATGTAGCGGTTCCTGGGGTTCAGGAACATCTGCAGCTGCGGGTGCTCGACGATGAGCTTGGGTCCGAGGATGTCCGCGACCGTGCCGGTCAGGCTCAGGATGACGATCGGCGTGATCAGCCAGGGGAGCGGGATGCGCTTGCGCTCGTGCTCCCCGCTCAGGCGGCCGCTCGGGCCGGGCTCCGCCTGATCCGTCATGGCGGCGCAGCGTACGCTGCGCCCCATGCAGGGACTGATGCAGGACACACCGCTGGCGATGCCGCACCTGTTCAACCGGGCCGAGACGCTCTTCCCGAAGAAGGAGATCGTCACCGCCACCGGCACCGGCCTCGAGCGCACCACGTACGGGGAGTGGGCGGCCCGCAGCCGCAAGCTCGGCGGGGTGCTCGACACCCTCGGGATCAGCGCCGCCGGCCGAGTGGGCACCTTCGGGTGGAACACCGCCCGCCACCTCGAGCTCTGGTACAGCGTCCCGTGCACCAACCGCGTGCTGCACACGCTGAACATCCGGCTCTTCCCGGACCAGCTCACGTACATCGTGAACCACGCCGAGGACGAGGTGATCTTCGTCGACAAGTCCCTCGCCGGGCTCCTGTTCCCGCTGCTGAAGACGTTCGAATCGGTCAAGCACGTCGTGGTCATGGACGACGGCAAGGGTGAGATCCCCGACGACAGCGGCGGCATCGAGGTGCTCGACTACGAGACGCTCCTCGCCGACGCGTCGCCGGTCGAGTTCAACGTCACCGACGAGAACCGCGCCGCGTCGATGTGCTACACGAGCGGCACCACCGGCAACCCCAAGGGCGTCGTCTACTCGCACCGCTCGATCTACCTGCACACGATCGGTGCGATGGTGGCCGACGGCATCGGCATCCGCGAGAGCGACGTCGTGCTGCCCGTCGTGCCCATGTTCCACGCCAACGCCTGGGGCCTCGCCCACGCGGCACCCGCCGCCGGTGCCACGCTGGTCATGCCCGGCCCCGACCTGTCCGGTCCCGCCATCGCCAAGCTGATCGAGGACGAGAAGGTCACCGTCGCCGCCGGCGTGCCCACCATCTGGATGGGCGTGCTGCCCGAGCTGAAGGGCCGCGACACCTCGAGCCTGCGCGCCATCCCGTGCGGCGGATCGGCGGTGCCCAAGGCACTGAGCGAGGCGTACCGCGAGCAGGTCGGTCTGCCGATCATGCAGGCGTGGGGCATGACCGAGACCAGCCCGGTGTGCACCGTCGCCCGCACCAAGAGCTACCTGGAGGCGAGCCTCAGCGACGAGGAGAAGGCCGACCTGCGCACCTCGGTCGGCTTCCCGCTCATCGGCGTCGACTTCCGCGTCGTCGATCCCTCGACCGGTGAGCCAGCCAGGTGGGACAACGAGCAGGACGGCGAGCTGCAGGTGTCGGGCCCGTGGATCGCAGCGTCGTACTACAACGACCCGCGCTCGGGTGAGTCGTTCACCGACGACGGCTGGCTGAAGACGGGCGACGTCGCACGCGTCAGCCCCGAGGGCTACATCACGCTCGTCGACCGCACCAAGGACCTCGTGAAGTCGGGCGGGGAGTGGATCTCCAGCGCCGAGCTCGAGAACGAGATCATGGCCCACCCCAAGGTGCAGGAGGCGGCCGTCATCGGCGTCAACCACCCGAAGTGGAGCGAGCGGCCGCTGGCGTGCGTCGTCGTGAAGCCCGGCGAGGAGCTCACGAAGGAGGAGATCATCGAGTTCCTCGACGGACGCGTCGCCAAGTGGTGGCTGCCCGACGACGTCGTGTTCATCGACGAGGTGCCCAAGACGTCGGTCGGCAAGTTCTCCAAGAAGACGCTGCGCGATCGCTTCGCCGACTACGTGCTGCCTACTTGAGAGACCGCATCCTGGCGGCGGCGTACGCGTGCATCGCCCGCTACGGACTGGCCAAGACGACCGTCGAGGACGTCGCCCGCGAGTCGGGCCTGTCGCGCGCCAGCGTGTACCGGACGTTCCCCGGTGGCCGTGACGAGCTGATCCGCGAGGTCATCTCGTGGGAGATCAGCCGGTTCTTCGCCGACCTGGCCCACTCGGTGGCCGACGCCAACGGGTTCGAGGAGGTGGTCGAGGCCGCGCTGCTGCACGCCCATCGCGCCGTCGGGGAGCACGAGGTGCTGCAGAAGCTGCTGCTGACCGAGCCCGAGCGACTGGTGCCCGCCATCACCATGGAGACGAGCCGGTTCGTGCCGCTCATCGCCGCCTTCGCCGAGCCGTACCTCGCCGCCGAGACGCTGCGCCCCGGCCTCGACCGCCGGGAGGCGGCCGACTACGTGGCCCGCATGGTCGTGAGCCACATCGCCGCCCCCGGCCGCTGGGACCTCGACGACCCCGAGCAGGTCCAGGCCCTCGTCAGGACCGAGATCCTGGCCGGGATCGTCGCCTAGGCCCCAGACCTCGGGGTTTGTGCGGTCCCTGAACGCGGTCGGCGCGCTCAGCGACCGCACAAAGCCGGAACTGTGACCTGAGACACTTTGACGATGAGACAGATCTCATGTCATTGTCTCAGGAGATGGCGGCCAGCACCCTCGTAGATCGCGGTCAGGACCAGGTCGTGACCGATGCCGCCCTGGCGTGCTTCTCCCGCTGGGGCGTGGCGAAGACGACGCTCGACGACATCGCCCGCGAGGCCGGCGTGAGCCGGGCCACCGTCTACCGCCTGTTCCCGGGCGGCAAGGACGTCGTGCTCGACGCCGTCGCCGGCCGCGAGCTGGCCCGCTTCTTCGACGGCCTCCGCGCCGAGCTCGACCGGACGTCGACGAGCCTCGAGGACCTCCTCGTCGCCGGCGTCGCCTACACGACCCGTGCCATCCGCGAGCACGCCGCGCTGCAGTTCCTCCTGGCCCACGAGCCAGAGGTGATCCTCCCGCTCGTCGCCTTCGACCGCCTCGACGTCGTCCTCGACCACGCCGCCGCGTTCTGCGGCCCGTGGCTCGAGCCCCACGTCGGACCGGAGTGGGCACCTCGCGCCGCCGAGTGGATCACGCGGATGGTCCTGTCCTACTCGCTCGTCCCCTCCGACGGGTTCGACCTCGCCACCGAGGCCGACGCCCGCCGCTTCGTTCGCAGCTTCGTCCTTCCCGGCCTCACGGCTCCCACCTCCCGCACCTAAAGGAACCTCGACATGACATCCACCAACGAAGACATCATCGGCCGCGCCGACATCAACGACCTCGAGGCGATCCTCTCGGTCACCAACTCCGACGTCGACGCGCTCGTGAGCCACGTGAAGTCGAACTACGACACGATCTTCACCTGGGACTACGAGAAGGGCTCCCGGCCCAAGCTGAACCGCCTGTACGAGAAGGCGAAGACGTCGATGTGGAACGGCGAGACCGACCTGCCTTGGGAGACCGAGGTCGACCAGGAGCAGGTCGTGCTGGCGAACGCCGCCCAGGTCGGTGGCATCGGCGCCGGCATGGACGTCAGCGGCACGCCGTTCGCCAAGTGGGGCGACAAGGAGTGGATCCAGCTCGGCATCGAGTCGCAGAACTGGACGCTGTCGCAGTTCATGCACGGCGAGCAGGGCGCGCTGATCTGCACCGCCCGCATCGTCGAGAACGTGCCGTGGATCGACGCCAAGTACTACGCGGCGACCCAGGTCATGGACGAGGCCCGCCACGTCGAGGTCTTCGCCAAGTACCTGGACGAGAAGCTCTCGGGGCACTATCCGATCAACGCCCACCTCAAGCTGCTGCTCGACGACATCATCATGGACGACCGGTGGGACATGACCTACCTGGGCATGCAGATCATGGTCGAGGGCCTCGCGCTCGCCGCGTTCGGCTTCATCCACCAGCTCACCACCGAGCCGCTGCTCAAGCAGCTCCTGCGCTACGTCATGAGCGACGAGGCCCGTCACGTGGCCTTCGGCGTGCTCTCGCTGCAGGACTACTACCAGGAGCTCAACGCGGCCGAGCTGCGCGAGCGCCAGGAGTTCGCGTTCGAGGCTGCCGTGCGCATGCGCGACCGCTTCCTCCAGCAGGAGGTGTGGGCGCGCATGGGTCTCGACGTCAAGGACGTGCTCCCGTTCGTCATGAACAGCCCCGAGCGCGCCGGC
>DASSPN010000103.1:0-20949 GCA_035699605.1 Nocardioidaceae bacterium | reverse complement strand
GCCGACCAGGTGCGGATGGGCATGCGGGTCAAGGCGGTGTGGAAGCCACGTGACGAGTGGGGCACCACCGTCGAGAACATCAAGCACTTCGAGCCGACCGGCGAGCCCGACGCCGACTACGAGACCTTCAAGGACCACCTGTGAGAGACGTAGCAGTCGTCGCGTACGCGACCCGTCAGGCGCCTCGGCTCGACGGCTCCCCCACGATGGTGGAGTCGCTCGTCCCCGTCTTCCAGGACATCTGGGACCAGACCGGCTGGACCAAGAACGACATCGGCTTCTGGTGCAGCGGCTCGTCCGACTATCTGGCCGGCCGGGCGTTCTCGTTCGTCTCGGCCGTCGACGCGATCGGCACGCTGCCGCCCGTCGTCGAGTCGCACGTGGAGATGGACGCAGCCTGGGCGCTCTACGAGGCCTGGGTGAAGATCCAGACCGGCGAGGTCGACACCGCCTTCGTGTACGGATTCGGGAAGTCGTCGGCCGGCCAGCTGCGCCGCGTGCTGGCCCTGCAGCTCGACCCGTACCTCTACACGCCCCTCTGGCCCGACACCGTCAGCCTCGCCGCGCTCCAGGCGCGCGCCGGTATCGACCGCGGTCTGTGGGACGAGAAGGCGATGGCCGAAGTGGTCGCCGCCCGCACCGGACGTGAGGTGGCGGACCTGCTAGCCGAGCCCCTGTTCGCGGACCCGCTCCGCAAGCACGACTGCGCCCGAGTGAACGACGGCGCGACCGCCATCGTGATCGCGGCCGGGGACAAGGCCCGTGAGGTGCGCGACAACCCCGCGTGGATCACGGGGTACACCCACAACGTCGACAGCCAGTCGCTCAGCCTGCGCGACATCACCGAGTCGGGCTCCACCCGGCGTGCTGCCGCAAGCCTGGACCTCGGCGGGCTCGACGTCGCCGAGCTGTACGCCCCCTTCAGCCACCAGGAGCTCATCCTGCGCAACGAGCTCGGCCTCGACGAGGACGTGTCGGTGAACCCCTCCGGTGGCGTCCTGCAGTTCAACCCCATGTTCAGCGCCGGCTTGGTGCGGATCGGCGAGGCCGCCTCCCGCATCTGGGACGGATCCGCGGGCAAGACGCTCGCGCACGCCACGTCGGGTCCTGCGCTGCAGCAGAACCTGCTCTGCCTGATGGAGGCCAACGCATGAGCAAGCAGCTGGCAGCGGTCATCGGGGTGGGCCAGACCCACTACCGCGCCGCCCGCAAGGACGTCTCGATGGCCGGCCTCTGCCGTGAGGCGATCGACCGCGCGCTCGCCGACGCGAACCTCGGGTTCGACGACATCGACGCCGTCGTGCTCGGCAAGGCGCCGGACCTGTTCGAGGGCGTGATGATGCCGGAGCTGATGCTCGCGGAGGCGGTCGGCGCCGTGGGCAAGCCGATGATCCGGGTGCACACCGCAGGCTCGGTGGGTGGCTCGACGGGCATCGTGGCGTCCCAGCTCGTGCAGTCCGGCGTACACCGGCGCGTCCTCGCGGTGACGTTCGAGAAGCAGTCCGAGTCCAACGCCATGTGGGCGCTCTCGGTGCCGGTGCCGTTCATCATGCCGGTGCACGCCGGCGCTGGCGGCTACTTCGCCCCCCATGTGCGGTCCTACATCCGCCGTTCACAGGCCCCGACCCACGTCGGCGCGATCGTCGCGGCCAAGGACCGGCGCAACGCGGCGAAGAACCCCTACGCGCACCTGCAGCAGCCCGACATGACGATGGAGAAGGTGCTCGAGTCCCAGATGCTCTGGGACCCGATCAGGTACGACGAGACGTGCCCCTCCTCCGACGGCGCCTGTGCCGTCGTCATCGCCGACGCCGACACCGCTGCAGCGTCTCCAAATCCTGCCTGGATCCACGCGACCGCCATGCGCACCGAGCCGACGACCGCCGCGGAGCGCGACCAGGTGAACCCGCAGGCCGGCCGTGACGCGGCCGCGGCGCTCTGGAAGCAGGCCGGGATCACCTCGCCGATCGACGAGATCGACTGCGCAGAGATCTACGTCCCCTTCTCGTGGTTCGAGCCGATGTGGCTGGAGAACCTCGGGTTCGCCGAGCAGGGTGAGGGCTGGAAGCTCACCGAGGCGGGCGAGACCGAGATCGGAGGCCGCATCCCGGTCAACATGTCCGGCGGCGTTCTCTCGTCGAACCCGATCGGCGCCTCGGGCATGATCCGCTTCGCCGAGGCTGCCCTTCAGGTCCGGCAGCAGGCCGGCGAGCACCAGGTGGCGGACGCACGCAAGGCGATGGGTCACGCGTACGGCGGCGGCTCGCAGTTCTTCGCGATGTGGGTGGTCGGCGCGGACAAGCCGACCAGCTGATGTCGTTCGTCCTCGTCGACAAGCCGCGGCCGCACACTGCGGTCGTGACGCTGAACCGTCCGGAGCGGATGAACTCCATGGCGCTCGACGTCATGGTGCCGTTCCGCGATGCGCTTCGTCAGGTGGGCGAGGACAACGACGTGCGGGTCGTCGTACTCACGGGCGCGGGACGCGGCTTCTGCTCCGGAGCCGACCAGAGCGGCGAGAGCGGGCGGCTGCCCAACACGGCGGGCCTGACCCGGCCGACCATCGCACTCCGGGCGATGGAGCTGCTCGACGACATCATCCTGACGCTCCGGCGGCTGCACCAGCCGGTCATCGCCGCGGTGAACGGGCCGGCGATCGGTGGCGGGCTGTGCCTGGCGCTGGCGTGCGACATCCGGGTCGCGGCAGAACCGGCGTACTTCCGGGCGGCCGGCATCAACAACGGCCTCACCGCCAGCGAGCTGGGCCTCTCCTACCTGCTCCCCCGCGCCATCGGCGCCTCGCGGGCCTTCGAGATCATGCTGACCGGCCGCGACGTCACGGCGGCCGAGGCCGAGCGGATCGGGCTCGTGTCGAGCGTCGTGGATCCCGAGAAGCTGCTCGACACCTGCCTCGACCTCGCGGACGGCATCGCCGCGTGGAGCCGTCCCGGCGTCGAGCTGACGAAGCGAACGCTGTGGTCCTCGCTGGACGCGGGGTCGCTCGAGCAGCACATGAACCAGGAGGGCCTCGGTCAGCTGTTCGTACGGCTCATGACCGGGAACTTCGAGGAGGCGGTCAGGGCGCGGAAGGACAAGCGCCCGGCGGTCTTCGAGGACTAGTCTCTGGCGGCATGCGCCTCTGGCTCGCCGTCGCCTGCGTCGTCGGCGCAATCGTTCTCTTCACCTTCTCGTTCGTGCTCGCCGGCGACGACCGCACCGCCGCCGCGCTGGGCGCGCTTGTCGCGACGGTTGCACTGTGCTTCGCCGCGCTACGGCTGATCAGGCGCGAGGGCCCGGATCGCTAGGCGATCCGGGCCCTCTGCTGCTTGCGGTGCCGGTTCAGGCGTAGTTGACCTGCAGCTCCTTGATGCCGTTGATCCACGCGTGGCGCAGCCGACGGGGCTCACCGGCCTGCGTGATGTTCGGGGCGAGGTCCGCGAGTGCGTTGAAGATCAGGTTGACCTCCATGCGTGCGAGGTTCGCGCCGATGCAGTAGTGCGCTCCGTGACCGCCGAACGCCAGGTGCGGGTTCGGGTTCCGCGTGATGTCGAACTTGTCGGGGTTCTCGAACACGTCGGTGTCGAAGTTGGCCGAGGCGTAGAAGATGCCGACCCGGTCGCCCTTCTTGACGTTCTGTCCACCCACCACGACGTCGTTGATCGCCGTCCGCTGGAAGACCGTCACGGGAGTCGCCCACCGGATGATCTCGTCAGCCGCCGTGGCGGGGCGCTCGCGCTTGAACAGCTCCCACTGGTCAGGGTTCTGGAAGAACGCGTGCATGCCGTGCGAGATCGCGTTGCGGGTCGTCTCGTTGCCTGCGACGGCCAGCAGGATGACGAAGAAGCCGAACTCGTCGGAGTTGAGGGCACCGTGGCCGTCGACGTCCGCGGTGATCAGCTTGGTGACGATGTCGTCCTGCGGGTTGACCTTGCGCTCCTCGGCCATCGCCATGAAGTACGACAAGATCTCGATGCTCGCGGCCTCGGGGTCGGCGTCGTACTCGGGGTCGTCGTAGGCCAGCATCTGGTTCGACCAGTCGAACAGCTTGCGGCGGTCCTCCTGCGGGACGCCGAGGAGCTCGGCGATCGCCTGCAGCGGGAGCTCGGCCGCGAGGTCGTAGACGAAGTCTCCGGTCCCGCGCTCCACGCACTCGCGAACGATGCTCTCGGCGCGGGCCTTGAGCGTGTCGTGCATGGCGTTGATGCCACGCGGAGTGAAGCCCCGCGAGATGATCTGCCGCAGCTTGGTGTGGTCCGGCGGGTCGTGGTGGATCAGCATCGCGCGCTGGAGCTCGACCTGCTCGCGGGTCATCTCCGGCGAGAACCGGATGATGACGCCGTTCTCGTTGGTCGAGAAGTCGGCGTTGTTCTTGGAGACCGCAGCGACGTCCTCGTGCTTGGTCACCGCCCAGTAGCCCTGGTCGAGGAAGCCCGCCCGGGCCTCAGGCTGCTGCTCGATCCACTGCACGGGAGCGGTCAGCCGGGCGGCCGCGAACTCCTCGTACGGAATGCCGGCCAGGTTGACATCCGGGTCGGTGAAGTCGAAGTTCGAGGGGACTGCCGTGGTGCTCAACGGGGAGACCTCCAGGGTGGATTTGGAACACGTTCTATTTCATCTTGTCACAGGGTCCGCCGTGACGGAAGCCTTCATTTGTCTTACAATGAGAACACGTTCTACTTTCTGAGTCGAGGAGAAGCGTCCGTGGGAACCCCCGTCATCGTCGAGGCAGTCCGCACTCCGATGGGCCGGCGCAAGGGCGCGTTGGCCGACGTACACCCCCAGCACCTGCTGCGTGCGGTGTACCGCGCGCTCCTCGACCGCTCGGGAATCGACCCCGTGCTCGTGGAGCAGGTCATCGGCGGGTGCGTCACCCAGGCAGGTGAGCAGGCCGGCGCCATGAACCGGCGCGCCTGGCTCGGCGCCGGGCTCCCCGAGTCGACCGGCGCGACGACTATCGACGCCCAGTGCGGCTCGGGCCAGCAGTCGGCGCACCTCATCGCCTCGCTGGTCCAGTCCGGTGCGATCGACGTGGGCATCGCCTGCGGCGTCGAGGCCATGACGCGGATCCCGCTCGGTGCCAACATGCCGCCCGGCCTCGGCTCGCTGCGCCCCGACGACTGGGACATCGATCTCCCTGACCAGTTCACCGGCGCCGATCGGATCGCCGCCCGTCGCGGGTTCACCCGTGCTGACCTCGACGCGTTCGGGGTCGAGTCGCAGGCGAAGGCACGTATCGCCGTCGATGAGGGTCGCTTCAAGCGAGAGATCGTCGCGGTGGGGGCCGTCGACGCTGACGAAGGTCTGCGGGACACGACGCTCGAGGGCCTGGCCGGGCTCAAGTCGGTTCTCCCCGACGGCCTGCACACTGCGGGTACCTCCTCGCAGATCTCCGACGGCGCCTCCGGCGTCCTCATCATGGACCTGTCGGTTGCCGAGTCCCTCGGCCTCAAGCCGAGGGCCCGCATCGTCGCCCAGGCCCTCGTCGGCTCCGAGCCCTACTACCACCTCGACGGCCCGGTCCAAGCGACCGAGCGACTGCTCTCCCGCACCGGCCGCTCGATCGACGACTTCGACCTCTACGAGGTCAACGAGGCCTTCGCGTCGGTCCCGATGTCCTGGGCCCAGACCACCGGCGCCTCGCGGGAGAAGCTGAACGTCAACGGCGGCGCCATCGCCCTCGGCCACCCCGTCGGCTCCACCGGCACCCGCCTGATCACCACTGCCCTCCACGAGCTCGAGCGGATAGATGGCACCAGCGCGCTGATCAGCATGTGTGCTGGTGGTGCCATGGCCACGGGGACGATCATCGAGCGCGTGTAGCGCTGGCGTCGGTTTCACAGGGGCCCCTGTGAACCAGGGTGCTGCCCCTGCGAACGATCGGCGGGGAGGCACCCCCGAACGCAGGGGAAGTTCTCACGCTGCGGCCCTGAGGAACGCCCTGAGACGCGCGGCTGTCGCTCTCGGCTCGTACAGGTCTGCCCAGATCATGCGGAACACGCGCCACCCGGTCAGCTCGCGGATGAGATCTTCACGCTGCTTCTCGCGGAAGACCACGTCTTCGGGGCGCTCTCCTGGTTGTAGGAAGCGTGAATACTTGTAGCGACCGTCGAACTCACCGAGTACGCCGTACTTGGGCCAGGCGAAGTCGGTCGCGGCCACCTGGATTCCAGCGCGGTTGAACACCGGGTACTGGAGCACGGGCATGGGGATCCCCTGCGACCACATGAGGTGGCGTGCGCGGGACTCGCCGACCGACCCCGACTTCCCGTCCGCGAGACGCATCACCAGATCGGTGTGCTGGCTACCCGGCCATCGACGCATAGACCCGAAGGACTCCTCGAGCTTCGCGATCGTCACCTGCTGTGAACGCAACGCCGAGTCGAAGAGCACGACCCCGGACTCGACTGTGCTCACGTACGCCGTCTCGAGCAGCGCGCGTGGCAGCGAGGTGACGTGGAGGCCGTCGACGACCTCAAGATCGTCAGGCGAGCAGGCACCCTCGTGGTAGCGAATGTCCTTGGCCGGTCGCACGGGTGCGCCGTTCGTGCGCGTGAGGTGCACCTGAGACAAGTCCAGGCCCCAAGAGTCGATGTCTCTCAGCAGCACAGAGCTCTGATGGCTCGGTGCGGCCCTGCCCTCGTGCGTCCGCATGACAGCCTTCGTCCGCACGTTGTGCTGGCCGATCTCATCTGCCGGCCACGATTCGGCGAACGTGTAGGCGCCGTGACGGACTCGCACCCATGTGCCATCCCTCAGAGCCGGCCGGAAGTCTTTCGTGTCGTAGCCGATCGCCAGCGCTTCCCGCCGTAGGAAGACGCCGTAGGTTGCCACCAGTCGCCGTAGCTCGCCCTCGTTGCGCATCCACGCATCCTGGAGCGATCGGGCACATCGGTGCTCGGCCGACGGCGAAGACTGTGGATAGAGCCCGGACTGCGCCTGCGATCAGGGGGTGATCCCCTGCGTTCTTTCACAGTGGATGTCCCCTGTTTCACAGGGGCCCCTGTGAAACAGGGGGGCTCACGTGCCGTACACCGGCTCCGGGGTCTCGGCCTTCGCCAGCAGGTCGCGTACGGCGCCGCCGACGTCGGCGGGGTCCCAGCGGCGGCCGATGTCGACCGTGGGGCCGTGGCGCCAGCCTTCCTCGATGCAGATCTTGCCGCCTTCGACCTCGATGACGCGGCCGGTGACGCCGGCGCTGTCGACGGAGGCGAGCCAGGCGACGACGGGGGCCACGTTGGTGGGGTGCATGGCGTCGAAGCCGTCCTCGGGGGCGGCCATGGCGTCCGCGAACGCGGCCTCGGTCATGCGCGTCCTCGCCGCCGGGGCCAGGGCGTTGACGGTGACGCCGTACCGGCCGAGCTCAGCGGCGGCCACCAGGGTGAGCCCGGCGATGCCGGCCTTGGCGGCGCTGTAGGTACCTTGCCCGATCGAGCCCTGGAGACCAGCGCCGGACGACGTGTTGATGATCCGGGCATCCCGCACCCGGCCGGCCTTGGCCTCGTCGCGCCAGTACGCCGCGGCGTGGCGCAGGGGCGCGAAGTGGCCCTTGAGGTGCACGCGGATGACGGCGTCCCACTCGTCCTCGGTCGCGTTGACGAGCATCCGGTCACGGAGGAAGCCCGCGTTGTTGACGAGTACGTCGAGCCCGCCGAACGTGTCGATCGCCTGCTGGACGAGCTCGCGGGCGCCTTCGAAGTCGGCGATGTCGGAGGCGTTGGCCACCGCCGAGCCGCCCTCCGACACGATGAGATCGACGACCTCCTGCGCGGGGCCGGAGGATGCGCCCTCGCCCGCGCCCGACGTACCGAGGTCGTTGACGACGACGGAGGCACCCTGGCGGGCCAGCTCGAGCGCGTGCTCGCGCCCCAGGCCGCGGCCGGCGCCGGTGACGATGGCGATGCGGCCCTCACAGATTCCGGTCACGCCTGCTGCTCCAATGCTCTGAGGAAGGCAGGGGTCTCTCCCCCGCCGTGGACTTCGATGGTCGACCCGGTGACGTACGCCGCGAGGTCGGACGCCAGGAACACGGCGACGTTGCCGACGTCGCGAGGGGTCGCGAGCCGGCCGAGCGGGACCGTCTTCTCGATCGCCTCGACACCGGACGGGCCGCCGTAGTGCAGGTCCGTCTGCTCGGTGCGGACCATCCCGACGTTGATCGCGTTCACGCGGATGTGCGGTGCCCACTCGACGGCGAGCGAACGGGTCAGCGAGTCGATCCCCGCCTTGGCTGCGCCGTACGCCGCAGTGCCCGGGGACGGTCGGAGGGCCGAGACGGACGAGATGTTCACGATCGACGAGCCGGGCTGCATCACGCGATAGGCGGCCTGCGACAGCAGGAGCGGCGAGAGGAGGTTGAGCTCGACGATCTTGGAGTGGTAGTTCGGCGAGGCCTCGGCGGCCAGCGCGAAGGGCGCGCCGCCCGCGTTGTTGACGACCGTGTCCAGGCGGCCGTGCCGCTCCACGATGCCCGCGACCAGCGCCTCCACCTCCGACGGCGAGCGCACGTCGCACACGACGTGGTCGCCCGGCGCCTCGTGTCGTGAACACGTGACGACGGCGGCACCTGCGTCGCGAAAGGCCTCGGTGATGCCCAGACCGACGCCGCGCGTGCCGCCGGTGACGAGGACGACCCTGCCGTTGAGATCCACAGGTGGTACCCTACCAAACAAATGCTTGGTTGCTACGTGAGAGGACGCCCATGGCAGTCACGTCCACGCTGAGGGACGACCACGTCCGGGTCGTCACCATGGACTACCCGCCGGTGAACGCCCTCCCCGTGCAGGGCTGGTACGACGTGGCCGCCGCCCTTGACGAAGCGGGCAAGGACCTCGACACCCACGTGGTGGTCCTGCGGGCCGAGGGGCGCGGCTTCAACGCGGGCGTCGACATCAAGGAGATGCAGCACACCACCGGGTTCGACGCTCTGATCGGCGCGAACAAGGGCTGCTTCGCCGCCTTCAAGGCCGTCTACGAGTGCTCGGTCCCCGTCGTCGCCGCGGTGAACGGCTTCTGCCTCGGCGGTGGGGTCGGTCTGGTCGGCAACGCCGACGTCGTCGTGGCGAGCGAGGACGCCTACTTCGGGGTGCCCGAGGTCAAGCAGGGCGCCCTCGGCGCGGCCACGCACATGGCGCGGCTGGTCCCCCAGCACCTCATGCGCACCCTCTACTTCACGGCCCGCACCATCTCCGCGGTCGAGCTGGTGAAGCACGGCTCGGTGTACGAGGTGGTCCCCCGCGCCGAGCTCGACGAGGCCGCTGACCGCCTCGCGCGGGACATCGCCAGCAAGGACACGCGGGTCATCCGCGCCGCGAAGGAAGCGCTGAACGGGATCGACCCGATCGACGTGAACAAGAGCTACCGGTTCGAGCAGGGCTTCACGATGGAGCTCAACCTCGCCGGCGTCAGTGACGAGCTCCGCGACGACTTCGCGGGCACCAACAAGGCAGGCAGATGAGCACACCGAGGGACAAGCGGATGACGATCGACGAGGTCGTCTCCGAGCTCAAGGACGGCATGACCATCGGCATCGGTGGCTGGGGTCCCCGGCGCAAGCCGATGGCGCTGGTGCGGGCGATCCGCAACTCCGACCTCAAGGACCTCACGATCGTGAGCTGGGGTGGCGCCGACGTCGGCCTGCTGTGCCAGGCTGGCAAGGTCAGGCGCCTGGTCTACGCCTTCGTCAGCCTCGACTCCGTGCCGCTCGAGCCGCTGTTCCAGCAGGCCCGCCAGAACGGCACGATCCCCGAGGTCGTCGAGCTGGACGAGGGCATGTTCATGACCGGCCTCAAGGCCGCGGCCCAGCGGCTCCCCTTCCTCCCGATGCGGGCCGGCCTTGGCTCCGACGTCCTCGTCAACCAGCCGTGGATCAAGACGATCACCAGCCCGTACGACGACGGTGAGGAGCTGGTCGCCGTACCCGCGCTGAACCTGGACGTGGCGCTCATCCACCTCAACCGGTCGGACGCGCACGGCAACGCGACGTACCTCGGCCCGGACCCGTACTTCGACGACCTCTTCGCGATGGCTGCCGACCGGACGTACCTGAGCACCGAGCAGGTCGTCGACACCGCCGGCCTCACCGTCAATACGCCTGTCCAGCGGCTGCTGGTCAGCCGGATGATGGTCAGCGGAGTCGTCGAGACGCCGAACGGTGCGCACTTCACCACCTGTGTCCCCGACTACGAGCGCGACGAGAAGTTCCAGAAGGCGTACGCCGCTGCTGCCGCCGACCCCGGGCAGTGGGCCGCGTTCGAGGAGCGCTTCCTCAGCGGCGACGAAGCCGCCTACCAAGCCGCTGTCACTGCGTGGCACGAGGAGCAGAGCTGATGGACGCCACACGAGCAGAGGTCTGCGCCGCAGCCATCGCCGACTGCTGGGCCGAGGACGGCGAGATCTTCGCCAGCCCGATGGGTCTCCTCCCCACGCTCGGAGCCCGGCTCTGCAAGCTGACCAGCAATCCCGACCTGGTCATCTCCGACGGCGAGTCGCGCTTCCTCGGCGGCGTCCCGCCGCTGGGCTCGGGCGACGAGGTCGTCGAGGGCTGGATTCCCTTCCGCAAGGTCTTCGACGTCGTGGCCTACGGCAAGCGCCACGTGATGATGGGCGCTACCCAGGTCGACCGGCACGGCAACCAGAACATCTCGGCCATCGGCCGGTGGGACCAGCCGAAGCGCCAGCTCCTCGGCAGCCGCGGTGCCCCCGGCAACACAGTCAACAACCGCACGTCGTACTGGGTGCCCAAGCACAACAGCCGCGTCTTCGTGGAGCAGGTCGACATCGTCTCCGGCGTCGGCCCGAAGCGCGCGAAGGAGGCCGGTCCTGCGGCCGCGCGGTTCAACGACATCCACCGGATCGTCTCCAACCTCGGCGTCTTCGACCTCGGCGGCCCAGACGACACCGTGCGGCTGGTCAGCACCCACCCCGGCGTCACCGTCGACGAGGTGGTCGAGAACACCGGCTTCGAGCTGTACGTCGACAACGTCGCCGAGACGCGTACCCCGTCACTGGAGGAGCTGATCCTCATCCGCGAGGTGCTCGATCCGAAGAACCTCCGCAGCCGCGAGGTCCCAGACTCATGATCGACCAGCTGATCAGCACGAAGCTCACCGAGCTCGTCGGCGTCCGCCACCCGGTTGTGCAGACGGGCATGGGCTGGGTCTCTGGCCCCCGCCTCGTCAGCGGCACTGCCAACGCCGGCGGCCTCGGCATCCTGGCCAGCGCCACCATGTCCTACGACGACCTCAAGCACGCCATCAAGGACGTGAAGAGTCGCACGGACCAGCCGTTCGGCGTGAACCTGCGTGCGGATGCGGGCGACGCCGGAGAGCGCATCGACCTGCTCATCCGCGAGGGTGTGAAGGTCGCGTCGTTCGCGCTGGCGCCCAAGCAGGACATGATCGCCAAGCTCAAGGACAACGGCGTCGTCGTGATCCCGAGCGTCGGCGCACCGAAGCACGCGGTGAAGGTGGCGAGCTGGGGCGCGGACGCTGTCATGATCCAGGGCGGCGAGGGCGGTGGGCACACCGGCAGCGTGCCCACCACGCTGTTGCTCCCGACCGTGCTCGACGCGGTGGACATCCCGGTGGTCGCCGCCGGCGGCTTCTTCGACGGCCGCGGCCTGGCTGCCGCACTCAGCTACGGCGCGGCCGGCATCGGCATGGGCACGCGGTTCCTCCTCACCCAGGACAGCGCCGTCCCGCAGGCGGTCAAGGAGCTGTACCTCGGCTACGGCCTCGACGGGACGGTCGTCACGGACAAGGTCGACGGCATGCCGCACCGGATGCTGCGCACGCAGCTGGTGGAGGAGCTGCAGGAGTCCAGTGCCGTGAAGCGCCTCGGCCCCACCGCGCGGCGCACCCTCGGGTTCAAGAAGATGAGCGGCATGACCTGGCGGCAGCTCGTCCGGGACGGCCGCGCGATGAAGCACGGGTCCGAGCGCTCGTGGTCGCAGATGATCCTGGCTGCGAACACACCCATGATGCTGCGTTCCGGGCTGGTCGAGGGCGACACCTCCGCGGGTGTGCTGGCCAGCGGCCAGGTCGTGGGCGTCATCGACGACCTGCCGTCGTGCGAGGAGCTGATCGACCGGATCGTCACGGAGGCCGCGGAGCGTCTCCGCGCCACCGGCGCGCTGCTCGCCGACTAGGGCCTCGGAGCCAGCTCGGGCCAGGTGACTCCCCTCACCGTGTGACGGCGCCGGACCGGGGAACTCCTCGGGCATGGACCGCACCGTGGGCGTCGAGGAGGAGTTCCTCCTCTTCGCGTCCGGCTCGACCAGACTCGCACCGCTGGGCGACGTCGTCGCCGAGGAGGCGTCCGGGAGGTCCGAAGGACAGTTCGAGCACGAGCTCAAGCGCGAGCAGGCCGAGCTCGGCACCAAGCCGTACCGCGACCTCGGGGACCTCGAGGTGGAGCTGCGGCTCCGCCGCCGCGAGCTCGCCGACTCCGCAGCCGACAGGGATGCCCGCCTCGCGGCGCTCGCCACCTGCCCGGTCGAGGAGGCGCACTCCGTCACTCCCGAAGAGCGCTACCACCGGATGACCGAGACCTTCGGCCGCGTCTCGCGGCTCCAGCTGACGTGTGGGCAGCACGTCCACGTCGGCATCGAGTCCTCGGAGGAGGGCGTCGCGGTCATCGACCGGATCGCGCCCTGGCTGAGCGTGCTGGTCGCACTGAGCGCGAACTCGCCCTACCTCGCCGGGCAAGACAGCGACTACGCGTCCTACCGGACCGTGCTGTGGGGGCAGTGGCCCTCCACCGGGCTGGGCGACCCCTTCGGGGACGTCACCACCTACGACGCGGCGACCGGTGCTCTGCTGAGCTCCGGCGCGGCCATCGACGACGGGATGCTCTACCTCGACGCCAGGCTGTCACGCCGCTTCCCGACCGTCGAGGTCCGCGTCGCCGACGTCACGCCATACGCCGAGGACGCCGTCACCGTCGCAGCTCTGTGCCGTGCCATGGTCGACGCGGCGGCTCAGGACTGGCGCGTGGGCGCGCCGCCCCCGACCCACCGCGGAGAGGCCCTGCGGGCGGCACGTTGGCGGGCGGCACGGTTCGGGCTGTCGGATCGGCTGTACGACGTCGGGCGCAACGAGCTGGTGCCTGCCTGGGAGCTGGTCGGCCGGTTGCAGGAGTGGGTGGCCGCGGCCGCGTCACCCGAGGACCGGAACCGAGTCGCCGACGGGGTCGAGCGGATCCGTGCACGCGGTAGCGGCGCGGACCTCCAACGCGCGTCGTTCTCGACCTCGGGCGATCTCGCAGACGTGATCGCCGACGTCGTGAGGCAGACGGCGACCTAGGTCGCCGTGTGGTCGGGGTGACCGTGCGTACGGCGGTCCTCCTTCATGGCCGCCTCGTGCAGGTGGCGCCGCCCTTCCGTGAGCTGCTCGCGCACCTCGCGCTCCACCCCCCGCAGGGCCGACCAGTAGGTGTCGTCGTAGGCCTCGACGATCTGGAACGTCCAGTGCCCCGGGATCACGTTGCGGCCCACGACGTCTCGCTCGATGCGGTCGGCGATCTCGGCGTGGCCGGCGTCGCGCAGCTGCTGCACGGCGTCGCCGATCTGGAGGTCGGCGGTGCCGGTGAGCTGGTGGAAGGAGTACAGGTGACCGCGGGCACGCTCGGTGGTCTCGATCGCCTCGGTCAGCCGTCCGACCGCGTCGCGCGTCGCGTCGTCGAGGCCGGCCGGTGACCGGTGTTCGGGGGCGGGGGTGTCAGCCATGCCCCATGACTTACCCAGCGGTCGTCAGGTCACGCTGGAACTCGAGGTTGCGACCCTGGATCTCGTAGCCGAGCTGCTCGTTCACGCCGATCATGTGGTCGTTGGACTCGGCGTTCCAGGTGTCGATCAGCTCGAGCTGCGGCTCCTCCTCGGCGAGCCACTCGACCATGCTTGCCTTCAGCAGCATCCCGAGGCGGTGTCCCCGGTGCGCCGAGACGACGGACGTGTCGTGCTGGTGGCCGATGTGGGGGCGTTCCAGCTCCACCTGCACGATGGTCTTGCCGGCGAGCCTGCCGGTCTCCCGGTGCCGTGCGTAGATCGTGTAGAGCCGACCGACGGCCAGGCTGGTCTCCTCGTAGTCACGCAGCCGCTCCGCGGAGAACACCTCGTCCTCGATGTCGAGGTCGTCGGTGGGGGCGTCGTTGATCGCCGCGGTGATCTCGACGACCTCGTCGACCATCTCGTCCGGTGTAGCACCGAAGACGCGGAGCAGCTCGTAGCCCGCCGACGCGCTGCGCGCCTCCTCGAGCTGCTTGGCGAGCAGCTCACGGTCGACCTTGTCGACGTACATCCGGCGCTGGATCGACTGCGACTTGCGCTCGAGCCCGAAGTGCGCGGCGAAGCCGAGAGCGCCTTCGCTCTCCCAGCCGTCGATGCCGATCGAGGTGCGACCGGCCGCACGCGACACCGCCTCGAGGTGCTCGAACATCTGGGAGCCGAGGCCGCGCCGACGGTGCTCCAGAGCGACGAGGACGCCCGTCCAGGCGAGATGGGTGTTGTCCCGCTCGGGCAGGTCGAGCTGTCCCCAGACGAGGACCTCGCCGTCCTCCTCACCCACGAAGATGCGGGGCGGCTCGCCGTCCCAGCCGTTGCGCCAGAACGTCGCCCGGCTCTCCGTGGTCATCGGGTAGACCCACGGCGCGTCCACCGCCAGCGTCTCGACGATCAGCTTCGACACCCGCTCGATGTCGTCGTCGACCAGCGGCACCAGCTCTCGTATCTCCATGGGCCAAGGCTCCACCCGCCGGCCGGGGCGGCGCCACTCAATTAGAGCAAGGGTCAGACGAGCTCCGGGACATGCAGGTGCGCGTACACGAGGTCGAACTCACGCACGTCGAGCACCTCCATGCCCGACTGCTCGGACGAGCGGGCCCGGATCTGGTCCGCCGGGGCGCGGCTCGCCTCGAGTGACTCGCGGGTGTCGTACATCGTCGTGACGCAGGCGATCCCGGAGGTGCGGTTGACCATGAGGCTCGTCCCGCAGAACCCCGGTACCTCCTCGATGGAGGGCAGCGCGTTGTAGCGGTAGACGTCGATCAACGCGTCCAGGTCGCCCTGAGCCCAGGTGACGCGACAGGCGTCGCCGTGACCGCGCCGACGCATCACCGCGATCTCCCACTCGTCGACCTGCATGGACCCGCCGAAGATCTCCCGCGCCTGATCGCGGAAGGCCCTCAGCCGTTCGTCACTCGCGCGCATGGCCTCCTCGGTCGACCAGGAGCTGGTGACGATCGCCTGGCCGGTGTCGCGGTCGACGATGCAGGACAGGCCCAGGCAGCCCTCGATGCCGTCCATGACCGGACGAACCTCGTTCTCGACGTAGCGCATCCCGGCGTCGAGGTTCTCGGCCTTGCCGTGGAGTGTGGTCGAACGTGCAAACACAGGGTCACCTCCGAAGTGTGGGAACCCCTCCACACTCCTCCTGGTCCTGGGCACCCGCAACGGCAGACCAGACCACCCGTGCAGGTGCTCAGAGGCGCTCGATGATCGTCACGTTCGCCTGGCCACCGCCCTCGCACATCGTCTGGAGGCCGTAGCGGCCCCCCGTCCGCTCGAGCTCGTTGAGGAGGGTCGTCATCAGCCGCGTCCCCGTGGCTCCGATCGGGTGACCGAGCGCGATTCCGCCCCCGTTCACGTTCACCTTCTCGTGCGGCGCACCCGTCTCCTTCATCCAGGCCAGCACCACGGAGGCGAAGGCCTCGTTGCACTCGAAGAGGTCGATGTCGTCGATCGTCATTCCCGCCTTCGCGAGCGCGTGCTGCGTCGCGGTGATGGGTCCGGTCAGCATCCAGACGGGATCGTCGCCGCGCACCGAGAGGTGGTGGATCCGGGCACGCGGCGTGAGGTCGTGGTCCTTGACCGCCTGCTCGCCGGCGATGAGTACGGCGGTCGCGGCGTCGCTGATCTGCGAGGCGACGGCAGCGGTGATCCGTCCGCCGGGGGCCAGCGGCTGCAGCCCCGCCATCCGCTCCAGCGTGGTGTCGCGGCGGGGTCCCTCGTCGACGGCGAAGTCGCCCACCGGCGCGATCTCGTTCACGAAGCGGCCCTCGTCGATCGCCCGGATGGCGCGCTGGTGCGACTCGTACGCGAAGGCCTCCATGTCCTCACGGCTGAGCTCCCAGCGCTCCGCGATCATCTCGGCGGACTTGAACTGGGAGACCTCCTGGTCGCCGTACCGCTTGACCCAGCCGGGTGACTCCGCGAAGGGAGTGGAGAAGCCGTACTGCTGGGCGACGAGCATCGCCGAGGAGATCGGGATGGCGGACATGTTCTGCAGCCCGCCGGCGACGACGAGGTCCTGGGTGCCGGACAGGACGCCCTGGGCGGCGAAGTGGACGGCCTGCTGCGACGAGCCGCACTGCCGGTCAATGGTGACCCCGGGGACGTGGTCGGGCAACCCGGCCACGAGCCAGGCGGTGCGGGCGACGTCACCGGCCTGGGACCCGATGGTGTCGCAGCAGCCCATGATCACGTCGTCCACGGCAGCCGGGTCGATGCCGGTGCGGTCGACGAGGGCACCGAGGGCGTGGGCGCCCAGGTCGGCGGAGTGCATCTGCGCGAGCGAGCCGCCTCGCCGGCCGACGGGGGTGCGCACCGCGTCGACGATGAATGCTTCAGCCACGCTGAGTTCCTTCCTTGCTGATTCCGGAGAGGAGGATCGTGAGGTACTGGTCGGCGACGGTCTCGATCGCCATCGGACCGCCCGGGCGGTACCACCGGACCGCGACCCAGACGGTGTCGCGGACGAACCGGTAGACGAGCTCGATGTCGAGGTCCGTGCGGAGGACGCCGGCTTTCTCGCCCTCGCGGAGCAGCCGCATCCAGACCTCGCGGAACTGGTCGTTGCGGTCCTTGAGGTAGGCGAAGCGCTCGGACTCCATCAGGTACGCCGCGTCGTTCTGGTAGATCGCGACCTCGGAGTGGTGCTTGTCGAGGGCGTCGAACGACGCGCGGACCACAGCCTCCACCTTGGCGCGGGCGTCGAGCTTCGACCGCATGATGTCGTCCCAGGTCCCGAACAGCTCCTCCTGGAACGTCGACAGGATCTCGTCGACCATCGACTCCTTGGAGTCGAAGTGGTGGTACAGCGAGCCGCTCAGGATGCCGGCGGCGTCGGCGATGTCGCGGACGGTCGTGTTCTTGACGCCGCGTGACGCGAAGAGCTCGGCGGCGATCCTGAGGAGCTCCTCACGGCGGCTCAGGGTGGTCGACTCAGGCATGCTGGCTGCTCACGCTCACGACCTCGCCGGTCATGTACGACGAGTAGTCGCTGGCCAGGAACACCATCACGTTGGCAACCTCCCACGGCTCGGCCGCCCGTTTGAACGCCTCGCGGCCCTTGAGCTCCTCGAGCAGCTCCGGCGACGTGACCTTCTCGAGGAAGGGATGCATCGCCAGGCTCGGGGAGACCGCGTTGACGCGGATGCCGTGCGGGGCCAGGTCGATCGCCGCGCAGCGGGTCAGGGCCATGACGCCGGCCTTGGCTGCGGCGTAGTGAGCCTGGCCCTCCTGGGCCCGCCAGCCGATGATGGATGCGTTGTTCACGATCACCCCGCCGCGATCCTTCATCCGCTGCCCGGCGGCACGGATGCACCTCATCGTGCCGGTCAGGGTGATGTCGAGGACCAGTGACCACTGCTCGTCGGTCATCTCGAGGATGCTCGCGGTGCCGCCGAGCCCTGCGTTGTTGACCATCACGTCGACCCCGCCGAAGGGCTCGGCCGCGTCGAGCAGCGCCTGCACGGCCGCCTCGTCGGTCACGTTGCAGGTGATGGCCGCGACCCGGTCGGCGCCGAACTCCTTGGCGAGCCCCTCCTCGGCCTCGGCGAGACGACGCTCGTGCGTGTCGCTGATGACGACCGCCTTCGCACCCTCCTCGAGGGCCCGCTTCGCCACCGCGGCGCCGATGCCGGCACCGGCGGCCGCCGTCACGACGACGACCTTCCCGGCGAGCAGGTCGTGCCCTCCGACGTACTCGGGACTCACGGGCGCGGCTCCTTCGGTAGGCCGAGCACCCGCTCGGCGATGATGTTGCGCTGCACCTCGTTCGAGCCGCCGTAGATCGTGTCAGCCCGGCTGAACAGGAAGAGAGCTTGGAGGCGGTCCACTCGGTAGGGATCGCCGGACTCGACCGCGAGCCCGTCCTGCCCGAGCACGGTCATGGCGAGCTCGCCCAGGGACCGGTGCCAGTTCGCCCAGACCAGCTTCGAGACGCTCGCGTCCCCGGGGCCGGGCTCGGCTGCGCTGAGTGTGCGGAGGGCGTGCAGACGCATCACGTCGAGCCCGATGCGTGCCTGCACGATGCGGTCGCGGACCAGCGGGTCGTCGTACGAGCCGTTCGCCTTGGCGTGCTGGACCACGACGTCGAGCTCGCGCTCGAAGCCGACCTGCTGGCCGATCGTGGAGACGCCACGCTCGTAGCCGAGCAGGCCCATCGCGACCGACCACCCCGCACCGGGGGCGCCGACGACCAGGTCCTTCGGCGTGCGCGCTCCCGTGAAGAACACCTCGTTGAACTCCGAGCCGCCGGTCAGCTGCTCGATCGGCCGTACGTCGACGCCGTCCTGGTCCATCGGGACGAGCAGGAAGGACAGTCCCTGGTGGCGCTGCGACCCCGGCTCGGTGCGCGCGATCACGAAGCACCACTGCGCGAACTGCGCGAGCGAGGTCCAGATCTTCTGGCCGTCGACGACCCACTCGTCGCCGTCGAGACGTGCCTTGGTCGACACGTTGGCGAGATCGGAGCCGGCGCCGGGCTCGGAGTAGCCCTGGCACCACAGCTCCTCGACCGCCACGATCGGCGGGAGGAAGCGCGCCTTCTGCTCGTCGCTGCCGAAGGCGATGAGCGTCGGTCCGAGCAGCTCCTCGCCGAAGTGGTTCACGCGTCCGGGCGCCTCGGAGCGGGCGTACTCCTCGTGGAAGATCACCTGCTGGAACAGCGGCAGTCCGCGGCCCCCGAACTCCTTCGGCCAGCCGATGCAGGTCCAGCCGTGCTTGGCGAGGTGCCGGTCCCACTCGAGACGCTCCTCGTGGGCCTCGTGCTCCCGACCCGGCCCGCCGAGTCCCTTGAGCTCGGCGAAGTCCCCGGAGAGGTGGTCGCCGAGCCACTGGCGCACCTCGCTCCGGAACGCCTCGTCCTCGGCGCTGTAGGTCAGATCCACAGGCATAGGGTAACCTACCAAGCAACTGTTTGGTTGGCTGGCTGTCGATGGGAGTGCGCGTGCAGACGATCCCCGGAGTCCTCCGCAAGGCCGTTCGGCGCTGGCCGACGCACCCTGCGATGGTCGACGGCACCACCACGCTCACCTTCGCCGACCTCCACGAGCGGGTACGTCGGGTCGCGGCTGGCCTCGCCATCCAGAAGGGCGACCGGGTCTGCCTCTGGGCGCCGAACAGCTGGCAGTGGGAGGTCGCCGCCCTCGCCGTGACCTACGCGGGCGGGGTGCTCGTCCCGCTCAACACCCGCTACACCGGGCACGAGGTCGTCGACGTCGTCGACCGGGTCGAGGCGCGGTACGTCGTTCTCGCGGACGGGTTCCTCGACCGCAACCAGACCGACGAGCTGCGTGCCGCAGCGGCGGAGGCCGGCGTCGGGCTCCCAGAGCTCCTGCGCGTGGACGCGCTCCCCGAAGGTGAGCCGGGCGTGGACGCCGACGTCTCCCCCGACGACCTCGCCGACATCCTGTTCACCTCCGGCACGACCGGACGCTCCAAGGGCGTGATGACCACCCACGCGCAGAGCGTCGAGGCCGCCCGGATCTGGGGCGAGCTCGGCGAGCTGACCGAGGACGACCGCTACCTTGTCGTTAACCCGTTCTTCCACTCGTTCGGCTACAAGGCCGGCATCCTCGTCTCCCTCGTGTACGGCGCAACGCTGCACCCCATGCCCGTCTTCGACGTGGACGCGATGCTCGACGTGATCGAGCGCGAGCGGATCACCGTGCTGCCCGGCGCCCCAGCGATCTTCAACGCGCTCCTGCAGGCACCTCGCGACGGACGCGACCTCTCGTCGCTCCGCTTCGCCGTCACCGGTGCCGCGATGGTCCCGGTGGCCCTGGTGGAGAAGATGCAGAGCGAGCTCTCCTTCGACCTGGTGCTCACCGCGTTCGGGATGACCGAGTGCGTGATGGGCGCCATGGGCCGGCGTGGCGACCCACCCGAGCTGGTCGCCAGCACCACCGGGCGCGTGGTGCCCGGCATGGAGATGCGCATCGACGCACCTCCCGGCGAGGACGGCGAGCTGCTCTTCCGCGGCCCGCTGGTGATGCAGGGCTACCTCGACGACGCCGAGGCAACGGCCGAGGCGATCGACGAGGACGGCTGGCTGCACACCGGGGACGTGGGCCGGATGGACGCCGAGGGCAACCTGAAGATCACCGACCGGCTGAAGGACGTGTACATCACCGGCGGCTTCAACGTGTACCCCGCCGAGGTCGAGCAGGCGCTGCTGCGGATGCCCGGTGTCGTCGACGTGGCTGTCGTGGGCGTGCCGGACGACCGCCTCGGCGAGGTCGGCGGCGCGTTCGTCGTGACCTCCCCGGACGGCGAGGACCGCACGGTCACGCGCGAGGACGTCATCGCCTTCGCCAAGGAGCGACTGGCCAACTTCAAGGTGCCGAGGCACGTCGAGTTCGTGCGGTTCCTGCCGCGCAACCTGTCGGGCAAGGTGCTCAAGACCGAACTGCGGGAGCAGCAGACATGGACCTGACCCTCTCCGAGAGCGAGCTGGCCTTCCAGGAGGAGGTGCGCGCCTGGCTCCGCGACAACGTGCCTGACCGGCTGCCGAGCATGGACTCCGCGGAGGGCTTCGAAGCCCACCGTGCGTGGGAGCAGAAGCTCTTCGACGCGCGCCTGTCGACCGTCTCGTGGCCGCAGGAGTACGGCGGCCGCGAAGCCAGCCTCATCGAGTGGGTGATCTTCGAGGAGGAGTACTACCGCGCCGGCGC
>DASSPN010000102.1:0-103358 GCA_035699605.1 Nocardioidaceae bacterium | reverse complement strand
GGGCGTTCCGGAGACTCCTCGACTTCACCGTGCCCGTGTCGTCGGTGATCAGCGGCCGGCGCATCACCCGGAGTCTGCGAGCGATGTACGGGGACATCGACATCAGCGACTTGTGGGTGCCCTACTTCTGCGTCTCCACGAACCTGACGCGCGGCCGTGCCGAGGTCCACGACCGCGGGCCACTGGTCCGGGCACTCCGGGCAAGCATCTCGATTCCCGGCGTGCTTCCTCCCGTGCCGTTCGAGGGAGACCTTCTGGTCGACGGCGGCGTTCTCGACAACGTTCCCGTCGGCGAGATGCGACGCCGGAACCCGACGGGACGCGTCGTAGCGGTCGACGTCGCGCCCTCCGGGGGACCTCGCGCCCGTACGGACTACGGCCTGTCGGTCTCCGGGCCCCGCGCCTTCCTCGCCCGGAAGCGAGGAGGCGGACCTCCCCGGTTGTTCGCGACGATGATCAGGTCCACGATCGTGGGAGCGGCCAAGGAACGAGGCCGGGTGGTCGAGGAGAACCTCGCCGACCTCTACATCGAGCTCGAGTGCGCAGGAGGTGGCATGCTCGACTTCACCCGCGGGGACGCCGACGCCGAGGATGCGGCGCATCGCGTACGTCCCGTCCTCGAGGCCTTCGCCGACGACAGGCAGACCCCTGGCTACGTCCGGGTGGGTCGCCCGGAGCAGCCCGCGCCGAAGCAGTCGCGGCTCGGTCGGGTCGGCGGCGTCCTGCTGCTCACCGCACGTGACCTTCAGTACCGCGCTACGCGCTTCGCCTCGGCGATCCTCGGGACCGCCGTCGTGTTCACGATGCTGTTCCTGATGACCGGGCTCAACGAGCAGTTCCACCGCGAGCCGCGGCTTGTCGTCGACGCGCTCGGCTCGGACGCCTGGATGCTGCGAGCAGGCACCTCAGGCCCGTTCACGTCCGGGGAGAGCATGCCGACCTCGGTCCTCAACCGCGTGCGCGGCGCCGAGGGCGCACCCATGGCGGTCTCCCGCATCAGCATCACGGACGGGCTCGAAGCCGGTGCCCTGCGGATCGATGCGGTGCTCGTCGGGTTCGTGCCGGACGAGCCCGGCTCGCCCACGCTCACCTCAGGCCGGCTCCCGGAGGCACCGGGTGAGGTGGTCCTCGACGAGGCCGCCGACATCCCGGTCGGCGGTGACGTCGGCGTCGGCTCGAAGGCGTACACGGTCGTCGGCACCACGAAGGACACCACACTCTTCGCCGGGATGCCCTTGGTCTACCTCCCGCTCGAGACGGTGCAGCAGATGCTCTTCGAGGGCAGGCCCCTCGCCTCGACCTTCCTCCTCGAGGGTCAGCCGAAACGGCTGCCCCCCGGCTTCATCGTCCTGGACGGCTCGACCATCGCGGAGGACACGATGCGCCCCTTGGAGAACGCGGTCGGCTCCGTGAACATGATCCGGATCCTGCTGTGGTTCGTGGCGGCCATGATCATCGGAACCCTCAGCTATCTCTCCGCCCTCGACCGCTCGCGCGACGTCGCTGTGCTCAAGGCAGTAGGGGGAGGGACGGGGCAGCTGGGGTCCTCGATCGCCCTGCAGGGAGTGCTGGTCGCCCTGACCGCGGTGGCGGTCGCCACTGCGCTGCAGTACGTCCTCGTCCCGTACTTCCCCCTCCACGTCTTCGTGCCGGGGCGTGCGTACGTGCAGCTTCCGCTGATCGCGGTCGCGGTCGCCCTTCTCTCCGGAGCCGTCGGGCTGCGAAGAGCCGTCCGGACCGACCCCGCCCTCGCCTTCTCGGGACCGGGTCAGTGAGCGCCCTCCTCGAGGTTCGCGACCTCGTCATCGAGTACGACAGCGGCGGGTACGCCGTACGCCCGATCGACGGTTTCGACCTCCAGGCGGACGCCGGCGAGCTGGTGGTCCTGCTGGGACCGTCGGGGTGCGGGAAGACGTCCCTGCTGTCCGCCATCGGCGGCATCCTGACTGCGACCTCGGGATCGATCCGCGTGGGCCGCAGCTCGGTCGGCACCCTGACGGGCTCTGCACTGACCCTGTTCCGGCAGCGTCAGGTCGGCTTCGTGTTCCAGGCCTTCAACCTGGTGCCGTCACTGACGGCCGCGGAGAACGTCGCCATGCCGCTCATGCTCTCCGGTGTACGGCGCTCGGTCGCGCTGAGGCGTGCACACGAGGTGCTGTCGCAGGTGGGGATGGGAGAGCTGGCCGGCCGCCGTCCCGCGAAGCTGTCGGGTGGCCAGCAGCAGCGGGTGGCCGTGGCGCGAGCCCTCGGTGCGGACCCGCCCGTGCTGCTCGCGGACGAGCCGACGGCCAACCTCGACTATGTGCACGCGGAGGGCATCATCACCCTCCTCCGCACGCTCCGCGCGGACGGTCGCCTGATCGTGGTCTCGACGCACGACGACAGGCTCGCTCCCATCGCCGACCGGGTCATCCACCTCGTTCCCCAGTTCCGTGCGGATGCGGAGCCGGCGCATGTCGTCGAGCTCGGCCCGAACGAGATCGTCTTCGACCAGGGCGAGCGGGGGGAGCTCGTCTACGTGGTGGAGGAGGGCTCCGTCGAGATCACCCGGCAGCGGGCCGGTGGCGAGCACGAGCACGTGGCCACGGTCGGTGTCGGCGACTACTTCGGCGAGCTGGGGCCGACTCTGGGCTTCCCGCGGTCGGCCCGCGCTACCGCCCTGACGAACGTGCGGCTGCGGGCGATGTCCGTCGCCGAGTTCAGGGCGAACTTCGTGGATGCGACGGCCGGCGCCCAGGCCGGGCCTTCCGGAAGGTGACCCAGCACACGCGGGGATGACCAGTTCTGGGGACGCCGTACCCCCACTGCCAGGAGAAGTGTGCGAGGCAGAGGCAAAGGGGAACGGCGATGAACCAGGGACGAGCACCGATCACTCAGCCGCATCGACCGCGCTGAGTCAGGCGGACCGCAGCACCACACCCGCCAGCGCCACGCGCGAGGGCAGGCCGAGCTTGACGTAGATGTGCTTGAGGTGGCTCGCCACCGTGTGCTCGGAGAGGAAGAGCTCGGAGGCGACAGCGGCGTTGGACAGGCCACGAGCCACCAGGTCCGCGACCCGTCGCTCCGCGGGCGTGAGCTGGTCGAGGACGACGCCCGTGCGGGGGACGGGCGTCGACTCGGCCAGCCTGCGCAGGAGCGCGGCGGCCTCCTTGATCGCGGTGCTGCGGTTGACCTCGTCGGCCGACCCCTGCAGCGCGTAGTAGGCGTCGAGCAGGACATCGGTGTCGACGGCCAGCTGGGCCCAGCCGGTGCTCACCTGGCGCATCCGGCGGGTGAGAGCGCGGATCACCTCCTCACGGAGGGCCGGCAGCTCCTGGAGGACCTCCGCGAAGGTCTCGGAGGTGAAGGAGAGGAGGGACATGGGAGACAACGCGGTCACCGTGGCTGCCCGCGGCGCCTCGTCGAGCACGGCCAGCTCGCCCACGCACTCGCCCGGCCCCACGACGGGGCCGACCTCGACTCCGTGCAGCTCGACCTGGGCGTTTCCGGACAGGACGACGTACACGTTGTCCGCGCGGTCACCCTCGCGCACCAGCACCTCGCCCGGCCCCACGGTGAGAACGGAACCGCGCGACCCGGCGGTGGTCAGCTCCTCGTCCGAGAGGGTCCCGAACAGCGCCATGGTGCGGAGCCGGTCGAAGACGGAGGCGGTCACGAGGCACAGTCTGCACGGCGTTGGTGACGACAGACAGACTTTTACCGAGACGTTCCGTAGCGGATATCGCCCTCGGACGTTAGGTCGGTAACCGGCTCTGCGTCCGTGTGGGGCCGGCTGCTGCACGAGCGCGGATGATCACCAGATCTCGGGATGCCCGGTGCCCTATGCGCTCAGCAGGGTGGGGCCATGACCATCGGGCAGGGGACGATTATGCGGCTGGGCGTGTTCAACGCAGCTTCGCTGGGGATTTCGGTCGGAACGGACAAGCGGGCCCGCGCTCGCTCGGCGGTGGGCGTGGTGGTCGCGGCCCTCGTCGTCTCCGTCCTGGGGGCGCTGCCGCAGGCCGTGGAACGGTTGTCGCTCCCCGACCCGGGCGAGGCGTCGCTCTCCGCCGAGGAGCAGGCCTCGATCGAGGCCCAGATCCAGGCCGCCCAGCTCTCCTTCCGTCCGGCGGCCGACGGCTCCTACCTCGTCGCCAACGCAGACGCCGGCATCACGGCCCGCCTGAGTGCGGACGGCCTGGCCGTGCGGAGCCTGGATGCCCGCGGCCGGGTCGTCCTGGAGACGGCCGCGTTCGGGCGTCCGGGGACCCTGGTCAACGTCCCGGAGGCCGCTCCGGCGGCGACCGACACCACGGCGACCGTCCAGCGCGGCGGCCTGGTCGAGTGGTTCCGCAACCGGGACGGTGGGCTCGAGCAGGGCTGGACCCTTCCCACGCGGCCTCGCGGTGAGGGTGCACTGGTGCTCGACCTCGGCGTTCGAGGTGCGTCGGTCGAGGTGGCCGGACGGCGGTCCGCACGCTTCGTGCTGCCCGGCGGCAGTGCGCTGTCGTACGACGGCCTGGCGGTGCACGACGCCCAGGGCACGGAGCTCGACGCGCGCTTCGTCGAGACCAGTGCCGGGCTCCGTGTGCGGGTGGACGACGCCGCTGCGACGTACCCCGTGGTCATCGACCCGGTGCTGAGTGCCGTGGCGACGATCGACCCGACGCCGAACGCCGCGATGGACCACTACGGCTTCGACGTCGACATCGACGGCCGCTGGATGGTCGTGACGGCCTACACCGACCAGATGGTGGCAGGCGCGAACGCCTACCACGGATCCGTCAACGTCTACTTCGACGACACCGGCAACGGTGACTGGCGCCTGCTCGACAAGCTCACCGGCCACCCTGCCTTCCAGCAGGTCGGCATCTCCGTCGCGCTCGAGGTCGAGCCCGCTGGCGTGACCATCGTCGCCGGCGGCCCGGCAGCGGCGCGGGTGGCGATCTGGACCTATGCGGGCGACCCGGTGACGGTGGCGCCGAACGCCGACCCCTCCGCACCGACGATCCTCACGGCTCAGCCCTACACCGGTGTCAGCGTCGGGCAGTACGGCTACGACGTCGACCTCGACAACGGAGTCCTGGTCATCGGCGCGCCCTTTGCCAGCCGCAGCGGACTCTGCACCCCGGACGGACCGGATGCCAACGCGGACCCGGACACCTTCGGTGAGCGGATCGGTCTCGTCGAGGTTCGCCGTCGCTCCGGAGGATTCGGTACGCCGTTCGTCTACGAGAGCCGGCTCGAGCCGCCGGGCGGCGTGTTCGAGGCCGACCCGGCAAATCGCGACGTCTTCCAGGAGTTCGGCCGCGACGTGTCGGTCGCCGACGGGCTGGTGGCGGTCGGCGCCATCGGCGACGACGGTGTCCTGACGCCGACGGCCGGGACCTGCGCAGCTCCGGCGCCGGCGGGTACCAACACCAACGACGGGGCCGTCTACGTCTTCCGTTCGCAGGGCGCCGGCACCTGGACCCAGCAGGCGAAGGTGCTGCCGGACACGCGGCGGACCAGCGGCGCCTTCGGTTCCGCGGTAGCTCTCCACACGGACGGTGACCTGCTCGTCGGTGAGCCGGGCAACGGCGGTGCCAACGCGCCGGTGAACTCGGCTCGCGCCGGTCAGGCCTTCCTGTACGACGACGTCTACGACGCCCTCAACGGCACCGACACCTTCACCCAGATCAGGAAGTTCAACAACGACGACCCGACGACCGTTGTCGACGAGTCGGACGACCCGCTCGGCGACTTCGGCCACTCCGTTGCCTTCGACGAGACCGGCACGCAGCTCGCGATCGGTGCCTGGCGGCACAACATCCCGTCGTTGAACACCTGGTCTGGCGCGACCCTGATCTACGAGCGACCAGGCACCCACGCCGCTGACGTGCCTGACTTCCGGGCGAAGGTCCCGGCCAGCGTGGCGGGCGAGGGCTTGGGCTGGTCGGTTGCGCTCAGCTCGGGTCGCGTCGTGTCGGGCGCGCCGAATGCCAACCTCCTCGGCTACGACACGGGCCGTGCTGAGGTCTGGAGTCGCGGGGCCGGCGGAACGTGGTCCGTGCAGGAGAAGCTCGAGCCGGTCGGCGACGAGTTCCCTGTCGACTTCGGCTACGGCTTCGCGCGTGACGGCGACCTGCTCGCGGTGTCGACCATCCGCGAGGGACGTGGCATCAGCCGCATCCTCAGCACCATCTACCTGTTCCGCCTCGTCAACGGCCAATGGGTCTTCGACGACATCTTCTGGGCCGACGCGGGAAACATCCTGTCCGCGCCCGCGCGGTACGACGGCGGGCTCGACATCTGGGTGAAGCGGGGTGCGAACGGAGCCGAGCAGGGCGTGTACGTCGCCGTGGGCTCCACCCAGGACTCCCAGATCGACCTGGACGGCCGCGGTGACCCGCAGCAGCCGCAGGACGTGGGGGCCATCGGCACGGTCGCGGTCTTCGGTCGACTCGGCGGGACCGGCGCTGCCCACACCTTGTTCTCGGCGGAGCTGTGGGCCGGCGGCAACCAGGAGTACAGCCCCGCGGGTCGCGCGGGAGCGTTCAGTCCGGCCGACGTCACGGTCGGCGGCAGGTTCGGCGCGTCGCTCGCCTTCACCGACGACGGAACTCTTCTCGTGGGCGAGCCCAACGCCGCCGGCGGCGCCGGGAAGGTGCACCGCTACGAGCGTGACGGCGCCGGCGAGGGATGGAACCCGAACTGGGTCTTCGCCCAGACGACCGTCGGTGAAGCCGCTGCCGAGTCCGGTCTGGGCACCGAGGTCGTCGCCGAGGGCCAGACGGTGTTCACCGCCTCCCGGGCGGCCAACGGGTTCATCCGGCTGCACCAGCTCGCCGACTCCTCGGCGACCGGTGCGCTGACCTCGACCCGAGACTTCCAGGTCGGTCTGCCGGCCTCGCCCCTGTTCAGCATCGACACCGACGGCACGCGGCTCGCCGTCGGAGCCATCGGCAACGACTCCGCTCGCGTCTACAAGCTCCCCACGGCAACGACCCCGCTGACCCTCGAGGGCGAGTTCACGGCGCCCTCCAACGGCAACTTCGGCATCTCGGTCGCGCTGGGGCGCGGTGGAGCGCACAAGTCGCTCATCGTGGGCCGCCCCTTCGTGACAGGGACGACCGGCCAGGCCGAGGTGTACGTCGCCCGCACGTCCACGGGTGGGCAGATCACCACGTGGAGCAACGTCGCGACGCTCGCGCCGCCGGCCGGTGACCCGAGCAACGGTGCCTTCGGCTTCAACGTCCTGAACTACCCGGACGCCGGCGGTGCGCTGGTCAGCTCGCACACGTACGCCGTGCCTGTGGAGGGTCGCGGCCGTGTCTACCGGTTCTCGACCGAGGCACTGGTGCCTGCACCCGGCCCCGAGGCGATCGTCGACGTCAGCACCCCGAGTGCGGTGCCGGTCGGCGCGTCGTACATCCCGACGGCCGGGCTCGCCCCTTCACTGCTGACGCAGGGTCAGTCCTCAGGCACCATCGCCTCCACGTCGCTCGGCGGCATCGACCTCTCGCAGCCGCCGGCCGGGACCACCGTCGAGGCGTCACCCCTGTCCTCGATCCCGCTCTCGAGCATTCCGCTGTCGTCCATCCCGCTGAGCTCGATCCCGCTCTCGTCCATCCCGCTCTCGAGCATCGCCGGTGGGTGGGAGACCGTACTGGAGGGCACGGCGTACGACGGCGTGCCCCTGCAGTCGGTCACGCTGCAGCAGGTGCTGGGCCTGCCACAGGTGCAGTCGATCACGCTCGCGGACGTCGACCTGTCCGCGACGCCGCTGAGCTCGATCCCGCTGTCGTCGATCGCGCTGGCCGGTGTGCCGCTCTCGAGCATCCCTCTGCCGGGTGAGGCCGCCGGGCTGCAGGGCTGGTGCGACTCGTTGACCGAGCTGGGGTACGAGCCTGCCGACCTCGGCCTCGACTGCTCCAACCTCGCCAACCCGGCCAACGAGCAGGTCACGCTCCTCGCCCTGGCGGTCCAGGGCGTCCCCCTGTCGTCGATCCCGCTCTCGAGCATCCCGCTGAGCAGCATCGACCTGACGGGCACCCCGTTGAGCTCGATCCCGCTGTCGAGCATCGACATCGCGGGGAGCCCGCTGTCGAGCATCCCGCTGTCGAGCATTCCCTTGAGCTCGATCCCGCTGTCGAGCATCCCGCTGTCGTCGATCCCGCTCTCGAGCATTCCGCTGTCCAGCATTCCGCTGTCGAGCATCGAGCTGGGCGGCACGCCGTTGAGCTCGATCCCGCTGTCGAGCATCGACATCGCGGGGACACCGCTGTCGAGCATCCCGCTGAGCTCGATCCCGCTCTCCAGCATCCCGCTGAGCTCGATCCCGCTCTCCAGCATCCCGCTGTCGAGCATCCCGCTGAGCTCCATCCCGCTGTCGTCGATCCCGCTCTCCAGCATCCCGCTGTCGAGCATCGACATCGCGGGCAGCCCGCTGAGCAGCATCCCCCTGTCGTCCATCCCGGTGAGCACCCGCTCGCAGGCGTTCGACTGCTCGAAGGCCGCGTGCGACGACCCGGACGTCACCGTGGGTGAGTCCCTCGCGTATCTGCAGTCGGGTGCCACCCTCGGCATGCTGGACGGTGCGCTGACCGGCGTACGGCTCGGTGACCTGGCCACCATCACCGACGGATGGGACGCTGCCGCGCTGCGCGCGGCGATCTCCGGAGTCCCGGCACTGCAGAACGTCGGGGACCTGACCCTCGGTGAGCTGCCGCAGCTCTACCCGTCCCTCGACCTCGGTGAGATCCAGAGTGCCCTCGCGGGCATCCGCCTCGGCGACATCGCCGCTCTCATCGACGGCTTCACGGCCGCCGACGTCACCGCGGCGCTGGGCCAGCTGACGCTGGCGAACCTGCAGGGCTTCGACGACCTGGCGCTCGGCGAGCTTGCGGCGCTGCAGGCCCTGCTGACGTTCGAGCACCTCTTCACCGCGCTCGACTCCGTCCGCCTCGACGACCTCGTGGGCATCATCAGCGACGGTTCTGGCGGCACCTACGACGCGGGTGAGCTCCGCGCCGCACTCGCCGACGCGGTGGGAGCGAACGCCGACCTCGGCGACCTCGGGCCTGACTTCGGCGACCTGACGCTGGGCGAGCTCGCGGCGTACGGTGACACGACGCTCGGCGAGCTGCTGGCCGTGCTCGACGAGGCCGTCACCGACGGCATCACCCTCGGCGACCTGCTGCTGGCGCTCATCGCCCGCACCCAGTACCCGTGGGAGGCACTGGACCTCGACAACGCCCTGTCGCAGACCCTCGACGGCTCGGACCAGTCCGTTCCCGTGTCCGTGGCCTTCGAGGCGCAGGCGCCTGACGGCCAGGCCAGGGACGTCACGCTGTCGGTGCGCGTGCCCGAGGGCTCGGTCTACCTTCCGGGCTCCGCATCGTTGTCCATCCCGGTCGCCGCTGGCGAGCTGAAGCCGGAGCGCGTGGACGGCACGCTGGTGTGGAGCTTCTCGGGCGTTCCGGCCGGAGCGGTGCACACGCTGACCTTCGGGCTCGAGCCGACCGTCCAGATCGGGACGGCCGAGGTCTCGGCGACCCTCGCGCTGCCCGCGGACGACGTGTGGTCGACCGACGACACCGGCCTCTCGGTCATCGAGGTGCTGGAGCCGAACGACACCCCGGCAGAAGCGTCATCGCTCCCGAGCGACACGATCGTGCTCTCGCACGTCTCCAGCACGGACGACATCGACGTGTTCTCGTTCCAGGTCACCCGCGCAGGCACGCGCGTGTCTCTGAGCCTGTCCAACCTGGACGCCGACCTCGATCTCGTGCTCTACGCCCCGAAGGCCTCGTCGACGACCATCCAGGAGACGTCGGACCGCTCGATCGTCCCCGTCGAGGACGAGTCAGCCGCGACGACCGCCACCGAGGTGGCGCCGACAGCTGACGAGGACGTCGCCCACCCTGCCGGACTCGGGGACCTCGCGGTCTTCCAGACGTCGCTGCGCCGCGGTACGGCCGACGAGCAGGTGGACACCGGCCCGCTCGCCCGGACGGGCACGTACTACGCCGCGGTGCACGGCTACAACGGTGCTACGAACCGCTCGCCGTACGCGCTGCGGATGAAGAAGTTCGAGTCCACCGCACAGCCCCCGTGCACGCCGCGCAGCGTCAACACGGGCACCGTCACCGGGTCGTTGCCGGCCCAGCTGCCGGCCGGCACGAACACCGTGTTCCTCGTGAACCAGTCGCGGATGGCCGGGCTGTTCACGCCGGCGCAGGCCGCGTCCGTGCGGGCTGGTGTCGACCAGCTCGTCGCGTGGACCAACGACCCTGCTCGCGCCTCGCTCGGCGTCAAGGCTGCCGTGCTGGCCGTGGACGCCGACCCCGGAGTCCGGTCGGCGTACGCCGCCTGGGATGCCGAGCCGTGCCGCCCGGAGACCGCCAACGGGGTCGCTGCCCAGATCGTGCGGGTGCTGGACACCTACCGTGACGCGGGGGCGAGGCTGAAGCACATCGTGGTCGTCGGTGGTGACGACGCGATCCCGTTCGCTCGTGTCCCCGACAAGACCGAGATCGCCAACGAGCGCACCTACGCGAGCACCTTCAGTGACGCACGGAACGCCTTGTCGGCGACGTTCAGCTCGGGTCACGTCCTGACCGACGACGCGTACGGCGACCTGGATCCGTACGGCTTCGGCGACCGCGTCCTGTTCGTCACCGACGCCGCCGTGGGCCGGCTCGTCGAGACCCCTGCGGAGATCACCGACCAGCTCACCGACTACACGACGTCGAACGGCCGGCTGAACGTCGGCACGGGCCTGGTCACCGGCTACGACTTCCTGACCGACGGTTCCAACGTGGTCGGCGACAAGCTCGACGAGACGTACGGGACGGTCGACCGGTCGCTCATCTCGGAGACGTGGACCCGGGGCGACCTCGAGGCGGCGATCGATGCGATCAAGCCGGACGTGGCCTCGATCAACGCGCACTTCGACCACTTCCGGGCGCTGCCCGGGCTCGGCAACAGCACGCAGGACGAGTCCGACCTGTTCACCGCTGCTGCCGTGCGGGGCGCCCTGAGCGACGACCTCGCCGGCTCCATCGTGTTCTCGATGGGCTGTCACGGCGGCCTGTCCGCCAGTGACCTGCTCGTCGCCGCGGGACGTTCCCTGGACTTCGCCCAGGCGGTGTCCTCGCAGGGCGGTGTCTTCGTCGGAAACACCGGCTACGGGTACGGCGACACCGAGCTCGTCGCGCTCTCGGAGCGGCTGATGGCGGCGTTCGCCGACCGCCTCGACGGCGCCCTGTCCGTCGGTGAGGCACTGCAGTACGCCAAGGCCGAGTACGCCGCGGACCTCACGGCGTACGGCGTGTACGACGAGAAGGCGCTCATGGAGGCGACGTTCTACGGGCTGCCGTTCTACCGGCTGAACGTCCCGAACCCGCCGCCGGCTCCGCCGGCCCCGCCGACGCCCGTCCTGAGCCCTGACCCGGTCGCCGGCGTCGACACCTCGACCATCGAGGTGACCCCGACGGTCTCGGAGAAGACGTCCGACGACGGTGCGACGTACTTCGTCGGAGTCGACGACGCGGGGGAGGAGCAGACGACCGCGCTCCACGACCGGCCGGTGCAGCCGCGCACGGACGAGACCTTCTCCGCCCCAGCTGGAAAGGAGGCGCACGACGCGCTGGTGCTCGACCTGCTGACCACGGACCTGCACGGCGTGCTCCCGCACATCGTGCAGCCGGTCGTGGACGACGGCGACGAGCGCGTGGACGAGCCGGTCGACGTCGCGTTCCCGTCCAGCCCCGTCCGGGTCAACCCGCAGCTGGTGCCCTCGGGCGAGGCGTTTACCCTGTCTGCGACGACCGGGTACTTCCGGACCACCGCCGTGGACGGAAGCGGCATCCAGCGCCTCGTCGACTCGATGACGGTCACGCCGTACTTCGTGGGCGAGTCGGTCGACGACTTCGTCCGGCCGACGATCCGGCTCGTCGAAGCAGTCGTCGACGCGAGCAGTCTCACGTTCTCGGTGGACGTCGTGGACGACCGGGGCACGTTCGACCGGATCAAGCGGGTCTACGTCCTGGCCATCGCCGATCCCGAGCACGGGGTCGCCGAGCAGTGGCAGAGCGTGGACCTGGTGCGGACGCCCGGCGACAGCCGCTGGACCGGATCGCTCCCGATCAGCGGTGACGAGATCGAGTACGTCGTGCAGGCCGTCGACGCCGCGGGCAACGTCGCCGTGGCCGCCAACAAGTCGCTGTTCTTCCGTGACGAGGCACTGTCCCAGGACCCGCCCTCCGCGGGGCTGCGGCTGCAGGTGAACGGTCCGCAGGGGAACGCCGGCTGGTACGTCGGCCCGGTCACCGTCACCGCCAAGGGCGGGTCGGACCTGACCTACGAGGTGGTCGGCAGCGTCTCCGAGCGACCCTACGAGGGCCCGTTCACGATCGGGGCGGACGGACCGCACACGGTGATCGTGCGCAGCTCGGACGGCCAGGAGGTCGCCCGGACGATCAAGATCGACACCACCGGACCGGTGGTCTTCATCAGCTCGCCGGCGAACAACAGCACCATCGCGCACCGCGGGGGGACGACGGCACAGTTCTCGTGCCTCGACGCGGGGTCCGGCGTGACGAGCTGTGCGGCCACGCTCACGACGCGCAACGGCTTCGGCAACAGCGCTGGGACGACGGCCCCGGTCGAGAACGGTGCGGACGTGAGCGGCACGATCGGCCGCCACACCTTGATCGCCTCGACCGGCGCGGACGTGGCCGGCAACCCGGCGCAGGTCGCTACCGCGACGAGCAACTTCAACGTCGTACCGCCGCCGCGCATCAACGCCGTCAACCTGCCCAACAACCCCGGTGGTGGCAGCACGAGGTCCGTGGCGACGTCGTACTCCGGTGCGCCGCAGGCTGCGCCGTACACGACGACGTACACGTGGGACGACGGGACCTCGACGACCTGTCGGTCCGACCAGGTGGTGTCCGGCTGCTCGATCCTCATGGGTGCGGACGGAGTCGGGTCGACGCTCGCGACCCACACCTACAACTCGCTGGTGGAGCGGGACGTCTTCGTCAGGATCACCGACGCGATCGGCCAGACGACGACGGGCACCATCTCGTTCAACAAGACGACCGTGCTGACCGCGAAGGCGGCGGGGCTGACCCTCAGCCTCGGCGGCGTCACGATCGCCGCGGGCGCGCTGTCGGCGAAGCTGACCGACAAGGCGGGCGTTGCCCTCCCCGGCCGGACGATCACCTTCAAGGCGAGCACCGGGACGGCGCTGTGCACAGCCACGACGGGGACCGACGGCGTGGCGAGCTGCCCGAAGCTCACGTTGTCGCTGAGCCTGCTCGCTGCCGGCTCGTACACGGCCTCGGTGCCGAGTGACTCGCAGTACCTCGGAGTGACGACGACGGCGGCGCTGTTCAGCCTCGGCTGAGCGGCGTCGCCGCACCCGTCACGGGAGGGCGGTGGGGAAGAGCGGCAGGCGCACGACGCCGAGCTGCTCCTCCAGCATCGCCGCCTGCTCGGCGAGACCGACCGCTGCCGGGCGCCCTGCCTCCTGGAGGGCGAGCAGGCCGTGCAGCACCAGAAGGTGCTCGAAGGGCAGCTCCTCTGCGGCGGCCTCGTCCTTGGCCGCGGCGAAGGTCGCGCGCGCCTCGTCGTGCCGGCCCTGCTGCAACGCCGCCCAGCCCTCCACGCGGCGCGCGCGCACGCGCGTGGCCGGGAAGAGCTCGTCCTCGGTGCCGACCGAGGCGATGAGGCCCAGCGCGCGCTCCGGGCGGCCGTGCAGGATCGCCAGCTCGGCCTCCCAGGTCGTGACATCGGTGGCGAAGCTGGAGGCGCCCATGCCGACGAAGGCAACCTTCGCGCTGTCGAGCAGTCGAGCAGCCTCGTCGTGCCGTCCCGCCCGCGCCAGGGTGCGTCCGAGGTTGAGCTCGCACAGCGGGACCCCGACACCGAAGCGAGCTGCTCTCCAGTCGGCGAGCGCGTGCGAGAAGAGCTGCTCGGCCTCGTCGAGCCAGCCCTGGTCGCAGAGCACCTCGCCGAGGTTGTTCATCGCCGAGGCCGCCTCGGCGAGATCGCCCGCCTGACGGAAGGCGCTCTGCGCGGCCCGGTAGTGCGTCGCGCTCTCCTCCCAGCGTCCCCGGTAGTAGGCCTCGATGCCGAGGTTGTTCCTGGCCTTGCCCTCGTAGAGCAGGTCGCCGAGGTCCTCGAAGATCGCCAGGGCCTGGTGGCCCGGCTCCGACGTGGGGGAGCCGGCCCCGTGGGTGATCGCCACCTGCTCCTGGTTGAGGGCGTAGGCCATCAGCCGCCGGTCGCCGATTCCCTGGGCGTGGACCCGAGCGGTCAGCGCCCAGCGCAGCATCTCCTTGTGCCGCCCCTGGCGGTGCCGGACGCCGCCGAGGATGAGCTCGGTCGCGGCGAGCTCGCGCAGCCCCTCGTCGGTGCCGTCGGCCTCGCAGGCACGCATGCCTCGCGTCCAGTACCGGATCGCCGAGGCGTACTCCCCGCGCCGCTCCCGCACGATGCCGAGCTTCCGGAACAGCCGAGCGGAGTCGAGCACCGAGTCGCCGCTGCGCCGCGCGAGCTGGTAGGCCTCCTCGGCCTCGTCGTAGCGGGCGGCGCGTTCGAGCACGTCTCCCAGTGCCTCCGACACCACGCGGACGTCACCCGCGGACAGCGTGCCTACGCGACGGCGTACGCCGAGTGCGCGCTGGTACGCCGCGATCGCTTCCGTGGTGGCGTAGGCGGCCCAGGCCTGGTCTCCGGCGGCGACGGAGTACCGCCAGGTGCGCTCCTGGTCGCCCGCCAGCCAGAAGTGCTCGGCCAGCCGGGCCACGTCGGGCTCACCTGACACGCCTGCCTCCAGGAGCTCCCCGACAGCGCGGTGCATGCGCCGCCGGCGTGCGAAGGGGAGGCCCTCGTAGGCGACGTCCCGGAACAGCGCATGGCGGAAGCGCCAGAGGTTCGAGCCGGCGGGCTCGACGAGGTCGAGGAGGGCGTCCCACTGTGCCCGTCCCACCGGGCTGGCCGACTCGGCGGTGCGCAGCGCGTCGATCACGACGGGGTTGAAGACGCGTCCGACGACCGCCGCCTGGCGCAGCAGCGCGCGGTCCGATGGGCCCAACCGGTCGATCCGCGTCGCGACGACCCGCTCGATCGACTCTGGCAGGTCGTCGCTCGTGGTGCCCTCGTGACGTGAGGAGACGAGCTGCAGCAGGAACAGCGGGTTGCCGCCCGCACGCTGGGCCAGTGCCTCCTGGTCCAGCGGGTGCAGGCTCGCCCCACCGCTGGCCAGCTCGGTCAGCCGGGCGGTCTCCTCGCCGTCGAGCGCGGACAGCTTGAGGACCGTCCCGTCCACCTCGTCCGCGAGGAGACCTGGACCTTCGGGGCGGCGCGTGACGATCATCAGCCAGGGGCGCCCGCCGGCGTCGGTGGCGAGGGCGCGGAACAGTCGCAACGAGGCGTCGTCGGCGTAGTAGACGTCCTCGACGACCAGCAGCGTGGTCTGGGGGAGGGCGGCTCCCAGAAGCGTCGACACCGCGGCGTGCATCCGAGCGGCCCAGAACTGCTCGGCGACCGCGTCCGACTCGGGGGTGGGCTCGATCTCGGCTCCCACCGGAACGGCGACCAGCGGCAGGAGCGGGAGCACCTGAGGTGCGACGCGAGCGGCTGTCGTGCGCAGCCGCTCGCCTGCCTCCTGAGGAGATGCGTGGGCGGCGATGCCGAGTGCGCGCCGGAGCAGCTGTCGGGCGCTGACATAGGGCGACAGGGCGTCGTACGGCTGGCACTCCGTGGCGATTCGCACCACGAGTCGCGCGTCGTCGGCGACGGCCTCGAGCAGTCGCGTCTTGCCGATACCCGCGTCACCGGTGACCTCGATGACCTGTCCCCGACCGCCCGCAGCCGACTCGATCCCGTCGTGCAGGACGGCCAGCTCGGCCTCGCGGCCCACGAGCGGCAGGACGGACAGCAGCTGACCTCTGCGCTCCCCGGTCGGCGGCCCGAGCAGGTGCGCCGACACCGGCGCCTGCTTTCCCTTGACCAGGAAGGGCGCCAGCGGCGTCAGACGGAAGGTGGCGCGCGACCGCCGTACGACGTCCTCGGAGGCGACCACCTGCCCGGGCTCTGCCTTCGTCATCAGCCGGGCAGCGAGGTTCACGGGGTCACCCATCACCGTGTAGGTGCGCCGGTCCTCGCTGCCGAGGAAACCGGCGAAGACACGACCTCGGTTGACGCCGATGCGCAGGCGGTGCACCGGGTCTCCCTCGGAGAGATCGCTGGCGAAGCGCAGCCCGGACTCCTCGTCCTCGCCTGTCGACGTCGGCGCCCCCGCCGTGCAGATGAGCTTGATGCCGTCGGCGATCACGTCGGTGTAGAGGAACCGGAGCCGGTACTTCTCGGCGTCGCGGAGAGCAGCGCGGACGAGACTGTCCAGGCTGCGGGCCATGCCGTCGGGATCTGCCGCGATGCGCGCGTCGGTGCCCTCGACCTTGGCGAAGACCACGGTCGCCAACCGGTGCTCGCCACCGAGTCCGTCGAGGGCCTCGACGTCGGCGCGGATGCGCGCCGGGATCGCGGAGAGGGGCGCGACGGTCGACCCGCGGAGGGGTCTACGGCGGGGAAGCGGAATCGCTTCCAGCCTCAGCGCCGAGCCGGCTTCGCGCGGCGTGCACCACTCCGGAGGGAGCTGGGCGGCGAGCTCCCGTCCGACCATCACCTCACCCGCGCCGGCCTCACCCTCGAGGTGGACCGTGGTCGTCACCTCGTGGCCGGCGACGACGAGCTCACGCCACTCGTGAGGACCTACGAGAAACGCGTCGAACGTCGCCGAGTGCACCCCCACGGACATCCGCAGCCCGGCTCGCAGGAAGCGTGCGGCTCCGATGGCCCGCTGCATGCGAGCGGCGGCCAGGGTCGAGCGGACCTGGTGGTCCGTGCCGTCGAACCAGATCAGGAGGGCGTCGCCGCCGAACTTCAGCACGTCGCCGCCCTCGAGGAAGGCCGGGTTCATGATCGCGGAGAAGCAACCGTTGACCATCGCCGTGAGGCGCTCGGCGCCTTCCTTGCCGCGGTCGGCGAGGCGCTCGGAGAGGGCGGTGAAGCCGGAGAGATCGGCCGAGACGAGCGACCCGTCTAGACGGCGGTGCAGCGAGTCGGGCTGCTCGGCCAGCCAGGCGGTCTCCAGGCGGGAGAGGTACGGCGCGACAGCAGGCAACATCCCTGTGTCGCCACCCCGGCTCATGCAGGGATTCTCTCAGAACGAGCCGTTGATTGGATCGATCCAACGTTTCTGGTCTATCGTCGGACGGGTGAGAGCGATTCGACGGTTCACCGTGCGCCCTGTCCTGCCCGAGCCCCTGCGTCCCCTGGACGAGCTGGCGGGGAACCTCCGCTGGTCCTGGCACCCGGAGACCCAGGACCTGTTCGAGAGCGTCGACCCCGAGCTGTGGGTCGAGTCCGGGCAGGATCCCGTGCGGCTGATCGGCGCGGTGTCTGCCGACCGGCTCGACGAGCTTGCGGCCGACTCGGTCTTCCTGGCCCGGCTCGGCCAGACCCGGGAGAACCTCGAGCACTACATGAGCGACGACCGGTGGTACCAGTCGCTCGGCTCGGAGGCGCCCGCCTCCATCGCCTACTTCTCGCCCGAGTTCGGCATCACCGCGGTTCTCCCGCAGTACTCCGGCGGACTCGGCATCCTCGCCGGTGACCACCTGAAGACGGCGTCCGACCTCGGCGTGCCGATCATCGGCGTCGGCCTGCTCTACCGGCACGGCTACTTCCGGCAGTCGCTGTCGCGTGACGGCTGGCAGCAGGAGCGCTACCCGGTCCTCGACCCCGACGGCCTGCCCATCTCGCTGCTCCGCGGGGAGGACGGCACGGTCGCCAAGATCACGGTCGGCCTGCCCGGCGACCACGAGCTGGTCGCCCGTATCTGGGTCGCCCAGGTCGGCCGCGTGCCGCTGCTCCTCCTCGACTCCGACGTGGAGGAGAACCCCCAGCCCGTCCGGGACATCACCGACCGGTTGTACGGCGGCAACAGCGAGCACCGGCTGCGCCAGGAGATGCTGCTCGGCATCGGGGGAGTGCGCGCCATCCGTCGCTACTGCGAGCTCAGCGGCACCCCCGCCCCCGAGGTCTTCCACACCAACGAGGGCCACGCCGGCTTCCTGGGGATCGAGCGGATCCGCGAGCTGACCGAGGGCCAGGGCCTCGACTGGGCCTCCGCCCTCGAGGTCTCCCGCGCCGGCACGGTCTTCACGACGCACACGCCGGTGCCCGCGGGCATCGACCGCTTCCCGGCGTCCCTGGTCGCCCAGTACTTCGGTGGCGACAACGCCTCCCACGGCGCGCCCGTCGACAAGATCCTCGAGCTGGGCACCGAGGACTACGAAGGCGGCGACCCGTCGGTCTTCAACATGGCCGTCATGGGCCTTCGGCTCGCCCAGCGGGCCAACGGGGTCTCGCAGCTGCACGGTCAGGTCTCGCGCGGCATGTTCGGTGGGCTCTGGCCGGACTTCGACGCCGAGGAGCGGCCGATCGCCTCGATCACGAACGGCGTGCACGCGCCCACCTGGGTGGCTCGCGAGGTCTTCGAGATCGCCAAGGGACAGGGTGCCGACATCGACGGCGACGAGCCGGAGCGCGTCTTCGAGGTCGTCGAGCAGGTTGCGGCCGACCAGATCTGGGCCGCCAAGCGGGTCCTGCGCGAGCGGTTCGTCGCCGACGCCCGGCTCCGGCTCCGCAAGTCGTGGCTGGGTCGCGGGGCGGCAGAGGCCGAGCTGTCCTGGATCGACAGCGCGCTCGATCCCGACGTCCTCACCATCGGGTTCGCGCGCCGCGTGCCGTCGTACAAGCGCCTGACGCTGATGCTGCGTGACCCCGAACGGCTCAAGAAGCTCCTGCTCGACCCCGAGCGTCCGATCCAGCTGGTCATCGCCGGCAAGGCGCACCCGGCCGACGACGGCGGCAAGAAGCTCATCCAGGAGATCGTCCGCTTCGCCGACGACCCCGAGGTGCGGCACCGCATCGTCTTCCTCCCCGACTACGACATGGCGATGGCGCAGCCGATGTACCCCGGTTGCGACGTCTGGCTCAACAACCCGCTGCGTCCCTACGAGGCCTGCGGCACGTCGGGCATGAAGGCCGCCTTGAACGGCGGGCTCAACCTCTCCATCCTCGACGGCTGGTGGGACGAGTGGTACGACGGCGACAACGGCTGGGCGATCCCGTCAGCCGACGGCCTCGACGACGAGTCGCGCCGCGACGACCTCGAGGCTGCCGCGCTGTACGACCTGATCGAGAACGACGTCGCGCCGCGCTTCTACGACCACGACGAGACCGGCGTGCCGCTGCGCTGGATCGAGATGGTGCGGCACACGCTGCGGTCGCTCGGTCCCAAGGTGCTCGCGAGCCGCATGGTGAAGGACTACGTCGAGCAGCTGTACCGACCGGCGGCCGCGGCGTCTCGCTCGCTGAACGACAGCTACGACGGCGCGCGCGCCCTCGCCGGATGGAAGGCGAAGGTCCGGGCCTCATGGCCGCACGTCCGCATCGACCACGTCGACTCGTCCGGTGTCGGCGACTCGCCCGAGGTGGGTGCCCAGATGTCGGTGCACGTCTTCGTCTCTCTCGGGGAGCTCCAGCCCGACGACGTCGACGTGCAGGTGGTCCATGGCCGGGTCGGCCACGAGGACACCCTGCGGGACGTGGTGGTCGCCTCGCTCAAGCACGCCGAGACCTACGAGGCCGGCCGGCACCGCTACGAGGGGATCGTCTCGCTGTCGAAGACCGGTCCGTTCGGCTACACGGTGCGGGTCGTGCCGCGCAACGAGCACCTCGCGTCGGTGGCGGAGCTGTCCCTGGTGGCCGCGCCCGTCGAGTGAGCCGGCTCAAGCCGACCTGAGCACCACCACGGTGTTGCTCAGGTACTTGGTGCCGTCCCAGTCGTCGCAGGTCACCAGGACCAGGCGGCCAGGGACGTCCTGGGCGAAGAGAGCAGTGGCACGCTTCGCCAGCTCCGCCTTCGAGTAGGTCGCGACCCGCTCGACGTCGTACCTCACGGTGCCCGTGCGCGTGTCGACCACGACGTCGTCGGCCGGGTCCAGCGTGCCCAGCTCGTCGAAGGCCCCACCCCCGGTGTGGACGGTGTGCGCGGTGAGCAGCGCCGTGCCCGTCACGGCGCCGGGCCGGGCGCCGTCGCTCCACCAGCCCACGACCTTCGGGTCGTCGGGAGGGTCGAGGCTGCCGTCGTCCGACTGCACCGGCACGACCGATGCCTCGACCCCGATCTCCGGGATGGAGATGCGCACCGGCTCCCCGGGAGCGACCGGCTGCTCGACGACCGGCGCCACGGTCGTGACGACCTCGGTGGCGCGGGCCGTGGCCGGAGGCCGCTCCGCCGCCGGCTCCTCTGCATCAGCGCACGCGGCGGTCGCCAGGAGGGCGACCGCCGCGAGCGCACTGCGCGTGAGCATCAGATCTGGCGCCGTCCCCGCGGAGCGCGGGAGAGCGCGACCGCGGCAGCGCCGAGGGCACCGCCACCTGCCAGGAGCGCCACTCCGACGGCGTTGCTGCCGCTCTCGGACTCAGCGCCCGCCGCCCCCGCGTCGATCAGTGTGGGGATCGGAGCAGCCTCGGTGTGGGTCTCGGTGCCGAGCACCGACGGGGCCGGCTCCGGGATCCCGGTGACCTCGGGAGCCGGGGTCTCGGTCGGGGTCTCGGTCGGCGTGGGTGTGGGGGTCTCCTCCGGAGTCTCCTCGTCCTCGCAGCCCTCCACCCAGAAGACCTTGTGCTTCACGTCCGCGCCCTTGCTGCCAGGGGTGTTGACGGTCAGCTTCACGTGGAAGCCCTGCGCGGCCGGCGTGCCGGTGAAGTCGAGCGTGTAGACCTGCTCGCCGTCGAAGTCGTTGCCGGCGCCGTCCGCCTCGTCCTCACCGACGAAGACCTCGGCCGGGCCGTTGACAGTCATCGAGTGCTCCGGGTCGTTGGTCGGAGCCTGCAGCTCGAAGGTGACCTTCGAGATGATGTCGTCGCCCTTGTCGAAGTTGTACCACTGCACGGTGAAGGCGCAGCCCGGGTGCGGCTCGTTGTCGGGGATCAGGTCGAGGTCGTCCTCGGCCGCGATCTTGACGGTGCCGTTGTTCCCGGGCGGGTCGGCGAGCGCCATCGGTGCGGAGACGGCCGTCATCGCCAGCCCTCCGAAGGTCAGTGCGGTGAGTGCGGCGGCCCGGCCGGCCAGTCGTGACGTGGACATGCTGAATTCCCCTTGCTTGGTGAGTGGTGCCGCCACATGCCCCCACGGGCGGCCGAGTCGGAAGAGTCGACCGGTCGGGTTCTGATACCCGGCAGATCGGATGAACGGGTTCATGTCGTGCTCCTTGTTCCTGTCGTCTGACAGTGAGAGGAGCGGGCCGCGGAAGTCCCAACAACTTTCCGCGGGCTTTTTCACGTGGTCGTCGGAGCGCGCTGCATGGAGGTCCCCCAGGATGGTTCAGGGCGGGTCGGCGAGCGGGACGTACCCTTACAACTCGGGCGTCAATCCCACTGAAAAGTAAAGAAATCAGGCAGATCGCAGCACGAGGACCGACCGTGCATCCAGCGTCAGCACGTCACCCGCCTGCACCGGCTTGCCGATCTCCAGAGCCGCGTCCGTGGACAGCACGACCTCGCCGTGCTCGACCCACGCGTTCTCGGGAAGTACGACGTCCACCGGCTTGTCGCCCGCGTGGAACCACAGCAGGAACGTCGCGTCCGTGAGCCGCTCACCGCGGGGGCCTGGCTGACGCAGCGGGTCCCCGGAGACGAACATGCCGAGCGTGCGCAGCTCGGGCTCGAACCAGTCGTCGCCGGACATCTCGCGGCCGGCGGGGTGGATCCAGGTCAGGTCCTTCGGTCCGCCCTCGGCGGCGGGCTGCCCGTCGAAGAAGTGCCGCTGTCGCAGCGCCGGGTGCGAGTGCCGCAGTGCGAGCGCCCGCCTGGCCAGGTCATAGAGGTCGAACCACGCGTCGTCGGGTCGCCAGTCGAGCCAGGAGATCTCGTTGTCCTGGACGTAGGGGTTGTTGTTGCCCTGCTGGGTGCGCCCGCGCTCGTCCCCGGCCGTCAGCATCGGCACCCCCGTCGAGAGCAGCAGGGTGGCGAGGATGTTGGCTGCCTGCCGCCGTCGCAGCGCGAGGATCTCGGGGTCGTCGGTTTCTCCCTCGACGCCGCAGTTCCACGACCGGTTGTTGTCGGTGCCGTCGCGGTTGCCCTCACCGTTGTCCTCGTTGTGCTTCTCCTCGTAGGAGACGAGGTCGCGCAGCGTGAACCCGTCGTGGGCGGTGACGAAGTTGATCGAGGCGTACGGCGATCGCCCGTCGTCGGCGTACAGGTCGCTCGAGCCGGCGAGGCGGGAGGCCATGTCGCGCACCGAGGCCTGGGCACGCCAGAAGTCGCGAACCGTGTCGCGGTACTGGTCGTTCCACTCGCAGAACGGGGGCGGGAAGTTGCCGACCTGGTAGCCCTCCATCGAGGCGTCCCATGGCTCGGCGATGAGCTTCACGTAGCGCAGCACCGGGTCCTGCCCGACGGCGGTCACGAACGCGGAGCGCAGCACGTCGGGGTCACCCTCGGTGCGGGCCAGGGCGGAGGCGAGGTCGAAGCGGAAGCCGTCGACGTGCATCTCGGTGACCCAGTAGCGCAAGGAGTCGAGGATCAGCCGCAGTGCGGGAGGGTACGACGCGTCCACCGTGTTGCCGCAGCCCGTGACGTCGCGGTACTGCTCGCCCTCGCGCAGGTAGAAACCGCGCTCGTCGAGGCCACGCATCGCCAGCAGGGGGCCGCTCAGCTCGCCCTCCGCCGTGTGGTTGTAGACGACGTCGAGGATGACGGCGAGCCCGGCGGCGTGGAGATCCTTCACCATCTGCTTGAACTCGTGCACCTGCTCGCCCCGGTCGCTGCTGGCGTACGCGGCGTGGGGAGCGAAGAAGCCGATGGAGTTGTAGCCCCAGTAGTTCACCATCCCGCGCTCGGCGACCTTGGGCTCGGTGAGGAAGTGGTGGACCGGCAGCAGCTCCACCGCTGTCACGCCGAGCTCCACCAGGTAGTCGGTCACGGCCGGGTGCGCGAGACCGGCGTACGTCCCGCGCAGCTCCTCCGGGATCCGGTCGTGCAACTTCGTGTAGCCCTTGACGTGCAGCTCGTAGATCACCGACTCCGACCAGCGTCGTCGCTGCGGCACATCCCCTGTCCAGTCGAAGTGGTCGGCCACCACGACGCTCTTGGGCACGAACGGCGCCGAGTCCTCGTCGTTGTCGCCGTAGATCGCGTCGTCGTACGAGAGCGTTCCGCTGATGGCCCGCGCATAGGGGTCCAGGAGGAGCTTCGCCGGGTTGAAGCACCGACCGGATGTGGGCTCCCAGGGACCGTCGGCGCGGAAGCCGTAGCGGGTGCCGGGTGCGACCCCCTCGACGGCGCCGTGCCACACGCCCATGGTGTGCTCGGTGAGCGCGAGGCGTCGCTCGGTGTCGTCGTCGTCGAAGAGACAGAGGGTCACCGCGTCGGCCAGGGGAGCGAACACGGCGAAGTTCGTCGCCTCGGGTGACCAGGTGGCGCCTCGCGGTTCGAGGTTCCCGGGCCACACGTCGAGACGGTCGCCGTCTCCCCACTGCGCCGGACTCACCCCGCCATTCTTCCCCAGGCGACCCTGACTACGCTCGGGGGCGTCGTTCGAGCAACAGGAGGTCGTGGTGGCTGAGTTCGTGAGTCTGTCGGTGGAGGAGGGCGTCGCCACCATCCGGCTGGACCGTCCGAAGGTCAACGTCCTCAACATGCAGCTCCAGGCCGAGCTGCTGGAGATCACCCGCGAGGTGACCGACCGGGACGACGTCCGCGCGGTCGTCCTGTACGGCGGCGAGCGCGCATTCGCTGCCGGTGTCGACATCACCGAGATGAAGGACATGACGTACGCCGAGATGGTGAAGCGGTCCGGCGTGATGCAGGACATCTTCAAGGCCGTGGCGCACATCCCCAAGCCGGTGGTCGCTGCCGTCACAGGGTTCGCGCTGGGCGGTGGCTGCGAGCTCGCGCTGTGCGCCGACATCCGGATCGCCGCCGACAACGCGCAGCTGGGCCAGCCCGAGATCCTGCTCGGCATCATCCCGGGCGCAGGGGGCACCCAGCGGCTCACCCGGCTGGTGGGGCCGAGCAAGGCCAAGGACCTCATCTTCACGGGTCGCTTCGTGAAGGCCGACGAGGCGCTCGCGATCGGTCTGGTCGACAAGGTGGTCCCCGCCGACGAGGTCTACACCGAGGCGGTGACCTGGGCCAAGCAGTTCGGCCACGGTCCGGCGCTCGCCCTGCGGGCGGCCAAGGAGGCCATCGACCGCGGCATCGAGGTCGACCTCGAGACCGGCATCGAGATCGAGCGCCAGCAGTTCGCGGCCCTGTTCGCCACCGAGGACCGCGCCCTCGGCATGCAGTCGTTCGTCGAGAACGGGCCCGGAAAGGCCACGTTCGTCGGTCGCTGATGCCTGCCCCCGGCGCCGCTCACTCCGGTACAGTCCAAACGCGGCACACGAGCGGACATGAGGGAGGGGCGCGTGTCGGAAGACCACACGGACGAGCCCGACGAGGCTGCTGAGCCCGTCGACTCCGACGAGCCTGTGTACGGCAAGCGCGCCGCACGCATCTCCGACGAGCCGGAGCTCGACGTACCTCTCGTCACGCCCGCGCTGCCGCCGATCGTCGCGCAGGCCATCGCCGCCTCGCAGGCCGATCGTCCGGCCGACGCCGCCGACCAGCCCGAGGAGCACGCGTCCCGGCTGGGTGGCTGGGCCGACGCCCGGTCTGCCCGGCACGAGGCGCGTGACGTCGCCCGACGACGGGCGGAGGAGGTGCCTGCCGAGGACGAGCACGAGCGTGCGCTCGAGGAGGAGCGCGTCCGGCTCGAGACGCTCCACGCCGACCAAGCGCGGCAGAGTCGCGCGGCGGCGGTCGCGGAGACGGAGCGACTGCGAGCCATCGTCGAAGCCGAGGAAGCGGCACGCTCGCAGAGCGAGCCGGAACCCGAGCCTGAGCCCGAGCCTGAGCCCGAGGCCGAGCCCGCCCCTGAGTCTGGACGCGAGCCCGAACCCGAACCCCAACGCGAACCTGACGCGCCCACCTCCGAGGACGAGGACTTCGCCCGCCGCTGGGCCGAGGCCGAGCAGTCCATCCTCAAGGCGCAGGAGGAGCAGCGCCGCCGGGCCGAGGCTGCGCAGGCAGCGCTCGCGGCGTCCCAGGCACCAGCCGCCGCGTCGGCGCAGCCGATGCCGACGCTGGAGCAGATCCTCGAGGAGCCGTCGGAGGCGGTCGAGGCTCCGGCGACCCCGGTGGCGACCCCGGTGGCGACCCCGGCGGCGACCCCGGTGGCGACCCCGGTGGCGAGCACTGCCCCGGAGGAGGAGGCCGCACCTGCCGCCGACAAGCGACGTCGCGGCGAGGGCTCCGGCCTCGACTCCGTCCGCTCCAAGCTCGCGTCCCTCGTCTGGCTGCTCGCCGTACTCGCCGCCCTCGTCCTGGCTGTCGGCGCGCTCGTGGTGGCGCTCGAGCTGGAGCCGGACAACACGATCGTCCAGGCGATCAGGGACGCTGCCAACGCGATCGACTTCGGGGTCTTCCGGGAGTTCGACGGCGAGGACGCGGCGACCAAGTCGGCGCTGGTCAACTGGGGTCTCGCGGCTGTGATCTGGCTCATCGTCGGCAAAGTCCTGGACAAGCTCATCCGTCCCTGACCGACTTGTAACCCTGTGTGACTTTTACCGCGCCCCACCTGTGTTCCGTCCGCGCTGACCCGCTAGTAGCCTCAGGTCAAACCGAGTGCACAGGAGGGGCCCCCACGGGCCGTATCTGCCATGAACATTGTTGTGTGTGTGAAGTACGTGCCGGACGCGAGCGCCGACCGCCGCTTCGAGGCCGACAACACCGTCGACCGGGTAGGTGTGGACGGTCTGCTGTCCGAGCTCGACGAGTACGCCGTCGAGCAGGCGCTCCAGCTGAAGGAGAAGCTGGGCGACGACACCCAGGTCACGGTTCTGAGCGTGGGCCCCGACGGTGCCGGCGACGCGATCCGCAAGGCGCTGCAGATGGGTGCCGACAAGGGCGTGCACGTGGTGGATGACGCCATCGCCGGGTCGGACGCGCTCGGCACCTCGCTGGTCCTGGCCGAGGCCTTGAAGCGGGCCACCTGGGACCTGGTGATCTGCGGCATGACCTCGACCGACGGCGCCATGGGCGTGCTCCCCGCGATGCTGGGCGAGCGGCTGGGCGTCCCGGCTCTGACGTTCGGTTCGAGCCTGACCGTCGAGGGTGGCAAGGCCACCATCCGTCGCGACGGTGACGTCGCGACCGAGACCATCGAAGCCTCGCTGCCGGCCGTCGTGTCGGTCACGGACCAGTCCGGCGAGGCTCGCTACCCGTCGTTCAAGGGCATCATGGCCGCCAAGAAGAAGGACGTCCTGACGTTCTCGCTGGGCGACCTGGGCGTCTCCGCCGACCAGGTGGGTCTGTCGGCATCGTGGACCGCGGTCGAGGGCACCGAGGCCCGCCCGCCGCGCACTGCCGGCGAGATCGTGAAGGACGAGGACGGCTCGGGCGCCAAGGCGCTGGCCGAGTTCCTCGCGTCCAAGAAGTTCATCTGAGCCCCGAGACGCCTGATACGAGTTTGAGGATTCCTGACAATGGCTGAAGTACTGGTGCTCGTCGACCACGTCGACGGAGCTGTTCGCAAGACCACCCACGAGCTGCTGACGATCGCGCGTCGTCTGGGCGAGCCGTCGGCGGTGTTCATCGGTTCGCTCTCGGACGACGCCGCGGCGTCGCTGAAGTCGAACGGCGCGGAGAAGATCTACACGGTCGACGACGCCGACATCAAGGGCTTCCTGGTGGCCCCCAAGGCGGAGGTCCTGGCCCAGCTGGTCGGCTCGGCCAGCCCGGCTGCAGTGCTGATCTCGGCCTCGGTCGAGGGCAAGGAGATCGCGGGTCGTCTCGCGGTCAAGACCGACTCCGGTGTGATCACCGACGCGGTCGACGTGCAGGCAGGTCCGGTCACCACCCAGTCGGTGTTCGCCGGCAACTACACCGTGACCGCCAAGGTCACCAAGGGCACGCCGATCATCGCGGTCAAGCCGAACGCCGCGGCCCCCGAGGCCGTCGAGGGTGCCGGTGCGGTCGAGGCCGTCTCGGTGTCCGTCAGCGCCGCCGCGAAGAGTGCGACCGTCACCTCGTCGGAGCCCAAGGCTGCCTCGGGTCGTCCCGAGCTGACCGAGGCCGCGACTGTCGTGGCCGGTGGCCGTGGCACGGGTGGCGACTTCTCCGCGGTCGAGGGCCTGGCGGACTCGCTCGGTGCGGCCGTGGGTGCGTCGCGCGCCGCGGTCGACTCGGGCTGGTACCCGCACGCCTTCCAGATCGGTCAGACGGGCAAGGTCGTCTCCCCGCAGCTGTACATCGCCGCCGGCATCTCCGGCGCGATCCAGCACCGCGCGGGCATGCAGACCTCCAAGACGATCGTCGCGGTCAACAAGGACGAGGAGGCGCCGATCTTCGAGCTCGTCGACTTCGGCGTCGTCGGTGACCTGCACGCCGTCCTGCCCGCCGTGACCAGCGAGGTCAACACCCGCAAGGGCTGACCACCACCGCCCGGGTTGAGCCGGGCGTGTCGGGTCTTCGAGCCGGGCATGTTGGGTGGAGCCGTTCGCGGCTCAACCACCCGACATGCCCGGCTCAACCTTTGACGCCGTACTCTGGTGGATGCGATGAGTGACGCTTCAAGCAGCCGACGGGTCTATCTGGACCACGCTGCGACGACCCCGATGTACGACGAGGCGCTGGCCGCGATGACGGTCGCGCTGGCGCGCACTGGCAACGCCTCGTCGCTGCACACCTCGGGTCGTGAGGCCCGCCGCTCGGTGGAGGAGTCCCGCGAGGCCATCGCGCTCGCAGTGGGAGCCCGGCCCGGGGAGGTCGTGTTCACGTCAGGCGGCACGGAGTCCGACAACCTGGCGATCAAGGGCATCTTCTGGTCGCGGCGTGATGCCGACCCGCGCCGTACTCGCGTCCTGGCCTCGTCCATCGAGCACCACGCTGTCCTCGACCCGTTGCACTGGCTTGCCGAGCACGAGGGTGCCCAGGTCGAGCTGCTGCCCGTGACACCCTGCGGCGAGCTGAAGCTGGACGCGTTCCGCGAGGCGGTCGAGCGCGACCCCGAGAGCGTGGCGCTGGTCAGCGTGATGTGGGCCAACAACGAGGTGGGCACCCTGCAGCCGCTGGCCGAGGTGGTCGAGATCGCCCACGCGCACGGCATCCCGGTGCACACCGACGCCGTCCAGGCCGTCGGGCAGGTGCCGGTGGACTTCGCGGACTCCGGTGTCGACGCCCTGACCTTCACGGCCCACAAGCTCGGCGGGCCGTACGGCGTGGGGGCGCTGATCGTCAGCCGCGAGCTGAGCGTCACCCCGTTGCAGCACGGTGGTGGCCAGGAGCGCGACATCCGCTCGGGCACCATCGACACCCCGGCCATCACCGCGTTCTCGGTGGCGGTCGAGATCGCGGTGAAGCAGCAGCACGACCACGCAGTGCGCGTCGCACACCTGCGCGACCAGCTGGTCGCGCGAGTACGCGAGGTGGTCCCCGATGCGCTGCTGAACGGAAACGAGTCGTGCTCGCTGGACAAGCGGCTGCCCGGCAACGCGCACCTGGTCTTCCCCGGCTGCGAGGGCGACTCGCTCCTGATGCTGCTCGACGCCAGGGGCATCGAGTGCTCGACGGGATCGGCCTGCTCGGCCGGCGTGCCCGAGGCCTCGCACGTTCTGCTCGCGATGGGAGCTGACGACGAGGCGGCCCGGTCCTCGCTTCGCTTCTCGCTGGGGCACAGCAGCACCCAGGCCGACGTCGACGCCTTGGTCGAGGCGATCGGTCCCGTCGTCGAGCGGGCCAAGGCAGCCGGTATCGCAACGGGGTTCCACCGGTCATGAAGGTCATCGCCGCGATGTCGGGCGGCGTGGACTCCGCCGTCGCTGCCGCCCGAGCGGTCGACGCCGGTCACGAGGTCACCGGGATCCACCTCGCCCTGTCGCGCAACCCGAAGTCGTACCGCACCGGCGCCCGCGGCTGCTGCACCATCGAGGACGCCAACGACGCGCGCCGCGCGGCCGACCGCATCGGCATCCCCTTCTACGTCTGGGACCTCTCCGAGCGCTTCCACGAGGACGTGGTGGAGGACTTCAAGAGCGAGTACGTCGCCGGCCGGACGCCCAACCCCTGCCTGCGCTGCAACGAGAAGATCAAGTTCGAGGCCGTCCTCGACCGGGCCCTCGCGCTCGGCTACGACGCGGTCGCCACCGGCCACTACGCGACGCTCGTGGAGAGCGCCCGGGGCGTGGAGCTGCACCGGGCGGTCGACATGGGCAAGGACCAGAGCTACGTGCTCGGCGTGCTCACCCAGGAGCAGCTCGCGCACTCGCTCTTTCCCCTGGGCGACTCCCGCAAGGAGGACGTCCGGGCGGAGGCGGAGCGTCGCGGGCTGCAGGTCGCGCAGAAGCCGGACTCGCATGACATCTGCTTCATCTCCGACGGCGACACCGGTGGCTGGCTGGAGGAGAAGGTCGGCTCGTCGTCGGGCGTGATCGTCGACCACGAGTCCGGCGAGGTGCTCGGGTCGCACGAGGGGTCGTACCGGTTCACCATCGGACAGCGCAAGGGCCTCCGCATCGGCCGCCCCGCGGACGACGGGAGGCCGCGCTACGTGCTCGACATCGAGCCGGTGACCGGCACCGTGACCGTCGGTCCCCGTGCCGCGCTGACCATCGACCGCATCGAGGGCATCAGGCCGCGGTGGTGCGGCGAGGCTCCCCACACCCTCGACGGCACCGTGCAGCTGCGTGCCCACGGCGACGAGCACCGAGCTTCGGTCCGGGTCGCGGGGGAGGCCGTCTCCATCGCGCTGCACGACCCTGCGCAGGGCATCGCCCCCGGCCAGGCTGCGGTGATCTACGACGGCAGTCGCGTCGTGGGGTCCTGCACGATCGCTGTGACGGCTCGCGCATGACGCTGGCTTCGGGCATCGGGTCGATGCCGGGTGAGGACGCGCGCGGCTACGACGAGGCGCTGCGCATCGTGCTGGGCGAGCTGTCGCTTCCACACCTCCCCGAGCTGCCGGGGAGGGGGGCGCACGCGGACATGGTGGGTCGCGCGCTCGCGATCGTCGCCGAGCTCGGCGCGGATCTGCAACCGGCCGGGTGGCGTCTGACCGGCACGGGCAGCGGCATCGACCAGCGTCGGGCGACCTCGCTTCTCTCCCAGGACCTCGACGCCCTCGAGGAGAAGACGCAGACGTTCGAAGGGCCGCTGAAGATCCAGGTGGCCGGTCCGTGGACCCTCGCTGCCACCGTGGAGCGACCGCGCGGCGACCGCGTGCTGGCCGACCACGGCGCCCGGCGCGAGCTCGCGGAGGCGCTCGCGGAGGGGCTGTCCACGCACATCGCCGACGTCCGCAGGCGGATCCCGGGCGCGTCGCTGCTGGTTCAGGTGGACGAGCCTGCGCTCCCGGCCGTACTTGCCGGTGCGGTGCCCACCGCCTCGGGCTTCCATCGGCACCGCTCGGTTGATGCCCCAGGTGCTGCGCCCGGGCTCGAGGTCGTCTTCGAGGCGATCGCGAGCGCCGGTGCGACGCCGGTCGCGCACTGCTGTGCGGCCGACGTACCGGTGGACCTGCTGACCAGCACCGGGGCACAGGGTCTGTCGGTCGACCTGTCCGTCCTCTCGGCCGGGGCGTACGACGGACTGGCGGCTGCTCTCGAGGCGGGCCAGTGGGCGTTGCTGGGGGTGGTGCCGACCTCGCCGGTCTCCCTCACGGACAAGCAGGTGACCGAGCGCGTCGCGCGGTTCCTGGACATGGTCGGCCTCGAGCCGACCGAGCGTCTGGTGCTCACTCCGGCATGCGGACTGGCGGGTGCGGATCCCGCCTGGGCGCGTCGCGCGCTGGAGCTCGCGAAGGGCGCGGCGAAGAACCTGGGAAGCTGAGCGACGAGCCGGCTGAGGTAGCCGCAAGCCCGGGAGCCTGACACTGGGCACGGTGAGTCGCCACTGGGCACGGTGAGCTCCGCGTGCTCAGTGCTGGTTCCCCATGTGAACAGGGGGAACCGCCACCCCCGAACCCACGAAGCCCCCCGACGGGATCACCGCCGGGGGGCTTCGTCGTGGGTGCGTCAGCCGACGTGGACCGGGGCCTCCGGGCCGTCGGTGGCGAGCTCCTTGTGCCGCACGTTGAGCAGCACGAGGGCGATCGCGGAGGCGACGAAGATCATCGCCGAGCCGACCGCGAAGGCCTCGATCGAGCCCTGGGTGAAGACCACGTCGCCGATGAGGCCGGACGGGTCCGCGGGGAGCCCGGCACCCTGGCCGAGCCGCTGAACGCCTGCTCCGATCTCGGCGGCCTTGTCGTTCATCGAGCCCACGGCCACCGTGGACAGGATGGCGAGGCCGAGCGCGCCACCGATCTGCTGCATCGCGTTGAGGACGCCCGACCCGATGCCGGAGTCCTTGGCGTCGACACCGTGCACCGCGGTCAGCGTCATCGGCACGAAGACCAGGCCCATGCCCAGCGACATCAGCACGATGAAGGGCAGGATGTCCGTCGCGTAGCTCGCGTCCGTTGACAGACCGGGCAGGGTCGCGTCGAGCGGCAGCTGCGAGAACCCGAAGAGGGCGGTGCCGGCCATCGCCGTACCCAGGCCGGCCAGCCAGCGCGGGTCGACGTGCGACATCAGCTTGGAGGCGATCGTCGCCGAGATCACGATGCCGAAGCTGAAGGGCAGGAACGCGAAGCCCGTCTCCAGCGGCGAGAACCCGATGACTCCCTGCACGTACTGGCTCAGGAAGAAGAACATCGAGAACATCGCGGCAGGAACGATCATCATCACCACGAAGCTCGTTGCCCGGGTGCGGTTGGCGAGGATGCGGAACGGCATCAACGGGTTGTCGACCCGGCGCTCGATCGCGATGAACGCAGCCAGCAGGCCGACGCCGAACGCGAGCCACACGAGCGTCCACGGGTCGTCCCAGCCGTGGTTCTGGTCGCCGGCGCGGCTGAAGCCGTAGACCAGCGAGGTCAGACCCAGCGTGCCGGTCAGCGCTCCGGGCAGGTCCAGGGTGCTCGGGTTGCGCTCGGACTCCGGCAGGAGGCGAGGAGCCAGCAGCGCCGCGCCGAGGCCGAAGGGGACCACGATGAGGAAGGTCAGGCGCCAGCCCTCGACGTCGAAGCCGAGGAGGGTCGGCTCGAGGCCGGTCAGCCAGCCGCCGAGGATCAGGCCGACGGCCGCACCGGCGCCGGACATGGCGGCGTACACCGAGAACGCGCGGTTGCGCTGGGGTCCGGCCGGGAAGGTCGTGGTGATGAGCGCGAGCGCGGCGGGGGAGGCGATCGCGGCGCCGACGCCCTGGAGCGCGCGTGCGACGAGCAGCATGGCCTCGTTCTGCGCCAGACCGCCGAAGGCGGAGGCGACCGCGAAGAGGACGACGCCCACGATGAAGACGCGGCGACGGCCGTAGAGGTCCCCGAGGCGGCCGCCGAGGAGCAGCAGGCCACCGAAGGCGAGTGCGTAGCCGGTGATGATCCACTGGAGGTTGCTCTGCCCGATGGACAGGTCGTTCCCGATGAAGGGGAGCGCGATGTTGGCGATGGTGCTGTCCAGCACCACCATCAGCTGGGCCACGGAGATCAGCACGAGGGCCCAGCCGAGGCGGCTGTGGCCAGCCTCGCCGGAGTCCTGCCCGTTCTCCTGGGGTCCGGTCGCCTCGCGGGCGATGTCGGTCGTCGTCATTCCTCGTCCTTTGTGAGGTCCTGAGAGGTCTGGATGAAACGAAACAGTTTCGTTCTATGACGACGGTACGGCAGTTGCATGTGCCGTGCAACTTCTTTCTCGGCGTCATCCTGTGACGGGGCCCACACCCCGAGTGGCCCGATCACGCGTCAGGACGCGGTGCGGGCTCCGGTCGCCGCCGGGAGGATGATCGTGTCCACGACGCGCTCGACGATCTCCTGGGTGATCGGCTGGCCGAGGATGAAGGCCCGGTGCAGCAGGATCCCCGGCAGGGCCGGCCCGAGGAGCGCGATGTCGCAGTCCGGGGTGAGCTCGCCCCGCTCCTTGGCGCGGGCGTAGATGCGCTGGTTCATCTCGATCTTGGGGGCGAGGAAGCGCTCGCGGAACAGGCACGCGAACTCCTCGTCGGTGTGCAGCGCCGTGATGACGGCGGCCAGCATCAGTGTCGAGTCGCGCTCCGTCATGCCCGTGGGGCCGCAGAAGGCGGCGATCAGGTCACCGCGGAGGCTTCCGGTGTCGGCCTCCTGCGGGTCGGCCGACTTCTTGGAGCGGTGGACCGCGTCGACGACGAGGCTGGCCTTGGAGCTCCACCGCCGGTAGAGGGTGGCCTTCGACGCCTTCGCACGCAGGGCGACGGCGTCCATGGTCAGCCGGTCGTAGCCGTGCTCGAGGAGCAGGTCGACGGCGGCCTCGAGGATCTCGGCCTCGCGCTCGCCCTCGACGCGGGGTCTGACGGACTCGGGGGCGGCGGCCCGGGGGACCATCACGGCTGCCTCCTGATGAAACGAACAAGTTTCATCTAATGTAGCAGGCGGAGGACGCTCTCTGCCGCGAAGTCGTTCCAGCGTCGCCGGCCCTTGAGCATGTAGTGTCCGAGGCCCTCCATGGTCGTGAGGGAGGCCGAGGCGGCGACCTCGCGCGCCCGCTCCACGTAGTACTTCGTGTCCTTGAACCGGGTGATCTTGTCCCGTGGCCCGTGCGCGGCCAACAGGTGCTTCCCGCGCAGCGCCTCGACCGGCTCGTCGCGCGGGAGCCAGGGTGCAACCGCCACCACGCCCACGACGTTCGGGTCGTCGGCGACGGCCACCGCAGTGCGCCCGCCCATCGAGTGGCCGAGGAGCACGACGGGCAGTCGGCCGCGGGCACGCCGTACCTCGTCCAGGGCCCAGCGTGCGTCCGGAACCGGGGAGGGAAGCTCGGCGTGCCCGAGGTTCCAGCCCTTGAGCCGGTAGCGCAGCAGCCAGACCTCGAGGTCCGCGGCGTGCAGCCGGCCCTGGATCTCGTGCATCATCCAGCGCGAGCGCCGGAACGAGAGGCTGCGGTCGTCGATCGGCTCGACGCCCTTGTCCGCGCCCCCGTGCAGCATCAGCACCAGGCCGCGGGGATCGCCCACCGGCGGGGAGGTGGTCAGGAAGGGCTCGTGCACGCGGTGATCCTGTCAGTCGGGTTCGCAGCGGTTCGGAGCCGGGCCGTCGGCGGATGGTCCGGGGGTCGCGGACTCCGGGATTGCGTCGAAAGGGAGGCGGCTTCAGCGGGTGCCGTGGCGCGCCCCCACCGACAGGATGAGGAGTGTCCCGCTCGGGGCCCCAGGAGATCGGAGGCGGTCACATGACGAGTGTCGCGGAGGACCGGGCGCAAGCCGACGCGGGGGCGGTGCACATCCTCTGGATGAACGGGGGTCTGAGCTGCGACGGCGACTCCGTCGCGCTCACCGCGGCCACCCAGCCCAGCATCGAGGAGATCGTCCTCGGCGCACTCCCGGGCCTTCCGAAGATCGCCGTGCACTGGCCGCTCATCGACTTCGAGTGCGGGCCGGAGCAGGGTGCCGACAACTTCATCGAGTGGTGGCACAAGGCAGACCGAGGCGAGCTCGAGCCGTTCGTGCTCGTCGTCGAGGGCTCGATCCCGAACGAGGCGATCAAGGACGAGGGCTACTGGTGCGGGTTCGGCAACAACCCGGCAACCGGGCAGCCGATGACCACGTCCGAGTGGCTCGACCGGCTCGCCCCGAAGGCCACGGCGGTGATCGCGGTGGGGACCTGTGCGACGTACGGCGGCATTCACGCGATGTCCGGCAACCCCACCGGCGCGATGGGTGTCCCGGACTACCTCGGCTGGGACTGGAAGTCGAAGGCTGGGCTCCCGATCGTCTGCGTGCCGGGCTGCCCGATCCACCCGGACAACCTCTCGGAGACCATCACCTACCTGCTCTACCAGGTGGCCGGCCAAGCGCCGATGATCCCGCTCGACGAGGCGCTGCGGCCACGGTGGCTGTTCGGTGCGACGGTCCACGAGGGCTGCGACCGGGCGGGCTACTACGAGCAGGGTGACTTCGCGAAGGAGTACGGCTCGCCCAAGTGCATCGTGAAGCTGGGCTGCTGGGGTCCGGTCGTGAAGTGCAACGTCCCCAAGCGGGGCTGGATCAACGGCGTCGGCGGCTGCCCCAACGTGGGCGGCATCTGCATCGGCTGCACCATGCCGGGCTTCCCCGACAAGTTCATGCCGTTCATGGACGAGCCTCCGGGAGCGAAGCTCTCCGCGCGAGGCAGCTCCGTCTACGGCAAGGCGATCAACAAGCTCCGCCACATCACGACCAAGACCCTGGACGAGGAACCGCACTGGCGTGTCAAGGGCTCCGAGCTCAAGACCGGCTTCGAGAAGACCTGGTGACGAGGAGCGACCCATGACGATCACCGAACCCCGCAAGCACGCAGCCAAGACCCCGGAGAGCGACGTCGTCGAGATGTCGTGGGACCCCGTGACCCGCATCGTCGGGAGCCTGGGAATCTACGCGACCATCGACTTCAAGCAGAAGGAAGTGCGCGAGTGCCACAGCACCTCGTCGATCTTCCGCGGCTACAGCCTGTTCATGAAGGGCAAGGACCCGCGCGACGCGCACTTCATCACCAGCCGGATCTGCGGCATCTGCGGTGACAACCACGCGACCTGCTCGGTCTACAACCAGAACATGGCGTACGGCGTGGCGCCGCCGCACCTCGGCGAGTGGATCATCAACCTCGGCGAGGCCGCGGAGTACATGTTCGACCACAACATCTTCCAGGAGAACCTGGTCGGGGTGGACTACTGCGAGCGGATGGTCAAGGAGACCAACCCCGGTGTGCTGGAGAAGGCCAACAACACCGAGGCGCCGCACGCGGCGGAGCACGGCTACCGCACCATCGGCGACATCATGCGGTCCCTGAACCCGATCGAGGGCGAGTTCTACCGCGAGGCGCTGCACGTCAGCCGGTACACGCGCGAGATGTTCTGCCTGATGGAGGGGCGGCACGTGCACCCGTCGACCCTCTACCCGGGCGGCGTGGGCACCACCGCGACCATCCAGCTGTTCACCGACTACCTGACCCGGCTGATGCGCTACGTCGAGTTCATGAAGCGCGTCGTACCCCTGCACGACGACCTGTTCGACTTCTTCTACGAGGCCTTGCCCGGCTACGAGAAGGTCGGGCAGCGGCGCATCCTGCTCGGGTGCTGGGGCAGCCTCAACGACCCGCAGTACTGCGACTTCAAGTACTCGACGATGGCCGACTGGGGCAAGAGGATGTTCGTGACCCCAGGGGTCGTCGTGGACGGGAAGCTGGTCACCAACAACCTGGTCGACATCAACCTCGGCATTCGCATCCTGCTCGGTCACTCGTACTACGAGGACTGGGTGAGGTCCGGCCGCGAGGTCTTCGTGACCAAGGACCCGCTCGGCAACCCGGTCGACGAGCGGCACCCGTGGAACCAGCACACGATTCCCAAGCCGGCCAAGCGCGACTGGGACAACGCGTACTCGTGGACGATGTCGCCGCGCTGGTTCGACGGCACGGACCACCTCGCCCTCGACACGGGTGGCGGCCCGATCGCGCGGCTGTGGTCGACGGCCCTGTCCGGGCTGGTCGACACCGACTACGTGAAGGCCACCGGCCACAGCGTGGTCATCAACCTCCCGCGGACGGCGATGAAGCCCGAGGTCACCTTCGAGTGGAAGATCCCGCAGTGGAGCAACGCGCTCGAGCGCAACCGCGCCCGGACCTACTTCCAGGCGTACGCCGCGGGGCTGGCACTCCACTTCAGCGAGAAGGCGCTGGCGGAGATCCGGGCCGGCCGCACCGCGACCTGGACGAAGTTCGAGGTGCCCGACGAAGCGGTGTCCGTCGGGTTCACCGAGGCGGTGCGCGGTGTGCTCAGCCATCACATGGTGATCAAGAAGGGGAAGATCGCGAACTACCACCCCTACCCGCCGACGCCGTGGAACGGCAGCGTGCGCGACACCTACGGCACTCCAGGCCCGTACGAGGACGCGGTGCAGAACACGCCGATCTTCGAGGAGAACCCGCCCGACCGGTTCAAGGGCATCGACATCATGCGGGCGGTCCGCAGCTTCGACCCGTGCCTGCCGTGTGGCGTCCACATGTACACCGGTGGCGGGAAGGTCGTGCAGCAGCTGCACACGCCCACCGTGCCCGTGAAGCCGTACTAGGAGACACGTGCACGAGCTGGCGATCACCCAGGACCTCGTCGACCTGGTGGCCGAACGGACCGTCGGCCGCCAGGTGCTCGCCGTGAACGTGCGCGTGGGACGGGACTCGGGGATCGTCGCCGACTCGATGGCGTTCTCGTACGACGTGGTCACGATGGAGACGCCGCTGGAGGGCTCGCGCCTGGTGATCGAGGAGGTCGCCGGCGACGAGCTCTCGCTGGTCTCGGTGGAGCTGGCGAAGGAGCCGTCATGTGCGTGACCTGCGGCTGTGGTGACACCGGCACCGAGACCCTCGTGATCGAGGAGCGTCTCCTCGCCAAGAACGACCGTGTGGCCGCCCACGTCCGGGACTCTCTGACCAGTCGCGGGATCACTTCGCTGAACCTGATGAGCTCACCGGGATCAGGCAAGACGTCACTGCTCGAGCGCACGGTCGCCGCGTTCGGCGGCCGGCGCGAGGTCTGTGTGATCGAGGGGGACCAGGAGACGTCGTTCGACGCGGACCGGATCCGCCGCGCGGGTGCGCGGGCGGTGCAGGTCAACACGGGCGCGGGCTGCCACCTCGATGCGTCGATGGTCCACCACGCCCTGCACGAGCTCGACCCCGGACCGGGCTCGCTGCTCTTCGTGGAGAACGTCGGCAACCTCGTCTGCCCTGCGCTGTTCGACATCGGCGAGCGCGCGAAGGTCGTCGTCATCTCGGTGACCGAGGGGGACGACAAGCCGTTGAAATACCCCCACATGTTCGCCGCGGCCGACCTGGTGGTGGTCAACAAGACCGACCTGCTGCCGTACGTCGACTTCGACCTCGGACGGCTGTGCGAGCAGGCCGAGCAGCTCCACCCGGGCGTCCAGGTGCTCCCGGTCTCGGTGCGCACGGGTGCGGGGATGGACGACTGGTACGCGTGGCTGGACGGCATGGAACAGGCCGACGACGAGAGGGCGCCGTATGGAGCAGCTGTCGGTACGTGAGGCGAGCGAGCGCATCGACGCGCTCCTCGAGGAGCTCGAGCAGAGCGCGGTCCCCGCGGTCATGTCGCGAGTGCAGGAGCTGGTGCGCTGCGTGATGGCCCTGCACGCCGAGGGGCTGCGCCGTCTCGTCGCCACCGCCGGCGACGGTGTGGTCCGCGCGCTCGCGCAGGACGACGTCGTGGGCAACCTCCTCGTGCTGCACGACCTGCACCCCGACGACGTGGACACCCGCGTGCAGCGGGCACTCGACCAGGTGCGGCCCTACCTCGGCTCGCACGCCGGAGGGGTGAGCCTGTCCGGCGTCGACGAGCGCGGTGTCGTGCACCTACGGCTCGAGGGCAGCTGCGACGGCTGTCCGTCGTCGGCGATCACCGTGAGGAACGCGATCGAGGACGCCATCCTGCTGGCCGCCCCCGACGTGGTGGCAGTCGAGACCGAGGGCGTCGTGGTCGACCATGGCCCCGCGTTGCTGCAGATCCAGCCGTTCACCCCGCGCGAGCCGGCCGGTGGCTGGGTCCACCTCGACCTCGACGTGCCGCCGCGCACGATGAGCCGGGTCGAGGCCGCCGCTGAGGCCATCCTCGTCGCCAACCTCGACGGCACCCTCGTCGCGTACGTCGACCGCTGCCCGGAGTGCCTCACCGCGCTGTCCGAGGGTGGGCTCGACCGGGACGTGCTGACCTGCCCCCACGGACACGCCTACGACGTGCGGCTCGCCGGGCGCGCACTCGGCGACGGGACGAGCCATCTCGCCCCGCTGCCCCTGCTTCCCGAGCACGGCGGGTGGAAGGTCTCGGTCCGGCACGAGGCGGTCGCATGAGCGGCCTCGGTGCCCTGCGGCGCATGGCGACCCCGCCGCCCGTCCAGCCAGAGCCCGACGAGCGGTGCGAGTTCTGTGCCGTCGACATAGGGGAGCGGCACGGCCACGTCGCCGACGTCGTCGACCACCGGCTGCTCTGCGTGTGCCGCCCCTGCTACCTGCTCTTCGCCCCTCAGGGAGCCGGCGGTGGCCGCTACCGCGGCGTCGGCGAGGAGGTGCGTCGCGTCGAAGGAGTCGCGCTCGGCGACGCCGACTGGGACGCGCTGCGCATCCCGGTCGACCTCGCGTTCTTCTTCTCCCAGACCGGGGCCGAGAACGTGCTCGCGTTCTACCCCGGCCCCGGAGGCGCCACGGAGTCGCTGCTCGACCTGGCTGCGTGGGACGGCATCCTCACCGCCAACCCGGTGCTCGCCGACGTGGTGCCCGACGTCGAGGCCGTGCTGTTACGCCGTACCGAGGGCGGGTTCGGGTGCTACGTCGTCCCGGTCGACGTCTGCTACGAGCTGGTCGGCGTCGTGCGCCTGCACTGGACGGGGCTCGGCGGCGGCACCGAGGTGTGGACCGCCATCGCCAGGTTCTTCGACGGGCTCGACGCGCGCGCCGTCCTCGTGCCGAGGGCGGGGGCCGCATGAGCACGCTTCCCGACGGCCCACCGGTCACGGCCGACCTCGACTTCACCTTCGTCGAGGCCGTCGCCGACCGCTACGCCGCGTCGCCCACGGTCGTCCTGCGGATGCGGGCGTCGGAGCGGACGGGCATGCGGGTTCATGCCGTCGCGCTCCGCTGCCAGGTGCGCATCGAGCCGCTGCGCCGGCACTACAGCGACGCCGAGGCCGCCAAGGTCGTGGACCTGTTCGGCGGGCGGGAGCGTTGGGGGCAGACGATGCAGGCCCTCCAGCTCGGGTTCCTGGCCCAGGTGCTGCCGGGGTTCGCCGGCTCGTGCGACTTCGAGCTCACCCTGCCGATCAGCTATGACGTCGATGTCGCCGCCCACAAGTACCTCGCCGGGCTGGAGGACGGAGAGGTGCCGCTTCTCCTGCTGTTCAGCGGCCAGGTCTTCACCGGGGAGGTCGGCTCGATCGCGGTCCAGCCGGTGCCCTGGCACAAGGAGGCGAGCGCCCGGCTGCCGGTCTCGGTATGGCGCGCCGCGATGGACGCGCACTTCCCCGACCAAGCCTGGCTGCGGCTGTCCAGAGACGTCTACGACCGGCTCGTGGTCTACCGAGGTCGGCACGGCCTCATCGGGTGGGACGACGTGATCCGCAGGCTCACGGAGGAGGCCGAGGAGTGACCCCGCTGGAGTCGGCACGCGCGGTGGCGGACGCGGTCCTCTACGAGGGCTACCTCCTCTACCCGTACCGCGCCAGCGCCCCGAAGAACCAGGTGCGCTGGCAGTGGGGAGTCCTGATGCCCGCCGACGTCGTCGCGCGCGACGAGTCGGAGCGCAGCGCCAACCGCACGGACGTCGTCGTCGACGGCCGCGCGACCGCGCTGCGGGCCACGGTCCGCTTCCTCCAGGTACAGCAGCGGTACGTCGAAGACGCGTCCGGTTCGCCAGTGGACCGGCTCGAAGTGGGGGACGTGACCTACGTGCCCTACGAGGAGGCCCGCGAGGTCGAGCTGGTGCTCGACGTACCTCTCGACGAGGCGTCGGACTCGACGTACGAGGTGTCCGGCGGGACGGAGAGCGAGGAGATTGCCGGCGGACGTCTGGTGCGCGTGTGGGAGCCCCTCTCCGCGGGGATCGTCACCCGGGTGCAGCATCCGGAGTCGCCGTTCCCCGTCTCGGTCGTGACGGTCGTCGTCGAGAACCGCACCGCACGGGTGGCGGACGTGGATGCCAGGCGGGTGTGGCTCCGGCGCGCCCTCGTCGCGTGCCATCTCCTGCTCGAGGTCGAGGGCGCCTCCTTCGTGTCGCAGCTCGACGGGCCGCAGTGGGCCGCCGGTCTCGTCGCCGGGTGCCGGAACGACGGCCTGTTCCCCGTGCTTGCGGGCCCGGCTGACCAGGCCGGTGTCGTGCTCAGCTCGCCGATCATCCTGTACGACCACCCCGAGCTGGCGCCGCAGAGCGAGTCTGCCTTCTTCGACTCCCTGGAGGTCGACGAGCTGCTCAGCCTGCGCACGATGACGCTGTCGGAGGAGGAGAAGCGCGAGGTGCGGGGTACCGACCCGCGGGCCGCCGCGCTGCTCGACGAGGTCGAGCACATGCCCGACGAGCTGTGGGACCGGCTGCACGGCACCGTGCGCTACCTCGACGCGATGGCGCCACTGGCCCCGCCGCCGGAGTCGGCTCCCCGCCTCGACGTGCCCTGGTGGGACCCGGGTGCCGACGGCGCGTACGAGCCCGAGAGCGACGCGATCCGCATCGGCGACGTCGAGGTCTCGCGCGGCTCGCACGTGCTCCTGCGACCGGGCGCCCGTCGGGCCGACGCCCACGACCTGTTCCTGTCCGGGCGGCACGCCACCGTCGCCGCCGTGCTCCACGACGTCGACGGGAGCCAGCACCTGGCGGTCACCCTCGACGACGACCCGGGTGCAGACCTCAAGCTGGCCCACGGCCGCTACCTCTACTTCGCCCCGGACGAGGTAGAGCCGTTGGCGGAGGTGACCGGATGAGCCCCACGAGGTGCAGAGTCCTGGTCGCCTGCGTCGGCAACATCTTCAAGACCGACGACGCCTTCGGCGTGGAGGTCGCGAGAGCGCTGGTCGGCCGCCAGCTGCCGGAGGGGGTCCGGCTCGAGGACTACGGGATCCGTGCTGTGCACCTGGTCTACGAGCTGCTGGACGGGTACGACGTACTCGTGCTCGTCGACACGGTGGGGCAGCAGGAGGGGGCGCCGGGGACGCTCTTCGTCCTGGAGCCCGACCTGCCCCCGCGCAGGCCCGCCGACGACGCCCTTCCCGAGGTCATGCTCGACGCCCACGACCTGTCGCCCGGTGGGGCGATGGAGCTGGTGCCCGTACTCGGAGGGTCGGTGGACCGGATCGTCGTCGTCGGTGTCCAGCCCGAGTCCCTGGACGACGGCATCGGGCTCACGCCTGCTGTCGCCGCTGCGGTCGGCCCGGCTGCCGACCTGGTCGTCGAGGTGGTGGAGCGTGAGGTCGGGCGGCTCCGAGTCGGCGTCGAGTGAGGAGGTGGATCATGATCAAGCTCATCGTGCTGGTCGTGGCCGGCGTAGGAGCTGCCGTTGCGGCGGTGACCTCGCTGCCGGACATCAAGCGGTACCTGCGCATCCGCAGGATGTGAGTCAGCCCATCGGCCCCAGCACCATCGGGCCGGTCGGCTGCGGCACCGGCGTGGGTGACTGTCGAAGGGGCTCCACGGCTGGGTCCGACGGAGGCGCGGCCACCCGCGTGATCCGCGGCCGCTTCGCCGGGACCCAGCGGTCGGCGTCCGGCTCCCAGCTGAGCGGGTCGTCGGTCAGCCCCACCAGGTAGGTCAGCGAGCAGTCCAGGGCCCGGGCCAGCTCGGGCAGCTTGCAGACGTCGAGTCCTGCTCCGTGCTCGAGGCTCGACAGCGCCTTGTTGGTGGTGAGCACACCGATCCGCCGCAACCGGGCGACGACCTCCTTCTGGGTGAGCCCGAGCTCGCGGCGCCGCTGGCGGAGCCGTTCGCTGATCAACAGGTGGCGATGCGTGCCCAGCTCGTCGTACCGCGAGAGTCGGGTCGTGGGCTCACTCGTCATGAGCGCCTCCTGTCATGTCCGCCAGCGGGTGGATCGTGTACTTCGAGAAGTTGAAGACCGGTGCCACCGCGAGGAGCCGCTCGAACTCCTCGTGCGAGTCCACGTCGTAGATCCAGGCACCGCCGTGCGCGCCGACGATGTGGTAGCGCATCAGCACCTTCCCCTGCTGTTCCAGTCGGGTGCCGTACTCCGGCATCCGAGCGATCGCGCGCACCATCGCGTCGGAGAGCAGCGACTGCTCGAGATGCCAGAGCACGAGGAACTTCATGGCTCAGCAGATCCGGGGGAGCTGCTCGCCGATGGGCAGGTCGACCACGCGTCTCGCGCCGAACCCGGTCACGGTCGACACCATGCCCGGATGCTCGTCGACGCAGCGCCCGATCACCGCGGCGTCCGCACCCGCGGGATGAGCCCGCATCGCCTCGAGCACGGAGTCGGCGTCCTCGGGAGCGACGAACGCGAGCAGCTTGCCCTCGTTGGCGACCTGCAACGGGTCGAGGCCGAGGAACGAGCACGCGTTCGCGACCACCTCCGGGATCGGCAGCAGCCGCTCGTCGAGCGCCACGCCCACCTTCGAGGCGCGGGCGATCTCGTTGAGCGACGTGGCGACGCCACCACGCGTGGGGTCACGCAGGACGTGCAGGTCGGTCGTCACCTCGAGCATCGCCGCCACCAGCCCGTTCAGCGGCTGGCAGTCGCTCTCGATGTCGGCACCGAACTGCAGGCCCTCGCGGACGCTCATGATCGCGATGCCGTGCACGCCGATCTCACCGCTGACGATCACCACGTCTCCGGGTCTGGCGCGGTCGGGCCGGATGTCGACGCCGTCGGGGACCACGCCGACACCTGCGGTGTTCACGTAGATCGCGTCGCCGTGACCGCTCTCCACCACCTTGGTGTCACCGGTCACGATGCGGACCCCGGCGTGCCTTGCTGCGTCGCCGATCCGCTGCGCGACGGCACCCACCTTCGTGAGGTCACAGCCTTCCTCGAGGATGAACGCCGTCGAGAGGAACAGCGCCTGGGCGCCACTCATCGCGAGGTCGTTCACCGTCCCGTTCACGGCCAGGTCGCCGATGCTCCCGCCCGGGAAGAACAGCGGCCGGACGACGAACGAGTCGGTCGAGAACGCCAGCCGTCCGCCGAGGAAGGGCAGGACCGCCGAGTCGCCCAGCTGCTGAAGCGACGCGTCCGCGAAGCTCGGCAGGAAGACGTGCTCGACGAGCTCGCCGGACATCGCACCGCCGCCGCCGTGGCCCATGACGATCGTGGGGCTGTCCCGCAGGGGGAGCGGACAGGTCCACCCCTCGAAGGTCACCGGCTGGTCGAGGGCCGCTCGCGACGCCATCTCAACCAACGGGGGTCACCTCCTGCACCACCACCTGCTCGGGCACCACGGCTTGGTCGCTCACCACGGGCAGCTGCATCCGGCGATAGAGGTAGTACGCCGCACAGGCGCCCTCGCTCGACACCATCGTCGCGCCGAGCGGGTTGCGCGGCGTGCACAGCGTGCCGAAGGCCGCGCACTCGTGCGGCTTGATCAGCCCCTGCAGGACCTCGCCACTGCGGCAAGCACTCGACTCCTGGGTGTTGATCCCGGTGACCTCGAAGCGGTGCTCCGCGTCGAACGGGCGGTACTTCTCCGACAGTCGCCAGCCGCTCTGCGGGATCATCCCGATGCCACGCCACGCCCGGTCGACGACCTCGAAGACGTCCTCGAGCATCTTGATCGCCACCGGGTTGCCCTCGGGGGCGACCACACGCGGGTACGCGTTCTCGACCTCGGCCCGGCCCTCCTCGAGCTGGTGCACCGCCCGGCGGATCCCTTCGAGGATGTCGAGCGGCTCGAAGCCGGTGACGATGATCGGAACCTTGAACCGCTCCGACAGCACCGGGTACTCCGTCGTACCCATCACCGTGCACACGTGCCCCGCCGCGAGGAACGCCTGCACCCGGCACACCGGCGACGTCATGATCGCCTCGATCGCCGGTGGTACCCGGACGTGGCTGACCAGCAGGCTGAAGTTGTCGATGCCGAGCTTCTTGGCCTGGTAGACCGTCATCGCGTTCGGAGGTGCCGTGGTCTCGAACCCGATCCCGAAGAACACCACCTGCTTGTCGGGGTTGTCACGGGCCAGGTTCAGCGCGTCGAGCGGGGAGTAGACGACGCGTACGTCGCCGCCCGCGCTCTTCACCCGGAACAGGTCCCTCTCGCTGCCGGGCACCCGGAGCATGTCGCCGAACGAGCAGAAGATGACGTCGGGTCGCGAAGCGATCTCGAGCGCCTTGTCGATGACCTCGAGCGGGGTGACGCACACCGGGCAGCCCGGGCCGTGGATCAGCTCGATGCCTTCCGGGAGCAGCTGGTCGAGACCGTGCCTGATGATCGAGTGCGTCTGGCCCCCGCAGACCTCCATCATCGCCCACGGCTGCGTCGTGGTGGCGTGGATGTCGTCGAGCAGGCGCTTGGCCAGCTCGGGGTTCTGGAACTCCTCGAGGTACTTCACCGGGAGCCTCCTTCCAGGTCCTGCATCGTGGGGGCGAGGTCGGGTCGGGGCAGGCCGGCCTGCTCGGCCGCACGGCCCCACTGGTCGCCGAACTCGGCTTCCAGCTCGCCCATCTGCCTGAAGATCTCCAGCGTCTCCAGCGCCGACTGCTCGTCGAGGCGCTGGAGCGCGAAGCCGACGTGCACGATGGTGTACTCGCCGACCTGCAGGTCGGGGACGTACTCCAGGCACACCTCTTTGGTGACACCGCCGAAGTCGACCTGGGCGATGCGGGTCCCGTCCTTCTCACTGATCTCCAGTACCTGTCCTGGGACGGCTAGGCACATGGCGACTCCTTTGCCGACAGCACGCGCTGCCGTGGTGGGGGGGAGCCGCGGTGCGCGAGCACCGCGACCTGTCCGAGAGCGATCCCCGCGTCGGACGCCGGAACCTTGTGGTGGAGCAGCACGTCGAAGCCGTCAGCCTTGAGGACGGTGGCGCACGTCTGGGTGAGGAAGGCGTTGAGGAACACGCCTCCGCTGAGGGTGAGGGTGGAGAGGCCGGTCTCGTCGCGCAACCGGGCCGCAACCTCGGCGACCAGCGCGACGACGGCGTGCTGGAACCGCGCGGCCACCAGACCGGGGTCCTTGCCCGCACCGGCGTCCTCGGCCGCCGCGGCGACGACCGGGGCCGCGTCGAGGCCGGGGCCGAAGCGGTAGCCGCCGACGGTGCCGTGCGGGCGCGCGAGCGCCTCCAGCTCCAAGGCGGCCTGCGCGTCGTACCCGACGCGGTGGCAGATGCCGGCGATGGAGGCGACGGCGTCGAAGAGCCGGCCCATGCTCGAGGTGGGAGCGCACCGGAACCCGGTGGTCAGCTGTCGGTCGAGGAGGCCGAGCTCGACCTCGCTGCAGGCGCGCACGGAGGGGATCCGCTCGTCCCACTCCAGACCGGCGCTGCGCAGGTGCGACAGGGCCATCCGGCAGGGGTTGCGCACGCCCTCGTCCCCGCCGGGGAGCAGCACGTAGCGGAGGTGCGCGGCTCGCTCGAACGCCGCGTAGTCAGCCACCAGGAACTCGCCGCCCCACGAGGCGCCGTCGTCGCCGTACCCGGTCCCGTCGAAGGCGACGCCGAGCACAGGTGTGCCGCTCTCGACGCCGTGCTCGGCCATCGTCGACGCCACGTGCGCGTGGTGGTGCTGCACCTCGACGACCTCGCGCCCGTCGGCGTGCTCGAGCGCCCACCGGCGAGAGCGGTACGCCGGGTGCCGGTCGACGGCGATCGTCGTCGGCGTGACGCCGGTCAGCAGCTCGAGGTGTGCCTCCGCCCGCTCGAAGGCCTGCAACGTCGCCAGGTCGTCCATGTCCCCGACGTGGGCGGACATCCACGCGAGCCGGCCCTCGGCGACGCAGAAGGTGTTCTTGAGGTCGCCGCCGACGGCGAGCGTCGCGGGCACCTCGAACGGCAGCGTCAGAGGGAGGGGTGCCTCGCCCCGCGACCGGCGGACCGGCGCGACGAGTCCCGCGACCACCCGGGTCACCGAGTCGTCGCACGGCACGTGGATCGGGCGGTCGTGCGCCAGCCACCCGTCGACGAAGGGTGCCAGCCGGTCCAGCGCCTCCGCGTCGTCGGTCACGATCGGCTCGCCGGACAGGTTGCCGCTGGTCATCACCAGCGCGAGCGGGCCGGCGGGGTCACCGGGCAGCCCGAGCAGCAGATGGTGCAGGGGGGTGTAGGCCAGCATCACACCGAGGTCGGCGGAGCCGGGGGCGACCGAGGAAGCGACGGTCGATCCGGCGAGCCGAGGGGCCAGCACGATCGGTCGGCTTCGCGCGCGCACCGCCGACCGGGTGGCGTTGTCCAGCTCGACCAGACACGCGGCGTCGTCGAGCGTGCGGACCAGGACGGCGAAGGCCTTGTCACCGCGCTGCTTGCGCTTGCGCAGCGTCGCGACAGCCTGCTCGTCGGTCGCGTCGCACGCCAGGTGGTAGCCGCCGATGCCCTTCACGGCGAGTACCGCTCCGTCGGCGACGAGGCGCCGCGCTTCGACGAGCGCCTGCTCGCCGTACGTCGTGGCGCGGTGCTCACGCTGCAGCCTGAGCTGCGGACCGCAGTGAGGACAGCAGACGGTCTGCGCGTGGAAGCGACGGTCGGCCGGGTCGCCGTACTCCTGCGCGCATGCCTGGCACATCGGGAAGCCCGCCATCGTCGTCGCGGGCCGGTCGTAGGGAAGAGCGGTGACGACCGTGAAGCGCGGCCCGCAGTTCGTGCACGTCACGAACGGGTGCCGGTACCTCCGGTTCGCCGGGTCGACGAGGTCCGCGAGGCAGTCGTCGCAGACGGTGACGTCAGGGGAGACGAACGTGCGACCTACGGAGTGCGCGGACTCCAGGATCGTGAAGCCCGTGCCCCCGAGAGGAGGGAGGTCCTGCCAGGACACCTCGGAGACGACGGCGAGCGGTGGGGCCTCCGTCCCGATCCGGAGGCAGAAATCTTGGACACCGGGAGCATCACCTTCCACCTCGACGACGACGCCGCTGCCGGTGTTCCACACCGACCCCGACAGGTGGAGCGACGTCGCCAGGGCGTACGCGTGTGGCCGGAAACCGACGCCCTGCACAACGCCGCTGACGAGAACTCGTCTCCGCGCACGGACGGGGTCGTACGGTTCGGCCACGCGTCGGCTCCCACTCCGCGTGAGGCGCTGATACTCCTGCAATCTACGACTCCCCGACTCCCACGGCTAGGGCCTGGCATGCCGGGCTGAACCCTTGTCGGAGCCAGGCGGCAAGATGGCCTCATGACCGACGTACAGGCCGCACCCGCCGAGGCTCGCGAGGAGCACCAGCAGCTCGCCGAGAAGGTCGAGGAGGCACGCTGGCTGTACTTCGTGCAGGACAACCCGACCCTGGCCGACGCCGACTACGACAAGCTCATGCGGCGGCTGCAGGAGCTCGAGGAGCAGTGGCCGGACCTGCGGACCCCGGACTCACCGACCCAGACCGTCGGCGGCACGTTCTCCACCGAGTTCGGTGCGGTCGACCACCTCGAGCGGATGATGAGCCTCGACAACGCCTTCACCTTCGAGGAGCTCGACGCCTGGGCCGCGCGGATCGCACGCGACGGCGTGGAGCCGGAGTTCCTCTGCGAGCTGAAGGTCGACGGCCTCGCGATCAACCTGCTGTACGACGACGGCAGGCTCGTCCGCGCCGCGACGCGCGGTGACGGTCGCACGGGTGAGGACGTCACGCCCAACGTGAAGACCATCGCGAACATCCCGCACCGGCTGACGCCGTCCGACGAGTTCCCGGTCCCTGCTCGGGTCGAGGTGCGCGGCGAGATCTTCCTGTCCGTCGCCGCGTTCGACAAGCTCAACCAGTCGCTGCTCGACGCGGGCAAGCAGCCGTTCGCCAACCCGCGCAACTCCGCTGCGGGATCGCTGCGGCAGAAGGACCCACGCATCACGGCCACTCGTGAGCTGGCGATGGTCTGCCACGGGATCGGCTACCGCGACGGGTTCGACGTCGACCGGCAGTCCTCGGCCTACGAAGCCCTGAAGGCGTGGGGCCTGCCGACCAGCAACCACGTCAAGGTCGTCCCCGACCTCGCCGCCGTGAAGAAGTACGTCGAGCACTACGGCGAGCACCGCCACGACGTGGTCGAGCACGAGATCGACGGGGTCGTGGTCAAGGTCGACCAGGTCGCGCTGCAGCGCCGGCTCGGCTCGACGTCCCGGGCGCCGCGGTGGGCGATCGCGTTCAAGTACCCACCCGAGCAGGTCAACACCAAGCTGCTCGAGATCCTCGTGAACACCGGTCGCACCGGCCGGGTGACCCCGTTCGGCCGGATGGAGCCGACGCTGGTGGCCGGGTCGACCGTCGAGATGGCGACGCTGCACAACGCCCACGAGGTGAAGCGCAAGGACGTCCGCCCCGGCGACACGGTGATCCTCCGCAAGGCCGGCGACGTCATCCCTGAGATCCTCGGCCCGGTCCTCGACCTGCGACCCGAGGGGCTGCCCGAGTGGGTGATGCCGACCGAGTGTCCGTCGTGCGGCACGACGCTGGTCCAGCAGAAGGAGGGCGACGCCGACATGCGCTGCCCCAACCACCGCTACTGCGTCGCCCAGGTGCGGGAGCGCGTCTTTCACGTCGCGGGTCGCGGTGCCTTCGACATCGAGGGGCTCGGCTACGAGGCAGCGGTCGCGCTGCTCGAGGCCGGAGTCATCGAGAACGAGGGCGACCTGTTCTCGCTCGACCGCGACAAGCTGCTGCGGGTGCCGCTGTTCACCCGCGCGCCGAAGAAGGGGGAGGACGGCATCCAGGTCTCCGCCAACGGCGAGCGCTTGCTGGCCAACCTCGAGGGTGCCAAGACCCGCCCGCTCTGGCGCGCGATCGTCGGCCTGTCGATCCGCCACGTCGGACCGACCGCGGCGCGGGCGCTGGCGACCGAGTTCGGCTCCCTCGACGCGATCCGCACGGCCTCTCTCGAGCAGATCGCGGGCACGGAAGGTGTCGGGCTGACCATCGCGGAAGCCGTGCGCGCCTGGTTCGAGGAGGACTGGCACGTCGAGATCGTCGAGAAGTGGAAGGCGGCCGGGGTCAGCCTCGAGGACGAGCGCGACGAGTCGACGCCGAGGAACCTCGAGGGCCTGTCCGTCGTCGTGACCGGCTCGCTCACCGGCTTCAGCCGCGACGGTGCCAAGGAGGCGATCATCAGCCGCGGCGGAAAGGCCGCGTCGTCGGTGTCGAAGAGCACCGCTTTCGTGGTGGTGGGGGACTCGCCAGGTTCGAAGGCGGAGAAGGCGGAGCAGTTCGGTGTGCCGATCCTCGACGAGGAGGGTTTCCTCGTGCTGCTGAACGACGGACCGGAGGCCGCGCGCGCCCTGGTGTGAAGGTCCGGCGAGACAGGGAATGTCCCGGTATCGGTGGACCTGAATATGAGTCACGTCGTGCCTTTCCCGGCAAAACAGGATAGGTCGGGAATGCCTCGTCGCTATGTCCCCTTTTGGCCACTAGAAACGCCCTGTTTCCCGTCTTTACCGTGATGTCGGGGGATGTCACGAAGGGGTGGAGCCGATGACACACGGAAGCGTTGCCGGGGTGGCACGCCGTGACTCCGGGTGGGGAAATCCGGAAGAGGACAGGTCACGGAAGTAGAGGGTTGGCCCTCCGGGGCCAACCCTCTCGCCCTTCTCCCTCGTCCCGGGCGGAGCGCACCCGCTCGCGACTCATAGGATTGCGGCCATGCCCGAGATCACCCGTGACGACGTCGCGCACCTGGCCGACCTGGCGCGGATCGACCTGGACGAGGCCGAGCTCGACCACCTGGCTCCCCAGCTGGCGGTCATCCTCGACTCCATCAAGTCGATCAGCGAGGTAGCGGCCGCCGACGTACCCCCGACCTCGCACGCCCTACCGCTCACCAACGTGTTCCGTGAGGACGTCGTGACGCCGAGCCTGACGCCCGAGCAGGCGCTGTCCGGGGCGCCCGAGGTCGAGGGGCAGCGGTTCGCCGTACCCCGGATCCTGGGGGAGGAAGCATGAGCCACGACCCCACCCGGGTGAGCGCGGAAGGCCTGGCCAACCTGCTGGCCGACGGCGACACCACCAGCGTCGAGATCACCCAGGCGTTCCTGGACCGGATGGCCGCCGTCGACGTCGAGATCCACGCCTTCCTGCACATCGACGCCGAAGGCGCCCTGCAAGCCGCCCGTGAGTCCGACGAGCGCCGCGCCGCCGGCCAGACGCGGTCGGCTCTCGACGGCGTGCCGATCGCGGTCAAGGACGTGCTCGCCACCACCGGCCTGCCCACCACCTGCGGGTCGAAGATCCTCGAGGGCTGGGTGCCGCCGTACGACGCGACGACGGTGCGCCTGGTGAAGGAGGCCGGCCTCCCGATCCTCGGCAAGACCAACATGGACGAGTTCGCGATGGGGTCGTCGACCGAGCACTCGGCTTACGGCCCGACCAAGAACCCGTGGGACCACACCCGTATCCCCGGCGGCTCCGGTGGCGGCTCGGCGGCTGCGGTCGCGGCCTTCGAAGCGCCCTGGGCACTGGGCACCGACACCGGCGGCTCGATCCGCCAGCCCGCTGCGGTCACCGGCACGGTCGGGGTGAAGCCGACGTACGGCGGGGTCAGCCGCTACGGTCTCGTGGCCCTTGCCAACTCGCTCGACCAGGTCGGCCCGGTGACCCGCACGGTCATCGACTCGGCGCTGCTGCACGAGATCATCGGCGGCCACGACCCGCTCGACTCGACGTCGATCAAGGACCCGATCCACTCGCTGGTCGAGTCGGCACAGCAGGGCGCGAGCGGAGACATGTCCGGTGTCCGCATCGGGGTCATCAAGGAGCTGGGCGGCGAGGGCTACCAGCCCGGCGTGCAGGCCCGATTCGACGAGGCGCTCGAGCTGCTCGTGAAAGCGGGCGCCGAGACGGTCGAGGTGTCGTGCCCGTCGTTCAAGCACGCACTCGCGACGTACTACCTGATCCTTCCCGCGGAGGCCTCGAGCAACCTGGCGCGCTTCGACGCGATGCGCTACGGACTGCGCGTCGTGCCCGAGGGCTCGCCGTCGGCCGAGGAGGTGATGCGTGCGACCCGCGACGCCGGCTTCGGCGACGAGGTGAAGCGGCGCATCATCCTCGGAACCTACGCGCTGTCCAGCGGCTACTACGACGCCTACTACGGTCAGGCGCAGAAGGTCCGCACGCTGATCGCCCGCGACTTCGAGGCCGCCTTCGGCCAGGTCGACGTCCTCGTCTCGCCCACGGCGCCGACGACGGCGTTCCCGCTCGGCGACAAGCTCGACGACCCGGTCGCGATGTACCTCAACGACGTCGCCACGATCCCGGCCAACCTCGCCGGAGTCCCCGCGATGTCGCTGCCCAGCGGCCTTGCCGACGAGGACGGCCTGCCGGCCGGGTTCCAGATCATCGCCCCTGCGCTGGCCGACGACCGGCTGTACCGCGTCGGTGCCGCCCTCGAGGCCCTGCTGCTCCAGCAGTGGGGCGGCCCGCTCGTTCCCCAGGAGGTGTCGGCGTGACGACGACCCAGGTCTCCTTCGAGGAGGCGATGGAGAAGTTCGACCCGGTCCTCGGCCTCGAGGTCCACGTCGAGCTCAACACCGTGTCGAAGATGTTCTGCGGGTGCTCCACCGAGTTCGGCGCCGAGCCCAACTCCCAGGTCTGCCCGACCTGCCTCGGCCTGCCCGGTTCGATGCCGGTCGTGAACAGGAAGGCAGTGGAGTCGGCGATCCGGATCGGCCTGGCGCTGAACTGCCAGATCGCCGAGTGGTGCCGCTTCGCCCGGAAGAACTACTTCTACCCGGACATGCCGAAGAACTTCCAGACCTCCCAGTACGACGAGCCGATCGCGTTCGACGGCTGGACCGAGGTGGAGGTGGAGGGAACGACGTACCGCATCCCGATCGAGCGGGCGCACATGGAGGAGGACACCGGAAAGTCGCTGCACGTCGGCGGGGACACCGGACGGATCCACGGCGCCGACTTCTCCCTGCTCGACTACAACCGCGCCGGCATCCCCCTCATCGAGATCGTCACCAAGCCGATCGAGGGCACCGGTGCCCTGGCGCCGCTGGTCGCCAAGGCGTACGTCGCCCACCTGCGCGAGCTGCTGCTCGGCCTCGGGGTGTCCGACGTCCGCATGGAGCAGGGCTCGCTGCGCTGCGACGTGAACCTCTCCCTGCGCGAGTCGCCCGACGCGCCGTACGGCAAGCGGTCGGAGACCAAGAACGTGAACTCGCTCCGCTCGGTCGAGCGCGCCGTACGCTTCGAGGCCGCTCGCCACGCCGCCATCCTGCTCGACGGTGGCGCGGTGACCCAGGAGACCCGGCACTTCCACGAGGACACCGGTGCGACGACGCCGGGCCGCTCGAAGGAGGAGGCCGAGGACTACCGCTACTTCCCCGAGCCCGACCTCGTGCCGGTCGCGCCGAGCCGGGAATGGGTCGAGGAGCTCCGGGCCACGCTGCCCGAACCTCCGCGTGAGCGCCGCGCCCGGCTGCAGGCCGAGTGGGGCTTCTCCGACCTCGAGATGCGCGACACGGTCGGCGCCGGTGCCGTCGTACTCGTCGAGCAGACGGTCGCCGCAGGAGCCGCACCTCAGGCCGCCCGGAAGTGGTGGCTCTCCGAGCTCGCCCGCCGCGCGAACGAGCAGGGCGTCGAGCTGGCCGACCTCGCGATCAGCCCGGCAGACGTCGCCCGCATCCAGGCGCTCGTCGACGAGGGCAAGATCAACGACAAGCTCGCACGTCAGGTCTTCGACGGGGTCCTCGCCGGCGAGGGCTCGCCCGACGAGGTCGTCACCGCGCGCGGCCTTGCCGTCGTCTCCGACGAGGGCGCACTGTCCGATGCGGTCGACCGTGCGATCGCCGCCAACCCCGACGTCGCCGACAAGATCCGTGACGGCAAGGTCGCCGCTGCCGGCGCCCTGATCGGCTCGGTCATGCAGGAGATGAAGGGCCAAGCAGATGCTGCCCGCGTTCGGGAGCTGATCCTGGAGAAGCTGACCTAGGAGCTGCTGAAGCCGTCCCGCAGCTCGCTGCGTGAGGACACACCGGTCTTGCGGAGCACGGCGGAGACATGGTGGTCCACGGTCCGCGTCGACAGGACGAGGCGGTCGGCGATCTCGGCGTTGGTGAGGCCTTCACGCAGCAGCGCGTGGACCTCGGCCTCCCGCTCGGTGAGACCGAGGGGATGGGCGAGCGTCGTACGGCGAGGCGCGCGCCCGACGCCGAGGTCCGCAAGGCGACGCCGGGCTCGGACGGCCAGCGGCCGGGCGCCCAGGCGGTCGAGGAGGGCGAGCCCGGAGAGCACGGCGTCCGCGTCGCCGTCGAGCAGGGCGAGCGCCTGCTCGTACGGGCAACCGATCCCCGCCCACAGGTCGGCGGCAGCCGCCCAGTCCCCCCGCATGTGCGCGGCGAAGGGCTTCGCGGCGAGGGGCGGCGGGACGTCGAGGCCCTCGTTGCGCCACAGCCAGTACCCGAGCTCACCCTGTGCCCATGGGCTGTCGGTGGTGAGGGACTGCGCATAGGCGTCGCGTACGGCGTTCCGCCCGGCCTCGAGGTCGCCGGCGAGCCAGTGCAGCTCAGCGAGCGCGCAGAGCGAGACCCAGCGATGCTGGAGCTCCAGCCCCGTCAGCGCGACCACGCGGTCCAACGGTGCCATCGCGTCGGCGTCGCCGCGTCGAACCCTGACCCGGCCGACGACGCCGAGGGCGGTGGCGAGGCTGATCGGCGAGCCCTGCGACTCGGTCAGTGGCTCGGCGAGGGCGAGCGCTTCGTCGAACCGGCCCTGCTCGCAGCGGATGCGTGCCTGCCAGGACGTCGAGTACGCGACCTGGTAGTCGTGGTTGCGGTCCTGGGCCATCGCGCTGAGCTCGGTGAGACAGCGGTAGGCGCGGTCGTAGAGCCTGGCCTCGCCGCCGCCACTACCCAGCATGCCGAGCGACTCGACCACGATCTGGCGGTCGTCGCGGCGTCGCGCCCGCTCGAGCGAGGAGAGCAGGAGCTCGACGCCACGGTCGGGATCGCCGGTGACCAGCTCGATGGTGCCCTCGATGAGCTCGGCACGGATCGATGCAGCCTCGTCCCCGACCTGAGCGGCGACGTCGGCCGCTTGGCGCACTCGGGTGAGAGCCGGAAGGTGGTGCCGCGCCAGCATCTGCGCCTGTGCCGCCCCCCGGAGCGCGTCGGCCAGTGCTGAGGTGGGGCCGAGGGGTCGCAGCGTGACCACGGCCTGCTCGCCGACGTCGCCCGCCTCGGCAGACGCCCCGGTTCGCCACAGCGCACGGGCGAGCATGAACCGCGCCTTCCCGAGCAGCAACGTGTCGCCGCTGCGCTCCGCCTCGCCGACGGCGCGTCGTGCGGTGTCGGTCGAGCGCTCCTGGAGGTCGAGACGGCTGAGGGTGTCGGCGACCTCGAGCAGCACCTGGGTGCGCTGCTCGGAGGTGAGCACGCTCTCCTGCGCCGACACCGCCTGGTAGAGGGCGAGCGCCTCCAGGTGGGCTCCGCGGGCGAGCGCCTCCGCGGCGGCGGGCCAGGCGTGGGCCACGACGAGTGCGGGGTCGCGCGTGCCCACGGCGTGGTGCGCGAGTCGGGCGACGTCACGCGAGCCCGCGAGCAGCCCGAGCAGCCGGCGGTGCAGCTGGACCCTGCGGTCGGGAGCAAGGGAGTCGTACGTCGTGCGGCGGGCCAGGTCGTGGCGGAACCGCACCACACCGTCGGCGACCGCCAGCACTCCGCGGGTGGCGTCGACACCGGGCACGTGCTCGAGCTCGAGCCCCCGGGGCTCGGCAGACACCAGCTCGATGGTGTCCCGGGCGGCCGCCGGGAGCGCAGCGTTGCGGGCGAGCACCGCGTCGCGGACGTTGGCGGGGACGTCACCGCCGGACGCGACGATCTCCGAGACGAAGAACGGGTTGCCTGCCGTAGCAGCGTGCAGCGCGGCTGCGTCGAGCCCGGCCGGACCGGCGAGCTCGAGGACGGAGCCGAGGGAGAGCGGGCCGACCTCGAGGCGGTGGGTGTGCGGGTGCCGCCCCAGGTCGCCCAGCATGCGACGGAGGCTCGGCGACACCTCGTCGCCCCGGAAGCTCACGGCGACGACGGCATGCGTGTCGGTGATCCGCCGACCGAGGTGCAACAGCATCCCCAGCGTCGCCTCGTCGGCCCAGTGGACGTCCTCGACGACGATCGCCACCGGGTCGACCCGGTCACGGGCCAGTCGCAGCAGGACGTCGTACGCCTCGAACGGGTCGACACCCAGGACGAGGCCCGGCACCTGTGACGCGATGTCGAGCAGCGGCCCGAGCGGGCGCGGGGTGGACAGCGGGTCGCAGTATCCCCACCAGGAGTCCATGGCGCTCGTCCCGGCCCGCAGCAGGGTGCTCTTCCCGCACCCTGCCTCACCCTCGACCAGCGCGACGGAACCCCGACCCGCCCGGGCGTCGTCCACGAGAAGGCTCAGCGTCTGCAGCTGCGAGCCGCGTTCGAGCAGCACGCTCGGATGCTACTGCTGCATCAGCTGCCCTCGACGACCTCGTAGATCTTGTCGGCGAGGAGGCCGTGGGCGTCACGGTGGACTGCGATGGCGGCGTCGGCGTTCGGCGCCTCGGCCAGGCAGAACACCTTGCCGTTCGCCTCGTCGACCCAGTAGCGCAGGTACTTCACGCCGTACTCGTCCTGGATCTTCAGGTCGGCCTCGTGCGCACCCGCCACGTCGGTCGCCGTTGCTCCGTCAGGAAGGGTCTCGTGCACGTCCATGAAGAGAGGCATGTCGAACTCCTTACGTGTGCTGCGGGGCCTTCCGGTCCCGCCCGTCGGTGGACATCATGAGTCTCATGGCGGATGTCCTCGAGGGCCATGACCGCTCAGCCAGGGCACCTGACCGGGATGCCAGCACTGCTCTCGCCAGGGCGGTGGCCGGCCTCAAGCTGCACGGCGCGATCTTCCTGCGGGGCGTCTACACCGAGGCGTGGGCCTACGAGTCGATCCCGGCCGCCGACGCGACCGCGGTGCTGGCTCCGGGGGAGGAGCGGATCGTCCTGTTCCACGTCATCGCCTCGGGTCGCGCCTGGATCGAGACGGATGACTCGGAGCGACGGTGGGCAGATGCCGGCGACGTGATCGTCCTGCCGTACGGCGACACGCACCGCATGGGCGGACGCGAGGCCGCTGACCTCGCGCCGATGGCGGGACTGCTCGAGGACCCGCCGTGGGCGGAGATGCCTGTGGTGCAGCACGGGCAGGGCGGCGAGCCGACCCACATCGTCTGCGGGTACCTCGCCTGCCGGGACCCCCTCTTCGACCCTCGGCTCCGCGCGCTGCCGTCGGTGTTCGTGGTGTCGCCGCCCGAGGGTCCCGCGCGCGACTGGGTCCAGGCCAGCATCGAGTACGCCGCGCAACAGACCGCTCTCGTGTCGGACCGGCACTTCGAGGCTCCCACCCAGGTGCCCGAGCTGCTCCTGGTGGAGATGCTGAAGCTGCACCTGGCGAAAGCGCCCGCCTCGGAGTCGGGGTGGGTCGCCGCGCTGCGAGACCCGGTGCTCGCGCCGGCACTGGCCGCGATCCACGGAGACCCCGATCGCAAGTGGACGCTGATCGACCTGGCCCACACCGCTCACGTGTCGGTGTCGCTGCTCGACGAGCGGTTCCGTGCGGCTCTCGGTCTCTCGCCGATCCGCTATCTGGCCGAGTGGCGCATGCACGTCGCCGAGGACCTGCTGCGAACCACCGAGCTCAGCGTCGCTGCGGTCGCACACCGGGTGGGCTACGAGGCGGAGGAGGCATTCAGCCGAGCCTTCAAGCGGGCTCGCGGGATGCCGCCGAGCGGGGTGCGCCGTCAGGGCTGAACGAGCAGGATCCGGTCGTCGTCGGCGGCAGGAGTCCCCCTGCCGTCGCGGTTGCTCGTGGTGACCCACAGCAGACCGTCGGGAGCGACGACGATCGTCCGGATCCGGCCGTAGTCGCCGACGAAGAAGTCCTCGGGCTGTCCCACGCCGTCCTCGGTGACCGGGACCCGCCAGAGGCGCTCGCCGCGCAGGGAGGCAGCCCAGAGCGCCCCGTCGACGAAGGCGAGGCCCGAGGGGGAGGCCTCCGAGGTCCGCCACTGGACGTGCGGGTTCCGGTAGCTGTCGTCGTCCGCCTTGCCTTCGTGCACGGGCCAGCCGTAGTTGCGGCCGCGCTCGATGAGGTTGAGCTCGTCCCAGGTGTTCTGCCCGAACTCAGTGGCCCAGAGCCGACCGGCGTCGTCGAAGGCCAGGCCCTGCACGTTGCGGTGGCCCATCGTCCACACCGGCGAGCCGGAGACCGGGTTGTCCGGCGCCGGTTCGCCGTCAGGGGTGATGTGCAGGATCTTGCCGGCCAGGTCGTCGGCGTCCTGGGCGCGCTCGCGCTCGCCGATCTCGCCGGTGGACACGAACAGGTTCCCGTCGTCGTCGAAGAGCAGCCGACCACCGTCGTGGATGAAGCCGTTTGGGATCCCGGTCAGCACGTCCTCAGGCGCACCGAGCCTCTTCCCGTCGTACTCCATGCGGACGACGCGGTTGTCCTCGGCCGTCGAGACGTAGGCGTAGACCAGGCCGTCCTCGTCGAACGACGGCGACGCGGCCAGGCCGAGCAGTCCGGCCTCGCCCCGAGGAGCAGCGATCGACAGGCGCCCGACCTCGCGCACCCGGCCCGAAGGTGCGATCGACACGACTCTCGTCGTGTCGCGCTCGCTGACGAGTGCCGAGCCGTCGGGCAGGAAGGTGACGCCCCAGGGCGCTGCGAGACCGGTGGCGACGGTGCCCACCACGCGCGGGCCGGACGGCTCGATGGTCGTCGACGGCTCGCCGGTGCGGGTCGAGGGCTGCGGCGCGGGGGAGACCGTCCCGAGACCGTCGGGGTCTCCCGCCGGGTCGTCGGCGCAGGAGGTGAGAAGAAGGAGGGGTGCGACGAGGAGCGCGAGGGGCTTCACGCCCTCGAACCTACCGGGGGACCTGCCGTCGAGGGCTGCGTAAGCCTCGTCCGGGGGTCACGGTCGGGTCAGGCGAGCTTCACTGCTGCGGCGCGGTTGGCACGAACCTCGTGCCGGGCAGCTGCCGCCTCGACGAAGGCCTCGATCTCGGCTCGTTCGATGCGGAGCTGGGTCAGGGCCGTGGATGCCACCAGCGCGTTGCGACGCGCCGCCTGCTGGCTGGTGACGGGCCAGTCCTTCACTGCTTGGACGAGTTTCCAGACATTCATGGTGGCGCTCCGGGTGGGGGAAGGATGCTACCTGAGTCTGAAACCTAGTGCTCCCGGGCTTCGCCCGCATCAACGTAGTGTGACATTCATGTGAACTGGGGCACCCCGGCGGCGATGAGTTTCCGTCGGTGGTCGGGTCTACAGTCCAGACCCCAACGCGCGAGGAGGAGCCATGCCCGAGACCGTGCTCATGATCGGCACCCGCAAGGGACTGTGGATCGCCCGGAGCCAGGACCGCCAGGACTGGACGGTGGACGGGCCGGACGAGCTGATGGCCGAGGTGCCGTCGGTGGCCATCGACACGCGCTCCGGAAGTCCTCGGCTGCTCGCCGGGACCAAGCACTGGCACTGGGGCCCGCAGGTGCGGCGTTCCGACGACCTCGGGAAGACGTGGGACACCACACCCGAGGGCGAGGTGCGCTTCCCGGAGGACACCGGACGGTCCCTCGAGGCGGTCTGGGCCCTGGCTCCGTCGCAGTCCGAGCCAGGTGTCGTCTGGGCGGGCACCGAGCCCTCCGCCCTCTTCCGCTCCACCGACAACGGGGAGCACTTCGAGATGGTGCGATCCCTGTGGGACCACCCCCACCGGGAGGAGTGGGGCGCCGGCTTCGGCGGCCAGGCGATCCACACGGTCCTGCCGCATCCGACGGATCCCCAGGAGGTGACCGTGGCCATGTCCACGGGTGGCGTCTACCGCACCTTCGACGGCGGTACGTCGTGGGCGCCGGCCAATGTCGGCATCAAGGCGGAATTCAACCCGGAGGACCAGCAGTACCCCGAGTTCGGGCAGTGCGTGCACAAGGTCGCGCGGAGCGCCACCGAGCACCGCGTGCTGTACGCGCAGAACCACGGCGGGGTCTACCGCAGCGACGACAACGGCGACACCTGGAACTCGATCGCCGACGGCTTGCCGAGCGAGTTCGGGTTCCCGGTCGTGACCCATCCGCGCAGCGACGGGACCGTCTGGCTCTTCCCCCTGGCCGCCTCGGACGGCCGCTTCCCGGTCGACGGTGACTGCCGCGTCTACCGCTCCCGCGACAGGGGGGAGACCTGGGAGGCACTTGGCAAGGGACTGCCGGACCGCAGCTTCTTCAGCGGGGTGATGCGGGACGCGATGTGCACCGACGACGCAGACCCGGTGGGCGTGTACTTCGGCAGCCGCGACGGCACGGTCTTCGCCAGCGCGGACGAGGGTGACTCGTGGCAGGTCGTGGCCGAGCACCTGCCCGACGTGCTGTGCGTGCGGGCCGCGACGGTCTGACGGGTCAGGAAGGAAGGTTCAGCCGGGGCGCGGCGACCTCGGTCGCCTCGGTCTTCCCGCGTACGACGACGGGCTCGAGCCTGCTCCACCAGTGCACCTCGTCCCCGCCGGCTGTCAGAAGCAGCTTCGCGTTGGCGACCACGCCGCCGGGCACGGTCTTCGCGACGTCGGTGAGCCGGGCCGCCTCGTTCACGGGATCACCGATGACGGTGTACTCGTAGCGTTCGGCCGCGCCCACGTTGCCCGCCACCGCGCGTCCGGCGGAGACACCGATGCCCGCGCTCAGCTCCGGCACCTCCTCACGTAGCCGACGTCCCATCACGCGGGCGGCGGCGAGCACCAACGAGTCCCGCTCGGCGACCTCGGTCGGCGCCCCCCAGATCGCGAGGGCCGCGTCGCCCTGGAACTTGTTGATCCACCCGTCGTACTGGTGCACGACATCGATGACCACGTCGAAGAACCGGTTCAGCAGGCCGACGACCCGTTCCGGGGGGAGGTCCTCGGCGAGAGTCGTGGACCCCACGATGTCGACGAACAGCACGGCGACCTCGCGCACCTCGCCGCCGAGCTCGACCCCGCCCTCCAGCGCCTGCCTGGCCACGTCGTCGCCGACGTGCTTGCCGAAGAGCTCACGAATCGTCTCCCGCTCCTGGAGGCCGGTGACCATGTCGTTGAAGCCGGCCTGGAGCACTCCGATCTCGGTGCCGTCGTAGATGTGGACCCGGGTGTCGAAGTCTCCGGCACGGACGTTCGCGACGCCCTGCCGCAACGCCAGGATCGGGTCGGTGCTCGCGCGCGCTGCCATGACGTTGGTGACCGAGCCGACGACGAGGGCCGCCGCACCGAGCACCACCATCGTGATCGCCAGCTGACGAACGGTCGCGTCCTGCGGGTCGGTCAGCACCGAGACACCGATGACGATGATGCCGAACAGCGCGATCCCGGTGCCGAGGGCCCACGCGAAGATCAGTCGCGTCGCGACCCGGCGTACCCCCAGGCGTTCCGGGAGGCCGTACGCGAGGACAGTGCCGGCAAGCGGACGGAACGACCTCTCGGTCACCAGGTACGTGACGCTGCTGACCGACAGGCCCGCGAGCGCCACGACGAGTGCGACCGAGAGGCCCAGCTCGGGGTCGGCGGCCGCGTTGTAGACGCCGAAACAGGCGGCGCTGATCGCCCAGAGCACGGCCTGCCGGACGAAGAACAACAGCGGCGCGTCGAGCACCTTGAGGCGCTGCTCGTCGGTCGGTCGCTCGGGCGACTCCAGCAGCCGCACCATCGGCTCCACGTCCCGGATTGCGTAGAACAGGCCAGCGAGGCCCAGGAGCGCCACGAGGACCAGCGCCAGGATGAAGTTGTTGCGCCGCAGGTCGCCGGGATCGGCGACGTCGGGAAGCGGGACGAGCTCGAGGTACAGCAGCAGGAAGACCAGGAGCAACGCGATCAGGTTGGCCACCGACAAGCCGACGCTCAGCGCCGCCCGGACGCGCCAGGGGACCGGAAGCCACTCGAGCTTGCGGTTCACCGCCGCCTGGAGGTTCACCGGCCAAACGTACCGTTGCGCAGGTCAGTCGCGTGGGGTCGCGAGGGGAGTCGGCTCGGTGCGCCCACGGACCACGACCGGCTCGAGGGGGGTCCAGCGTGCCGCCTCGTCCTGGCTCGCGCCGTCGACGAGGCGCGCGTTGGCCACGACACCGCGGGGGACGGTCTTGGCGACGTCCGTGAGGCGAGCGGCCTCGTTCACGGGGTCGCCGATCACGGTGTACTCGTAGCGTTCCGCGGCGCCGACGTTCCCGGCGACGGCCATGCCCGACGAGACCCCGATGCCCGCGCCGACCTCGGGCACAGCGCGTGCGAGCCGCTCGCCCATCACCCGCGCCGCGGCGAGGATCCTGCTGTCGCGGTCCTCGACGGCGACCGGGGCGCCCCAGATCGCGAGGGCTGCATCACCCTCGAACTTGTTGATCCAGCCGTCGTACTCGTGCACGACGTCGATGACCACGTCGAAGAAGCGGTTGAGCACGGCGACGACCTCGTCGGGGGGCAGCTTCTCGGCGAGTGACGTGGAGCCCACGACGTCGACGAACAGGACGGCGACCTCGCGCACCTCGCCGCCGAGCTCGACGCCACGAGTGAGCGCACGCATCGCGACGTCGTCACCGACGTGCCGTCCGAACAGGTCGCGGATCCGCTCACGCTCCCGGAGCCCCGCGACCATCTCGTTGAAGCCGGCCTGCAGGATGCCGATCTCGGTGCCGTCGTAGATCGGGACCTCGACGTCGAGCTTGCCCTCACCCACGGCGGCCACGGCTCGACGCAGCGCTCGGACCGGGTCCGACGTCGCCTTCGCCGCGAGGTACGCCGTGAGGCCCCCGATCACGAACGCGATACCGCCGAGCACGATCATCGTGATCGACAGGTCGTCCTCGGTGACCTCGTCCTCGGTGAGAACGCTGATGGCGGAGAGCCCGACCAGGACGACGCCGAGAGTGGAGATGCCGCTGCCGAGGAGCCAGGCGAGCACCGCGCGCACGGCCACCGGCCGGACCCCGAGACGCTTGGGCAGCCCGCTGGCGAGCGCTCGTCGAACCATGGGGCGCAGGGCGCGCTCCGTCAGCAGGTAGGCCACGGAGCAGGTGGACAGTCCGGCCAGGCCGACGATGAGCGCGACGAGCCAGCCGAGCTCGATGCTCTCCTGGGCGTTGTACGCGCCGAACAGCACGGCCGCGATGCTCCAGAGCAGTGCCTGCCTGGCGAACATCTGCAGGGGAGTGCGCAGCAGCGCGCGGCGCTCGGCGTCGTCGGGGTCGCGGCCCTCACGCAGCCAGCTGGTGATCTTCCGGGTCAGCGCCCACCCGCGCAGCCCGCCGATGAACACGGCGACGGGTACGTAGAAGGCAGCCAGCACGAGGTTCTCCAGCCGCAGCTGAGGTGGGTCGGCGACGGCCGGCATGGGTACGACGAGCGCCGCCAGGCAGTAGACGACCACCGCGCCCACGAGGTTGGTCACGATCAGCAGGAGGGCAAGGACGATCCGGACCTGCCACACCACGGCGAAGCGCGCCACCGCTCGCTGGCCCAGCACCGTGTCGCTCATCGGGATGACGCTACTGCCCCAGACCCGGCGGCGTCGGTCTCCGAGACGCGCGGCGCGCGCCGACGTACGCCCGTCTACGCTTTGGCCATGAGCGAAACCCCCGACATCAAGCCCCGTTCACGAGACGTCACCGACGGTCTCGAGCGCGCCGCGGCCCGCGGCATGCTCCGGGCGGTAGGCATGGGTGACGAGGACTTCGCCAAGCCGCAGATCGGCGTCGCCTCGAGCTGGAACGAGATCACGCCCTGCAACCTGTCCCTGGACCGGCTGGCGAAGGCCGTGAAGAACGGCGTCCACGCGGCCGGCGGCTACCCGCTCGAGTTCGGCACCATCTCCGTCTCCGACGGCATCTCGATGGGCCACGAGGGCATGCACTTCTCGCTGGTGTCCCGCGAGGTCATCGCCGACTCCGTCGAGACCGTGATGATGGCCGAGCGGCTCGACGGCTGCGTGCTCCTCGCCGGCTGCGACAAGTCGCTGCCCGGCATGATGATGGCCGCCGCTCGCCTCGACCTCGCCAGCGTCTTCCTCTACGCCGGCTCGATCATGCCCGGCCAGGTCGACGGGAAGGACGTCACGATCATCGACGCCTTCGAAGCCGTCGGCGCGTGTCTGGCGGGCAAGATCACGCGCGAGGAGGTCGACAAGATCGAGCGCGCCATCTGCCCTGGCGAGGGTGCCTGCGGTGGCATGTACACCGCCAACACGATGGCCTCCGTCGCCGAGGCGATCGGCATGTCCCTGCCGGGCTCGGCTGCCCCGCCGGCGGTCGACCGTCGACGCGACGGCTACGCCCACAAGTCCGGCGAGGCCGTGGTCAACCTGCTGCGCAAGGGCATCACCGCTCGCCAGATCATGACCAAGGAGGCGTTCGAGAACGCCATCACCGTCGTCATGGCCTTGGGCGGATCGACGAACGCCGTGCTGCACCTGCTCGCGATGGCGCGCGAGGCCGAGGTCGACCTGACGCTCGACGACTTCACCCGCATCGGCGCGAAGGTCCCGCACCTCGGTGACCTCAAGCCGTTCGGCCGCTACGTGATGAACGACGTCGACAAGGTCGGCGGCATCCCGGTGGTCATGAAGGCGCTGCTCGACGCCGGGCTCATGCACGGCGACTGCCTGACGGTCACCGGCAAGACGATGGCCGAGAACCTCGCCGAGATCGCGCCGCCGGACATCGACGGCAACATCATCCGCGAGCTCTCGAAGCCGATCCACAAGACCGGGGGGATCACGATCCTGCACGGCTCCCTTGCGCCCGAGGGTGCAGTGGTGAAGTCCGCCGGCTTCGACGACGAGGTCTTCGAGGGCACCGCTCGCGTCTTCGACGGCGAGCGGGCGGCGCTTGACGCACTTGCCGACGGCGCCATCAAGCCGAAGGACGTCGTCGTCATCCGTTACGAAGGGCCCAAGGGTGGTCCCGGAATGCGCGAGATGCTCGCCATCACCGGAGCGATCAAGGGTGCCGGACTCGGCAAGGACGTCCTGCTGGTGACCGACGGCCGCTTCTCCGGTGGTACGACGGGCCTCTGCGTCGGGCACATCGCGCCCGAGGCCGTTGACGGGGGTCCCATTGCGTTCGTCCGCGACGGCGACCCGATCCGTCTCGACGTGGCGAACGGGCTGCTCGACGTGACGATCGACGAGGTCGAGCTCGCGATGCGCAAGGACGGCTGGACGCCGAACGCCCCGAAGTACACCAAGGGCGTGCTCGGCAAGTACGCCAAGGTCGTCCAGTCCGCGGCGCACGGCGCGGTCTGCGGCTGACGGCTACGACTCCGCGGCTCGACGTACGGCGGAAAGGCTCCGCTGCACGTCGTCGTCGGTGGTGCACCAGTTGCTGACCGAGATCCTCATGACGGCCCGGTCGTGCCAGCGGGACCCGCTCATCCAGGTGGTGCCGTCAGCCATCACCCTGCGCAGCACCTCCTGGGTGCGCTCGTCGCTGCCGAACGACACGCAGACCTGCGTGAAGTCGACCTGGTTGAGGATCTCTGCGCCCTCGATCGTGGCGATGCCCTCCGCCAGTGCGGTGGCGTGCCGGCAGAACCCGTCCACGAGGTCTGCCACGCCGAGCCGCCCGAGCGCACGGAGAACCGCCCACACCGGGAAGGCGCGCCCGCGTCGTGACGACTCCGGGACGGTCTCGAACGGGTCACCCGCCGCGTCCGTGATCAGGTAGTCGCCGCTCATGCTCATGGCGCGTCGCACGTCGTCGCGGTCGCGGACGACCGCGATGCCGCAGTCGTAAGGGACGTTGAGGGTCTTGTGCGCGTCCGTTGTCCACGAGTCGGCGCCGTCCGCCCCTGCCATCAGGTGCCGCTTGCCGGGGGAGGCCGCGGCGAAGAGGCCGAAGGCACCGTCGATGTGCACCCAGGCCCCGTGGCGGTGCGCCACCTCGATCGCTGGACCGAAGGGGTCGAAGGCGCCGGAGTGCACGTTGCCCGCCTGCAGGACGACGATCACCGGGCCGCCGTCGTCCGCGGCGAGAGCGGTCTCGAGGCGCTCGACATCGATGCGTCCTTGGTCGTCCGCCGCTACCGGCTCGGGAGCCCCCAGCCCGAGGTACCGGAGAGCCAGGTCGACGGTGTCGTGCCGCTCCTGCCCGACGAGCACGCGGATCCGCGGCGCGCCGTTGAGCCCGTCCCGCGCGGTGTCCCAGCCGACCCGCCGCAAGACCGCTTCGCGGGCGGCCGCGAGACACGTGAAGTTCGACATCGTCGCGCCGGTCACGAACCCGACCCCGGCATCGGCAGGGAGGCCCAGCAGGTCGAGCAGCCACGCTCGCGTGACGTCCTCGACGGCCGTGTGCGCCGGGGTCACCTGCCGCAGCATCGAGTTCTGGTCCCAGGCCGAGGTGAGCCAGTCCGCCGCGAGAGCAGCGGGGTGGCCCCCACCGATCACGAAGCCGAAGAAGCGGCCGGCGGGCATCGCGGTGAGCCCCGGCTCGCACGCGTCGGCCAGCAGGTCCACGACCGCGTCGGCCGGCATGGGTGGGGCCGGCAGCGCTCGACCGAGCCGCTCGGTGATCTCCTCGACGGTCGCCTGCGGAGTGACAGGGCGGTCCTGGAGGCTCTTCAGCCACGACCTGGCGTGTGCGTGTGCCCGCTCCAGCGCGCGTTCGCGTTCGTCCACCCCGGCAGTCAACGACTCCGGAGCAGGCGAGCGCCAGACCCGAACGGGTGACGGCGAGCCCGCACCGACGGGTCACGTCCAGACCGGTCCTTTCGGCGTGGCAGCCCGCCGGACGCCGTGCACGGCGTCATGGTTCGAGCATGAACAAAGGCAATGTCTCGCTCGCCCTGTCCACAGCTGCGCTCCTGCTGGCCGCTGCGGCGGGCGGTCCCGCGATCGCACGCGCGATAGTCCCGAACGCCGACAAGGTGGACGGCCTCGACGCCGTGAAGTCGACGGCCACCGTCAAGGCCCGCAAGGGCAAGCTCGTCGCGACGAGCGCGAAGACCGGCCGACTTCCGAACAACATCATCGCGATGGCGCCGAACGCTGCCAGGCTCGGTGGCTTCACTCCTGCCCAGCTGAGGTACATCCAGCTGATGCCGGGCGCAGCCGACATGGCGAACGGTACGACCCTGAGCGGCGGCGGAGCACTGCAGTTCCCGAGCGACGACACCACGTCGAACGCCACGTGGGTCTTCATCCTTCCGCCGGACTACAAGGCGGGCTCGCCGATCGCCGTCGACCTCTACCTGGGCAAGGCGGCCGGAGTCGGCTGCAGCGTGGCAGTTCAGGGACTGGCCGCCGCGGGCCCGGTGGCCGGCGACCAGGTGAGCCTGCCCACGAAGGTGGACGGCGTGACGGACGAGAACGTCGTCAGCTTCCCAGCGGCAGCAGGAGCCCTGACGTCGAAGCAGACGACCCTCACCATCACCGGCACCGGAGCGAAGCCGGGGATGTACCTGGCAGTCCAGGTGACCCGCGACTCCGGCGACGCGTTCGACAACTGCGCCACGGCGCTGCTGGGCATCGCAGGTCAGGCCAGGTACTGACCCCCGCATGGCGATGAGCTGACCGAGCGCGTCCCTCAGGTCGGGCTCGGTCCAGCTCGTCAGCCACCAGCAGGGCGGCCCTCCCGCAGCCACTCGACCATGGCCGCGGCTGCGGACAGCCTCGCCTCCTCCAGCTCGGGCCGGGGGAGCGTGTGCCGGATGATCGCCTCGCCGTCGAACATGTGCAGCAGCGAGGTGGTCAGCAGCCGAACGCCGTCGTCGTCGAGTGAGCGGCGGGGCAGCACCCGGAGCGCTCGCTCCTCGATGTCCGCGTACAGCTGGGCTGCGACTGGTGCCAGCCGGGCCCGCAGGTCGCCGTCCGTGCGTGCGGCCACGAGGAGCTCGAACCACACCGTGTTGATCGGGGCGCGGGCCTCGGCGCGGGAGAAGCGCAGCAGCTCCTCGACGGTCAGCTCCTCCTGCTCCTCCTCGAGAGCGTCGAACGCCGCGAGGTGCCGTGCGCTGACCTCGGCGGCGGCCGCAACGACGAGGTCGAGCCGGCTCTCGAAGTGGCGGAAGAGTCCGCCCTTGGAGACTCCCGCACGCGCGAGGACAGCACCGAGGGAGGCGCGGTGGTAGCCGACCTCGGCGATCGTCTCGATGGTGGCGTCGACGAGCAGGGCGATCGTGCTCTCGCGTCGTTCCTGCTGGGTACGGCGGGCGGCGGTCACCGCTGGCCGGCCGGCGTGACCTGGCCGGCCCTCAGGAACCGGCCCGTCCGCTCGGTACCGAGAACCGGCGCCGGCTCGCCGTTCCCGAAGACGTAACGTCCCCCGACGAGCACGGCGCGCACGGCGGCGTCGTTCCTGTTGACCATGCGGGGCAGGTTGTCGAAGGCCGGGACGGGGCTCTCGGCGTACGCGTCGAGGGAGTCGTCGAGGCCGGCAGGGTCGATGACGACCAGGTCGGCGCGGTCGCCGACGCGCAGGTGTCCCGCGTCGATCTGGTACCAGTCGGCCAGCTCGCCGGTGAGCCGGTGGACCGCCTGCTCGAGGCTGAGGAAGGGCCTGCCCGAGCGCTCGGCGTCGTGCACCCGGCGGAGGAACCGCAGGCCGAAGTTGTAGAAGGCCATGTTCCGCAGATGGGCGCCCGCGTCGGAGAACCCGAGCTGGACGCCGGGGTCGCGGCCGAGCTTGTCGAGGAAGCGCGGCCGGTGGTTGGAGATGGTGGTGCGCCAGCGCAGCTTCGTGCCGTGCTCGACCACGAGGTCGAGGAACGCGTCCACGGGGTGCAGCCCGCCACGGTCGAGGCCGACCTGACCGAACGTCTTGCCGATGACCGAGTCGTCAGGGCACTCGACGATCTCGGCGTCGAAGAAGTCCCGGTGCCACACGCGCATCCCGAACCGCGCGTCGTAGTCCTTCCGGAACCACCGGCGGTACTCCTCGTCCTGGAGTAGTGCGTTGCGCTCCACAGCGTCGGCGAGGTGCAGGGCGGCGGCGCCGGATCCGAGCTCCTCGAAGATGACGAGGTCGATGCCGTCGGCGTACACCTCGAAGGGGACGGGCAGGTGCTGCCAGCGGAAGTTGCCGCCGAGGCGGTTCATGAGCCGCGCGATGGGTCCCATGATCCACACCAGGAGGGGGTTGGCCTTGATGTCGGCGGCGGACAGCAGGCTCGTGCGCAGGGGACGTCGCCACAGGCCCAGCGTCGACAGCACCATCGCGACGATGCTCTTCGGCGAGGTGATGTCCGGACCGGCCTGCAGTACCCGGTCGCGCTCGCGCAGGATCGCGTTGAGGGAACGGCGCTCGCGGGCACGGGCGTACGTCGAGGGCAGCGTCCGCGAGCGGCACACCTCGCCGTCGAGCTTGTCGAACATCAGCTGCTGGGCGGACATCCCGACGAACCCGGCGTCGAGCGCCTCGTTGAGCCGGGCGCGCATGGTGGCCAGCTCCGCATGTGTCGGCCGGACGCCCTTGCGGGTCGCGCGGTCCAGGCCCATGCCTGCCGCGCGAAGGTCGGAGTGCCCCAGGAAGGCGGCCAGGTTCGGGCCGAGGGGGAGCGACTCGAGCGCTGCGACGTACTCGTGGGCCGTGGTCCAGGTCCGGTGCCGGCCGACGGCGTCGATCACGTGGGCGCGCGGGATCGCCTCCACCCGGCCGAAGAGGTCCCCTGCGTCGGTCGGGCCGACGTGCACGGTCGAGAGCGAGCAGGAGCCGAGCAGCACCGTGGTGACGCCGTGGCGGACGGACTCGCTCAGCGCCGGCCCGTCGAGCACCTCCACGTCGTAGTGCGTGTGGATGTCGACCATGCCGGGGATCACCCAGGCGCCGCGGGCGTCGATGACCCGCGGGCACCCGGTCTCGTCGAGCGGGTGGGCCGAGACCGTCCGGACGACTCCGTCGCTGATGCCGAGGTGGCGCAGCTGCGACGGTCCGCCGGTGCCGTCGAACCAGCGGCCTGACTTCACGATCACGTCGTACATGGGAAGATAGAAACCGATCGGTCTCTTTTACGTCAAGCCCCTCGGAGCTGAGCCAGACACATGGTGGGACCGATGTCCCAGATTCTGGGACGGCCACTAGACTCGCTTGACGAGGGATCAGACCAAAAGGGACCGTTGGCCCATGCGTTTGGAGATTCTCGTAGTACCGACGCGGCGCGTCCGCTGACCAGACAACAGTCAGCACGCGTCACCCCTCGCTTGCCCCAACGGGCCGGGGGGTTTTTTGTTGGCTACGAAGCACCTCACCTGACAGGAAGAGAGAGATGAGCGAGCAGGGTCCCGCAGGCGACACCGTCACCGGTGCGCAGAGCCTGGTCAAGGCGCTCGAGTCGGCCGGCGCCGACACCATCTTCGGCATCCCGGGCGGCGCCATCCTCCCCGCGTACGACCCGCTCTACGACAGCAAGATCCGGCACATCCTCGTCCGGCACGAGCAGGGCGCCGGTCACGCGGCCCAGGGCTACGCCGTGGCGACCGGCAGGGTCGGCGTCTGCATGGCCACGTCGGGCCCAGGTGCGACGAACCTCGTCACCCCGATCGCGGACGCGATGATGGACTCCGTTCCGATCGTGGCCGTGACCGGCCAGGTCCCGAGTGGCGCCATCGGCAGCGACGCGTTCCAGGAGGCGGACATCCGCGGCATCACGATGCCGATCACCAAGCACAACTTCCTGGTCACGGACCCCGCCGAGATCCCGCGCACGGTTGCGGAGGCGTTCTACATCGCCTCGACCGGACGCCCGGGCCCGGTGCTCGTGGACGTCGCCAAGGACGCCCTGCAGGCGATGACCCGTTTCGAGTGGCCGACGGAGCTCAACCTCCCCGGATACCGCCCTGTGACGCGACCCCACGCGAAGCAGGTGCGTGAGGCTGCGCGGCTGATCGTCGAGGCGAGGCGACCCGTCCTATACGTCGGCGGCGGCGTGATCCGAGCCGGCGCCGCCAAGGAGCTGCGCATCCTGGCCGAGACCACGGGCATCCCGGTGGTCACGACGCTCATGGCGCGAGGCGCGTTCCCGGACAGCCACCCGCAGCACCTCGGCATGCCGGGCATGCACGGCACCGTGGCCGCCGTCGCCGGGCTGCAGAAGTCGGACCTGATCATCAGCCTCGGTGCTCGCTTCGACGACCGCGTGACCGGCCTGCTGAGCTCGTTCGCGCCGAACGCCAAGGTCATCCACGCCGACATCGACCCGGCGGAGATCGGCAAGAACCGGCACGCCGACGTCCCGATCGTGGGTGACTGCCGTGAGGTGATCGCCGATCTCGTCGTGGCGCTCCAGGCCGAGGCCGAGGCCGGGCACCAGGGCGACTACGAGGGCTGGCAGAAGTTCATCTACGGCGTGCGCGGCAAGTACCCCCTCGGGTACGACGCGCCGGCCGACGGCTCCCTCGCTCCGCAGTACGTCCTCGAGCGGCTGGGCAAGATCTCCGGCCCGGACTCGATCTACGTCGCCGGTGTGGGCCAGCACCAGATGTGGGCCACGCACTACATCAGCTACGAGAACCCGCAGACCTGGATCAACTCCGGGGGCTTGGGGACCATGGGCTTCTCCGTCCCGGCTGCCATGGGCGCCAAGGTCGGCAAGCCCGACACCACGGTGTGGGCGGTCGACGGCGACGGCTGCTTCCAGATGACCAACCAGGAGCTGGCCACCTGCGCGATCGAGGGCATCCCGATCAAGGTCGCGATCATCAACAACGAGTCGCTGGGCATGGTCCGCCAGTGGCAGACGCTGTTCTACAACTCGCGGTACAGCAACACCGACCTGCACACCGGCCCGTCGCGGCGCATCCCGGACTTCGTGAAGCTCGCGGACGCGTACGGCTGCGTCGGACTCTCGTGCGAGTCGCCCGACGACGTCGACGCGACGATCGAGAAGGCGATGGAGATCAACGACGTCCCCGTCGTGGTCGACTTCCGCGTGCACCGCGACGCGATGGTGTGGCCCATGGTCGCCGCCGGCACCAGCAACGACGACATCAAGTACGCGCGCGACCTCGCGCCGCAGTTCGAGGAGGATGAGCTGTGAGCCGCCACACGTTGAGCGTTCTCGTCGAGAACAAGCCCGGTGTCCTGGCGCGCATCGCCGGCCTCTTCAGCCGGCGCGGCTTCAACATCGACAGCCTCGCGGTCGGCCCGACCGAGCACCCCGAGATCTCGCGCATGACCATCGTCGTGAACGTCGAGGAGTCGCCGCTCGAGCAGGTCACCAAGCAGCTGAACAAGCTCATCGAGGTCATCAAGATCGTCGAGCTCGACGGACCGCAGTCAGTGACCCGGGAGCTACTGCTGGTGAAGGTCAAGGCGGACGCCGAGACCCGGGGCCACGTGCTCGAGACCGTGTCGCTGTTCCGGGCCAAGGTCGTCGACGTCGCACCGGACGCGGTGACGATCGAGGTGACCGGCAACGCCGAGAAGCTGGAGGCCTTCCTCCGCGTGCTCGAGCCGTTCGGCATCCGCGAGCTCGTCCAGTCCGGCATGGTCGCCATCGGTCGCGGGTCACGCTCGATCACCGACCGCACCCTCAAGCCCGTTCCCGTCCCGGCGCCGGCCGCCGGCTGACCGACGTACAACAAGAAACCGAAGAAGGAGAGCCCCCCGTGGCTGAGATGTTCTACGACGACGCCGCCGACCTGTCGGTGGTCCAGGGACGCACCGTTGCGGTGCTCGGCTACGGCAGCCAGGGCCATGCCCACTCGCTGTCCCTGCGCGACTCGGGCGTCGACGTCCGCGTCGGTCTGCCTGAGGGCTCCAAGAGCCGCGCGAAGGCGGAGGCCGAGGGCCTGCGCGTCGTCACCCCGGCCGAGGCGGCGGCCGAGGCCGACCTGATCATGATCCTCGCGCCCGACCACGTGCAGCGGAAGCTGTACGCCGAGGCCGTGGCCCCGAACCTGCAGGAGGGCGACGCGCTCTTCTTCGGCCACGGTTTCAACATCCGCTTCGGCTACATCACCCCGCCCGAGGGCGTCGACGTGGCCATGGTCGCCCCGAAGGGCCCGGGCCACCTCGTGCGTCGCGAGTTCACCGAGGGCCGTGGCGTGCCGGTGCTCGTCGCCGTCGAGAAGGACGCGACGGGCAAGGCCTGGGACCTCGCCCTGTCCTACGCGAAGGCGATCGGCGGCCTGCGCGCCGGCGGCATCAAGACCACCTTCACCGAGGAGTGCGAGACGGACCTGTTCGGTGAGCAGGCCGTCCTGTGCGGTGGCGCCTCGCAGCTGGTGCAGTACGGCTTCGAGACGCTGATCGAGGCCGGCTACCAGCCCGAGGTCGCGTACTTCGAGTGCCTGCACGAGCTCAAGCTCATCGTCGACCTGATGTACGAGGGCGGCATCGCCAAGCAGCGCTGGTCGGTCTCCGACACGGCCGAGTACGGCGACTACGTCTCGGGACCGCGCGTGATCGACCCGAGCGTGAAGGAGAACATGAAGGCCGTTCTCGCCGACATCCCGAACGGCTCGTTCGCCAAGCGCTTCATCGACGACCAGGACGCCGGCGCGCCGGAGTTCAAGGAGCTGCGTGCGAAGGGCGAGCAGCACCCGATCGAGGCCACGGGCCGCGAGCTGCGCAAGCTCATGAGCTGGGTGAAGTCGACCGACGACGACTACACCGAGGGCACCGCGACCCGCTGATCCCAGCACCTCGGAACGCCACCCCGCGACACGGTCGTGAGGGTGGCGTTTCCCTGTGTTGATTGCTCTACTTCGATCATGCGCCGAGTCGCCCTCTCCGTCCTTGCTCTCCTCGCCACCTCGCTCGTCCCGCTGCCGGTGGCATCCGCCGACAGCACGGTGGTGGTGAACGGACGCTTGGACTTCCCCGAGGACGACTCGGTCGGCGAGGCCCTGGTCGGATGCGACGACTTGTTCACCCACGGGCAGCAGGGCTCCCTCCTCTACATCGGCAACACCGACCCCGTTCCCTATGGCCACATCTACTGGGGGTTCGTCCCTCATGGCGGGAACGAGTCGCACGGTTTCTACTTCTCCGTCGACAGCCTCGCCGCGACGACCGTGGCGGGCCTCGAGTTCGACAGCGACGAGGGGGACGCGTCGGGCGTCGCCTACATCACCTACCAGCCGAACGGGACCACGGACGGGACCTACTGGGTGGGCCGGGCAGCACTGGGCGCGACCGACACGGGCTGGCAGGACGTCGAGGTCATCGGTCTGACCTATGCCTGGAAGAAGTGGGACCCCGGCACGCAGACCTATGTCGTCCCGGACGGTGGCTCGGCCACGATCGCCACCTTCTTGGCGAGCAACGGTCCCGACGGCTTCGCGAACATCATCATCGGCTACGGCTGCAACGGCGCCAAGACGTGGTACGACGGCCTCCGCGTGGGAAGCGCGGGCAACATCACGACGTACGACCTCGACCGTGAGGCGTCGGTGACGTCGATCGCTCGCTCTGCTGCGACGATCACCGCCGGAAACGGTGTCACCATCACCGGCGGTGCCCATCCCGAGCACAGCCAGACCAACTATGGCCAGGCTTCACTCCGTCTCGAGGCCAAGGGCGCCGGAGAGTCCGACTTCACCGAGATCGCGCAGGCATCCACCTCCGTGGGCGGGGCTCCTGCATCCGTCGTCGTGAAGCCCACCGTGACGACCCAGTACCGATGGCGCTTCGACGGCGCCCTCTCCATCGAGCCCAGCCTGTCGCCTGTGACCACGGTCCAGGTGCGTACCGCGGTCACGGGGGTCGTCGCGGACCGGACGCTCAAACCCGGGCAGGCGCTCGTCGTGACGGGGAAGACCACGCCCAAGAAGCCGGGGCTCGCGGCGACCCTGTGGCGCAAGACGGTCACGGGCCGCACGAAGCTCACCACCACCACGATCAAGGCGGACGGGACCTTCCGGCTCGCGAAGCGGGTGAAGGCGAAGGGTGTGTGGAAGGTGTTCGTGACGGTACCGGCGTCGAGCGGAAACCTCGCCGGCACGTCTGCGATCCGCAAGGCCACGGTGCGCTGACGGGGACCTGTTCGACTTTGTCCTGTTTGCCCAGCAAGGCGTGACGCGCATCACGACCACTGGTCCACGACGACACGCCGGTCGAGTTTTCGGCACTCGCAGGTCCTCTGTAGGGTCAGCCACAGTGCTCGGGCGCTCACCCCGATCACTTCCGTCCACGCGGGGTGCGTGGCGGGGGGACTTTCTTCGGGGGAAGAGGGGAATCACACGTGCGCACCTACAAGCCTGCTCACCGTCTTGACCCGGTCCGCGGACTCGGCGCTGCCGCCCTCGCCGTCGCGGGAGTCGTGCTCACCGCGACTACTCTCGTCGCCGGCTCGGCCGGCGCAGCTGGCGCCGACACTGCGGACGACCAGGTCTGCTCCGAGCTCGACTCCGGCAAGATCAACACCACGGGTGACCCGGAGACGGTCACCGTGGAGGCTCCCGAGGGCTTCCTCATCGATGGCTACTGCGTCAAGGCCGGCAGCGCGAACAGCGGGGACGGCCCCGTCTACATCGACGTCGACCCGCCGGTCGCCGAGCTCACCTTCGGCTACCCGGGTGGCAAGGCGGTCAGCCACTACGCGGTGTCCTACGTGCCGGTCGTGACCGAGACGCCCACGGAGACGATCACGGAGACGCCGACGGTCACGGAGACGCCGACCGAGACGATCACCGAGACGCCGACGGTCACCGAGACGCCGACCGAGACGATCACCGAGACGCCGACGCTCACCGAGACGCCGACCGAGACCGTCACGGTGTCGCCGACCGAGACCGAGACCCCGGTCGAGACCCCGACCGAGTCCGTGACGGTGCTTCCGAGCGAGACCGAGAGCCCGACCGACGGCACCACGGTCCTCGACGAGGAGACCACCCTCCCGACCGCGGTCGACGCCGGTCAGGCCGGTGTCATCGGCGGCGCCTCGGGCGGTCCGCTCCGCCTCGCCGGCCTCGCGTTGGGCATGCTGCTTCTCGGCGCAGCCGCTGTTCTCGCGTTCGGCGGTCGCCGCGGCGCACACCAGATCTGACGGCAGGTCTGAGAAGCAGAACCACAAGCACGAGCGCGACGCCCCACGGCTCACCGTGGGGCGTCGTGCAGTTCACACGCCGTGTCGGAAGATCCAGGACCGGGTAGCGGTTGACCAGTCATGCGCATCGAGATCTGGTCCGACGTCGTCTGCCCCTGGTGCTACATCGGCAAGCGCCGGCTCGAGCGTGCGCTGGAGTCCTTCCCGCACCGCAACCAGGTCGAGGTCGTCTACCGCTCCTTCGAGCTCGACCCGACTGCCCCCGAGGTCGGCCACGAGTCGGTGGCGCAGATGCTCGGTCGCAAGTACGGCGGCGGCGAGGCGAACGGCCGCCAGATGATGGCGCGGGTCGAGGCGGTCGCGGCGGACGAAGGGCTGATCTTCGACTACGCCCACGCCACGCACAGCAAGACGATCGACGCGCACCGGTTGCTCCACCTCGCGCTCGAGGTGGGACGCCAGGCCGAGCTCAAGGAGGCGTTCCTGGCCGCCTTCTTCTCGCGGGGTGAGTCGATGGGTGACCACGATGTGCTGCGCAAGGTGGCGGTCGACGTCGGGCTCGACCCGGCCCGGGTGGACCAGGTCCTCGGGACGAGGGAGTACGGCGACGCCGTGCTGGCCGACATCGCCCAGGCCCGCGCCTACGGCATCACCGGCGTCCCCTTCTTCGTGGTGGACGGGAAGTACGGCGTCTCGGGCGCGCAGCCGGCTGAGGTCTTCTCCCAGGTGCTCGACCGCGCATGGGCTGAGTCCCAGCCGTTGCAGGTGATGGGCGACGGTGACGCCTGCGGTCCGGACGGGTGCTACGTCTGACGTGCAGACGTTCCTGCCCTACCCAGACTTCGAGCGCTCCGCCCGAGTCCTGGACGCCAAACGACTCGGCAAACAGCGCGTGGAGACCATTCAGGTGGTCCGCGGCCTGATCGTCCCGACCTACGGCTGGCGCCACCACCCCGCCGTGCACATGTGGCGCGGCTTCGAGGAGGCGCTGGGCCGCTACGGGCTCGAGTGCTGCGAGGTGTGGACCGAGCTCGGCTTCGCCGACACCTGCGCCGGAACGATCCGGGCTGACCTGGCGGCCGTCGGGGTCACCGAGATCCGCTCGCAGGAGGAGCTGGAGGCAGCGGGAAAGCTGCCGCCGTGGCTCGGCGACGAGGCCTTCCACCGGTCCCACCGGTCGGCTCTCCTGCGCAAGGATCCGGACCACTACGGACCCCACTTCGTGGGTGTTCCGGACGACCTGGAGTACGTCTGGCCGGTGGCGCGGCCCGCCTGACATCCCGGTCGACGGGCCTGGCCCATCAGGTACAGTGAGGTCTCGGGCACAGCGTCGTGCACGGCTTCCCGCGCCACAGCGTGGAGGAGGCCCAGGCCAGCCGACACACCCAGTCTCTAGGAACAACCACTGTGACCAAGCCCGTCGTACTCATCGCCGAAGAGCTGAGCCCCGCCACCGTCGAGGCGCTCGGACCGGACTTCGAGATCCGCACCTGCAACGGCGCTGACCGGGCTGAGCTGCTCCCGGCCATCGCCGACGTCGACGCGATCCTGGTCCGCTCGGCCACCAAGGTCGACGCCGAGGCCCTCGCCGCGGCCAAGAAGCTCAAGGTCGTCGCTCGCGCCGGGGTCGGCCTCGACAACGTGGACGTCAAGGCCGCGACGCAGAGCGGCGTCATGGTCGTCAACGCCCCTACCTCCAACATCGTCTCCGCCGCCGAGCTGGCCGTGGCGCTGATGCTCGCCGCCGCACGTCACGTGGCACCGGCCAACGCCGCGCTGAAGAACGGGGAGTGGAAGCGCAGCAAGTACACCGGCATCGAGCTCTACGAGAAGAACGTCGGCATCGTCGGTCTCGGCCGCATCGGCGTGCTGGTGGCCCAGCGGCTCTCTGCCTTCGGCATGAACGTCATCGCCTACGACCCCTACGTCCAGGCGGGCCGCGCGGCCCAGATGGGTGTGCGCCTGGTCAGCCTCGACGAGCTGCTCGAACAGTCCGACTTCATGTCGGTCCACCTGCCGAAGACCCCCGAGACCGTCGGGCTGATCGGTGAGGAGCAGCTGGCGAAGGTGAAGCCGAGCCTGGTGCTCGTGAACGCCGCCCGCGGTGGGATCGTCGACGAGCAGGCGCTCTACAACGCCATCAAGGAGGGTCGCGTCGCCGCTGCCGGTCTCGATGTCTTCGCAACCGAGCCGTGCACCGACAGCCCGCTGTTCGAGTTCGAGAACGTCGTCGCCACGCCACACCTCGGTGCGTCGACCGACGAGGCGCAGGAGAAGGCCGGCATCGCCGTGGCCAAGTCCGTCCGTCTCGCCCTGAGCGGCGAGCTCGTCCCGGACGCGGTCAACGTCCAGGGTGGAGTCATCGCCGAGGACGTCCGCCCCGGCATCCCGCTCACCGAGAAGCTCGGCCGCATCTTCACCGCCCTGGCCGGCGAGGTCGCCCAGCAGCTCGACGTGGAGGTCCGCGGCGAGATCACCCAGTACGACGTGAAGGTCCTGGAGCTCGCTGCGCTCAAGGGCGTCTTCACCGACGTCGTCGAGGACGCGGTGTCCTACGTCAACGCGCCGCTCCTGGCCGCCGAGCGTGGCGTCGCGGTCCGGCTGGTGACCGAGGGAGAGAGCCCCGACCACCGCAACCTGATCACGATCCGCGGCACGCTCGCCGACGGCACGCAGGTGTCGGTCTCCGGCACGCTGGTCGGCATCGGCCAGCGCGAGCGGCTCGTGGAGGTCGACGGCTACGACGTCGACATCGAGCCGACCGAGCACCTCGCGTTCTTCCGCTACGAGGACCGCCCAGGCATGGTCGGCACGGTCGGCCAGATTCTCGGGAACGCCCAGGTGAACATCGCCGGCATGCAGGTCGCGCGCGACACCAAGGGGGGCCATGCGCTCGTCGCGCTGTCGGTCGACTCCGCGATTCCCACTCCCGTGTTGGAGGAGATCCGCTCCTCGATCGACGCGGTGAGTGTTCGCGCCGTCGACCTGACCGCCGACTGACCTCAGGCGACCAGCGGGGACCGACCCGTCCGACGGGTGCGGCGCCGCTGGGCAGCCACCCACGCATCGGCGATGCGCCCCACCGCCTCCTCCAGAACCTCTGGGGCGGCGGTGAACGGGAGGCGCAGGTGCCTCTCCATCCCGCCCTCCGGCGCGAAGCTGGGCCCGGCCGCGAGGAGCACGCCGTGCTCCTCCGCGGCCGCGGTGAGCGCGGACGACAGCGGCAGCGGCAGCTCGCACCAGAGCGCCTGACCACCGGTGGGGAGCTCGAACCTCCAGTCCGGCAGCTGCTCCGCGAGTGCGCCGGCCAGCACGTCACGGGCCCCACGAAGCTGCTCCCGCCGGGCCTCGAGCACGGTCTCCCGGTCGGCGAGGAGGTGCTTCACCGCGAGCTGCTCGAGAAGGGGTGCTCCGAGGTCGAGGCTCAGCCGGGCGGCCACCAGGTCGCCCATCCGTGCCTGGGGTGCTCGGACCCAGCCGACGCGCAGCCCGCCCCAGAACGCCTTGCTCGCGCTGCCGATCGTGATCGCGTCGCGGGAGCACGTCGCGAAGGGCGCCGGCATCGCGACCTCGTCGATCGCCAGCTCGACCATCGTCTCGTCGACGACCGGGACCGTGCGGGTGCGTCGGAGCGTCGTGGCCAGGGCGGACCGTTCCGCGTCCGACATGAGGCGTCCGGTCGGGTTGTGGAAGTCGGGGATCACGTAGGCCAGGGCAGCGGGAACGTTCCACTCGGCAGCCGAGACCACCCGGCCGCCGGAGCGCCGGAAGGCCGCGATCGCGTTGGGGTAGGTGGGGCTCTCGACGAGCACCCGGTCGCCGGAACGCACGAGCGCCCGGGCTACGAGGGCGATCGCGGCGAGGCCACCTGACGTGACGAGCACCTGGTCCGGGGTCGTAGGGAGGCCCCGGTCGCCGTACCACTGCGCGATTGCCTCACGCAGCGCCGGCACGCCGGACGGGTAGTAGCCGGTGCCGGTGAGGTACGCCGGCAGCTCGGCGACCGCGTGCTCGTAGCCCTGGGCGATGCCAGTGGGTGCCACGGGAGCCGCGCAGGTGAGGTCGATGCTGCCCTCGGCCGACCGCCCGGGGGAGAGCAGGTTGTCCACGCCGCCGCCGGCGACCGTCGGCAGGCGCACGACCGACCCGGAGCCCTGCCGCGACTCGAGGTAGCCGCGGTCGCGGAGCTCGCCGTACGCGCGTGTGACTGTCGTCCGGCTGACGCCGAGAGCGTCGGTCAGCTCGCGCTCACTGGGCAACCGCGTGCCGGGCGCGATGCGCCCGTCGGTGACCAGGAGACGCAGGGCGTCGGCGATGCCGAGGTACGCCGGGCTCCGCTCGGCCGCGGACCCCAGGAGCATGGCGGTGCGGCTGGCGGAGATGCGTCGGTCCATGCAGACCACTCTCGCACAATTGGCTATTTTTCACGAGGCCACTTTCACTCACCCTGGTTCCATGGAACAGCTCGCCGTCCTCACCCCGCTGGAGCAGCTGCGCGCCGGCCGCCTGGGTCGCCGGCTTCCGCAGCTGTTCGTCGGCCTGCTCCTCTACGGCGTCAGCATGGGGATGCTGGTCCGCTCGACGCTCGGGCTCGACCCCTGGGACGTCTTCCACTACGGCGTCGCCGAGAAGCTCCCGCTGTCCTTCGGCATGGTCGTGATCGTCGTCGGGCTGCTGGTGCTGCTCCTGTGGATCCCCCTGCGACAGATGCCCGGGCTCGGCACTGTCGCCAACGCGATCGTCATCGGCCTCGCCACGGACGCGGCCCTGGCTGTGATTCCCGAGCCGACCGCGATCGCGCCGCGCCTGCTGCTCCTCGTCTCCGGCGTCGTCCTCAACGGTCTGGCCGGCGCTCTGTACATCGGAGCACAGCTCGGACCGGGTCCGCGGGATGGCCTGATGACGGGACTGGTGCGCAGAACGGGTCTCTCGGTCCGACTGGTCCGCACCACCCTCGAGCTCACCGTGCTCAGCATCGGATTCGCCCTGGGCGGAACCGTCGGTCTCGGCACGGTCGTGTACGCCCTGAGCATCGGGCCGTTGGTCCAGCTCATGCTGCCGCACCTCGTCGTCGACCTGTCCACGCGCACGGAAACGGGGCGCGCCACCGCGAGTGCTCCCGAGTTGAAGGACCTCCCTACGCTGTCGACATGATCCGAGTCCCCGATCGGGTAGCCCGTGGCATCGACACCGCGCTCGACCGGACGGTCGCGCCGGGCTACACGCGGATCGGCTCCGCCGTCCGCCGTCGGCTGCCGACCTGGCCCGACGACCCTGCACCGGCCGCCCTGGCCGGCCGCCACGTCCTCGTGACCGGTGCGAGCTCGGGTCTCGGCATCGCGACCGCGGAGGGCCTCGCACAGCTCGGTGCCGTCGTCCACCTCGTCGTCCGCGACGAGGCCAAAGGCAGCCGGGTCCGGGACGAGATCCTGGCCCGGGTTCCCCAGAGCTCGGTGCAGGCGTCGCTCGTGGTGGACCGTTGCGACGTGTCCGACCTCGAGGACGTCCGCCGCTTCTGCCGCGAGCTCGAACCCGACCGGCTCGCCGGGGTGGTGCACAACGCCGGCGCCATGCCTCCGGAGCGAACCGAGTCTCGTCAGGGCCACGAGCAGACCATGGCGCTGCACGTGCTCGGACCGGTGCTGATGACCGAGCTCCTGCTGCCGAGGCTCGAGCCCGGCGCCCGTGTCGTCCTCGTGACCTCGGGCGGCATGTACAGCCAGCGGCTGCGCGACGACGACCCTCAGTTCTTGCAGGGCGACTACTCCGGGGTGACGGCCTACGCACGAAGCAAGCGGGCGCAGGTCGAGCTCTTGCCGGTGCTCGCCGCACGGTGGCCCGGCGTCGTCGTCGCGGCGACACACCCCGGATGGGCAGACACCCCTGGCGTCGCCGAGTCACTGCCGCGGTTCCGGCGGATCACCGGGCCGTTCCTGCGGGACGCGGAGGACGGCGCCGACACCACCGTGTGGCTGGTCGGCACCGACACCGATCCCGGCTCCGGGCTGCTGTGGCACGACCGTCGTCCGCGCCCGACGCACCTCATGCGCAGCACGCGCACCGGCGAGGCCGAGCGAGCGAGGCTGTGGGCCTGGGTGCAGGATCAGCTGGAGCTGCAGCTCACTCCAGACGCGTGACCGAGACCTCCACGAACATCGACGAGGTCTCCCCGCCCGAGAAGATCCCGGCCAGCGGCGCGACGTCCCTGTAGTCGCGTCCTGCCGCCACCACGACGTACCTGTTGTCGGGCGTCTGCATGTTGGTGGGATCGAAGCCGACCCAGGTGCCGTCCCACCACTCGATCCAGGCGTGCGACTCCCCGGTCACGGTCTCACCCAGCGTCGCTTCGCTGCTCGGATGCAGGTAGCCGGAGACGTAGCGTGCCGGTACGCCGGCCGTCCGGAGGGCCCCGATGCACAGGTGCGCGATGTCCTGGCAGACACCGGACCGCGCCTCCCACGCCTCGACCGCGGTGCTCTGGACGTTCGTCGAGCCGGTGACGTAGGCAACCTCGTCGCCCACCAACCTGCAGACCTCGTGGGCGAAGAGCCCTGGTCGAGCCGACTCGGAGCGCAGCGGCACCAGGCGATCGGCCAGGTCCTCACCAGGACGCACCAGGCCCGACAGTGCGAGGTACTCGCACATCCGGTCCACGACGAGGGGATCCCGCACGTCCTCCCACGACAGGTGCCGTGGCTGGGGAGCGTGGCGGTCGACCTGCACCACGGACGTCGCGGTGACGAGGAGCTCGTGGTGGACGTCGGAGATCTCGAACGCCGTGACGAGCGCTCCCCAGTAGTCGCGGTACTTGTAGACGAAGGGCGCTGGTGTCACGTCGAGCCTGCTGCTCAGCACCAGCTGCCCGGCGGCGGTCACCGGCGTCATGCGCGCCTCGTTGTACGACGCGACCACGGCCCCCTCGTACTTGTAGCCGGTCGTGTGGCTGACCCGCAGCTGCATGCTCATGACGACGCCTCCCTGATCCAGCAGATCGCCTCGGCAGTCTCGAAGTACCGGGCGGCCACCGCGTCGGCCGCAGCGCTGCAGGTCAGCTGTAGCCGCTCCATCTCCTGGGGCAGCGTCGCGATCAGGTCGCCGAGCACGCGGTACTCCAGGTCGGCCCGCGCCTTGCCGAGGAGACGCTGGGCCTCGTCGCTGAAACCGGCCCGCTGCCCCGTGGACTCGAGCTCCTCGAGGCACTGCTCGGCAGTCGTCAGCGCCGACACGATGGACCGGGGGAACAGCCGGTCGAGGAGCAGGAACTCCGCGGCGGCGTTGCCGGCCTCGAGCCCGCGGTAGGTCCGCAGGAACGACTCGTACGCACCACAGGCCCGGAGTGCGGTCGGCCAGCCGGACGCCGGACCGCCGGCGAGGGCGGTCGTCGTCAGCAACCGGGCGGTCATGTCCACCCGCTCGATGCTGCGGCCGAGCACGAGGAAGTGCCAGCCCTCGTCCCGACTCATCGTCGAGTCGGCGATGCCCGCGATCACGGCCGCACGCTCCCGCACCCAGGAGAGTGCGGCGTCGGACCGCATGGTGCGGACCCGACCGCTGGGAATCGCCCGCCACGTCGTGTTGATCGCCGACCACATCTCCGTCGACAGGGTCTCGCGCGCCCGGCGCGCACTTTCCCGGGCGGCGTTGATGGTGGCCACCACGGACACGTCGGACGCCGCGTCGTACACGAGAAGGCGCATCATCTCCCGATGGTCGAGCGGCCCGTCATGGGTCACCCCCATGATGCCGAGCAGGAGCTGGCACGAGGCCTCCTCCTCGACGAGCGGGTCCTCGACCAGCAGCTGCAGCTGGACGTCCAGGATGCGTGCGGTCACGTCGGCACGCTCGACGTACCGTCCGATCCAGAAGAGCGACTCGGCGATGCGGCTCAGCACGACGACCCCCACTGCTGCTGTTGCTGCTGTTGCTGCTGGACGGACATGTGCAGGTCGGCGATGGCCGGCCCGGCGTCCGTCGGGAGGCGCGGTTCGCCGGTGAACGGCGCCGGTACGACGGGACGCACCGCCGCGGACTCGTGACGCTCGGAGACGATCCACGTGTCCTTGGACCCCCCGCCCCGGCTGGAGTTCACGATCAGCTCGCCTTCCGGCAGCGCGACCCGGGTGAGGCCACCGGGGAGGACCCACACCTCGTCGCCGTCGTTGACCGCGAACGGCCGGAGGTCGACGTGGCGCGGTCGCACCGCGTCGTCGATGAGGGTCGGGACGGTGGACAGGGCGACGACCGGCTGCGCCACCCACGCGCGAGGGTCGGCCAGGATGCGCTCCCGCAGGTCGTCGAGCTCCGCCCGGGTCGCTGCCGGCCCGATGACGATGCCCTTCCCGCCGGAGCCGTCGACGGGCTTGAGGACCAGCTCGTCGAGGCGGTCCAGGACCTCCGCCCGAGCCTCGGCGTCACCGAGGCGCCAGGTGTCGACGTTCCGGAGCACCGGCTCCTCGTGCAGGTAGTAGCGGATCAGGTCGGGAACGTAGGTGTAGAGCAGCTTGTCGTCGGCGACGCCGTTGCCCACGGCGTTGGCGATGGTGACGTGCCCGGCCCGCGCCGCGTTGATCAGGCCAGGGACCCCGAGCACGGAGTCCGCGCGGAAGTGCACGGGGTCGAGGAACTCGTCGTCGACGCGTCGGTAGATGACGTGCACCGGCTGCAGGCCGTTGGTGGTGCGCATGCTGACGCGTCCGCCGCGGCAGACCAGGTCTCGGCCCTCCACCAGCTCGATGCCCATCGTCCGGGCGAGCAGTGCGTGCTCGAAGTAGGCGGAGTTGTGCACGCCGGGCGTGAGAACGACGACGGTCGGGTCTGCCACTCCGGCTGGCGCCGACGCCCGTAGCGCTGCCAGCAGTCGCGAGGGGTAGCCGCTCACGGGCTCGACCGAGAAGTCGCCGAACGCCTCCGGGAGCGCGCTCGTCATGGCGCGGCGGTTGGTGATGACATACGAGACTCCGGACGGGACGCGCACGTTGTCCTCGAGCACGCGGAACTCGCCGTCGTCGTCACGGATCAGGTCGACGCCGGCCACATGCACCCGGACCCCGTTCGTCGGGCTGAAGCCGGCCACCACCCGGTGGTAGTGCGGGCTGGTCGCCACGACCGACCGGGGGAGGACGCCGTCGGACAGGCACGCCCCGGCACCGTAGATGTCGTCGAGGAAGCGTTCGAGGGCCAGGACCCGCTGCCGCACGCCTGCCTCGACCACGCGCCACCGCTCCGCGTCGATGATTCGAGGCACGATGTCGAGCGGGAAGGGGCGTTCCTCACCGCCGACCCCGAACGTCACACCCTGGTCGAGGTAGGCCGACGCGAGCGACTCCGCGCGTGCCCGGATCTCGTCAGCCGGCATCTTGAGGAACGCGTCGTAGACCGGCCGGTACTCCGAACGCACGCCGGCCGCGTCGAACATCTCGTCGTACGCCGGCCCGGTGACGCCGTCGTACCCGCGGAACACGTCCTCCATGACCGGAGGCTAGGCGGGTTCTGCTACAGGGATGTTTCAGGCAGGGAACGCGGCGTCGCTTCGAGGGTCGATCAGGATCTTGGCGTGCGTCTCCGGATCGGCGAGCGCGGCGAAGGCCGCCTCGACCCCGGACAGCCCCACCTCGCCCGTGACGAGCGGTGCAGCGTCCACCTTGCCCTCGGCGAGCAGGTGCAGCGCGTCGCGGAAGTCCAGCGGTGTGTAGCCCAGCACGAACCGCAGGTCGATCTCCTTGTTGATCGCCATCGCCGGCCGGATCGTGTCGTTCCCCATGCAGACCCCGACCACCACGACGCGGGTCGCGAGGGGTGCGTCGCTGACCACCCGGTCGATCATGCCGGGCACGCCGACGCACTCGAAGACCACCGGGCTCTTGGGCGAGGCCAGGCCCGCCTTCTCGGCCGCGCGGTAGGCGTGCCACCACCGGGGGAGCCTTGTCAGCTTGCCCATCCCGTCGACGGCGAGGTCGAACACCTGGGACGCCTGGGTCAGGTGGCCGTGCTCACGGGCGGTGGCGAAAGGAGACTCCGCGTCGGGACTCACCACGAGGTCCGCGCCCATTGCCTCCGCAAGTGCCCGGCGTCCGGCCGAGAAGTCGCTCGCGATGACGTGCCGGACGCCCTGGGCCTTCAGCATGGCGATCACGGCGAGGCCGACCGGTCCGCAGCCGATCACGACGGCGACGCGACCTTTGCCGACCTGGCCTCGGCGTACGGCGTGCAGGCCCACTGCCATCGGCTCGGTGAGGGCGGCGAGCTCGGGCGACAGGCCGTTGGGCACCGGGAAGGTGAGGACCTCCTGGACGAGCACGCGCTCGGCGTACGCCCCGGGAGCCTGGGCGGACAGCCCCGTGGTGTGCACTTGGTCGCCGTGCCGGATGAGGGGCATCGCGACGACGGCCGTGCCGGACCGGTAGCGCGTCCGGGTCCTGGGCCCGTGCTCGAGGACGGTGCCGCTGAACTCGTGGCCGAGCACCACCGACTGGTGGGAGCGCATCATGCCCTCGTAGCCGATCTCGGCCGTCACGTCGGCGAGTTCGTCGGCGTGGTGCCGTGCGTGCAGGTCGGAACCGCAGATGCCGGTGCGCGTGACCTCCAGCAGGAGCTGGCCCTCAGCCGCCACGGGGTCAGGAAGGTCGACGACCTCGAGCTTGGAGTCGGTGCAGGTGACAGCCCTCATGGGCCGCAACCTATCGCTTCGTGGCGATCAGGACGCTCGTGTCCTGGGCGACCATCACCTCGACGGTGGTGAACCGCTCGTCGGTCAGCCACTGCTCCCGCAGCACGTCGACCCGCCCGCCGTACACCGGCGGCCAGGACTCGCAGGGGGTGAAGTCGTCGAGCACCACGACGCCCCCGGGCTCGACCAGGTCGACGACGGTGTCGGCGCCGCTGTCCTTCGGCTCGCGCGCGTCGAGGAAGAGCAGCGAGAACGGCCCGCGGTCGCGGAGGGTCGACCAGTCGGCCGCCACCACCTCGACCTGCTCGTCGTCGCTGAAGATCTCGGCGGCCGCACCGGCGAGCTTGCGGTCCAGCTCCGCGGTCAGGATCCTGGCGCCGTTGCGGATCCCGCTGCGCAGCCACGCCGTGCCCACTCCGGTCCCGGTGCCGAACTCGGCGAGGGTGCCCTCGCGGGTCGCTGCGAGGGTCGCCAGCAGCCGACCCGTCTCGTTGCGGCAGAACGACGCGTAGCCGTGACGGCGGGACACGTCGAAGGCGCGGGAGACGACCGCGGGGAGCTCGGGGGGTGCGCTCATGCTGCGAGTCTCGCATCCGGGTAAAGACGCCCCGGGAAAGACCGGGATCCGAGACGTCGTCTCACTCCGCGGAAAGTTCCCGCAAAGCGCGGGCGGTGAGAACGTGAGGCCGTTACCGTGGTCTCACCATGCGGAGCATCTTCGTAGTACTCATCGATCGCCGTAGCGAGGCCATTCTCTAGGCCCCCTCGCTGCGGAGTTCGTGCTTTCCCGGCCTACGAAGATCCTCCGCAGCGTGCGAAGCGAGCACCGCACATCTGCCCTTCGGGAAGACCCCCTTCTGCGAGCGAGACCCGCTCCTGAGGCCGAGGTATCCGGACCCGCAGCGGAGCACTCCTTACTCATGATCCACATCCAGGGATCCGCTGCACGACCACTCGATCTCACCTTCAGGAGCAGTCCCATGTACGACATGTACCCCGACTGGGGTCCGGCCCGACACCGCGAACCCCTCGACACCCTGACCCGCGACCGGGAGCCCCTGCTGCAGTTCTTGCAGGATGCACTCGACCTGCGAGACGCGGACGGTCAGCGCCCGGACGACAACTAGGTTCTGACGTATGACCCAGACCTACCGTCTCGCCGTGATCCCCGGCGACGGCATCGGTCCGGAGGTCACCGCCGAGGCCCTCAAGGTCCTCGAGCAGGCGGCCCCGGCTGACGCCAAGTTCGAGTCCACCCGCTACGACCTCGGGGCCGAGCGCTACCTCGCCACCGGCGAGGTGCTGCCTGACTCCGTGCTGGCCGAGATCCGCGAGCACGACGCCATCCTGCTCGGCGCGGTCGGCGGCAAGCCGGGTGACCCGAACCTCCCACCCGGGATCCTCGAGCGCGGTCTGCTGCTGCGGCTGCGCTTCGAGCTCGACCACTACGTCAACCTGCGTCCGTCGCGCATCTTCCCCGGCGTGACGTCGCCCCTGGCGAACCCTGGCGAGGTCGACTTCGTCGTCGTCCGCGAGGGCACCGAGGGGCCCTACACCGGCAACGGCGGGGCGCTGCGCGTGGGGACGCCTGCTGAGATCGCGACCGAGGTCAGCGTCAACACCGCGTTCGGCGTCGAGCGCGTCGTGCGCGACGCCTTCGCGCGTGCGGCCAAGCGCGAGCGGAAGAAGCTCACGCTGGTCCACAAGACCAACGTGCTCGTGAACGCCGGCGCCGTGTGGTCGCGCCTCGTCGACGAGGTCGCGGCCGAGTTCCCCCAGGTGTCGGTGGACTACCTGCACATCGACGCGGCCACGATCTTCATGACCACGGACCCGTCGCGCTTCGACGTGATCGTCACCGACAACCTCTTCGGTGACATCATCACCGACCTCGCCGCGGCCATCACAGGTGGTATCGGCCTCGCGGCCAGCGGCAACGTCAACCCGGACCGCACCGCGCCCAGCATGTTCGAGCCCGTCCACGGCTCGGCCCCCGACATCGCGGGTCAGCAGAAGGCCGACCCGACGGCGGCGATCCTCAGCACGGCGCTGATGCTCGAGCACCTGGGGCTCGACGAGGCCGCGCAGAAGATCGAGGACGCCGTCATCGCCGACCTGTCCGAGCGGACCGGTGCCCGGAGCACCGCAGAGGTGGGCGACGCCATCGCCGCCCGAGTAGCCGGCTGACCCCTCAGCCCTGCTCCACCCACCTCACAGTTAGGTACCGTGCACCTCATGGACATCACCGTCTCGCCCCGCGCCGACCTCACCGGCGACGACCGCCTGGCCGAGATCCTCGCGAACCCCGGCTTCGGCACCCATTTCACCGACCACATGTTCGTCACCGAGTGGACGCCGGAGACGGGCTGGGCGAACGCGCGGGTAGAGGCGTACGGGCCGATCACCCTCGACCCGGCGACCGCGGTGCTGCACTACGCCCAGGAGATCTTCGAGGGCATGAAGGCCTACCGACACGCGGACGGCTCGGTGTGGACGTTCCGTCCTGAGGCCAACGGCCAGCGCATGCTCCGGTCCAGCCACCGGCTCGCCCTGCCCGAGCTGCCGGTCGAGGACTTCGTGGCCAGCGTCGACGCGCTGGTGACGCAGGACCAGCGGTGGGTGCCGGACCCGGCGGGGGAGAAGAGCCTCTACCTGCGCCCCTTCATGTTCGCCTCGGAGACCTTCCTCGGTGTCCGGCCCGCCAAGCACGTGACCTACATGGTCATCGCCAGCCCGGCGGGGGCGTACTTCGCCAAGGGCCTCAAGCCCGTGTCGATCCTCGTCAGCGAGAGCTACACGCGCGCGGCGACCGGGGGCATGGGTGCGGCCAAGACCGGCGGCAACTACGCCTCCTCGCTGGTCGCGCAGCAGGAGGCCATCGACAAGGGCTTCGACCAGGTGGTGTTCCTCGACGCCTTCGAGCACAAGTGGGTCGAGGAGCTCGGTGGCATGAACCTGTACTTCGTCCACGACGACGGCACCATCGTGACGCCCGAGCTCACCGGCACCATCCTCGAGGGCATCACTCGAAGCTCCATCATCGAGCTCGCGGGCACGCTGGGGCACAAGGTCGAGGAGCGTCGCTTCTCCATCGACGAGTGGCGTGAGGGCGTGGAGTCCGGTCGCATCACCGAGGTCTTCGCCTGCGGTACGGCGGCCGTGGTCACCCCCGTCGGCACCCTCGCCTGGGCGGACGGGCAGGTCTCGACCGGCGAGGAGACGGGCCCGGTCACCACGGCGATCCGCCAGGCGCTGGTCGACATCCAGTACGGCCGGGCCGAGGACACGTTCAACTGGATGCATCGAGTCTGTTAGGAGCCCTGCTCGACCGATCGCAGGAACCGCCGTAGAGCGCCGGTGACCTCGTCACCTGCCTCGACCGGACTCGCATGGCCCGGTCCGCGCAGGACGATGAGCTCGGACCCCGGTATGGCGCCGTGCAGTGCCTCCCCGGTCGATACCGGCGCGCGCACGTCGTGGTCCGCGTAGATCAGCAGCGTCGGTACGTCGACCTCGGCGAGGACATGCCTCTGGTCGGGGTAGCTCGCTCGCGCCATGGCGCGGAAGCCGACGGGCCGGAACGCGCGAACGCTCTCGAGGAAGACGTCCCTGAGGTGGCCTTCGGCCGACGGCGAGAACATCGACGGCGCCATCGCGGCCACGAACTCGTCGGCGGGCAGGCGAGACACCTCGAGCGAGCGCGACAGCCTCGACTCCGCCTCCTCGACACCCAGGGAGCCGACCCATCCGGCGTACCCGCTCACGAGGGTGAGCGACGACGCGAGTGCCCGCTGTCGGTGGAACAGGGCGAGCACGAGGGCAGCGCCGAACGAGAGACCGACGAGGTGGGCCCGGTCCACGCCCAGCGCACCGAGCAGGCCCCCCAACGCGTCGACGTAGCCGTCCATGCCGATGTCTTCACGAGGGTCGCTGGACCCACCTGCCCCAGGAGCATCCCAGGCGATCACGGTGAACTCGTCCGAGAGTGCGTCAATCTGGCTGCCCCACGTGGAACGGGCGTCGCCGACGAAGCCGTGTGCCAGGACCACGACCGGCCCGCTCCCGGCGCGCTCGAAGGAGATGGTCTGGCCTCGCACCTCGACGCGCACTCCTCATGCTAATCAGACGCACCATGAGACTTCCGTCTCCGGCGGTGCAGGCATCTGGCAGACTGAGCCTCGTGCAGCAGAGCCTGATCATTATTCAGTAGCGCGCCAGGACCTCCCGGCGCGCTGACCTCTCGTCCCGACGGGAGGTTTTTTTGTTGCCCCACACGCTTCGACCGACATCGATGAACGAGGATGGGACCGTGACCGACCACAGCGGGTTTCACGTCTACGACACGACGCTGCGCGACGGCGCCCAGCAGGAGGGGCTCAACCTCTCCGTGGCCGACAAGCTCAACATCGCCCGGCAGATCGACGCGCTCGGTGTCGGCTTCATCGAGGGGGGCTGGCCCGGAGCCAACCCCAAGGACACCGAGTTCTTCCGGCGGGCGCAGAGCGAGCTCGACCTGAAGCACGCGAAGCTCGCCGCGTTCGGCGCGACCCGCCGGGCGGGAGTGAAGGCAGCCGACGACCCACTCGTCGCGGCGCTGCGCGACAGCGGCGCGTCCGTCGTCACCCTCGTGGCCAAGTCGCACGACCGGCACGTCGAGCTCGCCCTGCGCACCACGCTCGAGGAGAACCTCGCCATGGTGCGCGACACCGTCACGCACCTGCGCGAGGAGGGCCAGTCGGTCTTCCTGGACGCCGAGCACTTCTTCGACGGCTACCGCGACAACCGGGCCTACGCGCTCGAGGTGCTGCGGACGGCGTACGACGCGGGGGCCGAGGTGATCGCACTGTGCGACACCAACGGCGGCATGCTGCCCGGCTGGGTGTCGGACGTGGTGCACGACGTGCTCGAGTCCACCGGCGTCCGAGTGGGCATCCACTGCCACAACGACACCGGGTGTGCCGTTGCCAACACGCTGGCGGCCGTCGACGCCGGCGCGACGCACGTCCAGGGCACCCTCAACGGGTACGGCGAGCGCACCGGCAACGCCGACCTCATCTCGGTGGTGGCGAACCTCGAGCTGAAGCTCGACCGTCAAGTGCTGCCCGAGGGTCTGCTGCGCGATGCGACACGGATCGCCCACGCGGTCGCCGAGGTGACCAACTTCCCACCGGCATCCCGGCAGCCGTACGTCGGCGTCAGCGCCTTCGCGCACAAGGCCGGCCTGCACGCGAGCGCGATCAAGGTCGACCCGAACCTCTACCAGCACATGGACCCGGCCGGGGTCGGCAACGACATGCGCCTGCTGGTCTCCGACATGGCGGGGCGGGCGTCCATCGAGCTCAAGGGTGCCGAGCTCGGCTTCGACCTGTCCGGCGACAAGGAGCTGGTCACGCGCGTCACCAACCGCGTGAAGGACCTCGAGTCGCGCGGCTTCACGTTCGAGGCGGCCGACGCCAGCTTCGAGCTGATGCTGGTCGAGGAGGTGACCGGCACCCGACCCTCGTACTTCGAGGTCGAGTCCTGGCGGGTGATCACCGACTCGCGTCCGGGTGAAGAGGCTCTCTCGGAAGCCACCATCAAGCTGCGAGCCGGGGACGCCCGGATCGTGATGACGGGGGAGGGGAACGGCCCGGTCAACGCGATGGACCACGCCCTGCGCCAGGCGATCGGGCAGGCGTACCCCGAGGTCGCGAAGTTCGAGCTGATCGACTACAAGGTGCGCATCCTCGACCAGGGCCACGGCACCGACGCGGTGACGCGGGTGCTGATCGAGACCACCGACGGGGAGTCCTCGTGGGTGACCGTCGGCGTCGGGCACAACGTGATCGAGGCGTCGTGGGGGGCGCTCATGGACGGCGTGACGTTCGGGCTCAGGCGGCACGGCGAGACTCCGGCCTGACCACTCAGGTCGCCGCGATCGCCGCCGATAGCACGGCATGCTGGCCTTCGTTCTCCTCCTCGCCCTGCTGGGCCTGGTGTTCGGCGTGGCCTGGCGCAGGACGAACAGCGCCCTGGCCGCCGCACCGGTCACCACCGACACCCCCGCCCCCCGGGAGATCCCGCCGAACCTGTCGTTCGACGAGTACGTCGCCGGAGGTCTCCGGGACATCCAGATCACCCTGGTCCAGGCCGCGCGTCGCCTGCGCGACTAGGTCGAGACGGCCTTGCGGATCGCCCGAGCCACCACGTCGGCCGCGGCGATCTCGAGGGTGAGCAGGTCCTGCTCCGCCTCCCCGGTGGACACGGCGAACACCGTGTCGCCGTCGTACGACGTGTGCACCGGGCTGATCGCGCGGGCGAGCCCGTCGTGGGAGACCGTCGCCAGGCGGTAGGCCTGGTCCTTCGTCAAGGCGACGTCGGTAGCGACCACTACGAGCGTCGTGTTGCCGGCCATGCCGGGCGGCACCGGTGTGCCCTCGACTCCGGCGAGCAACCCGCCGTCCCCAGAGATGACGTTCCCGAACGCGTTCACCACGGCGAGCGCCCCGACGACACCCCCGTTCGACAGCTCCTGCGACGCGCTGCCGATTCCGCCTGCTACAGCCTGGTCAGGCCCGAGGAGCTTGCCGACCGTCGCACCCGTCCCGGCGCCGAAGCGCCCGCTGCCACACGGCGACCCCGGCTCCGCGTCGACGCACGCGTGCCTGCCGCCGGCGGCGTCCGGAAAGGCCGTCGGGCTGCCGGTGCCCAGGTCGAAGACGACAGCGGCAGGCACTATCGGCACGACCGCCGAGCCGACGGGGAATCCGACGCCGCGCTCCGCGAGGTAGCCCATGACGCCGTCGGCCGCACCGAGCCCGAAGGCGGAGCCCCCGCTGAGGCAGAGGGCGTGCACCCGTTCCACTGTCGCGCCGGGGCGCAGGAGGTCCGTCTCACGGGTCCCGGGGGCCGCGCCCCGCACATCCACGGAGGCAACGGCGCCCTCCTCCGGCAGCAGCACCACCGTGCAACCCGTGAGCCCGACGTCGTCGGTCCAGTGGCCCACACGGATACCCGGGACGTCGGTGATGTCGTCGCTCACGAGACCGACAGTAACCACCCGGTCGCTACCGTGGTCAGGTGGCGATGACTCCGGTGGCAGCGCAGGTGGAACGACTGGTCGAGCTCGGCGTGGCGGACCTCGCCGGCGTCACCGAGGGGGAGCTGCGCAAGCTCGCCGGAGACCTGGTGCCCGACGACGACAGCGCCGTGCTCGCCGTACACCCGAGACTGGTGGCGGCCAGCCTGCTCGCCCCGCTGCTCTCCCGGGGTGGGAAGCCCGGCTTCGTCGTGGTCGACATGGACGACCTCGACGCGTTCGAGCCGATCGAGCCGGGGCCGAGCGCGCCGCTCTATCTCGTGCACGGCATCGACCGCGGTGACGACCTGGCGAACTGGAGCCCGGACGAGGCCCTTCCCGAGCTGCGCTCGCGAGGTCGGCGGCCGTTGACGGTCAACGAGGGGATCAGCTGGCTGCTGCAGCAGCCCGAGCAGCTGCAGCCCAACCACTGCTTCATGACGATCGGCTCGCGCAAGCCCACGTCCACCGGGCTGGACACGAGGACGCCGGCGATCTGGATCAGCGGGGGCACCGGGCGCGACGGCAAGGAACGCAAGGGCGCACCGAAGGTCGGCTGGTGCTGGGCAGGCAACCGGCACACCTGGCTGGGGTTCGCGTCGAGCCTCGCGTGAGGTCACGACGCGAAGCTGCCCCCGGTGCGCCAGTACACGTTTGCGTCGCGGGTCAGGAATCCCTCGTCGACGAGGTAGCGACGCAGTGCGGCGTAGTCGTCGTAGAAGCCCTGCAGGATCGCGTTGACCTCCGCCTCGGCGTAGGTCAGCCCAGGCTCGAACTGCTGCGCCAGGTGGTCGAGCACGACGAGTCGCTTGCTGCGCTTGGTGGGCATGAGGACGAGTCGACCGTCCTTCACGAAGGTGTCGAGCACACGCTGGTCGTCCACACCCTCAAGTTAGCGTGGGCCGCTATCGGCCGCCCAACGCATTCAGCAGCTCGGCCTTGCTCATCGTCGACCGGCCCTTGATGTTGCGGTCCTTGGCCTCCTGGTAGAGCTGCGCCTTCGTCCGGCCGCCAGGCCCTTGGTGACTCCGGAGCCCACCGCGTCGGCCGGAGGAGATGTCGTGAGTGGACGTCCGGCTGGCCTCACGCGACTCGCCGTGCCGCGCGCGCTCCTTGTTCACCGTGCGCGCGGCGATCTCCTCGGCCTCGTCCTCGCCGTAGCCACGATCCTCGAGGCCTTCCTTGATGTGGGCGTACTGCCGCTCACGTTTCTTGCTCCAGGCGCGCTGTGGCATCGGACTACCTCTGCCGGCGCTCGTCGCTGGGAAGGTGCTCGTCGCTGGGAAGGTGCTCGTCGGTGTGCAGCCGCTCTTCGTCGGTTCCGACGTCCTCAGCACGCTTGGCGTCGACGCGCCACACGAACATGAAGACGATGCCGACGACGGCACCGAGCATGAGTAGGGCCACCAGGGTCTGAACCATGTCGCCTCCTTGGTCGGGCACCGTGGGAGGTACCCGGGGGAGAGCGGCTCAAACGCGTCAGCCCTTCTTGGGCCCCTTGTAGACGTTGTCCGGCTTCTCGATCAGGATCTTGGCGCCCCAGTCGCTGAACCGCTCGCCGGCGAGACCGTTGCCCTCCACCTGCGTCCGAGTCGGCAGTCCGAAGTCGTCGACGAAGATGGTCACGGCCAGCTCATCGCCGCCGCCCGGGTCCTCGTTCTTGCCGATCACGAGCCTGGAGGGGACCTGGACGACGTACTGGACCGGAACCCCGTCGACCGTGACCTCGGTGGCCTCGCGACCCTTGAAGAAGCTCAGCTCGGGAATCGGCTCGATCGCCTCGCGCACCTTGAAGCTCACCCACAGCGGGTTCCCCCGACGGCGCTGGTAGACCGTGTCGCCGATCTGGCGTGACTCCAGCCGCTTGCCGTGGAAGACCACCAGGAGGCGGTCCACCCCCGCGAAGTTCCAGGCGTACTCCGTGTCCCCGTCGTGGGTGCGTGCCTTGCCCGAGCCAGCCTTCTGCATGGCCGCCTCGATCTTCTTGATCACCGTGCTGCCGGCGATGGTGCTTTCGGCGCGGACGGGCTCGTCGTCGCCGCACCCGGTGAGCACGGCAGCCGTGAGGAGGAGAGCGAGAGCGGGGCGGAACATGGAGGAAAACCTATCGGGCTTGTGCCCGCACGCTCACCGACGCCCGACCAGCAGACCGTCCACGATCACCGGGGTGCCCTCGGGGGAAACCACCTTCACGACCAGACGCCCCGTTCTCACGGAGTCGAAGAGCTTGACCGGCAGGTACACCTGGTTGCGGGTCTTCTTGGCGTGGAGGGACCAGGTGCCCAGGAGCTGACCCGCGAAGCGCACGGAGATCTTGCCGCAGCCCTTGCACTTGGTCACCACCAGACCGACTCGCTTGCCCTGCGCCGCCTCCAGGGTCATGGTCGCGCCACGGTCCTTGCTGCGCATGGCCGTGCCCCGGTAGTACTGGTCCGCTTTCACAGCGCCCCAGCGGCCCTTCCGCGTCGCTGTGCGGTCGTCTACAGGTGTCGCAGTGCACAGGTCCCCGGACCAGGCGCCCTCGTTGTCGAGGACGTCGCGGCTCTGGGCCTGGAAGCAGAAGGTCTTGCCCGGTGTCGCCAGGTAGAGCGCGCTCGAGCCCGGAGCGAAGGTCGACAGGTTCTCGTACTGCGTCGGGTAGCCACCGTTCCAGGGCGCGGCCCGGAAGCGGTAGCGCGACGTGGCCACCTCGCTCTCGTCCTGGGCCGTCCAGGCGAGTGGGAGGTAGGTGGCCAGGTAGAACGGCTTGACCGGCTGCGTCATCGTCGTGACCGGCCCCGTGACGTCGGTCGGGGGCGCGCTGGAGTCGTAGGTGCGGGTCTCGAGCACGTAGTGGAACTCGGACTCGTTGAAGTCGTAGAAGAACCTGACCCACACCGCCAGCGGCTCTCCGCTGGCCTCGAGTGCCGCCTGCACGGTCATGATCGTCGAGGACGCGATGCTCTCCGGCTCCGCCAGCCAGTCACCCGCTGCCGTGCGCCGGTTCGCCTTCGCCGCGCTGTCCTGTGTCCAGAGCACCGTGGCCAGGCCGTCGTGGCTCACCATCTCGGGGAAGCTGAGGCCCTGGACCCCGTTCGGCCCGGTCAGCGCGAATGGCTCCTCCCACGTGCCTGAGACCCGGGTGGCGGCCCAGATGCGGCCGTCGAACGAGGGATAGGCCAGCGAGTTCCAGAGCACGGTCACGTTGCCCTCGCTGTCGCCGGCGATTCCGGCCAGCCGGGTGGTGAAGTCCGAGGCCGAGATCGGGTCCGGGTGGTAGCTCCAGGTGCCCTCGGCGCTTCGGGTGCTGTACCGGATGCGCTCGCGCGTGTCGAACCCTTGCTGGGTCGGGTCCTCGTACTCGTGGTAGGCCACGTGCAGCGCACCGTCGTCCCCGAACCCGAGGACCGGCTCGGCCGGGATGTCCGGCCACGTCGTGTCGGGGTCCGCGATCGAGCCCGCTTCCTTCGTGGCGTCGGCCCAGGTGCCGCCCGCGGCTCGCACCTTGACAGCCAGCTGCTCGACGTTGCTGCCCTCGTTCCACGAGACGGCCATGCGATTGTCCGCAGCTGCGGCCAGGACCGGTCCGCCTGCGCCACCGAGCACGGTGGTCGTCCACGACGTACCTCCTGGAGCCTTGTCGGCCACGATGGCTCCGCCCGTGGGGTACTGCCAGGCCGCGCTGACGGAGCCGTCCGGAGTCATGGCCAACCGGAGGACCTCGCCCTGCTGGGCAGGGACGATCTCTGCCGCGCTGGACCAGCTGCCGCCGGCCGGCCGGGTGGCGAACGAGATGGACTTGTCGCTGCTCGGGCTGGTGACGTAGCGCGACCACACCACGGTCGCGAAGCCGTCCGCGTCGACGACCACCCGCGGGTAGGTGCTCGACCCGCCGCCGTCCTCGATCACCTCCGGCTCGGACCAGAGCCCGTCGTGTCGAACGCTGGCCATCACCGCCGAGCCTGTGTCGGTGGCTTCTGCCCAGACCGCCACCGCGTCGCCGTTGCTCGATGCCGCGACGTCGAGCGCGGTCCGGCTCTTGTTGCCGTCGGCGATGACGGCCGCCGGCAGCGGCACCCAGCCGTCAGCGACCGCCGGAAGTGCGGAGAGGCCGACCAGGACCGCTCCCGCCGTGGTGAGTACCAGTGCCCGCCTCATGGGGACTCCTCGATTGAGTCAGTGCGACGTGTTGCCCGTCGTAGCCAGTCCGACCCCGAGGCCGACCATCATCACACCACCGGTTGCCCCCAGCTTGTCCAGACGCGCCGGTCGGCGGGCGAACCAGTCGCGGGCACGGCTCGCCGCGAGGGCCCAGCAGGCGTCGGAGGCCACCGCCATCACGGCGAAGATGAGGCCCAGGAGCAGCAGCTGCGGTGCGGCAGCCGCCGACGGCTCGATGAACTGCGGCAGGAAGGCGGCGAAGAACACGATCGTCTTCGGGTTCGTCGACCCGACGAGGAAACCCGTCCGCACGGACGCGAGGGCCGAGCCCGGCCGTGCCGCGTGCTCTCCCGCCTCGAGCGCGACCCGCGCGTCGCCGCGGTGCCGGATCGCCTGCACACCGAGGTAGATGACATAGCCCGCGCCGAACAGCTTCAGCACCGTGTATGCCGTGGCAGACGCGGCGACCAGGGCACCGAGGCCGAGGGCCACACCGATGACCTGCGCCAGCAGCCCGAGGGAGTTGCCCAGCACCGAGAGCAGCGCGTCGCGCCGTCCGACGGTCAAGGCACGGCCGATGGTGAACAGCAGGCTCGGCCCCGGGAGCTGGATGAAGAGGAACGAGGCGACCAGGAAGGTGGCCATCGAGCTGCTGCTGGGCATGCTCACGATTGTCGGGGTCCGAGTCTCCGGGGCGCCAGTGGTTTGGAAGACCTCGGCGTCAGGTTCGCTCGGAGACGAGGTGGAGCGCCAGCGTGGGGCAGGCGCGCATCGCCTTCCGGGCGTTCACAAGCAGCTGGTCGGAGACCGTGCTGGTCACCACCGGGTAACCCCAGTCGTCGAGGTCTATGGCCTCGGGAAGGAGCTCGTGGCACAGTCCCCGGCCCTTGCAGGAGGGCCAGTCGACGACGAGGACACGGGTCATGACAGGTCTCCTCCGAGATCGGCGCGGCGGTACCGGCAGCCGCCGCGAGCGTGCACCGCCACCTCGTCGCCGAACGAGGTCAGGGCGGAGCGGACCATGCGCGCCGTCCCGTCGGGATGGGCGCACGCGCCGCGTCCGGTGACCAGTGCGCTCAGGCGTTCCACCTCTCCCGTGCCACCCACACCATCGGCTACGCGCCGCAGGGCAACAGCCAGCGCGGGCAGCCCGTTCAGGCAGGGGCCGCAGCGCCGCGCACTCTCCGCTGCCAGATACTCGGCGATCGTCGCGGCGTGGGCGAGAGGGCAGGTGTCCGACACCAGGACCACCCCGGCGCCGAGGCTGAGACCCCGGGCGTCCATCGCCGTGCGCGACACCGGGAGGCGGAGCAGCTCCGCGGCCGGCGTCCAGGTGCCGTGGTAGCCGCCCACGAGGACAGCACGCTGGGGCTCCAGGTCGGGGAGGACCTCGCTCCAGCTCGCACCGAGCTCGACCTCCGCTACGCGGCTCCCGCGGGTGTCGTGCACGGTGAGCAGGGTCGTGCCCGGCTCGTCGGGAGTTCCGTGCCGTCGGTACGCCGCAGGCCCCTCGTGCATCAGCAGCGCCAGCTGGGCATAGGTCTCGGCGTTCGACAGCAGCGTCGGGCGACCCCGATAGCCGCTCACAGAGGTGGACTGCCAGGAGGTCACCGGGCGGTTGGGCCGGCCCGACATGAGCTCGACGACCGCCCGGGCCTGGCCGGCGACGAAGACGGGGTCGGCGTCGTGGAGCCGGACACGTACGCGGTCGTCGCGCCCGCGCTCTGCCAGCGCGGCGACGACGGCCCTTCGCACGTCCGGCCCCTCGCCAGGCAGGACGAGGTGGAGCTCTCGCGTGCGCAGGGCGCCCGCGACCATGACGGCGCCGTCGAGGACCAGGTGCGGCTTGGTGAGCGCCAGCGCGGCGTCCTTGCTGCTGGCCGGCTCGCCCTCACTGAGGTTGACGACGACGACGGGACGACGGCCCCCGGCCGTCGAGACCGCGACGAGCTTGCGTGCGAAGGGGAAGGCGGCGCCGCCTCGCCCGCTGAGGCCCACCGACCGCACCGCAGCAGCCAGGTCCGAGAACCGTGGCGCGGGACGCGCGGGGTGCAGCGTGCGGTGCGCCGCCAGGGAGGGTCCGAGCTCGACATGCTGCAGCAGGGCCGGCCCGGTCTCGACGCGCAGCCCGGGGGTGGTCGCGAGGGTCGTCGTCATCGGAGCGCCTCGTGGTAGGCGGGGCCTCGGTTCGTCAGGCTCCGAGCCACCAGGAGCGTCGCGAGCAGGCCCGCGCACGCCAGGTAGGTCGTCCAGACCCAGCGCTCCCCGGTGTCCGTGCCGATCCCGATCCCGTGGGCGAGACCGACCAACCAGGCGGCATATGCCGTCAGGTGTACGCCGCGCCAGGTCCGCTGTCCCACGTGGCTGCGCAGGGCTGTGAGCAGGACCAGGGCGAGCATGAGGTCGGTGGAGAGTGCGCCGAGCGCCACCCAGACAGGCTCGTACGACGATCCCCACGGCACGACCGCGTTCCACCACCGGATGTCGACGTACTCGTCCAGGACGGCGGTGGCGATGTGCACGAGCAGCAGGGCCAGGCCGAGCAGGCTCAGGTTGCGGTGCAGCGTCTGGGTCACGAACGCGGGAAGACGCCCGCCCGCCCGGCCACGGCTCGCGGTGATGCCGAGCACCATGCTCGCGGTCAGGACCGCCACCAGGACCACGCCCGTGCCGCGGTTCAGGAACCAGAGGACCTGCTCGTTCATGCGGAGGCCGCCCGCCACTCGCCGGGCCAGTCTCCGACCGTCCGGACCGAGCCGTCGTCCAGGACGAGCCGGGCGGTCACGCCGTGGGAGTCGAGCCAGTGCTCGGCGTCGGCTCCCAGCACGAGCGCTGCCGTGCTGGCAGCGTTCGCGGCGACACACGTGTTCCCGGCCGCGGTCGCGGTGCGCACCGGCCCCTCGACGGGGCCGCCGGTCCGTGGGTCGAGCAGGTGGTGCGCCCATCCGGTGGTGGTCAGCCAGCGGCGAGCCAGAACCGTGGACGTAGCAAGACCGCCTTCGTGCAGCCAGACCACCTCGGCCGACCTGTCGCCCGGGAGCTCGCTGACTGAGACCGGCCACCCGTTGTCGGACTGAACGCGGACGTCTCCGCCCAGGCTGAACACGACGCCGCAGCCGAGCTCCGCGGCAACGGTCTCGGCCACGAGGTCGGCGGTCCACGCCTTCGCCGTGGCGCCGAGGTCCAGGGCGCACCCCGCAGGAAGGCAGAGTGCGTCGGCTTCCCAACCGAGGTCCCGCCAACGGCCGGGCGAGGGAGCGCTCGGCGTGACCGCGACAGGGGACCTCCTCCGCAGCACCGCCAGGTCCGCGTCGTACCCCCAGGTCACCATCGACCGACCGAGGCAAGGATCCACCAGCCCGTCGCAGGCGGCGGCCGCCCCGAGCGCGACGCGCACGGCGGCGACCAGCAAGGGGTCCACGCGCACCCAGCGACCCGGGCTTGCGTTGACCCGCGAGAGGTCGGAGTCCGGGCGAAACCGGGCACAGGTGCGGTCCACCGCAGCGACGAGCTCCTCGGCGATGGCCGTCGCGTGGGTGAGCCGAGAAGGCGAGTCGACCCCGAGGTAGGCCTGCGTGCTCCAGACGCTCCACGAGCGGGTGGCGTGCGCGGCCATCTAGGACCCCGAGCTCGGTGCGGGCGGCGGGGGTGGCGGTGGGGCAGGCGCAGGCCCTGACGAAGGACCGCCGCCGCCGCGGCCGCCGGACGAGCTGCTTCCCGACAACGTCGACGAGCTCGAGGACGAGGACGAGGTGACGCGACCGCCGCCGACGGTGGCAGCGTTCGCGGTGCCGGTCACGTGGATGATCCGGGTGACGATCTCGGTCCGAACCGGCCGCTTCTTGAGCACGATCCGCGGTGCGGGTGGCTCAGCGGCCGGTGCGTCCTGCGCGGACGCTCCCGACGAGGCGTGGGTGCGGTTGGCGGCCAGCCCTGTCGCGGCGCCGGTGGCCGCCGCGGCTGCGCAGCCGGCCAGCCCCGTGGCCGCGGCCACGAGAAGCCGGTAGCGCTCGCGTCGTGCGGCAGTGTGCATCGAGGTCTCCCTCCCAGAGGACACGGTCATCGTGCGGCGTCGTGGGACAAGGAGGCCTCAGCGCTCTGTTAAGAGCAGGTCATGTTCGCGCGGGTCTTGACCCAACCTTGACGTTGGCACGAGGTCCCCCTAGGCAGCGGGGGCACACCATGACGTGCATGAGAGTCCTCACCACGGTCATCGCTGCCGCTGCGTGTGTGGCGGCCGCTGCCGTCGGCACGGCGGCGTACCAGTCCGTCGCATCGTCCACCCCTGCCGACCCCCCGGTCACCACCTCCACGTCGTCCCCCGGCGGCGTCGAGGTGGTGACGCGGCTGGCCCCATGTCCTCGTGGCACGACCCCCGAACGTCGCTCCTGCGTGCAGAAGGTCGTGCGCACCGTGACGGTCGTGGATCCGCCCGCCCTGCCGCCGTCGATCGACCGGGCTCCTGTCGTCGCGGGTCGTCCTGCCGGGTCGGACGACGAGCTCGACGAACGTGACGACGACGAGTCCGCTGAGGGCACCCGGTGGGACGACCGCGATGACGACTCGCGCGGCGATGACCACGACGACGTGGATGACGACGACGATGACGAGGACGACGTCGACTCCGGCCACGACGAGGACGACGACCATGACGGGGACCCCGACGAGGAGTCCGGCGACGACTGAGCGCTCACGCCCCCGCGTGCGCGGTCGGAAGGCCGACGACGACCGTCGTGCCGCGGCCGGCCTCGGACTGGACGGACAGGGAGCCGCCGACGCCGGCCATCGTCCGTCGCGCGATCTGCAGCCCGAGACCGGTGGATCCGGCGCGGGGCTCCGTGGACTCTCGATCGTGCCCGAGGCCGGGTCCGTTGTCGCGCACGGTGACCTCGACCTGCGTCTCCCCACGGTGCACCGTGACCGCGATGTCGGCGGACTCGGGGGTATGGGCGAACACGTTGTCGACGAGGACGTCGAGGACGTCGGTCAGGTCGGTCGCGTCGACTGCCACGTGGACCGGCTCGTCGGGCAGGGTGAGGTGGACGCGACGTCCCTGGTCGTCCGCGAGCGCCGACCAGAACGCCATCCGCTCGGCGACGACAGCGCGCGCGTCGCACCCGGCGCGGACGGCGTGCCGCACCGGGCGGCGCGCGTCCCGGATGATGGCGTCGACGGTGCGCTGGAGGGTCGCGACGTGCTCCTGGAGACGTGCGGCGACTGCGGGGTCCGCGACGGCCTCGACGTCGAGCCGCAGCGCGGTGACGGGGGTGCGCAACCGGTGCGAGAGGTCGCCGACCGCGGCCCGCTCGGCGACGAGCAGCTCGGAGATCCGCTCGGCGAGCTGGTTGAAGGCGTGGGCCAGCTCGACCGTCTCCTCAGGGCCCTCCGGCTCTGCCCGCGCGTCGAGCTCCCCGTCCCGCAGCTGCAACGCCACGTGCGCGAGTGCGGTCACGGGGGTCGAGACACGACGAGCGAGCCGGTCGGCGATGACGAGCGCAGCGGCCAGGAGGAGGAGGCCGACCAGCACGATGCTGGTCCACGCCCGAGCAACGCCGGCCCGCATGCGGTCGGACGTGACGCTCGTATGGACGACGTACGTGCCGGAGTCCGTGACGACTGGAACGAGGACCGTCGCGCCCTCGTCGTCGTACGCCGTGAAGGCGTCACCCGATCTCGCCCGAACGACGTCCGGGTCGGACCGGAGCCCGGGGACCACGCTGCCCAGC
>DASSPN010000101.1:0-5199 GCA_035699605.1 Nocardioidaceae bacterium | reverse complement strand
GGTTGGCGATGAGGACCTTGCGCACGCTGTCTCCCTCGCGACGGTTGGCGTCGGAGTCTAGGGCGGTGGCGGCGGACGCCCGTTCACGGGTGCCGGATGACCGCCACTCGCTGCTACTCGCGCAGAGTGACGGTGCCGGCGGTCCGCAGAGCCGATCGCCGGGTGGCTGGCTCCCACCTTCGTCCGCAGGCACTAGTCCGATCGGGGGAGCCGGACTTGGGGGCACCCATCTCCCTCGTGCCCCCGTGGGTGATTTGCGGCGGCCGCATCGTCACCGGTCGACGACTCACCGTGACGAGACTGCGGCTGGTGGGACGTCACTCTGCGTGAGGGTCGTCCCTAGTTGCTATGTACACCCGCAAGGGCCAGGCGCAGGTTCTAACGAACTGGGGTCGTGGCTCTTCTGCGTCGGGTGGGGGCTCGGAGCGGGGTCGGGGGACTGCGGAGCGACTCATCCAACCAGGGAGGGGATCGCAGCGATGCGACGGAGACGGCTAGCAAGCAGACTGACCGGGATCGTCGCCCTCGTGGCGGCAGTGAGCCTCGTGGGGGTGCCAGGTGCGTCGGCTGTGACCGACGTCGGGTCCCTCGGCATCTTCGAGCTCGACGGTAACCCGGACGGCGAGAGCCTGGCAGGAGTCGACTGGGAGGACCTGTTTACTGCCAGCGGCACCAACGAGTCCGTGACGTTGACGGGTGCCAACCTGATTCAGCGTACGTTCGAACCTGACGCGTCACAGCCTGACTCGTCATACTTCACCTCCAACGGAGGTGGTGTGAAGGACATCGCGCCGATCAGCAAGTGGGGTTGTAAGACTCAGAGCAACCCCACGCCGAAGGACGACCTCTTCAACGCATACGCGATGCTGGCGGAGGTCACGGGAACCGGCGCTCGTGCGGGCCACCTGATCTTGTATCTGGGATCTGAGCGCCAGCAGAACCAGGGCGATGCGTTCGCGGGCTTCTGGATCAATCAGAAGGAGATCACCTGCGACCTCGACGCCGGAGCCTTCCTCAGTGACGCTGACCATCAACGCACGAACGGGGACTTGCTTATCGTCGCGGACTACAAGAGCGGTGGCGATGTCCAACAGCTCGCCGCATATGAATGGCAGGGCAATACAGTGTCCGGGACTCCACCGGTCGAGGTTCCAACGACGGTCACTGACTCGTCGAACCTTGTCGAACTGGTTGTCCAAGAGGGCAGTAATCTCGCGGACTGTGACAACGTGACCGCCTCCGCGCAACTCTGTGCCACCACGAACGACGCGAATGTCACAACCGAGTGGCCGCCGAACGACGGGGGCTACCCGGTGCGGACGCCGGGAACTTTCGTCGAGGTCGGCCTGGACCTCACGGCCATCTATGGATCGAGGAGCCAGGACGTCCCCTGCTTCAGCCAGCTGTTCGCAGAGACGCGTTCGTCCGAGCAGCCGACGGCGACGCTGAAGGACTTTACCGAAGACTCGTTCGACACCTGCGCAGCTCCGGGCATCACGACGAACCTCTTCGAGGAGAAGGGAACGACGGACCGCAGCCTGGCGCCGCAGACCACGGGGACACCGCCGGTTATCGACCCGGCGAGTTACACCGTCACCCTCCCGGCTCAGGTCTATGACACCGTGACGTTGAGTGGAACCAGCGGGACCCCATCGGGAACTGTGACCTATTCGCTGTGGACCAATGCCACGTGCACCACGCCGGCGACAAGTCCGCTGTTCTCGCCGACCGCAGCCGCGGGTCACAAGCATGAGGCGACCGTCACTTTGACCTCAGCAGGGGCTGTGCCCGAGTCACCAACGTTGACCTTCGACACGGCTGGCTCCTATTGGTTCAAGGCGAGTTACAGCGGTTCGGGCAGAAACCTCGCCAGCGAGAGCGTCTGCGCCTCCGAGCCGCTGATTGTTCAGAAGCCGAGTCCCAGCATTGCGACCACGGCGGGTACCGGCGGCGAGGTGGGGGTTGCCAGCATCTCCGACACCGCGAACGTGACCGGGGGTTACTTCCCCGCCACCGCACCTAGTGACGGCTACGGCAGCGTCACCTTCCAGCTGTTCGGCCCGTACGCGTCGGGTGTGACACCAACCTGCGCGTCCACCGAACAGGTCGACCTCAACGGCTCTGCGACAGGGAAGGACGCGGTCGTCACAGCCACCAGGGTGAGTGACACGAGTTTGACCGCAACCAGCCCGGCTGTCACCCCATCTGTTGCGGGGACCTACCAGTGGAGGGCGTCGTACAGCGGAAACTCGCAGAACAACGCCGCAAACGCCACTACGTGCAATGACGCGGCGGAGGATGTGCTGATCACACGGGCGTCGCCGACGCTCAAGACCAAGATCTCCATCTCCGACAAGGTGAAGGTGACCGGCACCACTGGTGGCGGCGCCATCAGTGGCAGCGTCGTCTTCACGCTTTACGGTCCGCTGACCGGGTCGGTGACCGAGGCCTCTTGCATCGCGGCCAACAAGGTTGCCAGCACGGTGTACACGCCGGAGACGGTGACGCTGAACTCTTCCGGCGAGGCAGTTAGCTCGCAGGTCTCCGTGGTGGCCGGGACTTATGCCTGGGGTGTGGAGTTCACCCCGGACACATCGGCCGCGGTCAACTACACAGCGGGATCCAGCACCTGCGAGAAGGAGGTAGCCGCGATCACCTACGTGTCGCCATCTCCGATCCCGTGATCAGGGACTGACAGAGTGAGAGACGGTGGGGCCAATTCGGTCCCACCGTCTCTCTGTCACAGATGCTCGACCGACGCGGAGAAGGTCGCTCCTGAGCCAGCTGGAAGGCTGACAGTCAGGTTGTAGTAGCCGTCGGAGACGGCAACTGATTGGCTCAATACGCTCGTCCCCTGACTGGTAGCGACGATGCTGCCGTCGGCAGATCGGAGGGTAAGGCGAAGAGCGCTGGCCTTGGTGAAGCTGAGCCTGGTCGTCATCGTCCCGCCGTGGACATTCACGCCGAAACTGCGGCTGGGTGTCCTCTTTGACAATGACCCTGTGAAGGTCTCAGTGACTGGCTGGCTCGTGGGGCTACCGCTTGGATCGGAAGCCAGGAACACATTCGCGGCAGCGTTCCAGTGCGTCGCGAGGTAGCTCCCTGGTGCTGGGTTGGTGTGGAAGTAGTCGTCGTTTCCGCAGTCGAAGAGGGTCAAGGAATCGACTTCACAGGGGTAGGTCTGCGGGGATGAGGTGCTTCCCCCGTCCATGTAGCACATCCGGTCGTTCTGATCGGTGCAGTGCCACGCCCCGGTGGTGTGGGGGGCACTGAGCTGAACCCCGCCGAGAAGGTGCATCAGCTCGTGGGCCTCCGTTGAATACGCAGCGCCCCAGCAGCCGGTGTCGACCCGGGCGTAATCAGCTCCCGAGTTGTTCCTGTTTTGTGCGCTCGGCTGGTCGTCGTTGTGGACGTCGGCAATGCCGCAGTACGTGGTGGCGTCGACCCAAACCAGGTACTTACGGTCCGATCTGCTGAACCCGTTCGCTGCAAGTTCGTTCCGTGTGTTGCTGAAGCTGTCGTCGCCAGACGCGCTGAGCAATACGTGTGCGACGTCGAGGTTGCAATTCGGTGTGACCCATCGGACGTGCCGGTAGCCCCCGGTCTTTGCTGCCGAGTCCGCGAAGATCTGGTCGACCCATCCTGCGTAGCCTCGGATCAAGTCTGCGACCTCTGCGTATCGATCGGGGCGGTCGCTCGCGACAGCGTAGATCGCTTGCACGCGACGCCCCGACACGCCGTCCCCGTAGCACGGGACGGCGCTGGGATCACTCGTCGTCGTGTTGGTGGCCTCGGCTGCCGCGGTGAGATCGGTGACAGTTCGTTCGCGCGTGACGTCGACTCCAGAGGGCGCTGCATCCGGGCCGTGAGTGCAAGTCTTCGGGTCCGCGGTCGATGACCGGAATCCGGTCGGGCAATCACGATCCGCTGCGGAGTGCAGGTCTCGATACACGAGACCGGTCTGAGATGGAGATCGCGAGGTGGCCGAGGCATTCTGAAACGGGACCGAGCCGGTAGCCGCCACGAGGGCAACGGCGACGCCCAAGGTGAGCAGGGCTGATGGCATGCGGGACACGGGACAACCTCCGAGCGGCAAGGGCGAGCACTGCGTTCCCCGTACGGCGCCTCGTCCGCTGGACGTGGCGTCCCGGTCTGCATCGGCAGACCGGGACGCGGCTGGCAAGCGGCCGAACGGGGTAGTCCCTATGCACCGCGGAGAGATATGCCCCGTTCTAAACCTGTTTGCGAAGGCGCGTGGATCGCTTGGCCGCCCCATCGGCGGCCCGGCCATCCCGGCTCACACGGCACGTCACACGCCGCGGTCCGACGCTGCACCCAACCGACCAGGAGGTGCGCCATGACCGCGACGATCGAGCGTCACGAGACCCGGACCACTCAGACCACCACGACCACCGCCGTCGAGCCGGCGGCCCTGCTCACCACGCTGTACGCCGCCATCGCGGCCGTGGCCGACATCGACCCCGACGTGCTGGGCTCGGACCGCGCCGCCGGCCGTGACCTGCTCGGCTTGGCCGGAGCCGCCCGCGCGGCCGTTGCAGCGCTCGGCCGCAACCCCGGACACGTCGTGACCGACGCCCCCGGCGTCGTCGTCGTGCGCGAGCTGGTCGCGGCGACCCGCGCGCTGGCTGCGGCAACCGCCGACCCGGCGTACGCCTGAGGCGGCACACTGACCGTCGGGAGGGGCGTCATGGTCCTGGTGAAGTTGCTCGGCCGTCCCGCCCTCGTCCGCGACGGCGGGGAGGTGGCGGGCCCTCGGGGCAACAAGGCCTGGGCGGTGCTGGCCTACCTCGTGGCGGCCTCGGCACCGGTCCCTCGTGAGCGACTGGTCTCCATGCTCTTCCCCGACGCCTCCGACGGGCCCGCGGCGCTGCGCTGGAGCCTCGCCGAGCTCCGTCGGGCCCTGGACAACCCGGCGGCGTTCGCCGGCGATCCCGTGATGCTCGCGCTCGGGCCGGGGGTGCGGGTCGACGTCGAGCTGCTCGCCACCTCGCCCTGGTACGAGGTGACCGACCTGGCCGACGTCACCGAGCCCTACCTGCAGGGCATGGCGCTCACCGGCTGCCCCGGGTTCGAGCTCTGGCTCGACGGCGAGCGCCGCCGCATCGCCGGGCTGTCCGCCGCGGTGCTGCGCGACGCCGCGCGGTCGGAGATCGCAGCGGGCCGACCAGATGAGGCATT
>DASSPN010000100.1:0-2996 GCA_035699605.1 Nocardioidaceae bacterium | reverse complement strand
CGCTCGACGTAGGTGTCCAGGTGGCCGCGGAGCTGCTCGAGGACCGGCGCCGGCAGCGTGACGCTCCGAAGCCCGGGGACGGTCTTCGGCGGCCCCAGGACGATCTCCCCGGTGGACCGTTCGCTCAGGGCGCCGCGCACCGTGACAGTGCCGCGCTCGACGTCGATGTCGCCGCGGCGCAGGCCAGTGACCTCGCCCCAACGCAGGCTGCCGAAGACCGCGAGCAGGACCAGCGGGCGGTACCGCTCGGGCATCCGGTCCGCCAGGTCGAGGACCTGGCTCACGGAGATGGTCGGCCGCTCTGCCGGTGACTCGGTGCCCCCTCCCCTGATCTGGCAGGGGTTCTTGGTGATGAGCCCGTCCTCAACCGCCGTGTTGAGCACCGCGCGCAGGAGCCGGTAGGCCTTCGCGGCCATGCTCTCCGACACGCCCGCCGCGAGCAGCTCGTGGCGCCACTGCCGGACCTGCTGCGGGTCGAGGTCGATCAGCCGGATCCGGCCGAGCTGAGGACGCACGTACCTGCCGAACAGCCACCGGTAGAGGTCGAGCGTGCGCGGCCGCAGTCCCGGGCGCTGCTCGATCCATCGCTGCCCGTAGTCCTGCAGCGAGACCTTGCCTCGCTCCGGGTCGGCCCAGGTCCCGCGGATCATCGAAGCCTCGACCATCGTCAACCAGCGGCCGGCGTCGCCCTTGGTGGCGAAGGTCTCCGGCGCGTTGTGCCGCTGCCCGTCCGCAGCGACGTACGACGCCTGGAACCGGCCGGACCGGAGCCGGCGTACGGTGCCGAAGCGGCGGCGCCCGGCGCGTTCGCCCATCAGGCCACCACGTGACCGTCGCGCCATCGGACGGTCAGCGGGTCCACCGTGCCCTGCCGCACGAACTCCTCGAGCGCGCTCTCCGGGATGCGCACCAGCCGGCCGACGCGCACGAAGCGGATCCGACGCTGCGCGATCAGCCTGCGGGGAAACTTGACGCTGGTGCCCAGAGCGCCCGCGGCCTCGTCCACGGTGAGAAGTCGCTCCATCGTCCGCCCCCTCCGGCCGCAGGATTACGCGCCGCCGGGATCCATTGCGCCGCCATGGGCGGGGACGTTCCAACCACGTTGCGGGACGTTTCGAGACGTCCTGGGCGAATGCCAAACGTCCCGACCTTGAAGGTCGGGCAACACGTACCTGCCAATGCGATGGAAGTCAGGCCGTCGTGAGGCCGGCCCACCCAGCCGAGCGGTCGATCACGAACGAGGACGACACACCTCTTGCATCTAAAGGTGCGTCCGCCTACCTGGCACCCTGCCCTCGCTGCCTCCCCGCGCTGGCCGCGACGAGGGCAGACGCGCGAGCCACCCGCGTCAGAACGGCACCTACCGAGCGCAATCGGCGCGGCATGTACGGATGTCAGGACCGGCGCGGCCCCGCGTGACCCGCGAGGCACTTCCATTTGTTGTCCAGCCGAACCCATACCTGCGTCATCGGCATCCGGAAAATCTGGGTCTCGTCGTCCTCTGACAGCACCACATCGGTCACCTCGGCGTGGAGAACAGCGGTGTTGCCGACCACTACCACCTCGGCGTCAGTCAGTCGCTGCGAGCGCCAAACCGTGTGGCCCTCGGTGTTCCGACGGATGTACTCCTCACGGCTGTAGATGTCACCCACATGCGACGTCCAGCGAAAGTCATGGTGAAGGAGAGCCGAGAGGCGCTCGGCGTCACCTGCGGCCAGCGCGGAAGCCCGTTCCTCTGCAGCCGAAAGGACCTCCTGCTCAGCATCCATGTCCGTCAGCGTGACACGTCGGGTCCGGACGGATCGCACGACGCACTCCGGCATGCGCGTGCATTGCGTCCGCCGAGAAGCGCCGGATCAGTCTGCTCGGGTGTCGCACCTACCGAGCCACGGTGCCACGAGGAGAACCCACCAGAACCTTGGCTCCACGGGCCAAGGACTACTCGATGTAGCCCGTCTCGGGGTCGACTCGTGCAAGCCAGTCTCTGATGGTGTCCTCGATTTCCGCTCTGTTCATCTCTCGACCACCAGAGGTGCCTACGGCGAACCCGTAACTGGGGTTCGGCCCGGAAACCCAGTCGAAGTGATACTGGCCCGGTCGACCGAGTTCCTTTGAGACGTCGAATGTCTCGCCGTCGACTTTGACGCGAATCGGAGGTTCTTGCTCCGGTCGTTTGCCAGGAGGCAAGGGTCGGTACCCGGGCTGGTTCACGCGGCCAGTGTGGCAGTTGCCGCCCCGAGCGCACGCTCATCGCCCATCATCCGGCGGTCGGTAGTGCCGGTCCCCCACGGTGGTGTCATTCGCCGAGCAAATGTGCGCGAGAACGGCACTTACGCGTCGTTGCCCGCCATGTCCTCCGGGATCGGGAGCCCAAGAGTCGTCAGCAGACGAGCGGTCTTGATCTCGGCGAAGATGTCGGCGTCGTCCTCCGGGTCGTCATCGGAGAACTCGTCATCGTCGGAGGCCAGCAGGACAGCGATTGCGTGCTTCATCGACTCCTGGTCCGCCGCACTGCCGCTCGGCGAATGCGCGGCCCACCACTGGGCCAACCCGAGGGCCTCACGCTCGACATCCGTTGGGACGGACGCATCTTCGCTCTCGAAGTAGGCGCGAGGAGTGGAGTTCAGGAACGCAACCCCCGTCCCGGAACCGGCTGGTGCGTACCGGACAGTGGTGAAGTCGCTGTCGTAGACATCAACCCACAGCCACGGCTCCGGGCCGGATGGTCCCGACTCAGGGTTTGCCTCCCCCCAAGCTGCGCCGTCGTACTGATAGGTCCCGAAGAAGCCCATCCGCGCGTCACCCCGTGCTCGTTGAGAGATATCGGTGGCGGCACATAATGCCGGATCTGTTCGTCAACCGCGGGCACGGCCAGTCTCTAGCCCGGAGCCCTTTCAGGCGCTGGGGTCCTGACTACGGGGGACTAGTTGAACGATCCAGGAGCCTCCGTGAGCTCGCGCGGCCGCAATGGCATGTCGCAGTCACTCCTCGTCCGT
>DASSPN010000099.1:0-2865 GCA_035699605.1 Nocardioidaceae bacterium | reverse complement strand
GACTGCCTCTCAGCCTCGGCCCGCGAGCCGGTTGAAGTCTTCGACGTGGTGGCACTTCTCGAGGCCCACCTCGTAGGTGATCTTGCCCTTGAGGACGAGCTCCGCGAGGTGCTGGTCCATCGTGTGCATACCGTGCTTGGCCCCGGCCTGCATCGCCGAGTAGATCTGGTGGGTCTTGCCCTCGCGGATGAGGTTGCGGATCGCCGGCGTCGCCACCAGCACCTCCGTGGCCACCGCGCGACCCTTGCCGTCTCGTGTCTTCGCCAGCGTCTGGCACACGACCCCCTGCAACGATCCGGCGAGCTGGACGCGAACCTGCTGCTGCTGGTTGGTCGGGAAGACGTCGATGATGCGGTCGATCGTCTGGGCGGCGTCCTGCGTGTGCAGGGTGGCGAAGACGAGGTGACCGGTCTCGGCCGCGGTCAGGGCCACGGAGATGGTCTCCAGGTCCCGCATCTCACCGACCAGGATGATGTCGGGGTCCTGGCGCAGCACGTGCTTGAGGGCATTGGCGAAGGACCAGGTGTCCTCCCCCACCTCGCGCTGGTTGACGAGGCAGCGTTGGTGGCGGTGGAGGAACTCGATCGGGTCCTCGACGGTCATGATGTGCTCGTCGCGGGTTCGGTTTGCCAGATCGACCAGCGAAGCCAGCGTCGTCGACTTGCCTGAACCAGTAGGCCCGGTGACGAGGACGAAGCCGCGCGGGAGGGAGGCGAAGTTCGCGACCGAGGGCGGGATCCCCAGGTCCTCGAGCTTCTTGATCTCGAACGGGATGATGCGGAAGGCCGCACCGAGGGCGTCCCGCTGCCGGTAGAGGTTCACGCGGAACCTGGCCCGGCCCGGGACGCTGTAGGCGAAGTCGAGCTCGAGCTCCTCCTCGAACTTCTCCCGCTGCTTCTGGGTGAGCGCGGCGTACATCACGCGCTGGATGACCGGTGGGGTGAGGATCGGCTGGTCAGCCATCTGGACCAGGGCGCCGTTGAGGCGCACGGAGGGCCGCGCCCCGGAGGTCAGGTGCAGGTCGGATGCTCCCGTGTCCAGGATGTGCATGAGCAAGTCGTTCAGGTTGATGTCGTCCGCGTCGACAGCCGCCTCGGTCGACGGCCGGAGGTAGGCGCTCTCGTCGGCCTCCGACTCGGCGAGCAGCACCGAGGTGTCCGCTGTCGTCACGACGTCCGCCTGCCACGACTCCGACGCCAGCGGGAGCGGGACGGAGGGCACCGCGGGCTTCTCCGGGAGGTAGGAGTCCGGCGCCGCCAGCGAGAGGTCGTACGCCGACTGCTGCAGAACGGCCGGTCCCGAGGCGGGCGGCTCCAGCGCGAACTCGGTGACCACCGGCTCAGCGGCTTGGGGCTCGGCAACCTCAGCCGACTCGGCCACGTCGGCGAGGGCGCCAGGCTGCTCGGCCACGAAGGAGTAGCCCCACGGGCTCTCGGCCACCGGCTCAGGCTCGGGGGTCGGCACCGGCACGGGCGAGAACCCTCCCGGCTCACTGGGTACCGGCTGGTATCCGGACGTCTCCACGTGCTGACCCCTCTCGGTGACGAACCCTGCGGCCGCAGGGCACCTGTCCCGCGTAAGGTCGGCGGTTCGCAGCCCCGCCTTGAGCCATTCGGGGTGCCTTGCCCAAACCTTGGGTTGTCGGGCGGGGCGTCGGTCAGACGACGACGCGCAGGATCTCGTCCAGGGAGGTCACGCCGGCCAGGACCTTGTCCAGGCCGTCGTCGCGCAGCGTGCGCATGCCCTGCTCCTTGGCGAGGTTCTCGATCACGGTCGCCGAGGCCTTCTCGACCGCGAGGCGCTCGATCTCCTCCGTCACGAGCATCACCTCGTGCAGTGCGAGGCGGCCCTTGTAGCCGGTCTTGGCGCAGACCGAGCAGCCCACCGGGCGGTAGAGCTCCGGGAGGGGCTCGCCGTCCTCCCAGGGAAAGCGCGACGCCAGCAGGAACTCCCGCGTCGGGGTGTAGGGCTCCTTGCACTTCGAGCACAGCCGGCGGGCGAGCCGCTGGGCCAGGACGGCGTCGAGGGCCGAACCCACGAGGAACGGCTCGATGCCCATCTCCGTGAGACGGCTGACCGCCGACGGCGCGTCGTTGGTGTGCAGCGTGGAGAGCACGAGGTGACCGGTGAGGGCGGCCTCGACGGCGATCTGGCCGGTCTCGTGGTCGCGGATCTCACCGATGAGCACGATGTCGGGGTCCGAGCGCAGGATCGAGCGCAGCGCGGAGGCGAAGGTCAGGCCCGCCTTGTTGTTGGTCTGCACCTGGTTGATGCCTGGCAGGCGGTACTCCACCGGGTCCTCGACCGTGATGACGTTGACCTCGGGCCGGCTGACGATGTTCAGTGTGGCGTACAGCGTGGTCGACTTGCCGGAGCCGGTCGGTCCGGTCACCAGGATCATCCCGTACGGCTTGGTGAAAGAGCGGGAGTACCGCTCGTAGTTGCTCTCGGAGAAGCCGAGGTCGGCCAGGTCCAGCCGCGCGGTGGAGTTGTCCAGCACACGCATGACGACCTTCTCGCCCCACACCGTCGGCAGGGTCGCGACGCGAAGGTCGATCTTGCGGCCGTGGGCGTTCACCGACAACCGGCCGTCCTGCGGGATGCGGCGCTCGGCGATGTTGATGTCCGCCATGATCTTCAGGCGGCTGATCACGCCCGACTGGATCGCCTTGGGTGAGCGCATCACCTCGTGCAGCACGCCGTCGATGCGGAAACGGACCCGCAGGTCGTGCTCGGTGGGCTCGAGGTGGATGTCCGAGGCCCGGTCCTGGATCGCCTGGGTGATGAGCAGGTTGACGTACTTGACGATCGGGGCGTCCTCGACGATCTCCTTGACCTTGGAGAGGTCGTCCTCCTCCTCCTGGG
>DASSPN010000098.1:0-15798 GCA_035699605.1 Nocardioidaceae bacterium | reverse complement strand
GTCAACTCGTGCGGCGAGTGCGGCAACTGCCGCAACGGCGACGAGCAGTACTGCCGCAAGGGCATGGTCCCGACGTACGCCGGCGTCGACCGGGACGGCACCACGACGCAGGGTGGCTACTCGACGCACGTCGTCGTGGACGCCGACTACGTCGTCACCGTCCCCGAGGGGATGCCCGCGGCCGCCGCTGCACCTCTGCTCTGCGCCGGCATCACGACGTACTCGCCGTTGAAGAAGTGGGGCGCCGGTCCCGGCAAGAAGGTGGCCGTCGTGGGCCTCGGCGGGCTCGGGCACATGGCCGTGAAGCTCGCGCACGCGATGGGTGCCGAGGTGACCGTGCTGTCGCAGTCGCTGAAGAAGCAGGAGGACGCGCTGCGGCTCGGTGCGGACCACTACTACGCGACGTCCGACCCCGTGACGTTCAAGACGCTGCGCGGTCAGTTCGACCTGATCATCAACACGGTGAGCGCGCCGATCGACGTCGAGGCACACCTCAAGCTGCTCGCGGTGGGCGGCTCGCTGGTCAACGTGGGCGCGCCGCCGGAGCCGGTGAGCCTGCACGTCGGTGTCCTCATGGCTGGGCGTCGCTCGCTCGCCGGCTCGATGATCGGGGGAATTCCGGAGACTCAGGAGATGCTCGACTTCTGTGCCGAGCACGGGCTCGCCGCCGACATCGAGATCATCGCGGCCGACACCATCAACGAGGCGTACGAGCGCGTGCTCGCCTCCGACGTGCGCTACCGGTTCGTCATCGACACGAGCACGCTGGCCTGACGTCGGCGGTCCGCCCCTCAGCCGAGGGCGCGCAGCTTCGTGCGCCCCGAGCGTCTGCGGAGCCGGGCGATCGCGGTGTGCAGCCGGTCGGTCACGTGGTCGACCTGCCCGCTGCCGTTGACCTCCTGGACGAGGCCGCGCGCGTCGTACTCGAAGACCAGGGAGGAGGTCTGCTCGAGGTAGACCTCCTGTCGTCGCCGGATCACGGACTCCGTGTCGTCGGCGCGGCCCTGCTGCTCTGCGCGCTGGAGCAGTCGCCGGATGAGCTCCTCCGTGTCGGCGGTGAGCACGAGCACACCGTCCAGGCTCTGGCCGACGTCGTCGAGCATGGAGTCGAGCTGCTTGACCTGCATCAGCGTGCGCGGGTATCCGTCGAGCAGGAATCCGCGCCCGCAGTCGGGCTGGCTGAGCCGTTCGGCCACCATGGCGTCGGTGACCTCGTCCGGGACGTACTCACCGGCGTCCATGTAGGTCCTGGCAGTCGCGCCCAGCTCCGTCCCCGCGGCGACGTTGGCGCGGAAGATGTCGCCCGTCGAGATGGCCGGGACACCGTAGCGATCTGCGATCCGCGCCGCCTGCGTGCCTTTGCCGGCGCCGGGTGGGCCCATGAGGATGAGTCGCACGGTGAGTCCTTTCGTGGGAGTCAGAGGGCCGCGGACAGGTCGGGGTCCGCGTCGTACTGCACCTGGATGAGTCCCGAGAGGATCCGTCGCGCCGCCAGCAGGAGGTCGCGCACCTCGGGTGCGCTGATCGAGTACGTCACCTCCCCGCCGTGCCGGTGGGAGACCACGAGGGAGGTACGACGCAGCACGGCGAGCTGCTGAGAGAGGTTGCTCGGCTCGATCGCGATCTTCTCGAGCAGCTCGTGCACCGCGTGGTCTCGCTCGGACAGGAGCTCGAGGATGCGGATCCGGGCGGGGTGGCCGAGCGTCTTGAAGAACTCCGCCTTGGCTTGGTAGAGAGGGACGCTCATGGCTGAAGAATACATGAGTTGAAAAGTTGTTCAACTCGTGTAACCGCCGGTTGCCTGGTCAGGGGCGGGTCACCCAACCCACCAGCCGGTCCACGTCCGCCTCGGTGGGATGAGGGAGCCCCGCCTCCCCGTGCGCGAACCCGATCGCGGCGAAGTGGAGCACCCCCGCACGCATCCGCGCCTCCTCGGGAGCAAGGCCCAGCTCGAGCAAGGTCGATGCCACGAGCGTCACGATCCACACGTCACCCTCCGCGATGACGGAGGCGACCGACGGCTCGGTCCTCGCCCAGGTGCGCAGCGATCGCTCGACGGCGTACGTCGAGGGGTCGAGCAGTCGCACGGTGATCGCGCGCAGCCGGTCGGCCGGGGGTAGCCCTTCGATCTCCTCGAGGCGGGCCATCGTCGCGTGCGACTCGCGCACCCACCGCCGGGCGATCGCGGTCGTGAGCGCTGCGCGGTCGGCGAAGTGCCAGTAGAAGCTGCCCTTCGTGACGCCGAGGTCGGTGCAGAGCCGCTGGACCGTCACTGCGGCGGGGCCCTCCTCGAGCAGGAGGGCGAGCGCCCGCGCGGTCCAGTCGTCGAGGGACAGGCGCCCCTCGGAGTGGGGCGGAGCAGCTTGTGGCACGACCATACCGTACCGTACGGTATGGACATGAGCCAGCAACTGATCGAGGGTCGGGCGTGGCGCTCGCCGACTGCGCAGCGCTACTGGGCGGCCAAGGCCGAGCCTCGGTGGCAGCGCCGCGAGAGGCTGGCGAAGAAGCTGCTGCGCCACGACCTGTTCCCGACCGACGAGCAGGCGCGGCACCTTCTCGACGACTTCTTCACCGGAGATCCGGTGGCCGAGCGGTTCGTCGCCGAGGTGTTCTTCGGCGAGGTCGGCCCCCGTAAGGGCCGGGAGATGCTGACCACGGCGCTGGCCGAAGGCATCGACTCCGTGCCGGACGCGCCGGAGTCGATGCGCGCGCTGTTCGACGAGTTCGACACCGTGCCGGACTGGGTGGATCGCGAGCAGGTCGAGCTCGGCGCCGAGGTCTGGCGACGCTGGGGCACGATGCTCTTCACCGTGGCCGGCGTGACGACGCTCGAGGTGTACACCGAGGGGTCGGTGGCGATGCCGCTGTCGCTTGCCGGTGGCTATGCCGGCGACAGCGCGCTGCGCAGGTTCCTGGAGACGGTGAAGTTCTGGATCGACACCTCGGAGCCCGGGGCGTTGTTCACTCCGGGGTCGGGGGGGCGTACGACGGCGATGCTGGTGCGGGTCATGCACGTCGCCGTACGGCAGCGCGTGGAGCGTCACCCCGAGTGGGACACGGAGAAGTGGGGGCTGCCGATCAGCCAGACCAACGCGATGCTCACCCAGATCGGTGGAGGGGTCGCGCCGGCCATGGCGCTGTGGGCGTTGGGCTACCAGACCACGCCGCGCGAGATGCGGGCGCTCATCATGTTCAACCGCTACCTGGGTTACCTGCTCGGCGTCGAGCCCGAGTGGTCGCCGACGACGATCCGCGAGTGCATCCAGGTGCTGACCTTCTCGCTTGCCGGTCGTTCGTTCGACTCCGGTCAGCACGGCAAGGAGCTCATCGAGTCGTTCCCCGCGGCACTCGGTCCGCGCGAGGGCCAGACCGGACTGAGGAGACTGCGGTCGTCGTACACCCGACGGATCATCGGCGCCTACTGCGCTGTCTGGATGGCACCGCAGACGCGCGCGGGGGTCGACCTGCCGGCCGCGTTCCCGTGGGTGCTGCTGCTCGCCCTGCGCTTGCCGCTGGTCACCGTGACCGAGCTCGCTCGCCGGCTTCCGGGGCTGAAGCAGGCGCACCTGGCCCTGATGGAGTGGCACCGCCAGTCGTGGTACGACGCGCAGATGGAGGGGCGACAGGCGTCGTTCGACGCGAGCTCGGGGCTTCGGCGCTGAGCCTGCGTGTCCGGCGGGTCCTGGGACAGCGCGAGAGGGCGGTCGCCATCTCCCGCGACCGCCCTCTTGCGACTACTACCGGCCGAGTCCGGCTGACGGCTTCGCGGACCGGGGGGGTTGGTGACGAAGCCTTGGGTGAGGGCCCTGAGTGGGGGGGAGGACCCTCGGCCCGGGGGGAGGGCCGTTGCCTTAACTATGAGGGCCCGTCGGAGGAAAAGAAAGCCGAATCTGCTTCACATTGATGCGTTGCATAAACATGCAAAAAGCAGGTCAAAGGGGACTAGCGGCGGTGATTTGAGCCTGCCACGAGGTGGCAGTGGGCGCAAGATGATGGCTGCACAAAGATGCAGCGAGCACAACCGGCGAATCGGACATACCGAGTGATAAGGTCCAGATACGCAGGTCGGGGGGCCTCATAGCTCCCTCTTGGAGGGGAGCAAGCAAGCCCAATCGCGCCTCCCAGTGATTGGGAATTGCAGGTGGAGCCTGGCAGCAGGGGGGAAGCCACTGCCAGGCTTCGCTTCCCGATCCGCGACTCCCGCCCGGAGACGGGAGCCGCGTCCCACGCGGCGCCAGAGCACATCACGTGAGCTCGGCCGCGGTGAGGGACCGGTTCGGCCGAGGCGCTCAGGCTCACATCCCGTGCGCCCTTCCGGCAGCCGAATCTCGCCATACTGACGCGTAGGCGGCGGTTCACGTTCGAACCCCTCAGACGGGTGGTCCGCTTCGGGTCGGAGGACTCGGGGAAGTCACGGAGAACGCCTCTGGACTCAACTCTCCGGAGCTGTCCCGGCGTTGTGCCTGTCGACGAGCTCCTGGGCTATGTCGCGCAGCTTCAGGTTGCTGTGGTTGGAGACCCGGATGAGGTACTCGAAGGCTCGGTGCTCGTCGATCTGGTACCGCTCCATCACCATCCGAGAGCTTGTCCGATCAGTCGGCGGGTGGCGAGGGCCTCGTTCAACTGCTCCTCTCGCTGGGTTCGGCGCAGGGCGATCGTGGCGTGCGCGGCAAAGAGCTCGCCCATGTGCTGGGCCTCGTCGTCGATCGTGTCGCTCGTCGTGGAGTACAAGTTGAGTCCACCGAGCGTGGACTTGTCGTCATACAGCCTCAGGCCGAGCTGGGAACGCACGCCTTCGGCAGTTGCCGCCAAGACGAAAGTGGGCCATCGCGTCTCCAGGTGGAGGCGTTCCACCCGGACGACGGGCCCGTCGGCCATGGCCTCCATGCAGGGACCATCTCCCAGCGTGTACTGGACCTCGTCGAGGCGGTCGACGAGAGAGTCGGTGGAGGCAAGCGTTTCCGGCCGTCTGTCGCGGTGGAGGAGAGGCTCCGCGGACTGTTGATGGTGCGCGCCGCTTGTGTGAGCGCGACGGCAAGGTCGGGTCGTTGACCACTTCTGCTCCGAGCTGCGCCGTGGGGGCCGGCTTCAGGCGAGGGCGAGCTCACGCCACGAAGCGCAGGACCATCCGGTTGAAGTAAGCCTCGAGGGAGGGCGCCGCCCAGTCGTCTCGCGTGGGCGGCCGGCTCGTATAGCGATGGCCCGTCGGTGTCGTCGTGATGACGCGATCTCCCGCTCCGGACGGCCCGGCCCGGGTCTTCCAGCGATGGCCTTCCTTCGCGTGGTTGCAGGTCACGCAGAGGCCCTGCCCGTTCGTCTCCGCCGTCTTGCCTCCGGCCTCGTAGGAGAGCGGATGGTCGATGTGGCGAATCGGGGCGTCGCACCACGGGGTGCGGCAGACCTGGTCGCGAGCGACGATGAACCTGCGCAGTCCGTCAGGGAACAGTCGCTGCGTTGCTTCCATCGCCACCAGACGCCCGTGCTCGGTGTACAGCCGGCGGATCCAGACGGCGGCCCCGCTGTTGCGCACCAACTCGCGGGCCCAGGGCGCCGGAACCGGCCCGTGGCCCTGCAGGTGCGCCGGCTCGTCGCTCGCTCCGGCGAGGGACTCGGCCGAGATGACCAGCTGGACCTCGACCGGAACCTGGCCGGCCACGCTCTGGCCGGTGAGTCGCTCGACCAGGGTGTCGGCCATGATCTGGCCGCGTGACCGCTCGTCCCCTTCGGAGACCTTCGTGTCGGCGTGGCGCTTGAGTGCCGCCAGCGCGGCGATGCCCTGCTTCACGGGGAGAAGGGCAGTGAGGTAGCACATCACATCGGGTGCGGGTCGCGTCGAGACGTTGCGCTCCGACTCCGCTCTTCGCTGCCGCTCGACGAAGGCGTAGGGATCGAGCCGGTAGGCGATCCGCTTGAACTCGGCCTCGATCTGACGATCGCCCATGGTCGCCAGGCGATCGGCCAGCTCGGCGTCCGCGGTCGCGCGATCCTCCCGCGTCAGGCAGGCCGTCTCGCGAACGGCGATCATCGCGCGCCACTCGTTGATCTCCCCGGCAGCGAGCGCGGCCAGGGTGTGGGGCATCTCGCCGACCAGGGCCTCTGCCATGCCCACGAGGCGCGCTGCCCGATGCGGGGAGACGCGCCGAGCCAGCGCCACCTGTGCGTTGACTCCCTTGCCGCGGTCCCGGGTCGGGACCCCTGCAGCCACCTGGGCTTCGAGCTGCGATCTCTTGAAGTCGACCGTCTCCGCTGCTTGAGCGGCGGTCATGCCCGACTTGGCACGCTCCAGGAGAGCAAGCCGGTCGATGCGTTCTGCGTCGTCGGCGGCAGGAGCGAAGGCGCCGAGGCGCGCCACGAAGGCGGCGAGCTCTGCAGTCGTGATCGGCGACACCTTCTCCATGAGTCGACTTTATACGAACAGATGTTCGAATACAACGTAGAAAGACACTCTGTGGAGGGGGCCATACTCCTTGCATGGCGTACGACGAGCAACTCGCCGATCGGATCCGAGACTTGCTGACCGGCGAAGAGGGACTCACCGAGCAGCGCATGTTCGGCGGCCTCGCCTTCCTCGTCAACCGCAACATGGCGGTGGCGGTCAGCAGTCAGGGTGGGCTGCTGGTGCGAGCAGATCCCGATGCCGCCGAGGCGTGGATGGAGGGCGACCACGTCGCGCCCATGGAGATGCGCGGCCGCTCGATGAAGGGGTGGCTCAGGGTCGCCGAACCGACGGCGAGCAAGGACCTCGAGCTATGGGTGCAGCGGGGGGTCGAGTACGCGAAGACCCTGCCTCCGAAGGAGTAGTGCAGGTCCGGCCCAGTCAGTGGAGGCCGTCGTCCGGGGCGTACGTCGCGGTCGGGTCCGACCGCTCGATCACCGTGTGCTTCACGCGGTTCGGATCGGTCGTGTCGTCGATGTGCGTCACGACGCGCTCCTGGGTGGTGCGGTGCTGCCTCAGCAGCACGACCGCCACACCGGCCGCGAACAGGATGACGCCCACGGTGTCCAGGTCCACCGTGGGCGAGTCACCTTGTCGTACTGCCAGAGCGAGGATCGCTCCGAGCACCATCAGGAAGATGCCCCAGCCCACGTCGTACTCCTTCTCTCGGTCTCACGTCCGAGATCTGGTGCCCGATCGGGGCTGGGGGAAACCGTCAGCCCTTCGCGATCCAGGGTGTGAAGCTGCGCGGCTCGCCGAGCCAGTCGGTCAGGCCGTCGCTCGTGCCGTCGGTGCGGGTGCCGCTGACGCGAACTGCGATGCGCACCTTGCCGGGCTTGCCGATCGCGGCGCGCGACATCCGGAACTTCACTGTCTCGGCGAGGTAGTCGACGGTCATCGAGTACGTGCCGTGGTCGACCGGCTCGCCCCAGGTGGAGTGGTGGAAGCCGTCAGTGTGCAGCAGCGAGTAGTCGGTGCCCACGAAGAAGCCGCCGACGAAGACGTACTCGGGGCCCTTGTTCATCGGGTCGGTGTCGATGAAGACGGCGCCGGACGACCCCGACTTGGGGTCCTTGCGCAGGTTCTCGTGCATGGTCGTGACGACCAGCTTCTTCGGGGCGTTGCGGATCTGGACGGCGCGGAGGTCCGAGCCGTGACCGGTGTTGCCGACGTCGTCGATGCCGTAGAGCTCGGCGTTGGCAGGTGCAGCGAGGCCGAGCGTGAGTGCGGCGACCGACAGGGCGGCGATCTTCTTGAACATGGGCTTCCTCGTTTCGCGTCTGGGGGCCCTCCCTGGGGCCAACGCATCCAAGACGCCTCAACCTAGCCGGAGGTTGCATTGTCCGGTGAGCTATCCCTCGACGCCGGTCGAGGTGTGCGGCTCTCCGACCGGCTTCGACTCCGGCGAGCCCCGCTCTCGCAGGTAGATGCTGAAGACCACCATCGTGGCGACGGCCAGGAACTCGGACTGCCAGTTCTGGAAGGTCCGGTTCCAGAAGTCGGGCCCCGCGAGGTAGTCGCCCCAGCCCAGCGGCCGCTGCAGGTCCATCAGTCGCTCCGCGTTGAAGGCGCTGCGGCCGGCGACGAGCTGCGCAACCCACGACCCGAAGAAGATCGTGGCCATGGTCAGGGCGAGCGAGTGCGAGAACAGGGAGAGTCGCCACCCCGTCGCGTGCGCCCAGGCAGGTGAGTCCGTCACGGCGTACCGGCCGACCTTCTGGTCCTTGTCCGACTCGCGCCCGGCCTCTTCGGGCTTCTTGGACTCGGGCGAGCCCACCTGGATCAGCCAGACCGTCAGCAGGATGAAGAGTAGGAACTGGAGGTACTCCGACTGCCAGTTCTCCGCGACGTCGACGGTGAAGTGCGACGAGGTGACGTACTCCCACCATGAGTAGGTGGGCATCGCGGACGCCGCGGCCTTCCCGTTGAAGTCGGCCTGACCGGTGAAGGCCTGGCCCACCAGGGACCCGAGCAGCAGGACGCCGAAGGCAAGGCTGAGGGAATGGTGTCTGACCCACGTCATCGGTGCAGCGCCCCGATCGAGATGCAGTAGGCGAGGCCGACCGCGACGAAGGTCAGGTAGGTGATGAACATCGTCCGCATCTCAGCTCCCCTTCACAGAGCACTCGTAGGGATGTCGCTCGCCGTTCGCGACGCATCCGGCGGCCGTCACCTTCCAGCCGGCGCTGAAGTGGGCGAGGAAGGCGACGTCCTCGTCGAGCTCGACCATGGCCTGCTTGCCGTAGACGTCGACGTGCGCAACAGCTGACGCATCGGGGATCTCCTGCTTGTCGATCGAGTCCGCGCAGGGTCCCTCGCTGCTCTCGAGCTCCTGCAGGGTGCCGGGGGCGAGAAGGGCACAAGCGTCGGCGGGCCGGGACCTCAGTCCCTCGTAGAAGGCGAGGGCCGCCTCCTCCGCGTCATCGGTCTCGCTGGTGCCTGCTCCCGAGCAGGCTGTGGCGACCAGGGTGAACAGGGCCGCGGAGACGATCCCCCTCGGGCGTCGCATAGTGGGCAGGTACCCACGGGGAACGGCAGCACGCGAGCTGAGGTCAGGTCAGCTCTGCCGGCCCGCCGAGTCGACGAGCTCCTTGGCCAGCTCCCGCAGCTTGCGGTTGGAGTTCGCGCTGGCCTTCTGCAGCACCGCGAAGGCCTCGTCCTGGGTCACGTTGCGACTCCCCATGATGATGCCCATGGCTGCCCCGATGATCCGCGAGGACTTGAGCGCCTCCTCCATCTCCTGCGCGTGCTTCTGGGACAGGATGCCGTCGCGCTGCAGCTCGGCGATCATGTCGCGGTCGACCATGGCGCGCGTCTCGATGTCGTCGAGCCGGAGGTCGGACTTGTCGGCTCGGGCCTCCGCGAGGTCGGCCCGAAGCTCGATGGCGTCCGCTCGGTCCTGGCTGGCGTCAGCCCGTTGGTCCGAGGTGTCCGCCCGACGCTGGAGGCCGGTGATGTCAGTCCTGGCTGCTGCGACCTGTGCGAGCAGGTCGTCGATCTGTTTCTGCAGGCTCTCGTTCGTAGGCAGCTCTCTTGCCATGCGGCCAGTATTCCGCGGCGTCTGCCGCTCTACACCTGCTGAAACTGAGAAATTCGGAGCCTCAGAAGCGCAGCCCCGCAGCCTCGGCCGCCCATTCAGACACGCGGCGCCAGTCGCCCCTCGCGACGGCATCCGCCGGCGTCAGCCACGACCCGCCCACACACCCGACGTTCGGGAGGGGGAGGTACGACGCAGCGTTGTCCGGCCCGATCCCCCCGGTGGGGCAGAACCGCACGTCGGGGACCGGTCCGTGCAGCGACCTCAGGAAGGCGGCGCCACCCGAAGCCTCGGCCGGGAAGAACTTCAGCTCGGTGAGGCCACGCTCGCGCAGCTCGAGCACCTCGGTGACGGTCGCGCAGCCGGGGAGGAACGGCAGCCCGGTGTCGGCCATCGCGTCGAGGAGTCGACTGGTGACACCGGGGGAGACGAGGAACGCTGCTCCAGCGTCCGCGGCGAGCTTGGCCTGGTCGGGGTCGATGACCGTGCCGGCGCCGACGGTCATGCCTTCGACCTCGCCGGCGATGCGCTCGATGGACTCGAGGGCGGTGGGCGTCCTGAGCGTCAGCTCGATGACCCGGATCCCACCGGCGACCAGCGCCTGAGCAAGCGGGACGGCCACGTGCGGATCGTCGAGCACGACGACCGGCACGACAGGGGAGATGTCGAGGATGCTCAAGCCGCACCGCCCCTGAAGAAGAACGAGGCGCCTTCGTCCGCGCGGCTCACCGAAACGCGCATGGTGTCGAAGAGCTCGCGGCCGGTGCCCTCGAAGTCCCGCTCGACGACGTTCGGGTCCCGCCCCTCGAACGACTCGTGCACGATCAGCTTCCCCGCATCGGCATCGACGGTGATCAGGTCGCCGTCCTGCACGTACGCAAGGGGGCCGCCGACGCTTGCCTCCGGCGTCACGTGGATCGCGGCGAGGACCTTGCCGGAGGCGCCGGACATCCGGCCGTCCGTGACGATCGCGACCTGGTGGCCGCGGTCCTGTAGCACCCCGAGCGCGGGCGTCAGCTTGTGCAGCTCCGGCATGCCGTTGGCGGCCGGGCCTTGATGGCGGACCACCGCGACGAGGTCCCCGTCGAGCTCGCCGGCCTCGAAGGCTGCCAGCAGGTCGTGCTGGTCGTCGAAGACCCGGGCCGGTGCTGTCACCGTCCGACGCGAGGCGGAGACCGCCGACACCTTCACCACGCCACGGCCGAGGTTGCCGTCCACCACCCGAACTCCGCCGTCCTTGGCGAACGGCTCGTCCGCGCCGCGCAGCACCGCCCGGTCGAGGCTCGTCTTCGGCCCCTCCTCCCACGACAGCTCGCCCCCGAGGAGACGGGCTTCCGTGGTGTAGCGCCACAGGCCGGGTCCCATGACGGTCTGCACGTCGTCGTGCAGCAGGCCGTGCTTGAGCAGCGTGTGGATCGTGAACGCGAGCCCACCGGCCGCCGCGTAGTGGTTCACGTCGGCGGAGCCGTTCGGGTAGATCCGGGCGAGCAGCGGAACCACCGCGGACAGGTCGGCCAGGTCGTCCCACGTGAGGATCACTCCCGCCGCGCGGGCGATCGCCACCAGGTGCAGCGTGTGGTTGGTCGAGCCGCCGGTCGCGAGCAGCGCGACGCAGGCGTTGACGATCGCCTTCTCGTCGACGATCTCACCGATTCCCGCGCGCGACTCGACCGCCAGCTCCGTCACCTGCCGGCCCGCGGCGGTCGTGAGCGCGTCGCGCAGTGGCGTGCCAGGGTTCACGAAGCTCGCGCCCGGCAGGTGCAGGCCCAGGACCTCCATGAGCAGCTGGTTGCTGTTCGCGGTGCCGTAGAAGGTGCACGTGCCGACCGAGTGGTACGACGCCGCCTCCGCCTCGAGCAGCGCCTCCCGGCCGACCTTGCCCTCGGCGAACAGCTGTCGCACCTGGGCCTTCTCGTTATTCGGCAGTCCGGAGGTCATCGGTCCGGCCGGCACGAACACGGTCGGTAGGTGGCCGAAGGACAGCGCCCCGATCAGCATGCCGGGCACGATCTTGTCGCAGACGCCGAGCATCAGGGCGCCGTCGAACATGTCGTGCGACAGCGCGATCGCGGTCGACATCGCGATGACGTCACGGCTGAACAGCGAGAGCTGCATGCCGTCGCGACCCTGCGTGATCCCGTCGCACATCGCGGGCACGCCACCGGCGAACTGGGCGATGCCACCGGCTCGCATCACGGCTGCCTTCAACGTCGCGGGGTAGGTCTCGAAGGGCGCGTGCGCCGAGAGCATGTCGTTGTAGGCCGAGACGATCGCGATGTTCGGCTTCACCAGACGGCGCAGCTCGATCTTGTCGCCACGGGGAGCGGCGGCGAAGCCGTGCGCGAGGTTCGCGCAGGCCAGGCGACCACGCGCGGGGCCGCGCTGCTTCGCCGTACCGATGCGGGAGAGGTACGCCGAACGCGTCTCCGCGCTGCGCTCGACGATGCGGTCGGTGACGGCCTCGACGACCGGGTGGAGGTGGGTCATTCGCTGCTGCTCTCGTGCCAGGCGCGACCGTCGCGCTCGATGAGGGTGTCGGAGGCGGGCGGGCCGTCCGTGCCGGCGGCGTACGCCTTGGGGCCGCGGGCGTCCCGCGCGTGGTGGGCGATGATCGGCTCGACCCAGGCCCAGGCGGCCTCGATCTCGTCGCGTCGCATGAAGAGCGTGGTGTTGCCGCGGACGACGTCCATCAGGAGCCGCTCGTAGGCATCGGGAGAGGGCGCGCCGAACGTCTGCGAGAAGTTGAGGTCGAGCGACACCGGCCTCAGCCGGATCCCACCAGGGCCGGGCTCCTTCGCGACCAGGTGCAGCCGCACGCTCTCGTCGGGCTGCAGGCGCATGACGAGCCGGTTCGGCTCCTGCAGGCCCTCGCTGCCCGGGAACATCGGGTGCGGCACCGGCTTGAACGCGATGACGATCTCGGAGCACCGCTCCTTCATCCGCTTGCCGGTGCGCAGGTAGAACGGCACCCCGGCCCAGCGCCAGTTGCTGACCTCGGCGCGCAGGGCGACGAAGGTCTCGGTACGGCTCGGAGCGTCGAGCTCCTCGACGTACGACGGCACGGCCCTGCCCTCGACGAGACCGGCGGAGTACTGGCCGACCACGGTCTCGCGCGCGATGTCAGCCATGGGCTTGAGCGCCTGCAGGACCTTGAGCTTCTCGTCGCGCACGGTCTCGCCGGCGACGTACGTCGGGGGTTCCATCGCGACGAGGCAGAGCAGCTGCAGCAGGTGGTTCTGCACCATGTCGCGCATCGCCCCCGACGAGTCGTAGTAGCCGCCACGTGTGCCGACGCCGAGCGACTCGGAGACGGTGATCTGCACATGGTCGATCGCGTGCGCGTTCCAGAGCGGCTCGAAGACCGTGTTGGCGAAGCGCGTGACGAGGAGGTTCTGCACGCTCTCCTTGCCGAGGTAGTGGTCGATGCGGAAGATGTGCGACTCGTCGAAGACGTCGCCGACCGCGTCGTTGATCGACCGCGCGGACGCCAGGTCGTGGCCGATCGGCTTCTCGAGAACGACGCGGCTTCCCGGCACTGCGAGGCCGTGCTCCTTCAGCCGGTGGCAGATCGCGCCGAAGAGGGTCGGGCCCACGGCGAGGTAGAAGACGCGGACCGGGTTCGGGTTGCCGTTCAGCCGGCGCCCGAGGTCGTCCCAGGCGTGGGCGTCGTCGACGTCGAGGCTGACGTGTTGGAGACGGGCTGCGAACTCGTCGACCTCCGGCACCGTCGCGCCCTGCACGAACCCCGGAAGCGCGCCGCGGACCTTGTCCCGGTAGCCCTCGTCGTCGAGGCCGGCCCGCGACACGGCGATGATCCGGGTTGCCGCAGGCAGCTGGCCGTCACGAAGCCTCAGGAACAGTGCGGGCAGCAGCTTGCGCAGGGCGAGGTCGCCGGTGCCTCCGAAGATCACGAAGTCGCTGGCGGGCAGATCACTCATGGTGTCGAGGGTAAGGAGACTTTTGCGTATCGGCAATACAAAAGTAGGTATTGACGAAAACACAAGAAGGTGACTTGTGCTTGAATGACGCCCGTGCTCACGCGTGCCCCCGCCTCCCCGCCGAGCGCGGGTGACGTGCTCGGGCTGATTCGCCGGGGAGAGGCGTCGACCCGCGGCGAGGTGGCCCGGGCCACCGGGCTGTCACGCACCGCGGTCACGGCGCGGCTCTCGGCGCTGATGGGATCCGGTCTGGTGGTGGAAGGGGAGGAGGGTCCGTCGACCGGCGGTCGCCCCCCGAGCCGGCTTCGCTTCAACGCACGTGCCGGCGTCGTCCTGGCAGTGGCCCTGGGCCGTAGCCGCACCCAGGTCGCGGTGTGCGCGCTCGACGGCGAGGTGCTCGCGGCCGCCGAGTTCGACCACGAGGACGGTGCCGGCCCGGACGAGATGATGCCGCGCGTGCGCACCACGTTCGACCGGCTCCTCAAGCAGGCGAAGGTCGGGAAGGGCGCCGTCCGCGGGGTCGGTCTCAGCCTGCCCGGCACGGTCGACGTCGAGCACGGCATGAGCCTGTCGTCGCCGATCATGAAGGGCTGGGACGGCATCCCGCTGGCGCCGTACTTCGCGCACCTCGGCGACATCCCCGTGCGCGTGGAGAACGACGCCAACGCGCTCGCCCTCTCCGAGGCCCTCGGTCACCTGACGCGGTTCCCCGACCTCGTCGTGCTCAAGGCTTCGACCGGCATCGGAGTAGGGGTGTTCTCCGACGGTCGGCTGCTGCGCGGCGCCAGCGGCGCTGCCGGTGAGGTCGGGCACACGAAGATCGCGGCGGCGGCAGGACGAGGCTGCCGGTGCGGCGACGTCGGCTGCCTCGAGGCAGTCGCCGCGGGCTGGGCCCTCGTGCAGGACTCAGCGAAGGACGGCCGCCCGGTCGCACACGTTCGGGAGCTCGTCGCACGGGCAGTCGCTGGTGACGCCGACGCCCGTCGCCGCGTGAGGGACAGCGGGCGCCGCATGGGCGAGGTCCTCGCCGGCGTCGTGAACCTGCTCAACCCGTCGGCCGTCGTCGTCGGCGGCGACATGGCTGCGGCGTACGACACCTTCGTCGCCGGACTGCGGGAGACCCTGTACGCCGAGTCGACTGCGCTCGCGTCACGAGAGCTCGAGATCCTGCCCAGCACGTACGGCGTTCAGGCGGGTGTCGTGGGCTGCGCCCAGCTCGCGCTGGCCGACGTGCTCAGTGCGAGCAGCGTCGACCGCGCTCTCGCCGCAGTGCGGCGCTGACCAGCTCGTCTGGGTCTGGTCACGCCGTCCGGTCGGGCGTACCGTGCCAAGCGGGGACGCCGTGCCGGGGTGGGGCTTCGAGGCACGGACATCGAACCTGTGTGCTCACACTTCGACATTCGACAAGGAGCTACAGATGAAGCGACTAGCACTCGTGACATTCATGGTCTGCGGACTCGGCTTCGGGGGGACGGCCGCGGCTCAAGCGGGCGAGATCAACGGCAACGGAGACCCGATCCCGGGCGCTCACAAGGCAAGCTCGATCTGCGCCTTCTCTGGCCGTGACCTGCCGGACGACCAGGAGAACCAGCCGAACATTCCCGACGACTTCGCGACGGGCGGACACGTCCAGAACTACGGCAAGTACGTCGTCTTCGGGATCAAGGACCTCGTGCCCTCTCCCGGCGTCGCGTGCCGCGGGAACGCCGAGTTCGAGGAGTAGGCCCTAGACCGGCTGCGGGTGGGACGCGGTGCTCGAGGGCTGCGCGCCCTCGTCCACCGACGTCCTGCTCGCGAGGCTCACCGTGAATGTCGCACCGCCGCCCGGTGTGTCGGTGTAGGCGACCTGGCCCCCGTTGAGCTCCAAGAGAAGCTTGACGATATAGAGACCGAGGCCGCTGCCGCGTTGGCCACCGCTCCGGGCCTCGGTCGAGCGGGAGAAGCGGTCGAAGAGGTGGGCGACGAACTCCGGCGGGACGCCGGCGCCGTGGTCGCTGACGCGGAGGCGAACCCCGGAGGCGAGCTGCTCCGTCGTCACGCTCACCACCCCGCTGCCGTACTTGATGGCGTTGGTGAGCAGGTTGGTCACGACCTGGGTCACGTGCGAACGGTCCACCCAGGCGGTCACCGGAGCAAGCCCGGCCAGGTCGACCGACGTGAGCGATGCGCTGAGCATGCCCAGCACCTCGTGGACCACCAGGTCGACCCTCACCTCCGACGGAGCTGCCTGTGCCCCGTGCGCCTCGAGCGTCGACACGGTCAGGGTGTCCTCGAGCAGGTTCGCCATCACCACGGCGGATGACTTGACCCGCTTCAGCAGATCGAGCTTCTGCTGACCAGGCTGCCCCTCCCAGTCAGTGAGCAAGAGGTCGGTGAAGCCGCTG
>DASSPN010000097.1:0-16926 GCA_035699605.1 Nocardioidaceae bacterium | reverse complement strand
GTCCACGACGACGTGCGTCGAGTAGCCACCCTGCGTCGTGGTGCCGTCCCGGTCGACGCCGGCGTACGTCGGGACCATGCCCTTGCGGCAGTACTGCTCGTCGCCGTTGCGGCAGTTGCCGCACTCGCCGCACGAGTTGACGATGCAGCCGACGCCGACACGCTGGCCGACCTGGTGGCGGCTGACGTCGGACCCGACCTCAAGGACGATGCCGACGATCTCGTGCCCCGGCACGACGGGGAACGGCTGCGCCCCCAGTCACCGTTGACGGTGTGGATGTCGGAGTGGCAGATGCCGGCGTACTCGATCTTGATGAGCACGTCGTTCGCGCCGACCTCACGGCGCTCGATGGTGGTCGGGGCGAGGGGCTCGCCGGCGGCGGGTGCGGCGTACGCGTTCACGCGCATGGGGGGCTCCTTCTTGGATGGTGACCTCGGCGGCGTCTCGGATTGTCGAGTATTTCACTATAGAATTGCCTGGTGCTCCTTCCGATTCTCCACGACGGCCCCTCCCACGACGCGGCGTCGAGCTGCTGCGCCCCGACCCGAGAGACCGCCGACACGGCCCGCGCCGTCCTGGTTCCCGCCGGGGCGCGCAGCACGCGCGGCCAAGTCCCGATCCCAGCGGGCACCTTCGCGATGGGCGACAGCCACGGTGACGGCTACGTGGCGGACGGCGAGCAGCCGGTCCACCGGGTCCGTCTCTCGCCCTACCTCATCGACGCCAAGGCCGTGACGAACGCGCAGTTCGCAGCGTTCGTGAAGGCCACGGGCTACGTCACGGAGGCGGAGGCGGACGGGGTCTCCGCCGTCTTCCACCTCGCCGTCGACGCGGCGCCGGCTGACGTGGTCGGGCGCGCCACCGGTACGCCGTGGTGGCTGGCGGTCCGCGGGGCTGACTGGCGACACCCTGCCGGACCACGGTCGACCGTCTCGGACCTTCAGAACCACCCCGTCGTCCATGTCTCCTGGAACGACGCCCAGGCCTACTGCCGCTGGGCCGGCAAGCGGCTCCCCACCGAAGCCGAGTGGGAGTACGCCGCACGCGGCGGCTTGGAGGGGGCGCGCTACCCGTGGGGCGACGAGCTCAGCGGCGGGCGATGGCGGCTCAACATCTGGCAGGGCGAGTTCCCGACGCGCAACACCCTCGACGACGGCTTCCTCACGACTGCGCCCGTGAACGCCTTCCAGCCCAACGGCTACGGGCTCTACAACACCGTCGGCAACGTGTGGGAGTGGTGCGCGGACGCCTTCAGTCCTTCGACGTACGCCGAGCGCTCGGACGAGTTCGCGGTGGACCCGATCGTGTCGGCGGGGCTCGATGCCCAGACCAGGAGGGTGATGCGTGGCGGCTCCTACCTCTGCCACGACAGCTACTGCAACCGCTACCGGGTGGCGGCGCGCTCGTCGAACACCGCCGAGTCCTCGTCCGGCAACATCGGGTTCCGCTGCGCGAACGACGCCGCCTGACGTCGTCGTGCACCTGCAGACGAGAACCGGCCCGGACGCACTCGCGTCCGGGCCGGCTGCCTTCCTCAGGCGACTGCCGTCACGACTCGGGCAGGACGAACGGCACCTGGTCACCCGGCGCGACCGTGATCGTGGCGTCGTCGTGCTTCGTCACGGTCCCGTTCGCGTACGTGATGCCGGTGAAGTGCTCCAGCACGCGGGTCTGCTGGGTCGCCCGCAGCTTCGCCAGCGGGGCGTCCGTCTCGTCCAGCCAGCCGACGAGCTTGCGGCCGAGCGCCCAGACCACACCGGGCTTCGTCGCCGCCAGGTTGGTGGTCTCGCCGAGGTCGGTGCGCAGGTCGTACAGCTCGAGGGCTCCGGTGTTGTACTGGTAGTAGAGCTTCCAGCGACCGTCGCGGATGATCGAGCCGGGTCCCTGCACGCCGACGTAGCCGGGCAGGTGGTGATAGTGCGTCCGGTTGATGTGCGTGCCCTGGCTGAAGGCAGGCTTCAGGTTCACGCCGTCCAGGGGAACCCCAGCCGGAAGCGGAGCCTCGGCGTACGCCGCGAGCGTCGTGTAGAGGTCCGTGCTGTTGACCAGCGTGTCGTTGACGTAGCCGCCCCCGCGGACGAGGTTCGCGTTCTTGCTCCACACGATCCACGGCACCTTGATGCCACCTTCGTAGAGCTGGCCCTTGTCGGCGCGCAACGGCCCGTTGAACGCACCCGAGTTGACCGGGTCCTCCTCACCGCCGTTGTCGGAGGTGAAGATCACGACCGTGTTCTCGGCCAGCGGCTTGCCGCCGTTGCGCGGGTCGGGGGTCGTCTCGAGGTAGTCGATGATGCGCGCCACCGACTGGTCGACACCTTCGGTGAGCGCACCGTACGACGGCTTGGCCGGCGCCGAGCCGGGCGTCTTCGCCTGGTACTTCGCGAGCAGGTCGCTGCGCGCTTGGGCGTTGTTGACCGGGAAGTGCGGAGCGAACTGGCTGACCCAGGCGAAGAACGGCTCGTCCTTCTTGCGGTCGATGAAGTCGATCGTCGCGTCGGTCACCGCGTCGGTCACGTGCTTGTCGGTGCCGACCAGCGCGTCGAGCTGCGCCTCGCTGACCCCGTGGCTGTACGGCGCGATGTTCTCGTCGACGTACTCCTGCGTGTAGTCGGCGCCGAACTGGTCGAGGGACGGCGAGACCGAAGCATTGAACTGGTTGTCCGTCGCGAAGTAGTAGGTGGCGTGCGAGTTCTGGCTGCCACCCCAGTTCTCGTCGAAGCCGTGCTCCAGCGTGATCTCGTCAGCCGACGCGGCCACGTGGAACTTGCCGACGTACCCGGTGGCGTAGCCCGCGTTCTGAAGGGTCTCGCCGACGGTCACGTGGCTCTTCAGGATCGCGGTCCGGCCGTCCTCCGCGAGGCGGCCCTGGGTGATGCCCTGCAGCGGGGTGCTGGCGTTTCCGGTGATGCCGCCGACGGCGTACACGTTGTTGCTCGGGCGTACGGCGTACTGGCCGGTGTGCAGGGCGGTGCGAGTGGGCGAGCACTGCACGGAGGCGTAGGCCTCGGTGAAGACCTGGCCCTCGGCGGCGAGCTCGTCGAGGAGGGGCGTCTCGTTGTAGTCGTTGCCGTAGCCACCGTTGACGAGGCCGGAGCTGAGGTCGGCCCAGCCGAGGTCGTCGGCGATGACGAAGACGACGTTGGGTCTCGGGGTGCCGAGTGGTGAGGCGCCGGCGGCGGATGCCGGCTCTGTGAGGGTCAGCGCGGGAGCGACGCCGGCCAGAGTGAGCACGGCCGGTGCCGCGATGGCGCTCACGAGGGTGCGGGAGGGCATCGGGGGATTCCTTTCGGGAGAGGTTGCCGTCCGGAATCTATATTAAGTTGATCGTTTTTGTCGAGATTAAGCTTCCTCACCCGCCCGCGGCATTGAGCACGGCCAGGACTTCCTCCGCGGACGCGGCGGAACGCAGCCGCGCGATCTCCTCCTCGTCAGTGAACACCCCGGCCAGCCGCGACAGCACCGTGAGGTGGTCGTCACCGGCTCCGGCGATGCCGACCACGAACTCGGCAGGCTGTCCCTTCCAGTCGATCGGCTCGGCGTACCGCACGAAGCTGATCGCGGTACGCCGGATCGCGGGCTTGGCCTCGTTGGTCCCGTGCGGGATGGCCAGGCCGTTCCCCATGTAGGTCGACACCGACGTCTCGCGCTCGTGCATCGCCGACACGTAGGACTCGTCGACGGCGCCGACCGCCACCAGCAGGCGGCCGGCCTCGTCGATGGCGTCGTCCCGGGACCGGGCGGACCCGCCCAGGACGACGGCCTCGGCCGTGAGTACCTCAGCCACGCGACCGCTCGATCATCTCCACGATCTCGTCATACCGCGGGCTCCCCATGAAGTTGTCGACCGACACGTGCAACGCGGACGGCGTCGACTGTCGAGCGCGTTCGGTGAGGTCTTGGTGCGAGACGACGATGTCGTAGTCGTCGGCCAGCGCTGCGATGGCCCTGTTGACGACGGTGACGTCGGTGAACCCGGCGGACTCGATCTTCTTGCGGAGCACCGAGGCGCCCATCGCGGACGACCCCATTCCTGCGTCGCAGGCGAAGACGATGTGCCGGATCGGGCGGGTGGCCAGGGCGGTGGCGCCACCGGTCAGCGCCGAGGCGACCGACGAGCTCTTGCCCTTGAGGGCTTCCATCTGGTGCGTGGCGCCGACCAGCTGGTCCTCGGCCTCGACCGTCTTGTCGGTCTTGAGGATCACCGCCGCCACGGCGAACGTCACCGCGGCGCCGCCGATGATCGACAAGGTGATGCCGATCAGGTTGCCGATGTCGGTGGGTGCGGAGATGTAGACCGCGAAGACCGAGCCCGGGGCGGCAGGAGAGCGCAGGCCACTGCTGAAGATCACGTTGATGAGGATCTGGGTGGCACCACCGGCGATCATGGCCACGATCAGCTTGGGCTTCATGAGCACGAAGGGGAAGTACACCTCGTGGATGCCGCCGAAGAAGTGGATGATCGCAGCCCCGGGCGCCGACGCCTTCGCCAGACCCTTGCCGAACACGCTGTACGCGAGCAGGAGTCCGAGACCCGCGGCGGGGTTGGCCTCGAGGAGGAACAGCACGGACTTGCCGCTCTCCGCAGACTCGGACAGACCCAGTGGGGTGAGCACCCCGTGGTTGAGGGCGTTGTTGAGGAACAGGACCTTCGCGGGCTCGATGACGAAGGAGGCGAAGGGAAGCAGGCTGTTGTCGACGAGGAACTCCACCCCGTCACCGAAGCGGTCGGCGATCCACGTCAGCACGGGGCTCAGGGCGAAGAAGCCGGCCGTCGCCAGGATGCCGCCCCAGATGCCGGCCGCGAAGTTGTTGACCAGCATCTCGAAGCCAGGCTTGATCTTGCCGTCCCAGAGGGCGTCGATCTTCTTCATGCTCCAGCCGCCCAGGGGGCCCATGATCATGGCGCCCATGAACATCGGCACGTCGGTGCCGGCGATGACACCGAACGTCGCCACGGCGCCGACCACGCCACCGCGCGTGTCGTAGACCATCTTGCCGCCCGTGTAGCCGATCAGCATCGGGAGCAGGTAGGTGATCATCGGACCGACGATGCCCTCACCGGCGTAGTCACCCCAGCCGCCGATCTCGGCCACCCAGCCCGAGGGGCTCAGCCAGGCACGCTCGCCGCCGCCGAGGTTGAGCCAGCCCACCTCGATGAACATCGCGGTGATCAGTCCCCAGGCGATGAAGGCGCCGATGTTGGGCATGACCATGTTGGACAGGAAGGTGCCGAACTTCTGCACCTGGACTCGCGTGCTCGCGGTCGTCCCGCCGACCGGGCTCGTGGATGTCGAGGCCATCTGCTTTCCCTCTCGCTCGGGCGACGTGACCTCCGTCACGTGCCGATGTCAGCATCCTGCAACACATCCGGGCTTATTGCCAAGCATTCGGGCATGAATTTCTGCCCGAGAGTGTGGTTTTAGGGCCTGGACGCGCTAACGTCGGCCTGACACGCCCGTCCCACCGCCGCCGAGAGGACCGCCACGATGAAGGCCCTGCGCTTCTACGCACCCGAAGACGTCCGACTCGAGGACGTCCCCGAGCCGACGTGCGGACCTGACGAGGTCAAGCTGCGGGTGCGGAACTGCTCGACGTGCGGCACCGACGTCAAGATCTTCCACAACGGCCACCAGAACCTCACTCCCCCGCGGACGATCGGTCACGAGATCGCCGGTGAGGTGGTCGAGGTCGGCGCCGACGTCAACGCGACGTACGGCAGCGACTGGAAGGTCGGGGACCGCGCTCAGGTGATCGCCGCGGTGCCGTGCGGCGACTGCCACGAGTGCCGCAAGGGCTGGATGGCGGTCTGCCAGAACCAGACCTCGGTCGGCTACCAGTACGACGGTGGGTTCGCAGAGTTCATGATCGTGCCGAGGCAGGTGCTCAAGGTCGACGGCCTGAACAGGATCCCGGACAACGTCGGGTACGACGAAGCCAGCGCGGCCGAGCCGTTCGCCTGTGCGATCAACGCCCAGGAGCTGCTCGGCATCGAGGCCGGCGACACCGTCGTCGTCTTCGGCGCCGGCCCGATCGGGTGCATGCACATCAGGATCGCGCGCGGGGTCTACAACGTCGGCCCGGTCTACCTCGTCGACGTGAACGCCGAGCGGCTGAAGATGTCCGCCGACGCCGTCAGCCCCGACGAGACCATCGACGGCTCGCAGGTCGACGTCGTCGAGCGGGTGCTGGAGCTCACCAACGGCCGGGGCGCGGACGTGATCATCACTGCCACCGCCGCCAACGTCACGCAGGAGCAGGCGATCGCGATGGCGGCACGCAACGGCCGGATCTCCTTCTTCGGCGGCCTGCCGAAGACGGACCCGACCATCACCTGCGACTCCAACGTCGTGCACTACCGGCAGCTGCACATCCACGGCGCCAACGGCTCGGCACCCGAGCACAACAAGCGTGCCCTGGAGTACATCTCCACCGGGCAGGTCCCGGTCAAGGACCTCATCACCGCGCACGTTCCGCTCGAGAACGTGCTCGACGCCTTCGCCCTGGTCAAGACGGGCGAGGCGATCAAGGTGACCGTGGAGCCCTAGACGCCCCGGCCGACGATGGCGCGCACGGCGTCGCGCCCGGCCATCGGGTCCTCCGCGGCGAGCACGGCCTCGGCCGCTTCGCGGCAGGCGTCCATGCTGGTCGCGGACAGCTGGGCACCGACAGGCCGCACCGCCGCTGCGGCCATCGAGAGCGAGGTGATCCCCATCCCTACCAGGGCCACCGCCAGCAACGGGTCCGCTGCGGCCTCCCCGCAGACACCCACCGGCTTCCCCGCACGCCGGCCGGCCTCGGCGGTCCGGGCGACCAGCTCCAGGACGGCGGGCTGCCAGGGATCGGTGAGGTGGGCCAGGTCGGAGGCCAGCCGATCAGCCGCCATGACGTACTGCGTCAGGTCGTTGGTGCCGATCGAGAGGAAGTCGACGACCTCGAGGATGCGGTCGGCGTGCAGCGCCGCGCTGGGCACCTCGATCATGACGCCGGCCACGAGACCCCGGCTCCGGACCCGCTGGGCGAAGTCCGCCGCCTCCGCCACGGTCGCGACCATCGGCGCCATCACCCAGGTCTCGGTGCCAGTCTGCGCGGCCGCGGCGGCGACGCCGTCGAGCTGCCGGTCGAGGAGACCGGGGTTACTCACCGCGAGCCTGAGACCACGGACTCCGAGCGCCGGGTTCTCCTCGGCGTCCAATGTCGCGAACGCGATCGGCTTGTCCGACCCGGCGTCGAGCGTGCGGACGACGACGTAGTGACCCGCATCGCCGAAGGGCGCGAGGACCTCGCCGTAGATCGCGGCCTGCTCGTCCACGGACGGCTCGTCGCGACGGTCGAGGAAGCACAGCTCGGTGCGGAACAGGCCGACACCCTCGACCGGCGCAGTCACCGCCAGGCGAGCCGACTCCCCGTCGGCGACGTTGGCGAGCAGCTTGACCGCAACCCCGTCCGTCGTGACGGCGGGGCCGGTCCACGCGTCCACCATCTGCCGCGCCGCACGGGCTGCCTCCACCTGGGCCCGAGCCGCCGCCTCGTCGACCGTCGGGTCGACGGTCCCGGCAGTGCCGTCGACCAGCACCTGGGCACCTGCATTGAGGTCCAGGCAGCCGTGGACGCCGACCACGCAGGGGATCCCGAGCTGACGGGCGATGATCGCCGTGTGGCTGGTGGCGCCGCCCTTCTCGGTGACCAGGGCCAGGATGACCGCGGAGTCGAGGCCGGCGGTGTCGGCGGGCGCCAGGTCGTCGGCGACGAGCACCGAGGGCTGGTCGGGACGGGCGACACCGGGCTCAGGCTCCCCGACCAGCCGGGCCAGGAGACGGCGCTCGATGTCGAGCAGGTCGGTGGCACGCTCGGCCATCAGCCCGCCCATGTTCGTGAAGACGTCCACGAACTGCGCCACGCCCTGGTGCACGGCGTCGAGCAGCGACGTCCCACCACCCAGCCGCGAGGACACGGCCTGGCGGAGTCCCTTGTCGCGGGTCAGGCCGGCGCTCGCGGTGAGCACCTCGGTCGCAGCACCTTGGGCGCGGTCAGCCTTCGCGGCGAAGCCGTCGGCGACCAGGCCGACCGCCACGTCGTACGCTGCCATCGCCTCGTCGGGATCCGCGAAGCCGCCGTCGCCGAAGGCTGCGACCGCGCGGGGAGACACCTCCTGCGACACGAGCACGACGGGGCCGTACGCAAGTCCTGGCACGACAGGCGTACCGCGCAGCACGATGGCGTTCTCGGGGCGTCGGTCAGCGGTGTCCATGGCCACATCCAACGACACGGCCGCTTGACAGTCAACACAGACGGGTCTAAAACAACATATTCACAGATAGGATGTGGTCATGTACGCCGAGGAGCGCCACCAGGCCATCGCCGAGCTGGTCGCGAGCCGCGGCCGGGTGGCGGTGACCGAGCTCGCGTCCCGCTTCGACGTCACGACCGAGACGGTCCGCCGTGACCTCTCCCAGCTCGAGAAGCTCAAGCTGCTGCGTCGCGTCCACGGAGGCGCCGTGTCGATGCGCTCCCTCACCATGCTCGAGGCCCAGCTCGAGGACCGCGACCACGTCAACGAGGACGAGAAGCAGCGCATCGCTCGGGCAGCGGTGGGTCTCCTCCCCGAGGGTGGCTGCACCCTCCTCCTCGACGCCGGCAGCACGACGGCGCGACTGGCCGCACTGCTCCCGGCCAACGAACGGTGGACCGTGATCACGCACGCCGTCCCCATCGCTGCCATGTTGGCACCGCTCCCGAACATCGAGCTGCACCTGCTGCCCGGCCGGGTTCGGACGGCGACGCAGGCGGCCGTCGGGCACACCACCGTCGCGGCCATCGGCGAGCTGCGCGCGGACCTGGCCTTCGTCGGCACCAACGGCATCTCGGTGCAGCACGGCCTGTCCACGCCCGACCCCGAGGAAGCCGCGACGAAGCGCGCCATCCTGGGGAGCGCCCAACGCTCAGTCGTGCTGACCGACGCCACCAAGATCGGCCAGGAGCGCACCGTCCGCTTCGCGGCCCTCGACGACGTCGACGTCCTGGTCACCGACGACAGCATCACCGCAGCGGACGCCAAGGCATTCGAGGCCGCCGGCCTCGAGGTAGTGCGGACCTGACCGATGTCCATCGTCACGCTCACCGCGAACCCCAGCCTCGACCGGACGGTCGCGCTGCCGGGGCCGCTGGAGCGCGGGGCCGTGGTCCGGGTCGACGCGATGACCTCGCAGGCGGGCGGCAAGGGCGTGAACATCTCCCGCGCCGCCGTCTCGGCCGGCATCACCACCGTCGCCGTGCTCCCGGCTCTGCCCGACGGCTCGTTCGTCCGCGAGCTGGAGGAGGCCGGCATCCGGTGCCACACCTCTCTGCCTGCTGGCGAGATCCGCGTGAACCTGACGCTCACCGAGCCCGACGGCACCACCACCAAGCTCAACAGCCCCGGCGCGAAGATGCAGGAGCAGCACCTCGACGCGCTCGCCGACACCCTGGTTGCTCACGCCCGCGACGGGGCGTGGACCGTGCTCGCTGGATCACTGCCACCCGGCACACCGGCAAGCTTCTACGCGACCCTGATCCCCCGCCTGAGCGGGCTGACCAAGGTCGCGGTCGACACCAGCGACGCACCGCTCGCCGCACTCGTCGACGCGCTACCCGGAGCCGCACCGGACGTCCTCAAGCCCAACGCCGAGGAGCTCGCGTCCGTCACGGGCACCGACGAGGCGACGCTGGAAGCCGACCCCGGGGCCGCCGCCAAGGCCGCGCGGCTGCTCGTCGAGCGGGGCATCGGCACCGTGCTGGCCACGCTCGGCGGACGCGGCGCCGTGCTGGTGACGGCCGATGGTGCGTGGTTCGCTCCTCCGCCCCCCACCACCGTCGTCAGCACGGTCGGGGCCGGTGACTCGACACTCTTCGGCTACCTGCTCGCAGAGCTACGTGGCCTCGACGCACCGGAACGCCTCGCCCTTGCGGTGGCGTACGGCGCGGCAGCGGCCGGGCTCCCCGGAACGACCATCCCGCGCCCCGACGACCTCCACCCGGAGCGGGTGGAGGTGCAGCAGCTCGACCAGTCCTAGGAGGACCATGCCCAGCAAGACCGTCGCCGTCGGTTCGTCATCCGGCCTGCACGCACGTCCCGCCGCACTCATCGCCGAGGCCGCTGGTGGTCTCGACAGCACGGTGACCATCAACGGTGTCGACGCCTCGTCGTCGCTGATGCTCATGACGCTGGGCGCCAAGTGCGGTGACACCGTCGAGGTCGCCGGCGCGGACGAGTCGGCCGTGGAGGCGATCGCCGCGCTCGTCGTACAGGACCTCGACGCGACCTAGATCCGGAAGAACAGGTTCAGGTAGCGGAAGGCCGTCGTCTGGTCCCCCCGGATCGTTCCTGAGTTGCTGCGACCGAACGCCGTCAGCACGAAGCTGCCCGGGTCGAACTCGATGGTCGTCACGTCGCTGATGTCACCTGGGCTGTACGAGAACCCGTCCGGCGAGACGGCGATCCGCGTGTCGCCCGCGTTCGGGCCGGAGGTGATCCGCAGCCCGATCTCGCACGCGTCGGCGGGCGTCACCGGGTTGGTCGTGTACTGCCACAGCACGAACATGAACGGCGTCAGCAGGTCCGCGACCTCGCCGGAGAGCCCGTGCGCCCTGCCCGTCCCCTGACGCACGTCCCACGAGTGCACGCCGTAGTCCATCAGCTGGAAGGCCGGGTAGAAGAACGCCGGCAGGGGACCCATGTAGAAGTGCGGGACCATCAGCTGCGTCCAGTCCTCGTCGGTGAGGCCGGCGAAGAGCTCCATCATCTTGTCGAAGTCGTCGCGCAGTCTCGGCACGAGGACGTCGCGCGGCTCGGTGCGGCTGAGCGCCTGGGCCTGCCGGTCGACGCGTTCCGCCATACCCGGCAAGCCGTACGCCGCGTCGACCTGCGCGTGGTTGCGCGCGGCGTCGAACGCGACGAAGTAGCCCTCGGTCGTGTCGGCGATGTGGCCGACGATGTCGCGCACCTGCCAGTGCCCGGCGCCGGTCGGTGCCTCCCACGCCTCGTCGTTGTCGACGAGCTGGAAGAACTGCTCTGCCTCGTCGCGTACGACGCGCAGGATCGTGTCCTTGGCTTCAGGCGTCATGGCGTTCCACGTGCCCATGCCCAACCTCCATCAGAGAGGAACGTGCGGGGTCCGGACGTGAGTCCGGTGCAGGCTGCGTCGGCGCTCCGTGGGGGTGGCCGGGAAGTCGGCGAGTCGTGGGGAAGCTCCTGCCCACGGTAACTCCGCGCCGGAACCTTGCCCAGTGTCAGCCGAGGCCGAGAATCCGCGCACACTCGAGGGCGACGTGCAGCTCGGCCGCGTCGACCGGATGGGCGAGGTCACGACCGGTCAGCTCCTCGATCCGGCGCGTGCGGTACCGAACGGTGTTGCGGTGCAGGTACAGCCGTTTCGCGGCCGCCGAGCTCGACCCCGCCTCCTCGAGCCACACCCGTGCCGTCTCCAGAAGCGTCCGGCAGTCCTCGGGGGGCAGCGCGAGCAGCGGCCCCAGGACCCGGCGTGCGAACTGTGTCGCCGTGTCGGGCGTGCTGGCGACGAGTACGGCGAGCGCGTGGTCGTCGTACACCGCGAGGTCACTGGTCCCCGGGGTCGCCGCGGTGCACGCGAGCTGTGCTTCCCGACGGGCTGCAGGCGCGCCCTCCACGCGGCTCAGGACCGAGCTCATGCCGACCCGGCCGTGCGCGAGGTCGGCCAGTGTCGTCGCCAGGTCCGTCGCACGGAAGCCGGGCCGGAGCACGACCAGCCCCTCCTGGTGGTCGTGGTCCAGACGCCAGACGGAGACCACGTCCCGACGCGCCAGAAATCCCTCGACACCGGGCAGTGCCTCGTCACCGGCCGCGGGGCACTCTGCCGACACGACGACGAGCTCGCCCGTGCGCGGCAGGTTGAGCAGCCCGGCGGCCTCACGCAGGCGCTCCGAACCCGAGGTGTCCTCCAGCAGCGTGCCCAGCAGAGACGCACGGATCTGGTCGTCGCGACGCGCCTGGTCGGCCTGCGCGGCGCGGTACGCGTCGGTGACGTACGCCGACAGGTCGTCCGTGACGGTCCAGATGTCCGCGGCAGCCCGGAGAAGGATGTCGTGCACGGCGGCGTCCGAGCGCTCGACGAGCAGCTCCCACACGAACCGGCCACCGATCCGGTAGGCCTGGAGCACCGAGGGGTACGGCACGCCCTGTTCCGCCCGTGCGGCACCGGTCCGCCGGGGGGCGTCGCCGTCGTCGACGGGACTCCCCGCGAGCGACCCCAGGATGTAGCGGAGGTTGTCGGTGCAGGAGCGGACGAGCTCCTCCTCGGCGACCGCGTCGCCCTCTCGGTACAGGGGGATCTCGGCGCGTATCCGTGCCGCCATCTCCTTCGCGAGCTCCGCCGCCTCAGGCAGCAGCGCGCCGCTGAGCTCGGAGACGGCGGGGTCGACCTCGGGGGTGGCCACCACCTGACCGTAGCCGCCTTTGTGCTCGCGCACAGGAGAAACGGCCCTGAGTTCGTGCCGCCAGCCGATGCGGCCGAACCTCGCTCACCGCGAGGCTGGGTGCCACGCCCGAACGACTCACCCAGGAGCCATCCCGTGAACCTCGCGACCGTCCTCACCGACTCGGCCGACCGCGTGCCCGAGCGCCCTGCTCTCCGGCTGGGCGAGAGCACAATGACCTACGCCGAGCTCGATCGCCTCAGCAGCCAGGTCGCCGGTCTGCTCACCGCGCGCGGTGTCGTCCCCGGCGACCGCGTCGCTCTCATGCTCCCCAACGTCCTCGAGTTCGCGCCCGCCTACTACGGCATCCTGCGCGTCGGCGGTGTCGTGGTCCCGATGAACCCGCTGCTGAAGGGTCGCGAGGTGGACTACTACCTGAGCGACTCGGGAGCCGAGCTCCTCCTCGACCTCGAGACCCTCGCCGAGGTGACCGAGCACGCGGGCGTCACGGACGTCGTCGACCGCGACCCGCAGGACACCGCGGTCCTCCTCTACACCTCCGGCACGACGGGTCACCCCAAGGGCGCCGAGCTCACCCACGCCAACCTGCTGCGCAATGTCGGCGTCTCCCAGGACGACCTGCTCCGGCTCGAGCCGACCGACGTCGTGTTCGGTGGCCTGCCGCTCTTCCACTCGTTCGGTCAGACGGTCACCCTCAACACCACGATGGCCGCGGGCGCCTCGCTCGTGCTCCTCCCCCGCTTCGACCCGCAGGCCGCGCTCGACCTGCTGTCCGAGCACCAGGCGACGGTCTTCGCCGGCGTCCCGACCATGTACAGCGCGATGCTCGCCGTACCCGAGGCCCCGGAGCTGCCCGCACTGCGCGTGTGCGTCTCCGGTGGCGCAGCGCTGCCTGTCGAGGTGCTGCACCGGTTCGAGGAGAAGTTCGGCTGTGCCGTGCTCGAGGGCTACGGGCTCTCCGAGACCTCACCGGTGGCGTCGTTCAACCAGCCCGACCAGAAGCGCAAGCCGGGCTCGATCGGTACGCCAGTTACCGGCGTCGAGATGCAGGTGGTCGACGCGGACGGCGTACCCGTGAAGGACGGCGAGGTCGGCGAGATCGCGATCCGCGGCCACAACGTGATGAAGGGCTACTGGAACAAGCCGGAGGCAACAGCCGAGGTCCTCGACGCGGACGGCTGGTTCCGCACCGGCGACATCGGCCGGAGGGACGAGGACGGCTACTTCTTCATCGTCGACCGCAAGAAGGAGCTCATCATCCGAGGTGGCTTCAACGTCTACCCGCGCGAGATCGAGGAGGTCCTCTACGAGCACCCCGCCGTCGCGGAGGCCGCCGTGATCGGCGTCCCGCACGCCGAGCTCGGCGAGGAGGTCGGTGCAGCCGTCGCCCTCAAGCCGGGCGCTGTCGCCACCGTCGACGAGCTCCGCGAGCACGTGAAGGCGCAGGTCGCGCCCTACAAGTACCCCCGCGTCGTCTGGCTCGTCGACGCACTGCCCAAGGGCGCCACCGGGAAGATCCAGAAGCGCGAGATCGTCCCTCCCGTCGTTGCGGAGGAGGTCGCGCGATGAAGACCACGGACCTCGCCGAGAAAGCCGCTCCCCTCGACGCCCTCCTGGTGGACGCCGCCCTCGGGCCGGTACGCCGCTTCGTCCCCGACATGTCGACGGCCCGGTGGGCGGTGTCGCTGGCCCGCCGGCCGCGGGCCACCGCTCGGCGCATCGCGGACCTCGGCTCCGAGGCCGGCCGCATCGTCAACGGCACGTCGGCGGTGGCACCCCTCCGTGGCGACCGCCGCTTCACCGACGAGGCCTGGAACGACAACCCGCTGCTGAAGCGGCTCGTCCAGCTGTACCTGGCCGGCGGAGAGACGCTCGACAAGCTCGTCAGCGACGCGGACCTCGATCCGCGTGACCGCAAGCGCGTGCGCTTCATGGTCGAGAACGTCCTGGAGGCGATCGCGCCGAGCAACGTGCCCCTGGTCAACCCGACCTCGGCGAAGACCGCCATCGACACCGGAGGGCAGAGCCTCGTCCGGGGCGCCAAGCAGCTGGTCAAAGACCTGTCGTCGTCGCCGCGCGTGCCGGAGATGGTCGACGCCTCCGGCTTCACGCTCGGCGAGAACGTCGCTGCGACCGAGGGCGCGGTCGTGTTCCGCAGCGAGGTCCTCGAGCTGATCCAGTACAAGCCGCAGACCGCCGAGGTCTACGAGGTCCCGGTCCTCGTCGTGCCTCCGACGATCAACAAGTTCTACGCGATCGACCTCGCACCGGAGCGCAGCCTCGTCGAGTTCAGCGTCCGGCAGGGCCGCCAGATGTTCGTCATCTCGTGGCGCAACCCGGACGTCAGGCACGCGGCCTGGAACATCGAGACCTACGTGACGTCGATCCTCGAGGCCCTGGACGCCGTCGAGGAGATCAGCGGCAGTGCGACGACCGTGCTGGCCGGCATCTGCTCCGGCGGCATCCTGGCGAGCATCGCTGCGGCGTACCTCGCCGGGATCGGCCGTCAGGACCGGCTGACGGCGGTGTGCCTGGCCGTGACCGTCATCGACAACCACGACGCGGGCACGGTCTCGGCGCTGTCCGACCCACGGCTGGCCGAGCTGGCCAAGAAGAAGTCGGCCCGCAACGGCTACCTCGACGGGCGGGCGCTGGCCGAGGTGTTCGCGTGGCTGCGCCCCGGAGACCTGATCTGGAACTACTGGGTCAACAACTACCTGCTGGGCAAGAAGCCGCCCGCCTTCGACATCCTCTTCTGGAACTCGGACACCACCCGGATGTCTGCAGGCCTGCACGCCGACTTCGTCGACCTGGCCGTCGGCAACCTGCTGACCCGACCCGGCGGTCTCACCGTGCTGGGCGTCCCGATCGACCTGGGCAGGATCACGGTGGACTCGTACGTCGTGGCGGGCATCGCCGACCACATCACGCCGTGGGAGAACTGCTACCGCACCACGCAGCTGTTCGGAGGTACGACGCGCTTCGTGCTGTCCACCAGCGGCCACATCGCGGCCCTCGTCAACCCGCCCGGGAACCCCAAGGCGACGTACCACACCAACGACGACGACACGTCGGACCCGCAGGTCTGGCTGAAGGGTGCCGAGACGCACCAGGGGACGTGGTGGGCCGATGTCGCGGTGTGGCTCGACGAGCGCTGTGGTGAGAAGAAGAAAGCACCCGAGACGCTCGGCTCGGTGCGGCTGCCCGCACTCGCGGACGCCCCCGGGACCTACGTCTTCGACAGCTGAGGAGAATCTCACCCATGAGCGAGCACCCACGCCGGGTCACCGTGCTCGGCCAGTCGGTGCGGGTGTCGGTGCGTCCCGGCACCTCCCCGCGGCCGCTCGTGCTCTGCAACGGGATCGGGGCCAGCCTCGACCTGCTGCAGCCGTTCGTGGACGAGCTGGACCAGCGGATCGAGGTGGTCCGCTTCGACGTACCGGGAGTGGGCGGGTCACCCGCACCCCTCGTGCCGTACACCTTCCCCGGCCTCGCCTGGTTCCTCGGCAGGCTGCTGGACCAGCTGGGCTACCGGGAGTTCGACGTCCTGGGCATCTCCTGGGGTGGCGGCCTCGCCCAGCAGCTCGCCTTCCAGTTCCCCCGCCGGTGCCGGCGGCTGGTGCTGGTCAGCACCGGCACCGGCTCACTCATGGTTCCCGCGCACCCACGGGTGCTGGCGAAGATGATGACCCCGCGCCGGTACGTCGACGCGGCGTACGCCGCATCCGTCGCCGCCGAGCTGTACGGCGGTCGGCTGCGGGACGAGCCAGGCCGGGTGCGCGAGCTGCTGCACGACTCGTCGCGGGTCGGGTCCCGCAAGGGCTACGTCTTCCAGCTGCTCGCGGGCGCCGGCTGGAGCAGCCTGCCCGCGCTGCCGCTGATCCGTCAGGAGACCCTGATCCTGGCCGGCAGCGACGACCCGATCATCCCGCTGGTGAATGCGCGGATCATGCAGCGGCTGCTGCCGCACGCAGCCCTGGAGGTGTACGACGACGGGCACCTCGGGCTGGTGACGGCTGCGGCCCAGCTGGGGCCGGTGGTGTCGGAGTTCGTGCTGGCTGGCCGGTGAGGATGCTCGTCCGGAGTCAGCCGAGGCGCCAGCTGCGGGTGGACGCATAGATTGGGGCCATGGAGTCGCGGAAGCTCGGCACCCTCGACGTCAGCGCCCTCGGCCTGGGCTGCATGGGCATGAGCCAGGGCTACGGCCCATCCCCGGAACGGGTCGCCATGATCGACTTCGTCCGCGCCGCCGTCGACCGTGGTGTGACCTTCTTCGACACTGCCGAGGTGTACGGGCCGTACCACAACGAGGAGCTCGTCGGCGAAGCCCTCGAGCCCGTCCGCGACCAGGTCGTCATCGCGACGAAGTTCGGCTTCGACCTCAGCGGGGCGAAGGATCGCAACGGCGTCGACAGCCGACCGGACACGATCCGGAGAGTGGTCGACGCCTCGCTCGAACGGCTCCGGACGGACCGGATC
>DASSPN010000096.1:0-15941 GCA_035699605.1 Nocardioidaceae bacterium | reverse complement strand
GGACCACGGGCCGACGCTCGCGCCGGCGCCGATGACCGCCAGCTCGCCGTGGGTGCGCACGACCTTGGCGCCGGCGCCCACCTCGACGTCCTTGAGGGTGCAGTCCGGACCGATCACGGCGTCTGCCGCCACGGTCGTCGTACCCAGCAGCTGCACGCCGGGGAGGATGGTGACGTCTTGGGCGAGGGTGACATCGACGTCGATCCAGGTCGTGTCCGGGTCCGCGATCGTGACCCCGTCGCGCATCCAGCGATCGAGTGTCCGCGCGTTGAGCTGCTTGGCGAGGGCGGCGAGCTGGACCCGGTCGTTGGCGCCCTCGGTCTGGAGCACGTCCTCGATCTCGTGCGCACCGACCGGCCTCCCGGCGTCCACGGCAATCGAGACGACGTCGGTGAGGTAGTACTCGCCCTTGGCGTTGTCGTTGGTGATCCGCCCGAGCGCTTCCTCCAGGAAGTCGCCGTCGAAGGCGAAGATCCCGCTGTTGATCTCGTCGATCGCGCGCTCGTCGTCGGAGGCGTCCTTCTCCTCGACGATCGCGGTCACAGCACCGGTGTCGTCGCGAACGATGCGGCCGTAGCCGAACGGGTTCGGCACCCGCCCGGTGAGGACGGTGACCGCCCGCCCCGACGCGTCGTGGTCCGCCACCAGCTCGGCCAGCGTCTCGCCCTGCATCAGGGGGATGTCACCGGCCATCACGATCACGGTGCCGGACGTCGTACCCGACGCTGCCAGCGCCTCGACCGCGACGCGGACCGCGTGCCCGGTGCCCTCCTGTGTCTCCTGGACGGCGAGCAGCGCGTCGGGTGCCAGCGCAAGGATGTGGGGGCCGACCTGCTCACGGCCGTTGCCGACGACGGCGACGAGGTGCCGGGGCTCGAGGTGCCGGGCCGCGACGAGGACGTGACCGATCATGCTGCGGCCGCACAGTGGATGCAGGACCTTCATCGTCTTGGACTTCATCCTCGTGCCGCTCCCTGCGGCGAGGACGATGACTGCGGCTGGCTGCGGCACCCGGCAACCCTACCTAGACCGCGACGGTGACTGCTTCGCCCGGGTCGAGCCAGGTGACCCGGTCGCCGTACGACGAACCGGCCAGCACCGGCTCGGCAGCAGCCCTGCCCTGCTGGAAGTGCGACCAGCCCTCGTAGTGGACCGGTACGACGTTCCGCGGCTTCACCAGGTCGATCAGCTCAGCACCCTCCCGGGCGTCCATCGTGTAGCGGAACCAGCCCGACAGGTAGCGGAACCTGACCGACCCGAGGTGGACCAACAGGGTTCCGACGTCGATCCGCGACGGGACCTCGCGCAGCGCCGGGTACAGGACGGTGTCACCTGTCACCCAGAGCTGCCCGTGCTCCTGCCCCTCCCAGGCGAGAGCGAAGCCGACCACCGGGCCGCTCACCTTGTCGAGCCCCGGGGCACCGTGACGGCAGGGGGTCGCGGTCAGGGTGATCGTCGGCTTGTCAGGAGACTCGAGGGTGACCGTGTCCCACGCCGTCAGGCCGACCGCGCCGCCGCCCAGCTTCGTCGCGGCCTTCTTCGTCGTGTACGTCGTACCCCAGCCGGGCAGCAACCCTCTCGCAGTGGGATCGAGGTTGTCGCCGTGCTGATGATGGCTGACCAGCACCGCGTCGATCGGACCGAGGTCCTCCGGGGTGACCGACGGGCCCACCAGCTTCTTCGACGTCGTACCCCAGCCGAAGAAGTAGCGCCCGCCGGGCGGGTCGAAGGTCGGGTCGGTGAGGATCCGCCAGCCGGCGACCTCGAGGAGGGCGGTCGGACCGCCGATGTGCGTGATGCGGGCCTCGGTCATGAGGCCAATATGTCGCGCTCCCCGGGTAGGAGTCGAACCTACGTCGCTAGTCCTGATTCAAAGTCAGGCGGGCCCTGCCGGCAGACCAACCGGGGATCGCCCCCAGACGAACCGGGGAGCGTGGCAAAACCCTATCCGCGGCTGCTCGCAGGCCGAACGGCACTGTCGAACCTACGTTTGCGTAAGTTACCTTTGGGCACGCACCCACGTACCGAACAGCTAGGGGTATGCGTTGACCTCGACCATCGATCGCGCGGAGCCGGAACTCGAGCGCGCAACCCTGGGCAAGGACGTCCAGTCCCGCAAGGAGCAGGTCGCGCTGGCGCTGTTCATCGCGGTGCCGTTCCTCGCCGTCCTGGCAGCCGTGCCCGTGGCGTGGGGGGGCTGGCTCGGCTGGAGCGACGTCGCGATCGTCGCGGTCATGTACACCGTCACGAACCACGGGATCACCATCGGCTTCCACCGGCTCTTCACCCACAAGTCCTTCAAGCCCAACCGGATCGTGAAGATCGTGCTCGCGATCCTGGGCTCGATGGCGATCCAGGGCCCGCTGATCCGGTGGGTGGCCGACCACCGCAAGCACCACAAGTTCTCCGACCGCGACGGCGACCCGCACTCGCCGTGGCGCTACGGCACCAACCTCAAGTCGCTGACCAAGGGTTTCCTCTGGGCGCACATGGGCTGGCTGTTCGACACCGAGCAGACGCCCCAGCGCAAGTACGCCCCGGACCTGATGAAGGACCGGGACCTCGTCCGCATCTCGCGCACCTTCTGGGTGTGGGTGCTCGTCTCCGTCCTCATCCCGCCGGTCCTCGGCGCGTTGCTCACCTGGTCGTGGCAAGGCGCGGTCACCGCGTTCTTCTGGGGGACGCTGGTCCGCGTCGGTCTGCTGCACCACGTCACGTGGTCGATCAACTCGATCTGCCACACCATCGGCGACCGGCCCTTCGTCTCCCGCGACAAGTCCGCCAACGTCTGGTGGCTGGCGATCGCGTCGGGCGGCGAGTCGTGGCACAACCTGCACCACGCGGACCCGACCTGCGCTCGCCACGGCGTGATGCGTGGTCAGGTCGACACGTCGGCCCGGGTCATCTGGCTGATGGAGAAGGCCGGCTGGGTGGAGGACGTTCGCTGGCCGGTCAAGGAGCGCCTCGACGCGAGGCTGGTCAAGAACCAGCCGGCGGCGGCGTAGCCTCCCCCGGCTCCCCCGGCTCTGCCGAGCCGTCCTGGTCACGCTTCTTCTGCTCGGCCGCGCGGCGACGCTGCTCCTCGGCGCGCTCGCGCACCCGCTTGAGGAACTCCTGGTCCGACTCCGGGGTGGCGCCGGCGGCGCGACCCGGCCGGTCGTACTCGGGGTAGGCCGACGCTGGTCCCGTTGCCCGCTGGGGGCGCTCCCTCCCGACCGCCAGCCACGCGATCGAACCCACCAGCGGGAAGAACAGGATCAGCAGGATCCACCCGACCTTCGGCAGGTACTTCACCTCGCCGTCAGGCGTGGTGATCGCCCGGATCACGCAGAAGATGCACAGCACCAGCGAGGCGATGGAGAGCAGAGCGTAGAAGCGGGCCATGCCTGCCATGATGGCCGACGTGAGCGCACCGAGCGGCGGAACCTCCCACGTCCCCGACAGAAAGGGCCCGCGCCGTCGCATGACCGCGGCCGAGCGGCGCGAGCAACTGATCGTGATCGCCCGGGGCCTCTTCGCCGAGAAGGGGTTCGACGCCACGGCGGTCGAGGAGATCGCTGCGCGGGCGGAGGTCTCCAAGCCCGTCGTGTACGAGCACTTCGGCGGCAAAGAGGGCCTGTACGCCGTGGTGGTCGACCGGGAGGTGCGGGCGCTGCTCGAGAAGATGCAGGGGTCGCTGGCGGGCGGCCACCCGCGGGTCCTCCTCGAGCAGGCGGCGCTGGCGCTGCTCGACTACATCGAGACCTCGTCGGACGGCTTTCGGATCATGGTGCGTGACAGTCCGGTCGGGAACTCCGGCAGCTTCGTGACGATCATGAACACCATCGCCTCGCGAGTGGACGACATCCTCGTCTCGGAGTTCAAGGCCCGGGGGTTCGACCACAAGCAGGCGCCCATGTACACGCAGATGCTGGTCGGCATGGTCGGCTACACGGGTCAGTGGTGGCTGGACGCCCGGAAGCCCTCCAAGGAGGTCGTGGCCGCGCACCTGGTGAACCTCGCGTGGAACGGCCTGTCAGGTCTCGAGAAGAAGCCCGGCCTCCGCGCCAAGGGCGACGGCTAACGGCGGCCGGCCACCACGAATACCCGGCGGAAGGGCATCACGACGCCCAGCGGCCCGGGCGGGTAGGCCTCGTCGAGCCGCGCCTTGAACTCCGTGACGAACTCCGCGCGCAGGGCGTCGGGCAGTGCCTGCATCGTCGGCCGGGCGCCGGTGGCGCTGACCCAGGTGAAGACGGCGTCCTCCCCGTGGAGGACGTGGAGGTACGTCGTCTCCCAGGCGTCCACCGTCCAGCCCTGACGCTGCAGCACATCGAGGTAGACCTCGGGGTCGTGTGCGGCTGGACGGTCCACGTCGTACAGATAGGGCTCGTAGCGCGCGTCCTCCGCGAGCTCCCGCCGGATCGTGTGTGTCGGCGCCTCGAAGTTGCCGGGGACCTGGAACGCGAACCACTGCCGGGCTCGAGCGGCCAGTGCCGGAAGCAGGGCCAGGTGGCCGGGCACCCACTGCAACGCCGCGTTGGACACGACCACGTCGCTCTCGCCCTGCCACGAGCGGATGTCACCGAGCTCGAACCGGACCCCGGTGCTCTCGTCCGCGGCAGCGACCATCTCCGGCGACGCGTCGACGCCCACCACGTCGGCCGCTGGCCACCGTTGCTTCAGCAGCGCGGTGAGGGTGCCAGGCCCGCACCCGAGGTCTACGACGGAACGAGGCGAGTCCGCGGGGATCCGGCGGACGAGCTCCACGAAGGGTCGGGCGCGCTCGTCGCCGAAGGCGAGGTACTGCGCGGGGTCCCACTGCATGGCCCATCGTGATCCGAGCATTGTCTCGATGTCAAGATTCTTGACTGCTACCCTCGGACTCATGCGTGACGAGGTGGACGGCCTGGTCGAGGCGTGGCGACGGGAACGGCCCGACCTGGACCTCGGGCCCTTGGAGGTGCTCAGCCGGGTGAGCCGGCTCAACCACCATCTGGACCGCGCCCGTCGTACGGCCTTCAGCGAGCACGGCATCGAGCTCTGGGAGTTCGACGTGCTCGCGGCCCTGCGGCGCGCGGGGTCGCCGTACGAGCTGTCCCCCGGCCGGCTGATCCGGGAGACGCTCGTCACGAGCGGGACGATGACCAACCGCGTGGACCGGCTCGAGCAGCGCGGGTTCGTGACGCGGATGCCTGATCCCCACGACCGGCGCGGCGTGCTGGTCAGGCTGACACCTGCGGGTCGTTCCGCGGTCGACGGGGCGCTCGACGGGCTCCTGACCAGGGAGGCGGACCTGCTCGCCGCCCTCGGTGACGACGAGCGCGACCAGCTCGCGGGGCTGCTGCGGTCCCTCGTGATCGGCTTCGAGTCACTCGAGGACTGACTACTCGAGGACCGACGCGGCCTCGAGCCATTCCTCCTCGAGGGCTTCCTTCTGGGCAGTCACCTCACGCAGCTCGACGTCGAGCTCCGCGAGCTTCTCGTAGTCACTCGCGTGCTCGAGGATCGCGGTGTGCAGGGCCTCCTCGCGCTCGGCGATGCGCGCGAGCTGCTTGTCGATCCGGGCGAGGGCTTTCTTTGCCTCGCGAACCTCCGCTGATCCAGCCCTGGGCAACGGTGTGTTCTGGACGGGGGCCTTCGCGTCGCTCGGCTGCTCGACCACCGGGGGTTGCAGAGCGCGCTCGCGGTGCTCGAGGTACTCGTCGACGCCGCGCGGCAGCATGCGGATCTGTCCGTCCCCGAGGAGCGCCCACACGGTGTCGCAGGTGCGCTCGAGGAAGTACCGGTCGTGGGACACGACGACGAGAGTGCCGGGCCAGGAGTCGAGGAAGTCCTCCATCACAGTGAGGGTCTCGATGTCGAGGTCGTTGGTGGGCTCGTCGAGCAGCAGGACGTTGGGCTCGTCGAGGAGCAGCCGCATCAGCTGGAGGCGACGGCGCTCGCCGCCGGACAGGTCACCGATCCGTGTCGTGAGCCGGTCGCCGGTGAAGCCGAAGCGCTCGAGCATCGACGTGGCCGTGACGTCGCCGGTCTGCGTGCGGGTGACCCGTGCGATCTGCTCGACGGAGTCCAGGACGCGCAGCTCGGGATCCAGATGGTCGAGCTGCTGGGTGAGCTGGGCGAGGGCGACCGTGCGGCCCGTCCTCACCCGTCCCGCCTGGGGCTTGATCGCGCCCGAGAGCAGCCCGAGCACCGACGTCTTGCCGGCGCCGTTCACACCGACGAGGCCCACCCGGTCCCCCGGGCCCAGTCGCCAGGTCGCGTGCCTGAGAAGGGTGCGCTCTCCGCGGACGAGGTCGACGTCCTCGATGTCGAGCACGTCCTTGCCGAGCCGCTGCGTGGCGAACTTCTGGAGCGCGAGCTGGTCGCGCGGGGGCGGCTCGTTCTCGATGAGCGCGTTGGCGGCGTCGATGCGGAACTTGGGCTTCGAGGTGCGCGCCGGAGCGCCGCGACGGAGCCAGGCGAGCTCCTTGCGCATCAGGTTCTGGCGACGAGCCTCGCTCGCCGCTGCCTGGCGCTGTCGCTCCGCCTTCGCCAACACGAACGCGGCGTAGCCGCCGTCGTACACGTCGAGGACTCCGTCGTGCACCTCCCAGGTCCGCTGGCAGACGGCGTCGAGGAACCACCTGTCGTGCGTCACGACGACGAGTGCCGCCTCTCGCGACGCCAGGTGCTGGGCGAGCCAGGAGACCGCCTCGACGTCGAGGTGGTTCGTGGGCTCGTCCAGGACGATCAGGTCGTGCTCGCCGAGCAGGAGTCGGGCGAGCGAGCAACGCCGCCTCTCACCTCCCGAGAGACCCGACACCGACCGGTCGAGCTCGAGCCCGGCGAGAAGCACCTGCACGATCTCGCGGGTGAACTTCGCCGCCGCCCACTCGTGGTCGGAGCGCCCGGCCAGCACGACCTCACGGACGGTCGCCTCGGGGGGCAGCTCGTCGCCCTGGGTGAGATAGCCGAGGTGCAGTCCACGCTGGCGCGAGACGCGACCCGTGTCCGGCTCCTCGAGCCCACCGACGACCCGCAGCAGGGTCGTCTTCCCGTCGCCGTTGCGACCGACGACGCCGATCCGCTCTCCCGCGCCCACCCCGATCGAGACGTCGGACAGCAGGGGCCGGATGCCGTAGGACTTCGAGACGCGCTCGAGGTTCACCAGGTTGCTCATGACGGCCTCACCGCGTGACCACCCGGGCGCCGGGGACCGGAGCCTCGGCGACGAGAGCCCGCCGGTCGAAGGCACTCGCCACCTCGACCGCGTGGTCGCGGCTCTCGCACAGGTAGATCGTGGTCGGCCCCGACCCGGAGACCAGGGCGCCGTGCGCCGAGGCCTCGAGCCCTTCCTCGAGGAGGTGGTGCAGGTCAGGGCGCAGCGACAGCGCGGCCTCCTGCAGGTCGTTGCTGAGCGACCCGCCCAGCCACTCGACATCCCCGGCGCGGAGGGCAGAGAGCAGCGAAGGAGGAATCTCCGGGTCGTCCGTCCCGCTCTCCGCCGTCAGCCGGTCGAACTCCGCGTAGACCCGCGGGGTCGACAGACCACCGTCGTCAGGGACGACGACCCACCAGTACGTCCCGCGCGTCATGACCGGGCTGAGCAGCTCGCCGCGACCCGTGCCGATCGCAGTGCCGCCCACCAGGCAGAACGGGACGTCGCTGCCCAGCTCGGCAGCGAGCCCGACGAGGGTGTCCCGCGGCGTGCGGGTCCCCCAGAGCGCGTCGCAGGCGACGAGCGCCGCCGCGGCGTCCGTCGATCCGCCGGCCAGTCCTCCGGCGACAGGGATCCGCTTGTGGATGTGCATCTCCACGCCCTCGTCGACGCCGTGGTGGGCCGCCAGGAGACGGGCCGCCTGGAGCGCGAGGTTCCGGCCGTCCTGGGGTACGTCGGTCACGTCCACCCCGTCGCCGTACACCGTCAGGGTGTCCTCCGCGGCAGGGCGGACGCGGACCTCGTCGAAGAGCCCGATCGACTGGAACACCGTGGCGAGCGGGTGGTAGCCGTCGTCGCGCACCGGCCCGACACCGAGGCAGAGGTTGATCTTCGCGGGAGCAGACACTTTCACGGATCCACTCACGTCAGCCCCTCCGCGATCGCGGCGAACTGGGTGATGTCGAGGGCCTCTCCCCGGATCGTGGGGTCGATGCCCGCCCGCTCCAGCGCAGCGTCCACGGCCTCGACAGGCGAGACGGCCCGCAGCGCGGCGCGCACGGTCTTGCGACGCTGGGCGAAGGCTGCGTCCACGACGGCGAAGACCTGCTCCCTGGAGGCGGTCGTCGCGGGCGGCTCGCGGTGCTCCCAGGCGACGAGGCCCGAGTCGACGTTCGGCGCCGGCCAGAAGACGGTGCGCCCGATCGCGCCCGCGCGCCGCACCTCGGCGAACCACGCAGCCTTGGCGCTCGGGACGCCGTAGGTCTTCGACCCGGGGGGTGCGGCGAGACGGTCGGCCACCTCCGACTGCACCATGACCAGACCGTGCCGCAGCGACGGGAGCAGCGCCATGAGGTGCAGCAGCACCGGGACCGAGACGTTGTAGGGAAGGTTCGCGACGAGAGCTGTCGGCGCTTCCCCGGGCACCGCCTCGATCCGCAGCGCGTCGGCGTGAACGACCTCGAACCTGCCGACCTGCTCAGGCGCGTGGGCCTGGATGGTGGCGGGGAGGGCGGAGGCGAGGACCTCGTCGACCTCGATGGCCACGACCCTCTTCACGACCTCGAGCAGAGCCAGGGTGAGGGAGCCCAGTCCGGGGCCGACCTCGAGCACGACGTCGTCCTGCGTCACACCCGAGGCGCGGACGATCCGGCGAACGGTGTTCGGGTCGATCACGAAGTTCTGGCCGCGCTGCTTGGTGGGCCGGATGCCCAAGGCCGCGGCCAGAGAACGAACATCCGCCGGACCGAGGAGACTCGGTCCGGCGGATGTCGTGTCATCGCTCATGGTTCCCACGAGCGTAGTGGGTGCGCGTCGGCTCCCCTGTGCCAGCGGGGGTGCTGCGTCAGCGGGGCAGACCCAGGACGGAAGCGCAGTGCGGCCAGGCGCCGTACCCGCCCGAGGCGTCACGCACCTTCGTGGCGATGGCGATCTGCGTCTCTCGGCTGGCCTGGTGCGGGTAGCCGGGGCCGCCGTACGCCTGCCAGGTGCTCAGGCTGAACTGGAGGCCGCCGTAGTAGCCGTTGCCGGTGTTGATCGCCCAGTTGCCGCCGGACTCGCACTGCGCGAGCTGGTCCCAGACGGTGTTGCCGCTGGCGAAGTTGGTGACGACCGGACGCTCCTTGGTGCCGACCTTCACGATCGCGGCGACGGGCTTCTTGATCGCCTTGGTCGTGACGACCTTCGTGGTGCTGTAGTCGCCGTTCACGTAGAACTTCTTCACGATCGCGTTCCGACGGCCGTCGACGCCCGCACGGAGGGTCTCCGACTCGTCCTCGTACATCGAGGAGTCGTACTGGTAGATCGTCTTGTAGTCCCAGACCGCGTTCTTCACGCGGCGCTTCTCGACGCGCACGTGGTCGACGGTGATCTTGTCGCCGCTCTTCAGCAGCTTGCCGAGACCTGGCTTGATGCGGTCGTTCGCGTCGACCCTCACGCCGAACTTCTCCAGCGCCTGCGACACGGTGAGCGCCTTGACCACCTTGGTGACGGGCTCGTGCTTGCCGTCGGTGATGGTCAGCTTCTTGGCGGTGATGATGTCGAGATCGAGACCCTCGCGACCGATCTCAGCACTTCGGCTCGCCGAGAGCGACGCGTTGCCGAAGCGCACGTCGATCTGCGCCAGCGCGGAGGCGACGTCCGTGGCGGTCACCCAGTAGCGGGTCGTCTCACCGTCGAGGGAGACGTCGAGCGGGCGGCCGAACTTCACCGCGATGCGAGTGCCCTCGGCCACCTCGGTGTCGACGCCAGGGGCGACGACGTCGCGCTCCGTGACCTCGATGCCTTCAGCCTCGAGGACCTCGCCGACGGTGGTGCCCATCGAGCGGATCGTCTTCTCGTGGCCGTCCAGCGAGAGCGTCACCTTGGTGGTGAGGGCTGCGTATCCGGCTCCGGCGATGAGGACGCTGGCCAGGATGCTGACGGCGAGGACGAGGATGGCCTTCTTGCTGGTCAGTAGCGCGAGGGAGTTCTGCACACGGCTCCGATGTTCGTGGTCCCCGGGCCGCGGAAAACAGCAACCGGAACGGTCGCTGGCCCGAGATCCGCTCCCGGCTGTTCCCCAAAACGCTAGCTGCTAGCAAGCAGACTGCAAGTTGGTTCTGGATATCTTGCGGTGATTTGAGAGGTTTCTTGTGGCCTCGATCACGCTAGCCGGTGCAAGCGCCCCGCCTGACGTGCGCTGGGTCACAAGCCTGGTCCAGACCAGCTACCAGGCTCCCCCGAAGGCCTCGAAGGTGTTCGTCTCGACGGCCGCGCAGAGCTCTTCCAGGTCGTCCCCGCGGGTCTCCGCCATGAATCGCATGGTCAGCGGGACCAGGTAGGAGGCGTTCGGCCGGCCGCGGTAAGGCATCGGCGTGAGGTACGGCGCGTCCGTCTCCACCAAGACCTTGTCGCGGGGGGCGAGGACGAGAGCGTCACGGAGCGGCTGGGCGTTCTTGAAGGTCACGGTCCCCGCGAACGACAGCCAGAAACCACGGTCCAGGCAGGCTCGCGCGAAGTCCGCGTCACCGGAGAAGCAGTGCATCACGACCCGCTCCGGTGCCCCGTGCTCGTCGACGATGCGCAGCACGTCATCGTGCGAGTCGCGGTCGTGGATCACCAACGTCTTGCCGAGACGCTTGGCAAGCTCGATGTGCCGGCGGAAGGACTCCTGCTGCACGTCACGGCCCTCGGGGCCGGTCCGGAAGTAGTCGAGCCCCGTCTCCCCCACTGCCCGCACCGCCGGGTCCGCTGCGAGCTGCTCGATCTCCCGGAACTGCGTGTCGAGGTCGACCCGGGGCGCCTCGTTCGGATGCAGGGCGACGCCGGCGACGACCGCTGCGTGCGCGGTCGCCGCCTGCACCGCCCACCGGGCACCCTCGAGATCGCACCCGATCTGGACGATGCGGGGTACGCCGACCGCGGCGGCCGCCGCGAGTGCTTCCTCCACGGACAACACGTCGCCACCGATGCCCATGTCGAGGTGGCAGTGGTTGTCGACGACCGGGTGCGGGAGCGGCGCCGGGGCCTGCGGGCGGGTACTCACTTGTGCACCGCGTCGTAGACGTCCCGCTTGGGGATCCCGAGCCGCTTGGCGACCACGGCGATCGCCTCCTTCTTCGGCAGCTCCTCGTCTCTGACGACCTGGGCGACGAGGGCCGGGAGGTCGGCGCCCTCGACGCTCGGGGCCGGGGCACCCCCGACGACGATGGTGACCTCACCCCGCACACCGTCCGCCGCCCAGGCGGCCAGCTCGGCCAGCCCTCCCCGTCGAACCTCTTCGTGGGTCTTGGTGAGCTCGCGGCAGACGGCCGCGGGGCGGTCCGCCCCCAGCGCCTGGGCCATGGCCACCAGCGCGGCCTCTGTCCGGTGGGGCGCCTCGAAGAAGACCAGGGTGCGCGGCTCGTCGCGCAGCGACTCCAGGCGGCGCGAGCGCTCACCGCCCTTCCGCGGGAGGAATCCCTCGAAGCAGAAGCGGTCGACCGGCAGGCCGGACACTGCCAACGCCGTCAGCACGGCGGAGGGCCCTGGGACCGAGGTGACCGTGATCCCCTCGGTCACGGCCGCGGCGACGAGCCGGTAGCCGGGATCGCTGACCGACGGCATCCCGGCGTCGGTGACGACCAGCACGCGCTCGCCGTTCTGCAGTGCTTCCACGAGCGCAGGGACCCGCGACTGCTCGTTGCCGTCGAAGTACGACACCACGCGGCCGGACACGGTCGCCCCGAGGTCGGAGGCGAGACGCCGCAGCCGGCGCGTGTCCTCGGCGGCGACGACGTCCGCGGTCTCCAGCTCGGCCCGCAAGCGCGGCGACGCGTCCTCCGGGCGCCCGATCGGCGTACCCGCGAGCACCAGCACACCCTGAGCTTCGGTCACGACGCCGATGATGTCAGGCGGTGCTCGCCACGACGAATACAGTTGCGCTCGTGACTGTCACGGAGGGGCCTGAGCGCAGCCATCGCACCAGCATGGGCCTGTCCTGGACCGCCGACGGTCGCGTGGTGCCCTCGGTCAAGCGCCGGCTCGTTCCGCTGGTGGTCTCGAGTCCACGGCTGAGCGGTTGGCTGGCGACCCTCGGGGTGACTGCTGTCGCTGGGTTCCTGCGGGTGTGGAACCTCGGGAACCCCGACAACCTGATGTTCGACGAGCAGCACTACGTCAAGGACAGCTACTCGCTCTGGGAGCACGGCTACGTGCTCAGCATGAAGGCCACCGAGCTCGACGACACGAACCAGCGCATCTACGACGGCGACGTCGAGAACCTCTACAAGGACACTCCCAGCCTCATCGTGCACCCCGAGCTCGGGAAGTACCTGATCGGCCTCGGGATCAGGCTCTTCGGACTCGACGCCTTCGGGTGGCGGATCGCCAGCGCCGTGGCCGGGACGCTGATGGTGCTGGTCCTCATCCGGCTGGTCCGTCGGATGACCGGCTCGACGCTGCTCGGCTGCGCGGCCGGCGTCCTGCTCACCTTCGACGGGCTGCAGTTCGTGACGTCCCGCCTGGCCATCCTCGACATCTTCCTGGCCTTCTTCCTCCTCTCGGCCATCGCGTGCCTCGTCGCGGACCGGGACTGGGGCAGAGCGAGGCTCGCAACGATGGTGGAGCCCGGGACCCGCGTGCCCCGCGGAGGCTGGGGCCCGGTGCGTGGGCTGCGCTGGAGGCCGTGGCGGCTTGCGGCAGGCGTCATGTTCGGCCTCGCGCTCGCGTCGAAGTGGACGGCCATCTACCCGATGGCGATCTTCGGGATCTGGGTCGTCTTCCAGGACGCGGGCGCCCGCCACATGCTGGGGGTGCGGTTCTACTGGCTCAAGGCCGCGATCGCCGACGGCATCCCCGCCTTCTTCTACCTCGTGGGCGCCGCCCTCGTGGTCTACCTGGCCACGTGGACCGGCTGGCTGTTCCACGCGCACGAGTACGACAAGGCGTTCGCGAACACGCAGTACACCTCCTACTGGGGCGACTGGACCAAGAACGATCCGCGCGGGTTCTGGGACAGCCTCACCCAGGGCCTCCGGTCGCTGTACCACTACCACCTGGCCGTGTACGGCTTCCACGACCATGGGCTGATCGGGTCCACCCATCCGTACCAGTCGACCGCCCCGGGCTGGCCGCTGGTGAACCAGCCGGTCGGGGTCAACGCCGACTCGGGCATCCAGCCGGGAGATCAGGGGTGTGCCGCCGCCGAGGGCTCGACGTGCCTTCGCCAGATCACCCTGATCGGGACACCCGTGCTCTGGTGGGTCGGTGCAGTGGCGATGGTGTACGCGGTCTACTCCTGGCTCGGTCGCCGGGACTGGCGCTTCGGCGTCGCGGTGCTGGGCTTCGCTGCGACGTGGTTCCCGTGGTTCCCCTACAGCGACCGCACGATCTTCTACTACTACGCGGTCGCGATGATCCCCTTCACCTGCATCGCCCTCGCGCTGACCATGGGTCGGCTGATCGGCGGGCCGCGGTCGTCGTACTCCAAGCGTGCGACGGGTACGGCGCTCTCGGGCGCGTTCGTGGTGCTGGTGGTCGCCAACTTCGCGTGGTTCTGGCCGGTGCTCACCGACGGCCTGCTGACGACCAGCGAGTGGCTGGACCGGATCTGGTTCCGTCGCTGGATCTGACCTCGGGCACAACTGATAACGACTGTTCTCAGAATGCGGGCGTGCTCTTTCGCGACGCACCGGCATGAGCGATCCTTCGGAGTGGAGCAGGCCGCCCCACCTCGAGGAGTAGACCCCCATGACTGTTGACGCACGCCCCAACGAGCTCGTCGTCACCGACCCCGCCACCGGGAAGGTCGTCGGCAGCGTGCCGGACACCTCGGCCGACGAGGTGTACCGCATCGCCGCCGAGCTGCGGATGCAGCAGATCGCCTGGGACGCGCTCGGGCCGAAGGGTCGCCGACCATGGCTCACGAAGTACGCCGACTGGATGCTGGCCAACTCGGACCGGATCATCGACGTCCTCGTCTCCGAGACAGGCAAGGTGCGTCCCGATGCGATGCTCGAGGTCAAGGCCACCGCCGAGATCATCCGCTACTGGGCCGACAACGCCGAGAAGTTCCTCGCGGACGAGCGGGAGAAGGCGCCGAACGCGATGACGCTCCCCAAGAAGCTCACCAAGGTCTACCAGCCCTATCCCCTCGTCGGGGTCATCACGCCGTGGAACTTCCCGGTGACGCTCTTCCTGATGGACGCCATCCCGGCGCTGGCAGCCGGCTGTGCCGTCATCGAGAAGCCCTCGGAGGAAACCCCGCTCGCCGCTCAGCTCCTGGTCGACGGCTGGAGGTCCATCGGCGCCCCCGGCGTGCTCGAGTGCATCACCGGTGGCGGCGCCACGGGTGCGGCGGTGGTCGACGCGGCCGACTACGTGCAGTTCACCGGTTCGACCGCGACCGGCAAGAAGATCGCGGCCGCTGCGGCCGGCCAGCTCAAGCCCTACAGCCTCGAGCTCGGCGGCAAGGACCCTGCCGTCGTCCTCGCCGACGCCGACATCGACCGCGCGGTCAACGGCATCGCGTGGGGCGGCCTGTTCAACTCCGGTCAGGTCTGCATCTCCGTCGAGCGCGTGTACGTCGAGGCGCCGATCTACGACGAGTTCGTCACCAAGCTGACCGACAAGGTCAAGTCGCTGAGCCAGGGCGTCAAGGAGGGCAGCGACGTCGGCGCGATGGTGACCTCGGCCCAGGTCGACATCGTCGAGCGGCACGTGAAGGAGGCCGTCGAGGCCGGGGCTCGCGTGACCACGGGCGGCAAGCGAGGCACGACCGGCAACTTCTTCGAGCCCACCGTCCTCGTCGACGTCGACCACTCGATGTCGTGCATCAAGGAGGAGACCTTCGGCCCCACGATCCCGGTGATGAAAGTTGCGGACGCCGACGAGGCTATCCGGATGGCCAACGACTCCATCTACGGCCTCTCCGCCTCCGTGTGGACCAAGGACGTCGCCCGCGGTGAGCAGGTCGCCCGCCGCATCGAGGCCGGCGCGGTCAACGTGAACGACGTCTTCAGCAACCTCTTCGCCCCGCCGCTGCCGCACAACGGGTGGAAGGACTCCGGTGTCGGCGCCCGCGCCGGCGGCGCCTACGGCATCCGGAAGTACTGCAAGGTCCAGGCCCAGACCTCGCCGCGCATCCCGGTCATGAAGAACGAGCTCACGTGGTTCCCCTACACCAAGCGGCGCAGTGGCATCGTGAGCCGCTTCCTCGACCTCGTCGTGGGTCGCGGCCTCCGCCAGCGGCTCGGGCGCGCCAAGTGACGGCGCTCGCCGGCAAGGTCGTCGTCGTCACGGGCGGGGCTCGGGGCATCGGCTACGAGACCGCGGCCATGCTCCTCCGCCACGGCGCGAGGGTCGCGGTCGGTGACATCGACGAGGCCCGCCTGAAGGAGGCGGCCACCGAGCTGCGCCTCACGACGTACGGCAGGTTGGACGTCACCGATCCGGAGTCCTTCAGCGCCTTCCTGGACCAGGTCGAGGCGGAGCTGGGCCCGGTCGAGGTGCTGGTGAACAACGCCGGGATCACCCGCGACGCGCCCTTCCACAAGATGTCGCCGCAGCAGTGGCACGAGGTCATCGACACGAACCTCACGGGCCTCTTCAACATGACCCATGTGGTCTGGGGGGGGATGCGGGACCGCAAGTTCGGGCGGGTCGTCAGCATCTCCTCGATCAACGGGCAGAAGGGGCAGTTCGCCCAGGCCAACTACGCCGCCGCCAAGGCCGGCGACATCGGCTTCACCAAGGCGCTGGCGCTCGAGGGGGCGCGGGCGGGGATCACCGTCAACGTCGTCGCGCCGGGCTACATCAACACCGACATGATGGCGGGCATCAAGCCCGAGGTGATGCAGAA
>DASSPN010000095.1:0-2828 GCA_035699605.1 Nocardioidaceae bacterium | reverse complement strand
GCGACTCCGGGATGCAGTATGCCGGTTGGCGCTGACGGGCCGGGAATCCGCCCCGACTCGAGCCGGCGTACCCCTTGGGTGCGACGCCCTCGCTGCCTGGTGCACCCGCGTGCCCCTCCTCACGGGAGGTCCGAGGTGTCGACGGCACGTGAAAACTGACCCCCGGACGGCAACTGAAAACTGACCCCCTCCGAGACCCTGTCCTCGAACCTCGAGGCAGGGGGATGCGGAGTGTTGTCAGTGGAGGACTGGGCTGAGATCCGCCGGTTGCACCGTGCGGAGGGAGTGCCGATCAAGGTGATCGCCAGGTCGATGGGGATCTCGAAGAACACGGTGCGCAAGGCGCTGCGCGATGACGGGCCACCGCGTTACGAGCGGCCGGCGCGAGGGTCGTTGGTCGACGAGGTTGAGCCGCGGATCCGGGAGCTTTTGCGGGTCACGCCCACGATGCCGGCCACGGTGGTCGCGGAGCGGATCGGCTGGGAGCACTCGATCCGGACTCTGCGTAGCCGGGTGAGCGAACTGCGGCCGGTCTACGTGCCACCGGACCCGGCGTCCCGCACGATCTATGAGGCCGGCGAGCTGGCCCAGTTCGACTTCTGGTTCCCCGACATCGAGCTCCCGGTCGGCTACGGCCAGACCCGGACGGCGAAGCGACTGCCGGTGATGACGATGTGTTCGGGCTACTCGAGGTGGACGGGCGCGGTGCTGGTCCCTCGTCGAGAGTCCGAGGACCTCTTCGCGGGTTGGTGGCATCTGATCCAACAGCTCGGCGCGGTGCCGCGCACGCTGGTGTGGGATGGCGAAGGCGCGGTCGGCCGCTGGCGCGCCCGCCAACCCGAGCTGACCGCCGAGTGCCAGGCGTTTCGCGGCGTCCTGGGTGCCAGCGTGTACATCTGCAAGCCGGCTGATCCCGAGGCCAAGGGGATGCTGGAGCGGTTCCATGACTACCTCGAGCGGTCCTTCCTGCCGGGCCGGACGTTCACCTCACCTGAGGACTTCAACACCCAGCTGGGCGAGTGGGTGGCCAAGGCGAACACGCGCAGGATGCGGGTGCTGGGCTGCTCCCCGTCGGACCGGATCGCAGCAGACAAGGCCGCCATGATGGCCTTGCCGCCGGTCGCGCCCGAGATCGGATGGCGCAAAAGTTTGCGACTGCCACGGGACCACTACGTCCGCGTCGACTCAAACGACTACTCCGTCCACCCCGCCGTGGTCGGACGGCGCATCGAGGTCCACGCCGACTTGGACCGCGTGTGGGTCACCTGTGAGGGAGCGATCGTGGCCGACCACGCCCGGGTGTGGGCCCAGCACCAGACGATCACCGAGTTCGAGCACACCGTCGCGGCCAAGCACCTGCGCCACGGCCGCGCCGACCTGCTGCGGCCAGTCGCCGACGCGGTCACCGGTGAGGAAGTCGAGATCCGCTCGCTCGGCTTCTACGACCAAGCCCTCGGCCTCGTCGACGAGGAGGTCTCCTGATGGCCCCCCGCACCGTTGCGAAGACTCCTCTGAAGACCGGTCGTGATGTCACCAGCGAGCTGGAGTTCCTGACCCGGGCGTTGAAGGCCCCCACCCTGCGCGAGTCGGTCGCCCGGCTGGCTGAACGTGCCCGGGAGGAGTCCTGGACCCATGAGGAGTTCCTCGCCGCCTGCCTGCAACGCGAGGTGTCCGCGCGGGAGTCCCACGGCGGTGAGGGCCGCATCCGCGCCGCCCGCTTCCCCGCCCGCAAGTCCCTGGAGGACTTCGACTACGACCACGCCCGCGGCCTGAAGCGAGAGACGGTCGCGCACCTGGGCACGCTCGACTTCGTCGCCGCGAAGGAGAACGTGGTCCTGCTCGGCCCACCGGGCACCGGGAAGACGCACTTGGCCACCGGGCTGGCGATCCGCGCCTGCCAAGCCGGCCACCGAGTCCAGTTCGCCACCGCCAGTCAGTGGGTCGACCGGCTCGCCGAGGCCCACCACGCCGGACGGCTGCAAGACGAGCTCCGCCGACTCGTGAGGTATCCCGTGCTGGTGATCGACGAGGTCGGCTACATCCCCTTCGAACCCGAAGCGGCCAACCTGTTCTTCCAACTCGTCTCATCGCGCTACGAACGCGCCAGCCTGATCGTCACGTCCAACAAGAACTTTGCCCGCTGGGGCGAGGTCTTCGGCGACGACACCGTCGCCGCCGCGATGATCGACCGGCTCGTCCACCACGCCGAGGTCATCGCCTTGAAGGGCGACTCCTACCGGCTGAAGAACCGAGAACTCGGCCGCGTCCCCGCGGCCGTCAACGAAGAGAACTAGAACCCAGGGGGTCAGTTTTCACTTGCCGCGAGGGGGTCAGATTTCAACCGCCGTTGACACGAGGCCCCGAAGGGTGCAGGAGGCAGAGGTGCCGCAGCCGCGTCGCGAACAACGATGAAGTTGGCGGTCGTCAGCGACGTGGAGGACGCAGTGGTGCCACTATCGGAGCATGCATCATGTGGAGATCGAGCCCATGCCCCTTGACCGGTTGGCTGCGCTGCTCTCGCCGGACCGCGCCGATCGGATGGCACACGCCGCCGAGCGTGCGCGGGCCGTCCTCGGTGACCGGACGATGTGGCACGTCAACTCGACGGCCACCGGCGGTGGCGTCGCGGAGATGCTGCAGGCGTTGCTCGCCTACGCCCTCGGCGCCGGAGTGGACACCCGATGGGAGGTGTTGGAGGGCACGCCGGACTTCTTCCGGATCACCAAACGGCTGCACAACCGCCTGCACGGCGACGTCGGAGACGGAGGAGAGCTCGGACCCGACGAGCGGGCGTTGTACGAGGAGGTCCTCGCGGAGAATCTCGAGGT
>DASSPN010000094.1:0-2973 GCA_035699605.1 Nocardioidaceae bacterium | reverse complement strand
CTTCGAGCGCAACGTCGAGATCGAGTACGAGCGCAACCGCGAGCGCTACCAGTTCCTCCGCTGGGGCCAGGGCGCCTTCACCGACTTCAAGGTCGTCCCGCCCGGCACCGGCATCGTGCACCAGGTCAACATCGAGCACCTGGCCCGCACGATCTTCACCCGGGAGGTCGACGGCGAGCTCCAGGCCTACCCCGACACCTGCGTGGGCACCGACTCGCACACCACGATGGTCAACGGCATCGGTGTGGTCGGCTTCGGCGTCGGCGGCATCGAGGCAGAGGCCGCGATGCTCGGCCAGCCGGTGTCGATGTTGATCCCGCGCGTCGTCGGCTTCAAGCTCTCCGGCTCGCTGCCCGAGGGGTCGACCGCCACCGACCTCGTCCTCACGATCACCGAGATGCTGCGCAAGCACGGCGTGGTCGGCAAGTTCGTCGAGTTCTACGGCGAGGGCGTCTCGGCGCTGCCGCTGGCGAACCGCGCCACGATCGGCAACATGTCGCCGGAGTTCGGCTCGACCATCGCGGTCTTCCCGATCGACGCCGAGACCGTCAACTACCTCCGCCTGACGGGTCGGTCCGACGAGCAGCTCGCCCTGGTCGAGGCCTATGCCAAGGAGAACGGTCTCTGGCACGACCCCGCGGCCGAGCCGCGGTACTCCGAGAAGCTCGAGCTCGACCTCGCGACGGTCGTCCCGTCGCTGGCCGGCCCGAAGCGCCCTCAGGACCGCGTGCAGCTGTCCGACGCCAAGCAGTCCTTCCGCGGCGCGCTGGCCGACTACGTCACGAACGGTGGGGACGAGGAGGGGTACGACGAGGCGGTCGCCGAGTCCTTCCCGGCCTCTGACACCCCGTCCAACGGTCACGGCGAGCACGCCCCCGACAACCACCTGTCCGCCGCGCCGAAGGACGGAGGTCGCCCGAGCAACCCGGTCATGGTGGAGCTCGCCGACGGCACGAAGTTCGAGCTCGACCACGGTGCGGTGACGATCGCGTCGATCACGTCCTGCACCAACACGTCGAACCCATCGGTGATGATCGGTGCAGCGCTCCTCGCGAAGAAGGCGGTCGAGAAGGGCCTCCAGCGCAAGCCGTGGGTCAAGAGCACCCTCGCCCCGGGCTCGAAGGTCGTCTCCGACTACTACGAGCGCGCCGGCCTCACGCCCTACCTCGACAAGCTGGGCTTCAACCTGGTCGGCTACGGCTGCGTCACCTGCATCGGCAACTCCGGTCCGCTCATCCCCGAGGTCTCGGCCGCGGTGCAGGAGAAGGACCTGTCGGTCGTCTCGGTGCTGTCCGGCAACCGCAACTTCGAGGGCCGCATCAACCCCGACGTCAAGATGAACTACCTCGCGTCCCCGCCGCTGGTCGTCGCCTACGCGCTGGCCGGCTCGATGGACGTCGACCTGTTCAACGACCCGCTGGGGCAGGACCCCGACGGCAACGACGTCTTCCTGCGCGACATCTGGCCGAGCCCGGTGGAGGTCGAGGAGACGATCGCCCAGGCGATCACGACCGACATGTTCACCTCGTCCTACTCGGACGTGTTCGCAGGCGACGAGCGCTGGCAGTCGCTCCCGACCCCGGAGGGCAACACCTTCTCGTGGGACCCGGCGTCGACGTACGTCCGGAAGCCTCCGTACTTCGAAGGCATGCCCGACGTCCCGGCACCGGTCACCGACATCTCCGGTGCTCGCGTCCTGCTCAAGCTGGGCGACTCGGTGACCACCGACCACATCTCGCCGGCCGGCTCGATCAAGAAGGACTCGCCCGCGGGCAAGTACCTCTCGGAGAACGGCGTCGACCAGCGCGACTTCAACTCCTACGGCTCGCGCCGGGGCAACCACGAGGTCATGATCCGGGGCACCTTCGCCAACATCCGGCTGCGCAACCAGATCGCGCCTGGCACCGAGGGCGGCTTCACGCGCGACTTCACCCAGCCCGATGGCCCGGTCACCACGGTGTACGACGCCTCGGTGAACTACATCGCACAGGGCATCCCGCTCGTGGTCCTGTCCGGCAAGGAGTACGGCTCCGGCTCGTCGCGTGACTGGGCGGCCAAGGGCACCTCGCTGCTGGGAGTCAAGGCGGTCATCGCCGAGTCGTACGAACGCATCCACCGCTCGAACCTCATCGGCATGGGCGTCATCCCGCTGCAGTACCCGGCCGGTCAGAACGCCGAGTCGCTGGGGCTGACCGGCGAGGAGACGATCTCGATCGAGGGCATCACCGCGCTGAACGACGGAACCACACCGAAGACCGTGAAGGTGACTGCCGGCGACGTGACCTTCGACGCTGTGGTCCGGATCGACACCCCGGGTGAGGCGGACTACTACCGCAACGGCGGCATCATGCAGTACGTGCTGCGCAACCTGCTGAAGGGCTAGGTCGGCAGCGCGGCGGGAGGCTGCGGGCCAGGGCGATCTTCGATCGCTTTCCGCCCGTCTCCTCCGGAGACGCGCTCGGCCACGACACAAATCAGCGGCGGGTTCCCTCCGGGGAGCCCGCCGCTGGCGTATAGAAGAACGTGATGGCCAACGACCTGCGCGAAGCGCTCGAGGAGATCGCCTCGGAGTCCGCCCCCTCGAACCCGGCCCCGGACCTGTGGCGACGAGGGAAGCGACAGCGCCGGCGTCAGGTAGCCGGTGGCGTGGTCGTCGCTGTCGGCCTGTTTCTCGCCTCGGGCGGGGTTGTGCTCGGGCTCGACGCGTCGCGAGCCGCCGCGCCTCCGGTCGCAGACGTGCCGGACTCGGCGCTACGGCTGCCCGACAGGGTCTTCAACCAGAGTGAGTGGACCAAGGGCGCCGCGGTCGTCGGTCCCATCGCCGTGGCGTACTCCGCTTCGCGGGGGACGTGGTCGGGCGGCGAGCACGGGATCATGACCATTTCGGCGGTCGACGGCGGATACCGCTTCATCGACGTCCCTGGGCTCGACCGGCTGGAGGGCCTCGAGGGGGAGTGGGCGCTGTCACCGGGA
>DASSPN010000093.1:0-2521 GCA_035699605.1 Nocardioidaceae bacterium | reverse complement strand
GATAGCCCGCCGGAACTCGGAAGCGATCGGATCGTTGCCCTCGCGGACGACGGTGTCGACCGATTGCGCCAGCGACAGACCGGCGGAGAGGCTGCCCGCCATGAGCTGAAGCGTGTCGGCGAGACCCGCCTTGAAGGCCTTGACGCGACGCGAGCGCTTGATGCTGAGGTATATCCAGGGGAGGATCGTGCCGAGCACCAGGCCAAGGGCCATGATCAGCACGTTGCCCGAGCTGAGCAGCAACCCGAGCAGACCGCCGAAGAACGCGATGCCCGCGTGCGCAAGCAGCCACTCTGCCGGCTTGAGCGCGAGACCTGCCGCTTCGAGCTTGTCGGCTAGCCGGGACGCCAACCCTGCGTTGCCGCTCAGAGCCTTCTCGGCGATCCCCACCGCCTGGGCGGTGACGCCCTGGGCCTGCGGTTGCTTGGCTTGCGCCAGCTTTCGCGATCCCTTGCGGGTGTACGCCGAGATCCGGTCCTCGACCGAGTCCTTCCGGCCGCCGCTGAGGACGCCGAAGGCCGCGAGCATGAGCACGAGCACAGCCAAACCCGCGCCGACGATTCCGGCGACCATCAGGTCCCGCGAGACCCGGAACCCGGTCGGCTGGACGGGACTCAGCTCGGTGCGAGGCTGAGCCGCCGGCTGCTCCGAGTTCTCAGCGCTCACATTGACGAACGCTGAGTCGACGTACTGCTCGCCGCCGGCATCGATCGCCACGGACAGCGTTCCCTCCGAGGCGCCCGGGCCTGGTGCGTCGAACGACACCACGACTTGGCGAGCCAAGGTCTCCGCCTCCGCCGTGAACAACGAGGTCAGCGAGTCCGGGTCAGCACTCACGGTGGTCCCGTTGCCGGCGCTGGCGAACTGCTCGAGCACGGCGGTGTCGCGGGCGGGGACGTCGAGTGCGATCACGTCCACCCGCACGTCGCCTTCCTCGATCGCGGCTACGACGTCCTCGACCGGCGTGTCGGTCGTGTCCCGGCCGTCGGAGAGCAGCAGGACGCTGCGCGCGCCCTCTCCGCCGCTTGCCTCCACCGCCTGGATTAGACCTTCGTGGAGGCGGGTCTGCTGCGAGAGTTCCAGTCCGTCGATGACAGCCGTCGCGGCCTCCCGGTCCGGGGACGGGGGCAGCGCCACGGTCACCTCGTTGGCGAACGTGACGATGCCGATCTGCAGGTCCTTGGGGGCCGACTGGATGAAGGCGCGGGCTGCTTCCTGAGCCTGCGCGAATCTGTTGTCGCGCCTCATGCTGTTGCTGACGTCCATGGCGAGCACGGTGGTGCGGCTCACCTTGACCTCGGAGTCCGCGGCAAATCCCGCCTCGGCATTGAGCTCAGTGTCTGCCAGCGAGACGCTCAAGGTCTCGAAGTCGGGCTCCGCGTCGCCGGCACCCGGCAGCGAGAACAGCACCTGCACCCTGTCGCCCTGTCGTTCGACGTGGTCGATGCTTCCCTCGGCAGCCCAGGCCGGCGCCGCGCCCGCGACGACGAGCGCGCACGCGGCGAGCCCGAGCGCGCTGATTCGTCGCGCCGAGACAAGTCCGGTGCCAGTCATCGCTCAGATCCCGTCCATGGCGAACAGCATCGGGTCCACCTTCACGTTCACGTGCGCCAGCTTGTCGAGGAACTTGGGGCGTAGGCCGGTGGCACGCAGGCGGACGAGGCTCTTGCCGTTTTCGTCGAAGCCCATCGAGTGGTCGTAGATGAAGATGTCCTGCAGCGTGATGACGTCTCCCTCCATCCGCTCCACCTCGGTGACGTGCGTGATCCGCCGCGAACCGTCGCGAAGCCGGCTCTGGTGGACGATGAGGTCGACAGCCGAGGCGACCTGCTCGCGGATTGCGCGGATCGGCAGGTCCATACCCGCCATCAGCACCATGGTCTCGATACGCGCGAGGGTGTCACGCGGACCGTTCGAGTGGACCGTACAGATCGAGCCGTCGTGACCCGTGTTCATGGCCTGGAGCATGTCCAGCGCGGCGGAGTCACGAACCTCACCGACCACGATGCGGTCGGGCCGCATGCGGAGGGAGTTCTTCACGAGGTCGCGGATGTCGACCGCGCCCTTGCCCTCGATGTTTGCCGGCCGGGACTCGAGTCGGAGCACGTGGTCCTGGTGCAGCTGGAGCTCGGCCGCGTCCTCGATGGTGACGATCCGTTCGTCGTGAGGAATGAAGGACGAGAGGACGTTCAGCGTCGTCGTCTTTCCGGCGCCGGTGCTCCCGGAGACGATGATGTTCAGTCGCCCCTTGACGCACGCCGACAGGAAATCCGCCGTCCGCTGAGAGTAGGTGCCGAAAGCGACGAGGTCGTCCGAGGTGTAGGGGTCGGCCGAGAACTTGCGGATCGTGAGCAACGATCCGTCGATCGCCAGCGGCGGAATCACCGCGTTGACACGGCTTCCGTCGGGCAGGCGCGCGTCCACCATCGGGCTGGACTCGTCCACCCGGCGTCCGATGCGGGACACGATCTTGTCGATCGTTCGTCGCAGGTGAGACTCGTCGGTGAATCGGCCCTCGACC
>DASSPN010000092.1:0-13382 GCA_035699605.1 Nocardioidaceae bacterium | reverse complement strand
GTCCGGATCGGGCAAGACCACCTTGCTGCTGATGCTCGGCGCACTGCTGCGTCCGAGCGCAGGCTCCATCACCGTCACCAGCCGTGACGGCGTCGACGTGGACATCGCCGCGGCGCGTGAGAAGGAGCTCCCTGTGCTGCGGTCGCGCACCTTCGGGTTCATCTTCCAGGACTACGCCCTGCTCGACGCCCTCACCGCCACCGAGAACATCGCCGTTGCCGCCAATCTCGCCGGCACCACCGGCGCCCCTGCACTCCAGAGAGCCAGTGAACTGCTCGAGCGCGTTGGCCTTGCCCACAGCGCAGCGGCGCGGCCCTCCCAGATGTCCGGCGGTGAACAACAGCGCGTCGCAGTCGCACGCGCGCTCGCCAACGATCCACCCGTTCTGCTCGCGGACGAACCCACCGCCAACCTCGACGCCTCCCGGGGTCGAGACCTCGCCCGGCTGCTGCGTCAGCTCGCCGACGAGGACGCCCGCTCGATCGTCATCGTGAGCCACGACGATCGACTCCGAGAGATCGCCGACCGCGTGCTCTGGTTGGAGGACGGGCAATTCCGCCACGTCGCCGCGCTTGCCGTCGATCCCGTCTGCCGCATGCAGGTCGAGCCTAACGGACCCCACGCGAGCTGGCGCGGCGAGCAGTGGTGGTTCTGCTCTGACGCCTGCCGACGGGAATTTGTCACCCAGCCCGACCGATTCACCCCACGGCCGGCCTCCAACTAGGCAGTGCTGCCACAGGGTCGGCAGTCGTCGTACTCCAGGCACGTCAGCGATCCCACGCGCGACACCAGCCAGTCTGTGGTCAGTCCCGGACCCGGCCCCAGCTCCAGGACAGCCGCCCGCTCGAGGGAGATGCCGTCCAACGCCCACGGCAGCAGCGCTCTCACATGAGCGCGCCAAGGCCGGGATCGGCAAGAGGCGATGGATGAGGTCCACCGTCGAGTCCTTCCTTCATGCATGCGGGTGGCGTCCCACCTCGATCTGACTATCCGGATCGGCCACTGTCCAGCCACGTGATCGGCCTTCATCGGTTCTTCACCGAAACCACCGGCCATCCGTCCGGGTCAAGCGGCGAACGTGATGGCGCGGTCCCCACCGGGCCGACTTCGTCTATACGAAAGGCTCGCCCATGAGCTCAACATCCGACACCGGTCCCGATGCGGCTTCTGCGCAGCTCCCGAAGGATCGGCACGAGTGGAGCCGGCGCATGCGCGTCGTTGCTCTCTCTGCCGGTGCGTTGGCCGTGCTCGCCGTGGCGGGTGGCCTGGCGGTCCTCAACGGCAATGACGATCGCGCCGACGAGGACCCGACGGCGGCCACTCTCGCCGGCCACCGCGGCATGGTGGAGGGCACCGTCTGGATCGCCAACGAGGGCGGCGGATCGCTCACGGCGATCGACGCCGCCACCAACCGGATCGTGACCACCGTCGCCGGCGTCGAAGGGCCACACAACGTCCAAGTGTCTCCCGACGGCGCTTCGGTGTGGACGGTGAGTGGCCACGGCGGATACGCCGCCATGCTGTCCGCCGAAAGCCTGGACCTGCACGGCGTGGTTCCGACCGGCTCGGCGCCAGCCCATGTCGTGGTCTCCCCGGACGGGGCCACCGCGTACACCACCAACGGCGCAGACGACACGCTCTCCGTCATTGACGCGTCCACGATGAAGGCCACCGAGACCATCAAGGTGGGCCAGGGCCCGCACGGCCTCCGACCCAGCCCGGACGGCCGCTGGCTTGTCGTGGCGAACGTCGCCGACACCACGCTCAGCGTCATCGACATTCGGACCAACCAGCTCGTCACAGACATCGAAGTCGGGAAGGCCCCCGCGCAAGTCGCCTTCTCCCCCGACGGCCGGTTCGTCTACGCCTCCCTGAACGGCGAGGACGCCGTTGCGAAGGTCGACATGACGACGCGCAAGCTGGTCGGCACGGTCGCAGTCGGAGACGGCCCCATTCAGACGTACGTTAGCGGCGACAACCGCTACCTCCTCGTCGCCAACCAGGGCACGGAAGACTCGCCCGGGACCACGGTCTCGGTGATCGACACCAAGACGTTCACCGTGACCGCAACCGTCGAGACCGGGCAGGGCTCCCACGGCGTCGTCGTCGACCCCTCGAGCCAGCACGCCTACGTCACCAACATCTACGGGGACGACGTCGCCGTCCTGGACCTTCAGGAGCTCAAGGTCGTGGCCCGGATCCCTGTCGGTGACAAGCCCAACGGCGTGAGCTTCTCCCCGCTCCCGAACGACGCCGAAGACGGCAGCGTCACGCTCGACCTTCCCGCGGATCCCGAAGCGCCCGCCGACGAGATCGAAATCGATCACGGAGACGGTCACGAGGACGGTCACTGATCTTCTGGAAGGCGACGGCGCCTCAGTGCGGCTGACTCAGAGCCAGGCATCGGGGTGGACATCGCCCGCCATCACCGCACCGTTCGCCACTCTGGGCGAGCATTCCCCCGAGTTTTTGGGTCATCAATCCGCGACATAAGCAAAAACGGTTCAAAATGCGAGCGCCCTCTGACCTGCGTTTCCGCAGGTCAGGGGCCACTTTGTTGTAGCGGGGGCAGGATTTGAACCTGCGAGCTCTGGATATTCGGGGTGCCGCCGCAGGCGCCTCCCGCGCTTTGCTGATTCTTGACGATGTGGGCCCTGACCTGCGCATATGCCGCCCTGTGACCTCTTGGCGCGCCCCGCCTTTTTGATGATATCTGCGCAGGTTCGACGACCTTCGTTGTGGTTTACGGGACATAAGTGCGGCGCGACTCAAGTCTGGATCCGGGTCAATGCCCGCCCTTCCCACGTGTCCGACCGCTCATCCTCAGCGACGACCTGGTCTTCCTGGACTAGGAACTCATCATCATCATCCCGTCGGGACCAGACGACTGAGTCGCCCTCCTCGACCGACCCGATGGCGACGGGATCAGGACCCTCCTTCCTCAGCGTTCTCGGGCTGGGCCTGCTCTGTTTCGGTCTTGGCGTCGGGATGGTCGACCCCGAAGATGAGCTCGAACATCGGCAGGTTCGAGCCGTGCTGGCCCGCCCGCAACCGAGCCTCCCACCCGATCAGCATCTCGTTGCCGGGCAGCTCCTCGACTGCCCACGCCGCATGCCGGAGTGCGAGCTCGTGTCGTCCGTCAGCCTCCAGAAGGTCTGCGGTCTCCAGGTGCAGCGCGGCGTCGAACTGGGCCGGCATCCGAAAGTGGCGTCTCCGGGAACGGTCCGCGTGCCGGGCTTCGGCAAGGGCGAGGTACTCATCGGTCGTCCAGTCCGGGAGCCCGGCGCCAGATGCGTTGCTGGCCAAGAACGTGATGATCGAAGGGGGATCCAAGTTGATTGAGTGCTTCTCCAGAAACTCCTGGGCTTCCGGTCGGTGCTCCTGAGGCGCCATCAGACGGTGCCACATCCAGTAGATCGCGATCATCGAGGTGCGTTCGTCGCTCTTCGCGAGACCGGGCACCAGCTCTTCGATTCGTACAAGGACGTCTGTCATATTCGGGACGCCATCACCTCGTTCGGCGATCGTCTCGACGAAGACTTCGGCCAGGCCGGCCAGCCGCTCGGGCGCGTTCTCCTTCGAGAAGCTGGCCCCGTCCGCGATCCAGTACTGCGGAGCCCAGCGAACCGTGGCCCTGCCTGGCAGTGCGCGACGCCAGTTGAACGTCGCATCGACGCCCTTCGGGCCGTAGGCCACGAACTTGCGGATCACGTGGCGAACCAGGCGCCACAAGCCCTCAAGAGTCAGCATCGTGCCGGACCCGTCGATGAGGTCGTGGGTCTCGCTGCCGGAGAACAGGAAAACCTCAGGCGGCAAGTCGCGCAGCACGTGGCTCTTCTGTGACCGGGTCTGGTAGGCCAGCTTGAGGGCCAACTCGAGGTCTGGACGTCGCAGCGGCATCTTGGTGCCGGATGCCTCCGCCCTGAAGTAGTCCTCGCCGAGCCGCGCGATCGTCGAGTGCACGAACAGGCTGGTTGCTCCGATCTGGTCGGCCTCCAGGACCGCCTTGCGGATCGCGTCGGCCCGTTCCAGATCGAGCCCATCGAGGGAGGCGTCGATCCGGGTTCGTTTCCGGCCGTCGTACCGATCCCACTCGATCGCCGGCGCCAGATCTGCATCCGCAAGGGACTCCAGTCCCTCCACCATTTCTGTGTAGGCACCAGTCGGGTCGTCCACCGCGTTCTGCGTGGCTCGGACGACGTGCCGGATGGCGCGCATCGCTCGCTCGAAGCTGGGCCGTTCCAGCGCCAAGAGGTCGGTCATGAAGTCGCTGAGGGCTTCCAGGTCGGCGTCCTGGACGAACCGCTGCGGCTCGAACGTTCGGCTCAGAAGACTACCCGCCGAACCTCGGCGCAGCGGTGCACCCCACTCTCCACACAGGCGCTGGACAACGTCCTCGCGGCGGTGAAATACCGCGTCCAGCCCGAACGCCATCACCGCAGCCAGGTCATCAACTAACTCCGCGCCGCCGGTGGACACGAGCCCGGCGGACGCGCCGGCCTCGTCGAGCTCCTTCTCCAAGTGCTCGACGACCTCGATCATCACCGTTGAGGTCGACGCGAGCCCGCTCTCAGGGATCAGCGTTCCGACGGGTAGTTCAATTCGGTCGCGCCCGGCGCCGAGAAACGCGAGATTCGTGTGCACCGCCACACGATGGGCCGAGATGTGCAACGACGCGTCTGGGGCGAAGTACATCTTCGTGACGATCTGCAGCACTCGGCACCTCCCGGCTCGACGCTACAGGCACACGGCGGTGCGTGTGCGTCGCCAAGATGCCTCACCGTCGCTCCAGTCGGAGCCGAGGCCTCTGGCAATTGCTAGGAGCGCTCCCACCGAGTGGAGTGCCATCTCGAATCGCCGCCGTTTCCCGATGCTGATACTCCAGATCAGCAAGCTTGAGCGGGCTCTCGCCGGGCCAGTCGTTGCGGATCGCTTCGACGATGAGCTACTCAGGATGGAGCTTCCGCCCGCGCGCATGCTGTCGGTGTACGGCGGATGAGGGGAGACGTCGACGTCCGCCGAGACCGAGCTCATGGCCCCGCGTCGGGGTTGTTTGCCGTGGCGGCGAGACGGAGGATGTGGCCGAGCAGACGCTCGACCGTGGATGCGTTCGCATGCGCGCCGTCGTCGTGCCTGGAGGTAGCTGGGCGGACGTGCGGGTACCGGGTGGCTGCAGTCGCGACTACTGCCTCGATGGGAAACCAGGGCGGAAGTTCGCGGTAGGTAGGGAGGGCTGAGATAGGGCCCGGCTCGTCGAAGCTTGGTCGTTGTTCCATCCACTGCGCGGAGCCGAGGATGACGTCGTCGAGCCGGTCAGGGGCCGCTTTGAGGGCGTCTGCGAGCGCCGTCTTGGGTTCGTCTGGGGTCCTCCAATGGGCCCAGTACTGGAACATGAAGGCACCGTTGATGGTGTTCTCGACCCAACCGTCTTCGGTGGCCCAGTGGTTCGCGTTGAGCTCGGCTAGCAGTGCGTCGCGTACCTGGTCAGCAAGAGTGTCGCGACCGGCGTCGGTCATCGCACGCCACAGCTCGACAAGCAGAGCCGCTGCGGCGACGAGGGGACGCCGCATCCGGTCGACGTTGATAACGTCGGTGATTTGGGTGTCGGTGGCGTTCCTTGTGAGAGAGGCGGCGACCCTGGCGGCCGTGTCTAGGCGGTACTCGGTCAAAGACCACACCGGTGGCACGGCGGTGACTTCGCCAGCAGCTTCGGCAACTTCGGTCCGGAGATCCGGGTCGTACGGGTTCGTTTCGACGTAGGCGTACGCGCGGCCACGTTCCAGGAGGTCGAGGTGTCTGGCTCGTGCCTCGGCGAACGCGACGGCTGCATGATCTGGACCAGGAGGGGTTGGCGGCACGGGAGCGGGGTCGGGAACTTCGCCTCGCAGGGCAGCCGCGAGAGCAGTGACAGCCATCCTTAGGTCGGTTACTGCTTCGTCGAGACGGTGGTCGTCCTCGTACGGGGGTTCCCACGGCCACGTGGACGCTGCAGCGAGGAGCTCCTCAGCTGCGCGGGTAACCCAGTCGCACCACTGTTCAGTCGCAGGGTTGGTGTGGCGGGCCATCGCGGTGCTCGCCTGAACGTCTTCAATCAAGGGGCCAAGCTCGACACGGACAGCCTCGAGCTGCTCAAGGACGACAGCTCCGTGGCGGTCCCGTTCGGCGCGCGACGGTTCGGCGTAGAGCCGTTCGCCGGTCTCGCTGTCACGGCTGAACATCATCCCTCGGACGCGGGCCCTCACTTCACGCCAGGCCGCAGCCGCAGCCGCGGGGCCGGTGCGAGTCGATATGGCTCGCCGAACCGCACGTTCTGCTGCCTCGACGATGCCGGTGACAACAGGTGCCGCAATAGTCGGTGAGTCAAACGACAATCGGACAACCTCTGCCACCTGATCGTCGTTCAGCGTCCACGCTTGACGCACATCCAGGTACTCCTGCAGCTGGGCCTCGCGCCACTCTCTGAGGAGGTCCGCAGGGAACCGGATCTCGTCGGTGTCGATCTCGTAGGAGTGCGGGATGCACATCAGCAACAGGTTCTCGGGTGCGCGGTTCTCCTCCGACGACATACCGGGGAGCCACCGGGGTCCGCGTGGACGACGCGCATGAATGTGCGCGACACGGCTGTTCAGCACCGGTCGCGCCGAGCCCTCAGCCGGCTTGTGAAGCCACTCGTGGCACCCGTCGAATGCGCAGGAGAAGGCGTGCCCGTACAGTTCGCGGATGGTCGCGTCTGTCGGCCGCGGGTGGGCAGTCTCTTCGGGGTCAGGCACGTGCACCATCCTGCCTGAGGATGCCCCGAGGGCCTGACGACATTGGCACACGAACGGCCGGAGCTGTCGCCGACACAGGCCGTTGAGCTGGTCGATGCTGCTCGCGCATGCAGACACCTCCTGACCTCAGCGCTGGCAGTACTTGAACTCGGACATGTTCCACTTGCCAGATCGCTCAATCCTGGGGATGGAAGAGTCCGGGAAGGCCATCGCCGTCCACGAACGTCGCTTGCAGATGACTTCGGCGCCGGGGGGAAGCATTCAGGTAAGAGTCCTTGGACAGGTTGTGGCGGTCACCGACGCATGCTCCGGGTAGGTTCACGACTTCCTCGTCGACGAGCTGTCCTGGTTCGGCACATGACGACGACGATGATGAAGACGACGACCGAGACAATGGTGAAGATGTGCGGCTACTGGACAACATCGGTCGCCTCGAGCTGGTCGAGCACGGCCCGGATATCGGGGGCGAGGACATCAGGGAACTTGGCGGGGAAAGTGGGGTCATCTCCCGAGCCGCGCCGCCAGGTGATGGTGGGCGTCGGGAGCGGCGACGGCTGCGGGAGCAGGACCAGGTCTGTAGGCCAGGACTGCAAGGGCGCCTTGATGATCATGTCCGCGGCCTGGCGGGCGACGACTTTGTTCACCATGTCCGCTAGCCCAGGTTGGAGCCCCGGGGAGGCGGCGAGCGAGTGGCGCTCGCCGACCAGTAGGTGTCGGGGGCTCAAGGGCAGGTAGACCGGAGAGCCCGGCGGGATGATGCCGGCCCAGGATCCGTCGGCGTTATGGAAGGTGGCCACCGGGGCATCGCTGGTGATCAGGACGTGGTCGGCTGCCTCGAGCACGACCCATGTCCACGCGGCCAGCTGGTCGGTGAGCTCGTCGACCTTGCGCATGATGGTGCGCAGCTGTGAACGGCGTTGGTCGCGGCCGGTCTGCTCCTCCCACGCGCGGAGGGCGATCTCCGTGATCGCCTCGAGCTCGCGCTGCGGCATGGTAGTGGGGTCGATGTCGTGCCGGGTGAGGACAGCCTGAACGACCAACATCGGCCCGATGTGTCCGTCTATGTGGTCGAGCATCGCGGCCGTCGTCGGGGTGCGGAGAAGCTGGCTGACCGCGAACTTCGCGAGCACGGGTCGGTCACGTTCGGTCACGGGTAGACCGCTTCGCAGTCGCTCGAACACCGGACCGGCGGGGTTCTCAACGCTGCGGTCCAGCCACTTCTCGACTGCGCTCGACTCGACTCCTTTGGAGGTCCGGAAGTTGTAGAAGTTCTTGCGGACCGTGGCGTCGGCGATGTGCACCTCGCGCTCGACTCCAGACCGGGTCCGGATCGACACTCGGTCTCTCTCGGCGAACCCGCGTAAATAGACGCGCGGGGTCGTGTGGTGGCGTCGTTTGACGTTGCCGGCGGTCATGTCCGAAGTATCGGCAGGAGCACCGACACTCCCCAACGTCTTTGTTGCCGGCTCAAGCGGCGCTCGAACGCTGCTCGAGCCGGCTCCCGCGTGGACGGCCGGCCGGAGGGGGCTGGAGCTCAGCCAGGCGGGGCGGGCGGTGTGCCCGGGGTCCGTCGTCGGGGTGAGGCATCGGCTCGTTCTCGCGCATAACATTCCGCTGCCCCTGGTCGATGGACCAGGTGGGTGCCCGAGCGATGAAGGTCAGGGCAGTGGAGACGGGCGATGCCGTGCGCGCGGGTACACCCACCGAGGTGGCATAGGCAGACAGGGCTCGGGGTCGAAACCGTCCACGTGAGGATGATGCAAGGCGGCACGGACATCGTGGCGGGGCCGCTTCGTCAGAGCCCGGTGGAACTTCGGCTCCGGCACGCTGTTACGGCACCGCACGCTCGTTTACGGCACCGCACGCTCGTTACACCGCGATTCCGGTCCGCCTCCAGCCGAACCCACAGCACGAGGCGTAGTGCGGACTACGGTTCGGGTGAGAGCGTCTGAATGTAGTCGTTGACCCACTCCACAGCGTCTTCGAGGCTCCGCACGTCGAGCCCGATCGCTGCTTCCTCGTACAGCTCTTCCCATCCGGGTCCACGCACAAGTACCGGCGGCCAGGCGTGTTCGTTGCGGAAACGGAAGAGCCGCACGCACGTGTCGCGAACCATGTCAGGGTCTGCTTGCGGAACGAGGAGCTGAAGGTCGACCAGGTCGTGCGCCCGGTCGCTCTCGGGTGCCGTGCAGGCGTGGATCTTCTGGCTGATCTGGTGGTGCAGCGGCAGCACGCGAACCGGCGCTGGCTCCGGCAGGCCGAGCTCGGCGAAGAGCTCTAGCACCTCCGAGGACATCTGGGTTTCGACCGGCTCGTTGGTGGTGGCTTCCAGCTCGTCGTGACCGATCTCAAGGTCGACGCTCATGAAGTCCTTGCCGCGATAGGTGAGCCGGACTCGGACCGGCTGCATGACGTACGCAGCAGAGATCCTCTCCAGCAGGTCTCCCGGCGCCCGCTGCTCCCCGGCGACCGCACGCCCGAAGAAGTCACCCCACCCTGCGGCCAGTCGCTCATTCAACTCGTCGACGAACTCATCTCGGTCGCCGCGGAAGGCCGTGTCGAGGTCAGGGGTCTCCCGAGTGACGCGGTCACCGAACCGCAGCTTTAGTCCGGTGCCGCCCTTGACCGCTGAGTCCGGCAGCATCTGCGAGACCACGACGTTCCCGATCAGCGCTTGAATGCGCTTGACGGTGGCGCCACGGCTCTTCGCCGCTGTGCTGATCGCGCCACGGAGCTTGTTGACGCTGAGGGGGGCTGGCACGCTCGACGTACCGGTCCCGGTCTCGCTCACGCGGTGCTCCCCTCTTTGCGGGCGGACTGGTTGATGGCCTGAATGGCTCGCTCGGCCTCTGATGAACTGATCAAGCCGCGCACCTTGGCCTGATTCGCCGCATCGAGCAGTCGCTCGTTCATGACTCGTCCGATGCTGGCGACCAGCGCTGCAGGGATGGACATGGCCGGGATGCCGTCGATCGCGTCCCGGTCAGACTCCGGCACGCGGCGACGGATGACCTCGACGATGCGGGGTAGCTCTTGCCGGACCCGGCTCGGGGTAGGGGTGGCGACCTTGATCCGGCGCAAGTTGACTTGGGCCAGGTCGTGAGCCGCCAGCACGGACTCGTCGGCCAGGACCGCGTCACCGCCGACGAGAGCAACGGCCTCAGCGAACTCATCGAGCTCGCCGCGAGGGACCTCGCTCATCCGATAGACACCCTTGCCCAGACGCTCGAGCGCCCCGCGAGCGGCGAGTTGCCGAACGGAGAACGCAGGCACGCCGGCCTCGGCAGCGGCCGTCAGGGTGACGACGCCGTGCGTGTCGAACGCGAGTTCGCGCAGAGTCTGTCTGTAAGTCATCCCCTACCTCCTGGCTTAGCCAAAACCGTAGCAGAACCGCTACGCTTTTGGCCATTCTTGTGACCGTGGCGGCTTAACGCTGCAAGCCCGCGCCCTGAGCCGCGCTCCGGCGTTCTTTCGTTCTAATGCAAGGTGTAGTCTTGTATGACAGAATGACGTCATTCGTCATACAGCATTACGGAGGTGAACGCCATGGCCGTTCTGAACATCCGCGTCGACGACCGGGTTCGCGACCAGTTGAAGGAGCTGGCCGACGAGCACGGCGTGACCACCAGCGAGTACGTCCGCGACCTGCTGATGGAGGCAGTCGTGCCCGTCTTCGAGCGCGAGGTGGAGCACGGCGACGAGCCACCGGCCGAGAGCATGCGGATCGTCGACCGGCAGGTGCTCTCCCTGCTACACCGGATCCTGGGCCGAGTGTTGCCGGAGGACGCGAACGACGTCGACGGCGACCTGGAGTACCAGTTGATGCGGGCGATGATTCTCGAGGAGGGCTACACGGGCGAGTACTGGTATGAGACCGCCGGCTTCAGGACGGAGCTATCGAAGCGCGACTGCAGTCGCGTGTCGGACATCCTGCAGATGTACCGCATCCTCACGTACAGCATCAGCGACCTCGAGAAGCAGAGGACGCCCGTCCCCGAGGAACTAGCCCACCAGCTCGAGTTCCGAGGCTTCGACCACAACGACGCGCTCGAGGGGCACATGGCGAGCTACGTCGAGTTCCTCATGCGCGACGGCGAGCGCTGGACGGAACTGCAACCCCAACTTGAGCGAAACGACCGCGGGAACTCGCACATGCCCATGCTCGACACCTACCTGCGGATGCTCGCCGAGTTCCGCCGCATCATGGACAGCCGCAAGCGGGGAGCCCGCCGCCTCGACTACCTCTTGTCGCTCGAGGAGCTGAAGAGGATCGCGGACGCGCGCGTCCATCCCTCCCACCGGACCCTGAAGAGCTGACCGACCGGAGGGGTGCCTGGGACCAGGAGGCCGCAGCCTGCCCTGCGGCTCAGTCGCCCGCTGCCTCCTCCGCTCCGAACGCCACGGCGTCGTCTCGCATGCCCTTCAGGACCTCGAAGTTGCGCAGCACGACGTCGGGGTCGTAGGCGTGGGTCATCTCCAGCCGGGACATCCGTTCGAGCACCTCCTCGTCGGTCAGGTGGTCCAGCCAGGCCGCGATCTGCTCGGCGCTCGGGGAGCCATCCATCTGGCCGAGCGTGTCGACCATGTCAATCCGCGCCGATGCCGCGCCCAGGCGCTGCTTGTGCCGGTCAGCTGCTGATGTGGTCGACCCCGCCGAGATCGCGCGGCGCTCGTCGACGTGCCCGACTGCGATCTCGTAGCGCGCCGGCAGCTCGGGCATGGGCGGCTCCATGCCGGTGATGAGGCGCGGCACCGCCTGGGTGCGGACCCAATGAGAGATCTCCTCTAGCTCCTGCATGACTACCGGCCACCGGTCCGTGCCGGGCCGGTTAATGCCGATCGTCGGAAAGAGCGTGACCGGCACCCGCATGCCGAACGGGGTCTCCGCGATGACGTCCCCCACCCGCAGCGGCACCTCGGGCCGCGGTGGGAGGCTGCGGATTGAGCGCGGCATCTGATCATCTTTGTACATGGCGGCGATGCGGATCGCCGTGACCGCCGGAGTCCGGTGCTTCGCATGGTTGGTGTGGAGCACTAGGCGAGCCAACGGGTGGTTCTCGGCGTCCTTCCGGTTGAAGGGCTGCAGCCCTTCGATCCGCTTCATCAGCTCGCTGCCAGGATGCAGCGAGGCAGGGCCGTTCTTCATGCGACCCTTCGCCCAGGACTCGAAGTCCTTGACCGTGCGCGAGGCCGGAATCTCGACTACACGCGCGGCCTTGTCGTCCAGTGTCCCGTCGCGGAACTCGACTTCCGCGAACAGAGCGTGCTCGAGCGTCGCTCGGAGCGCGACCAGAGCATCGGCGACGAGCAGCGGGACCTTCCGCGGCATCGGGGCCACGTGCGTCACGACGGTCCGCGTGTTGGGGAAGGCGAGCTGCTCCTCGAGCTTGAAGGTTCCATCGGGCCGCGTCTGGTAGGCGAAGAGCACGTCAGCGACCTGGCCGACCAGCTCATCCGCATGCGACAGGGTCGCGGCCACACCGAGCTGGTGATCGGGCAGCCAGTGGTGAATCGAGTCCTTCACGACCGGATCCTATGCGGCCCTGCGTATGTGGCGGCGAGGTCGCCGGAGAGCCCTTGAGGTGGCCGACTCGACCTTGCCGGTCACGTCCTCCGATTGATCCGTTCGTTACTGCCAGGACGCGTCGGTCACCGGCACCGACATCGGTTGACGGCGGACGTTGGGTGCGCCATTCCGCGGTGAAGCCGCACCGCAAACTCCCAGTTGCATCAGTGGCCACTGTGCCCCCTGGGACGCGGCCTCCGACCCCCAGCGGGGCACTCACGCGGACGTTTCTGGGTCACAAAGCGCGGCACAAGCCGAAGTGGCTCAAAATGGCAAGTGGCCCCCGATCTGCGTTTCCGCAGGTCAGGGGCCACTTTTTTGTAGCGGGGGCAGGATTTGAACCTGCGACCTCTGGGTTATGAGCCCAGCGAGCTACCGAGCTGCTCCACCCCGCGTCGGTGATCACCACCTTACGGGACGGTCGCGAGCGGCTCCAAATCGGGTGCCGGTGACGAGGCTCTCACCCGTTGGCGGGCGGGCCCTCCTCGTCGCTGCTGCCACCGCCGGAGCCGTTGCCGGAGCCGCCGCCGTCGCCTCCTTCGCCGTTGCCACCGCCGGTGTCCTCACCGGCCGCGGCGAGGGCCTGCTCGACCAGCTCGCGCGCGGCCTCGCTGGCGGCGGCGTACCCGGCCAGGTCGCCGTCCTGCAGCGCCTGCTCGGCCTCCTGGAACTTCTCCTCGGCCTGCTCCAGCAGCGAGCGGACGTCGCCGCTGACCTGGCCGCCGCCGGTGTCGGGTCCGGTGTTGTCGGGCGGCGTCGACTCGCCCGGGATGACCGAGTCGACGGGCGAGGTGATGCCGAGGACGTCGTCCAGCGCCGCGGTCAGCGTGGGTCCGATGCCGACGTCGTCGCCGAACGAGACCAGCACGTAGCGCAGGACCGGATAACGGCCCTCGCCGGACTCGCGCAGCGTGTACAGCGGTTGCACGTAGAGCAGTCCGTCGCCGACCGGCAGGGTCAGCAGGTTGCCGTAGAGCGCTCGCGAGTTGGTCCTCGTGAACGCCAGCAGGCGGTCCTGGATCTCCTGGTCGGAGGCGAAGGTGTTC
>DASSPN010000091.1:0-20434 GCA_035699605.1 Nocardioidaceae bacterium | reverse complement strand
GAAGCCGCTGATAGCCGTCAGCGGGGTGCGCAGATCGTGCGAGAGCATCGCGATCAGGCCCTCCAAGGCTTCCTGCTGCCGCTTGCGCTCGGTGATGTCCTGGATCTGGGCCACGAAGTACAGGGGCGTCCGGTCCTCGCTCCGCACGAGACTCACGGCCAGCAGCACCCATACGACGGCGCCCGAGGCATGGAAGTAGCGCTTCTCCAGCTGGTAGGAGTCGATGCGACCTGCCACCAGCTCGTCGAGCTGCGCGAGGTCCGCCTCGAGGTCGTCGGGGTGCGTGATGTCCCGGAACGTCATCCCACGCAGCTCGGCCTCGGCGTAGCCGGTCAGCCTCACGAGTGCCGAGTTGACCTGACGCCACCGGCCGTCGAGCTCGACGAGGGCCTGGCCGATCGGAGCGTGCTGGAAGGTGAGCCGTGCGCGCTCCTCCGACTCGCGCAGAGCCGCCTCTGCTGCGCGGACGTGCGTGACGTCCTGGGTGAATCCCATGCCCGCGACGATGGTGCCGTCTCGATCGAGGACCGGGGCGAGGCGCTGCGAGTAGATGTGCCCTTCGTAGGGGACGTCGATGGTGGTGCTCTGGCCACGTAGTGCCGCTCGGTAGAGCGGTTCGATGGCGGACGAGGTCTCGGGCGGAAACACCTCGAAGATCGTGCGACCTTCGAGCATGGTTCGTGACAGCCCGACATCGGCGAGGCCGTGACCACCGGCAGAGAGGTACCTCAGCTCGTGGTCCCACGTGAACACAGCGCCCTGGGGAAAGGACCGCATCAGCGGGCTGTCGCCGGCCTGGGCGAGGGCGTCGATCGCCTCAGCGCGTGCGTCGGACATCCGTCCCACCCCTTTCGAGACGCCACGGTCTCACCGCGGACTCGCCTGGTCACAGGGGCGTTGGTCCCGTTCGGTCCACCCGAACGGATCGAACCTCGGCTGGCTTGTGCGGACCACACGATCGTGGCCATCCGTTTGTGCGCCTCGCCCAGGAATCGCACTCCTCCCCGCTGAACACTGAGCCCGGATCGGTGTCCACGGTGAAGGAGTGTTCATGGGACCCAAGCTGGTAGCGAGCCTGCTGCTGGTCACGCTGGCGGTGACCTGCGGGCCGAGCACAGCCGCACTGGACCCGGCGCCTCGCACCCTCGAGGCGATCGAGCTCTCCGAGGTCCCGCTCCCCCCGGACGTCCTGGGTGTCTCCGAGCCGGGATTCGCGGTCGACGGCGAGCACCTGGTGGCTGCGTTCGTCCGTCGGCAGGAGGGCACGCGGCCGCCGGGCGAGCTGGGTCTCGTCGACCCCGCCACAGGAGAGGTGCGCTGCCTGACCTGCGGGGTGCCGATCCCCGGCATCGCCGACAGCGAGCGGCCCAACCTGGGCAAGCCACAAGTGGTCGCCGACGGCACTCGGGTGCTGTTCCGCACCGGGGAGCGCCCGGACAGCGAGAACGAGAACCCGCTGGCGCTCTTCACCGGCGACGCCGGCATGTTCCGCTACTACTTCCTCGAGTGCGCACCCTCGGTCGTGCAGTGCGACAGCGCCGAGATCGTCCCGATCAACCTCCCCTCCGAAGGTCTGGGTTCCGTGACCCAGAACCGCGAGGTCAGGGTCTCGCCGGACCACCGCTGGCTGGCGTGGACCGAGGTGCGGATCGACGGCACCCGCATGACGATGGGCACACTGCGGCGCGAGGCCGACGGCTACGTGCTCGACGACCTCTGGGTGATCAACCCGTCCTACGACCTGCAGGCCGGCACCTCCGACGACTGGCGCAAGGCCATGCCGCTCTACGAGTTCAAGAACTTCGCGCAAGGCGGTCGGATCGCCTACTACGCGTCGTTCGAGGACGCGCAGAACTACGACGTGTGGCGGCTCGACCTCGCGACCGGCGAGCGACGCCGCGTCACGACCGACGTGGAGTGGAACGAAGGCACGGTGACCAGCCCCGACGGCTCGTCGTTCGTGAACGGCAGCTCGCGAGGCCGTGCGCGGATGGCCCCGTTCGCCCAGCTCCCGCGGCCGCCGTTCGTCGACTTCGGGGTCTACGTCCTCACCGGTCGCTACTCGCTCGGCGGTGACAACCGGCGCTGTCTGCTGGAGCCGTGGCTGCTCGACTCCGACGGCCAGTCGGGCGAGTACTTCGGGCAGCCGATCAACCCCGAGAACGAGCCGGGATGGGGAAGCCACGGTCCCGGCAGCTGGTCGCCCGACGGCACCCGCTACACGTTCTGGGAGCGCAACTACGCCGGCGGTGACCCCGAGTCCCGCGCGGTGGTGGCGCACCTGCCTGCCCGGAGCCCGGCGCCGGCTGCAGCGCCGCCGTCGACGCCCCGTCCCGCATGGGCGACGCCACGGGACCAGTGGAACGGCACCCTCGACGACGTCGGCACCTTCGTCATCCGAGGAAAGGCGTCCGGTCGGGCCGTCCTCACGCTGGCGAACCTGAACCCGAACACGACGAGTGCGTCGGTGACGTACCTCAACTACTCCGACGACGGCCGGACGTATCTCAACGGCTACGAGACGTCCGTGAACCCGTTCGCCCTTCTGGCCGGGACCTGGAAGGCGGACCTGCGGCTGACCGGCGCGCACCGGGGCTTCCTCAAGGCCGACGTCACCTCGCGGCAGAAGACCCTCGAGGGCACGCTCGTCAGCGAGTACGACGGGGTGCGGTACGACGCCATCCCTGGCGCCGAGTGCGAGCCGGACTCGCTGCCGGCGCCCCAGCTGGTCCTGACCCGTGAACCGGACGACCGAGGGGACCTGGTGCTGCGGGTGACGGCCCGGCCGACGGGGGACGACACCGACCGTCCGGTGCGGGGCGTGACCGTCACGAGCGCGGCGGGGACCGCTGTCACCGACGAGTACGGCCGAGCGCGGCTGCCGCGGCGCCCCGGTGCCCTGACCGTGACCGCGGAGGCCGGCGGCTTCCGCAGTAAGACGAGGACCTTCTGACATGACCGACCACGACGGAACGAGGAACCCGATGCACGTGACCCCACGTCGCTCCCTGGTCGTCGCAGCCGCACTCGTCGGGCTGCTGGCGCCGGCCGCCGCGTCAGCCGACCCAGCGCCCGCGCCGTCGAGCGCGCCGACGCCGACGCCCGCGTGCACGACCGCGTCGAGCCCTGACGGGCTCGAGCCGCCCTGCAACCCCTACCTCGCCGACTCGTCGTGGGCGATGGGCCACCGCAACCCCTACGCCCAGGCGAGCGTCGGGGTGGCCGGCCCCCGTCCGGGGCAGCAGGTCACGCACGACTACGTCGGACTTCCGGACATGCCGCCCGGTGTCGTGGTGGGTGCCCTCTTCAGCGGTCCCTACGCCGACGGCAAACGGGTCGCGTGGTCCCTGGGAGTGGCCGGCACCAACGACAACCCGATCTACAAGATCGACCCGGAGACGCGCCAGGTCATCGACATGTACACCCACCTGACCGACGAGCTGGAGCCCCCGACCGAGGCGGCCGCGCTGTCGGGCATCTACGTGATGCTCGACCGTGACAACCGGCTGATCCAGCCGCGCGGTCGCACCATCGTCGTGTACGGCGACGAGGTGCCGGGTGACCGACTCTCACCCATCGCGAAGCTGCACGAGTTCCCGCTCCCCGCGTGGGCGCTGTGTGGTGAGGACGACCAGCTCGTGGGCCAGTCGATGCGCTGGGACGGGACCATGACCTTCGTGACCCGGCACGGCATGGTCGGGGTGGTGCCCCGGGACATCGAGCGGATGGATGCCCAGCACCTGGTCGTGGCGTCGATCAACGACCCGGCCGCGTGCGCCGACGGTGACGTCGAGGCGCTGGAGACGGTCTCGAACTCGCTGGCGGCCGACGAGACCGGAGGCATCTTCCCGGTCAGCGACGAGGCTCAGTACCGCTTCGACGTGGTGGACGGACAGCTGCGGCAGACCTGGCGCGCGGCGTACCAGACAGGCAGCGGTACGTCGGCTACGCGCCAGGACACCGGGTCGGGGTCGACCCCGACGCTGATGGGGACCCGTCAGCGGGACGACAAGTTCGTCGTCATCACGGACGGCCAGGACCTGACCCACCTGGTCCTGATGTGGCGTGGCGCGATCCCCCCGAGCTGGCCCGGGCTGCCGGGACGACCGCGGCGGATCGCGTGCGAGTTCCCCATCGACTTCGGAGACCCCCTGCGGACGCGTTCGTCGTCGGAGCAGTCCGTGGTCGTGCGCGGATACGCGAGCCTGGTCCCCAACAACGAGCTGCGCAACACGGCGCTCGTCGACCCGCTGATCGCTCCCCTCACCAGCGTCGGCAACCTCCCCCTGCGCCTGGCGATCGGCGGCTACCTCGGTCAGTTCCCCCTGCACCAGCCCTACGGTTTCGAGCGCATCGACTGGGACCCGGTGACCCGCAGCTGCAAGACCGTGTGGGTCAACAAGACGGTCTCGATCCCCAACGGCGTGCCCAGCATGAGTGCCGGGTCGAACCTGGTCTACGGCATCGGTGTGCGCAACGGTGTGTGGGGTCTCGAAGGGATGGACTTCGCCACGGGTCGCTCGGTCCTGCGGGTCGAGGGCTCGGCGAACCTCTTCGAGAACCCCTACTACTCCGGCCTCCAGACCGCCCCCGACGGGTCGATGTGGTCGGGGGCGAACCTGGGCTTCACGGTCTACGACCCCCAGTGAGCGAGACAGGAGTGAGGGCTCACTGATGGCTGCCAGGGAGAGCTGCGGAGGCCGGTCGGAACCCGCCGGCCTCCGCCTGGGCGGAGGTCGCCGACCCGGCCGGCACGGTGAAGGTGACGGCTCCCGAGGCGTCGGTGCGGACGGTGATGTTGCCGACCCGGACCGTGGCGCCGCGGACCGGGCGGGCCAACGGGTCCTCGGCGACCTGGGCGGTCACGACCGCACGCAGCCGCGTGCCGGCGGCGTTCAGCGCGACGAGCGAGAGGCGCAGCTGCGGCTGGAGGACACCGGGGCAGTCGGCCTGGGCGGGGATGCCGCTCCAGCGCTGCCCGTTGATCTCGGTTGTGACGTCACCGGAGTACGTGCTCTGCGGGCCGATGTACACGGTGCCGCGCGTGAAGCCCTTGCGTGCGCCGGTGCTGCGCAGGTCAGCACTCCACACCGCAGCTCCCACGGCGAGCGGGACCGAGATGGACTCGACGCCGGAGACGTAGCTGAGGCCGTCGTCGGAGTAGTTGCGGTAGGTGGCGCTCCACGTGCCGGACGCGAAGGTCCCGCTGTAGTTGAGCGTCACTGTCCCGCTGTGACGACCCTGCACGATGCGGGCGAGCGCGGGTCGGGACGCCATGCCCGTGTAGTCGGCCGCGGGAACGGTGAAGGACTCCCAGTCGACGTCGTCGAGATCGGCGTCCGCCAGTGGCGTGGTGGCGGGAAGCTCGGGCAGCGTGACGAGACGGACGCGGAACTGCCGGTCCCGCGGCACGTTGGTGGCCAGGTTGGGGAGCAGCTGCTCGGTGAGCAGCAGCTGCCGGCCGTCCGGGAGCCACTGCCGCTCGCGTGCGAGCCAGTTGTCCTCGGTGACGATCGGCTGTCCGGCGTACCCGTCGGTGCGCTGCCCGTGGATGTCCATCAGCCACGCCTCGTTCATGCACCGACGGTTGTTCCAGAGGCCTACCCGGCCCACCTGGCCGAAGGCCGCCATGTCGAGGAACGGCGGGCGCACGAGCTGCGTGAAGACGTCCATGCGGTCCAGCCCCCGCGCGGAGGAGTAGTCGTACCACCGGCCGTCGGGCGAGGAGTTACCCACTTCGTTGTAGTCCAGGTCCCGGGTCAGGAAGCGGTACTCGCCGGTCTGCAGGTCCAGCAGCCCGGTGTCGTAGTTCAGACCGGTCCTCGTCGCCTGGTACTTGATGTAGCGGTTGCCCGCGACGAACTTGCCGCCCTCGTAGAAGCGTCCGCCGTCCACCCAGCCGCCCGGGTCGCTGCCACGGGTGTACGCCGGCTGGACGACGCGAGGCTCGCGCACGACGTACGACGTCGCGGTCCGCTCGAGCCGCGCGAGGGTGACGCGCGGACCCTCGGTGGTGCGCACCTCGTTCCAGACGACGTACCGGCCCTCGCCGTCCGGCGTCGCCTCGCGGTTCTGTGCGCCCTCGGGCAGCGTGGTGAGCGAGTCGAGCGGGAAGTCGACGGGCAGCACGGTGGCCTCGGCGCAGTCGTAGACGCTGGGCGAGCACTCGAGCACGGACCACTGGAAGTCACCGGTACCACCCCCGGGGAGCACACCGGAGTCGGATCCCGAGCCGATGTTGTCGGCAAACCAGACCCGTCGCTCGTCGTGGAGCACGTCCATCTTCAGGGCGGCCTCGACATGGCCGCAGGTCACGCAGGACCAGTCCGAACCGTCGGGGCGCATGACGGCGAGGTGCGAGGCCCCGTCCACGGTCACCCCGAGCAGCCAGTGGTCGAAGTCGGGGGCGTACTCCACCGACGTGACCTGCACGCCGTCGGGGACCGGGATCTCGTCGAAGTACCAGGTGCGCTCCACCTCGATCGGCATGAGGGGCGGAGCGGGCGGTACGTCGTACTCCGGCAGGTCGGCCGCCCAGGTGAGCGGGACGGTGGGCGAGGAGTCGCCGAGCAGGCTGCCGGCCGCGGCGGTCGGTGCCGCCAGCAGTCCGAGGCCGGCGATCGGCGCGACCAGTCGGGGCAGGGTGAGGCGACGTCGTTGCATGGTTACCTTCCAGTTCAGCGTTGGTTGTCGGGTGGTGTGCGGTCAGGGCAGGAGGAGCGAGCCGGGCTTGAAGCCGTCCGCCGTGACGGTCAGTGCGAGGCCGGGGTCCTTGTGGACGACGACGACGTCGCCGTTGCGGTCGGTCTCGGCCGTTCCCTCGGACCAGCCGACCTCCGCGCCGAGCACGGGGCGCGCGACGGGGTCCTCCGGGACGAGCGCACTGACGCGGACCCGAGAGTGGTAGCGGCCGTGCGACCGCCAGCGGTCGAGGAGTTCCATGCGCAGGGTCGGCTGTCGTACGCCGGGGCAGTTCGCCTGCGTCGGCAGGCCCTCGCGGTGCACGCCGTCGACAGTGCTCTCCACCGATCCGGCGACCTCGGCCGGGTTGTAGACCGCGAGGTCCCCCTTGAGCGTCCCGTTCTGGGCCCCCTGGCTGCGCAGGTCGGCGGACCACACCGCCGCTGCCGGTGCCAGCGGCGTGGTCAAGGTCTCGGTCCCGTTCAGGAACGAGCGACCGTCATCGGAGTAGTTGCGGTAGGTCGCCGACCAGGTGCCGGCCCCGAAGACGCCGCTGTAGCTGAGCAGCACCGAGCCCGCGCGGGCGCCAGGCACCACGGCAGCCGGGACCTGGCGGCCGGCGATGCCGACGTAGTCGTCGTAGGCAGGCGCCCACTCTGCGTAGTCGATGGTGTCCAGGTCGACCCGCGCGACCGGCTCGGTGGGCTGCCGGGTCGGGAACGAGATGATCCGCATCGTCCCTCGCGAGGTGGCCCCGCCGGCCTCCGGGGTGAACTCCTCCTCGGTGATCACCGCGCGGCTGCTGTCGTGGAACCAGTCCCAGCCGCGCATCACCCAGTTGTCCCGCAGCACCACCGGCTGCCCGGCGTACGTCCCGCGTTGCCCGCCCGCGTCCATGAGCCAGCGTTCGTTCATGCAGCGACGGTTGTTCCAGAGTGCCGCGCGTCCCACCTGGGCGAAGGCAACGGTGTCGAGGAAGGTCGGGCGGCGCAGAGCCGTCACCACGTCCATCCGGTCGAGTCCGCGAGCCGACGCGTAGGCGAAGGTGCGGTTGTCCGGCGACGGCTCGAACATCTCGTTGTAGTCGACGTCGTGGGTGATGAGGCGGCGCTCACCGGTGACGAGGTCGAGCGCCCAGATGTCGTAGTTCAAGGCGGTCGAGGTCGAGCGGTAGACCAGCGTCCTGCCGCCGTCGAGCCAGCCACCGCCGGTCTCGTGGTAGCGACCCGCCAGCGCCCACTGCTCCGAGTCCAGGCCGAGCCGGTACGTCGGGTTGAGCACGCGGGGATCGTCGACGCGGTACTCGCCCTGCCGGAGCACGAGGTCGCCCAGCAGCATCACGGGCCCCTCGGTGGCCCGGACCTCGGTCCAGGTGAGGTGCTTCCCGTCCGGGTGCAGCCGAGGCTCCCGGTTCTGCGCGCCTTGGGCCAGCCCGTCCTTGGGCAGCGTGAGCGGGGTCGCCGTCTTCTCGCGGCAGTCGACCAGGGACGGCGTGCACGTGACGACCTCGAACTGGATGTCGCCTGCGCCTGACCCGCCGGAGCTCACCAGGATGCGGCGGCCGTCGGAGAAGAGGTTCGCCTCACGACCGCTCGCGAGTACGTCGCAGGTGATGCACGAGAAGCCCCCACCGTCGAGCTCGATGGCCCCCACGTGGTTGGCGCCTTCGTACGCGACGTTGGCCAGCACCCACTCCTCCCCGGGGAGGAGCTTGAGGGCGTTGGCCTGGCCGCTGAGCAGCTCGACGCCCGGGGGCATCGCGATCGTGCGCTCCACGCGGATCGGCTCGAGCGGGGCCGGGGCCGAGCCCGCGGCGTCCGCGGGATGCAAGCCGGTCAGGAGTGCGATGACGCTGGCCGACACGGTCGTGGTGACCGTCGCCACTGCCAGCCGGGTCGGGTGGAGGGACATCGTCACCGTCCCTGGAACGTCGCGGGGGACTTGGTCAGGAAGGCCGTCATCGCGGCGACGACGTCCTCGGTCCGGGAGGCGAGCACCTGGTTGCGGTTCTCCAGGGCGATGGCGGCCTCGAGCGAGGGCGCGTCGACGTTCACCTGCAGCCCCTCCTTGGTGAGCTTCAGGCCGAACGGGCTGTTCGCGGCCATCGTGCGGGCCAGCTCGACGCCGGCTGCGACGAGGTCCTCCGGCTCGACGACCCGGTTGACGAGTCCGATCCGGGAGGCCTCGTCCGCGCCGACCTGACGGCCGGTGAGCATCAGCTCCGAAGCGTGGCCGAGCCCGACGATGCGGGGGAGGAGCCAGGACACCCCGACGTCGCACCCGCTCAGGCCGAGCCGCACGAACGCGACGTTGAAGCGCGCCTGCGTCGACGCGATCCGCACGTCAGCCGCCAGCGCGAGCGCGAGGCCGCCACCTGCTGCCGGGCCGTTCACGCAGGCCACCACGGGCACCGGAAGGCGCTTCAGCCGGGCGACGACGGCCGCTCCCCGCTCCTGCGCGCGCATGAACTCCGGCACCGTGTTCTCCGGAAGTGCAGAGATGGTCTCCAGGTCGGCGCCGGCGCAGAACCCGCGGCCCGCGCCCGTCAGGACCACGACGCGAACCTGCGGGTCGTCCTCGACGACGGCGCAGAGCCGGTCGAGCTCGTCGAAGAGCTCCTGGTGCAGCGCGTTGAGCTTGTCAGGGCGGTTGAGCGTGACCACGAAGATGCCGGTCTCGGGCTGGTCGACCAGGAGATGGCCGAACTCGGATGCGTCCAGGCGCGCGGATGTCATCGACGTGCTCCTTGCTGGGTGAGGCTCTCGATCACGTGCAGTGCCGGGCTGCCGGGGCCGACGTGCTGGAAGGGCATGGTGAGAGTGATCCGGTCGACGGCTCCTTCGTGTCGCTGGCGCAGCTGGTCGGCCACCTCGTCCGGGGTCCCCACCGCGGCGAAGGTGTGCAGGACGTCGTCGTCGACCAGGGCAGCGAGCTCGAAGAACCCCTTGCGGGCGACCACGGCATGCGCCTCGTGGTGCAGGTCCTCCCACCCGTGGTGCTGCAGCACCGCGAGGTAGGCGGGCGTGGAGGCGTAGAACGCGATCTGCGTCCGGGTGACGGCAGTCGCCTCCGCGATGGCCTCCGGAGTCTCGCCGCAGGCGACCATCACCATCGCGGAGAGGTCGAAGGGAGAGCTCAGTCCGAGAGACGCGCGTCGCTGGGAGACCGCGGGCAGCACGACCTCGTCGCGGTACGACGTGCTGGTCAGCGGGTGCAGCACGAGACCGTCGGCCACCTCGGCGGCGACGTCGACCATGCGAGGCCCGACGGCCGCGAGCCAGATGCGGGGGTGGGGGACCTCCAGGGGTCCCGGCGAGAACGCCGGCGCCATCAGGGTGTGCGTGTAGAAGTCGCCCTGGAAGTCCAGCTTCGAGCCGTTCTGCCACGAGTCCCAGATCGCGCGGAGCGCCGCGACGTACTCCTTCATGCGGGCGGCGGGTCGCGACCAAGGCATCCCGTAGCGCCGGGTCACGTGCGCCGCCACCTGGGTGCCGAGCCCCAGCACCAGCCGTCCGTTCGAGAGCTGCTGGAGGTCGTGGGCCGCGTAGGCCAGCGACATGGGGGTCCGGGCGAAGGCGATGGCGACGGAGGTGCCGAGCGTCAGGCGTTCGGTGGTGGCGGCGGCCGCGGTCAGCGACACGAACGGGTCGTGCTGCGCCTCGGAGACGAACAGGCCGGCGGCCCCGGCGCGCTCCGCAGCACACGCACTCTCGCGGATCGCCGGCGGGCTGTCGTGGAACGCGAGGTCGACGAGGAGCGGGCGCTGGGTCATCGGGGCCATCGGGGTCATCGGGGTCATCCCAGCCTTCTCAAGCCACGCGCGGTCACGGCGCGAAGCGAACGGTGGATCAGCTCGCTGCGCATCGGCGAGTACGGGAACCAGTTGGCCTCCCGGGGCAGCGCAACGCGCGGCTCGGTGAAGACCTGGGGGCGGCAGTACTTCCGCATCGACTGAGGTCCACCGAAGCGGGTGCCGATCCCCGACTCGCGCCAGCCACCCATCGGTACCGAGAACGCGAGCAGGTTCGACATCACGTCGTTGATGTTCACCGCGCCCACCTCGAGTCGGGCGGCCACCGCACGAGCCGCCTCCAGGTCGCGACCCCAGACCGAGGCGGACAGGCCGTACGGCGAGTCGTTCGCCAGGCGGACCGCCTCGTCGGCGTCACGGACCGACATGACAGGCAGCAACGGCCCGAAGGACTCCTCGCGCATGCACTCCATCGAGTGGTTGCAGTCGACGAGCACCGTGGGCTCGAACTCGAGTCCTCGTCCCGTCCGGTGGCCGCCCGTGAGGACCCGGGCGCCGGCGCCGACCGCCTGCTGGACCTGGCGCTCCACGAGGGCGAGCTGGGCGGGAGTGGTCATGCTGCCGACGTCGCCCTCGGGCCGCTGACGCAGCTCCTCGACCACAGCGACCAGCCGTCGTACGAAGGCGTCGTGCACCGAGGCGTCGACGTACACGCGCTCCACCGCGACGCACGCCTGGCCCGCGTTGAAGAGCGCCCCCCAGGCGGCGCCGTGGGCGGCGCGCTCCAGGTCCGCGTCCGCCAGCACGATCATCGGGTCCTTGCCGCCGAGCTCGAGGCCGAAGGGGATGAGTCGCTGGGCAGCCCGGGCTGCGACGGCTCGACCGGTGGCCGTGCTCCCGGTGAACTGCACGAAGTCGACATGGTCGACCAGTGCCGCGCCGGTCTCGGCGTGACCCGTCACGCACGCCAGAACGGGCGGTGCACCGATCTCTCGCCAGCCACCGACCGCGCGGCGCAGCGACAGCGGCGTGCTCTCCGACGGCTTGGTGACGACGGCGCAACCGGCCAGCAGCGCAGGCACGGCGTCCATGAAGGCCATGGCCAGCGGGAAGTTCCAGGGGGCGATGACCCCGACCACGCCATACGGCCGATGGACCACCCGCAGCCGTTTCGTCACGCCGAGCAGGCCGTGCGGTCCGGGCCGTTCCTCGGACAGCGCCTCCGGTGCGATCCTCGCCAGGTAGTTCACGAGGTCGGCGACGATCACGACTTCGCTGCGAGCCTCGTGGCGGACCTTGCCCGACTCGCGCTGGACGAGGTCTGCGAGCTCGTCATGGTGGTCGAGCAGCCAGTCGCGGAAGCGGGCCAGCCACCGGACGCGCGCCGTGACCTCGAGTCCCGCCCAGGCCGGCTGCGCCTCGCGGGCCGCTGCGACAGCCGCCGCGACGCGGTCGGGCCCGTCGACCGGGACCGAGCCGACCAGCACCCCGCGGGCGGGAGAGACGACGTCGAGCAGGGCCGGGGCCCGGGTGGTGGTCATGGCGCTCCTGCGGCAGCCGGGGGTCGGACCGGCTCAGGATGCCGGTGACGGGGCGCTGTGGGCTTGGCTCGGCCGCACGAGGTTGCTGCGCCGGTTGTACGATCCGTCCAAACCGAGAAGAGGTGCGCGATGACGGGACTGCCCGAGGACGTCGACGCCGTCCGGGCTGCGCTCGTCGGGTTCCTCGGAGAGTTCGGCGAGGAGGGCTCGCTCGGCCTCGCCGTCGCCAAAAGGCTCAACGAGGCGCTCGTGGCCGCAGTCCCGGAGCTGGGAGCAGACCCCGCCATCCGCGCCGACTTCGAGGCGGCCACCATCGCCCTCGCCACTGCGCTCGCCGGGACACGCGTGGAGGAGCCGCTGATGGCGGTGCCGGTCCCCACGAGCGTGCTCAACCTGGTGCGGACGATGGCGCGCCGCCGGCTCGACGTGACCGTCGTGCTGCGTGGCTTCCGCGTCGGCAGCAGGCTGGCCTGGGGTGAGGTCATCCGGGCTCTCGACGAGCACATACCTGACCTCGAGCTGCGCTATGCCTTACTCACGGTCGGCTGGGACCGGATCGCCGCTGCCATCGAGGAGGTCGCCGAGGCAGCCGTGGTGGCCTACACGGAGGAGCGGGACGCCTGGCTCAGCGGGGCACACGCCCGGCGCGCGGAGGCGGTCGCCGCGCTGCTCGCCGGCGAGGCGACCGACCTCGACGCCGTCACTGCGACGCTCGGCTACCGGGTGCGGAGACACCACCTGGCCTGCACGTTCTGGCTCGACGACGCCACCCCCGGGCGCGATCCCCTGCACACGCTCGAGGAGGCGGCCGCGGTCCTGGCCAAGGTGATCTCGGCGGGTGACGTCCTGACCTGGCCCGAGGGTGCACGGAGCCTCTCGGCCTGGTTCGTCGTGGACGCGGGGGTCGACCTTGCCCAGCTCCGGGCCTCGAGCCTCCCTGTCGGGGTGCACGTCGCGCACGGACTGACCGAGCCGGGAGCCGCCGGCTTCGCGCGGAGCCACCGCCAGGCTCTCGCCGCACGGGCGGTGGCTCAGCGCGCCACGACGACGTCGAGCGTCACGTCGTACGACCAGGTGGAGCTGGTCAGCGCCTTCCTGGACCAGCCGGACCGGGCCCGCGACCTGGTGCGCCGCGAGCTCGGCGCCCTGGCCGCCCGCGACCCGGCGACGCAGCGCCTCCGCGAGACGACGCTCGCCTACCTCCGCGCGGGAGGGAACGCCCGCGACGCCGCCGTGCTCCTGGGGACGCACAAGAACACCGTCCTGTACCGGCTCCGGAGCATCGAGGAACAGCTCGGTCACCCCGTGCTGGAGCGCCGGCTGATGCTCGAGGTGGCGCTGACGCTGGTGGAGCACCTGGGCGACGGCATCCTGCCCGACTGACGACTCGCTTTGGGCTGCGCGTACAAAGCCGCGCACGGCGTTGGCTGCCTCGCCCAAGCGTGACCACCGTCACCGGGCCTAGCGTCCGGACCATGAAGAACACGTTGCGCGGCAAGGTTGCCGTCGTCACCGGCGGCGCCCGTGGAATCGGGCTCGCCACCGTCGAGGCTCTTGCGCGCGAGGGCGTGCGCGTCGCCGTCGGCGACGTGGACGTGGCGACGCTAGGACCGGCGGCCGGTCGGGCCGGCGCCGCCTTCCACGCCCGCCTCGACGTGACCGACGCGGCCGGCTTCCGGTCGTTCGTCGACGACGTCGAAGCGGCCCTCGGACCCGTCGACATCCTCGTCAACAACGCGGGCATCATGCCGACGGGACCCCTGGCGGACGAGCCCGACGACGTGACCCGCCGGATGCTCGAGATCAACACGCTCGCGGTGGTCACGGGGACCAAGCGAGCGCTCCAGACCATGCTGCCCCGGCGTTCGGGTCATGTCGTCAACGTCGCCTCGATGGCTGGGATGATCTACATGGCCGGCGTCGCCAGCTACACCGGGTCGAAGTGGGCGGTCGTCGGGTTCACCGAGTCGGCGCGCTACGAGTACGCCGGCTCGGGTGTCGAGTTCACGGCCGTCCTGCCGGGAGTGGTCAACACCGAGCTGGTCTCGGGTACGGCGAGCAGCAGGCTGATGCGTGGCGTGGAGCCCGACGAGGTGGCCGCCGCGATCGTGCAGGCCGTGCACCGACCACGTGCCCGGGTCTTCGTGCCGAAGACCGGCGCCCTCATGGCGAGCGGGATGCACCTGACCCCCAGGCCGGTCGCGGACAAGCTCCTCGACGCCCTGGGCGGCCACCACAAGTTCCTCGACGGTGTCGACCATCGCGCGCGGTCCGGCTACGAGAGCCGGGCGCGGGGGTCCTAGTCGTGGCGAGGGTCCGGGCTGCGGTAGGCACCCGGGGTGCTCCCGGTCCACCGGCGAAACGCCCGGGTGAAGGCGCTCGGCTCGGAGAACCCCAGCCGAGCGGCGAGGTCCGCCACCGACTCCTTCCCGGCCACGAGGCTGACCACCGCCGCGTCACGACGTACCTCGTCGCTGACCTCGCGGAACGAGGTTCCTTCGTCGGACAGCCTTCTGCGCAGCGTCTGAGGGCTGACCGACAGCCGGCGGGCGGCGTCCTCCGCGCTGGGCCAGTCTCCCGAGCGGAGTGCCGGCTCGATGATCCGGCGCACCCGGTCGGATGTGCTCACGTCGTACCGGGGCAGGGTGAGCAGGTCGCGTGGGGCGCGGGCCACGAACTCGTCGATCTCCTGCTCCGTGCGCATGAGCGGGCGTGCCAGGAGCGCACTCGCGAAGACGATGGCCGGTGCCGCCCCCAGCACGAGGGGGGCCCCGAACAGCTGTTCCACCGTCCTTGCGTGCGTGACCTCCGCGACGGGAAGCTCGACGCGCAGCAGCGGGAAGCGCTGGCGGATGCCCCAGGCGATCACCCGGTGACTGGCCATCAGGCCGGTCAGCGCGAGGAGCTGGTCGGGGTCGGACTCGGGGTCGCCGAGCCGGATCACGATGCTCGTCTCCTGCGGCCCGCGCACGACGTCGACCGGCAGCGCGGGGAACGCCTTGATGAACCCCTGCTGGCGTTCGAGGGCGGTGCCCAGGTCACCGCCACCGAGCACGGCGTACAGGAGCAGCCGGAAGCTGCCTCGGGGCAGCGGGGCCGAACCGACTCCCAGCAGCTCGTCGCCGGTCTCGGCCCAGAGCTCTCGCAGCAGCCGCACGAGCTGGCGCTCGGTCACGCGCGCCTTGCCCTCCGCGAGGAGCAGGGGGGAGAAGCCGACCCGCTCGAGCATCGCGCCGACGTCCCACCCCTGGCGAAGCGCGAAGGCGACGGTCGCCTGCACGAGGTTGACGGGCAGCGTGCGGTCGGACACGCCGCGAACGTACCAGCCGTTCCGCGCAACGCCCGTGAGCGATTCGGTCAAGGAAGTCGGGCCCCGAGGTCATCGTCGCGAAGGCCCTTGCGTTGAGAGCGTTTCGGTACCACGCACCGATAGAGGAGTGAACGTGAGCAACAGGGTTTTCGTGATCGGCGTCGGGATGACGAAGTTCGAGAAGCCAGGACGTCGCGAGGGCTGGGACTACCCCCAGATGGCCAAGGAGTCCGGCACCAAGGCGCTCGAGGACGCGGGCATCCGCTACGACCAGGTCGAGCAGGCCTTCGTCGGCTACGTGTACGGCGAGAGCTGCTCGGGCCACCGAGCCGTCTACGAGCTCGGCATGACCGGCATCCCGATCTTCAACGTCAACAGCAACTGCTCGACGGGGTCGAGCGCGCTCTACCTCGCAGCGAACGCGATCCGGTCGGGCGAGAGCGACGTGACGCTCGCGCTCGGCTTCGAGAAGATGCAGCCGGGCTCGCTCGGCGCGACGTTCGACGACCGCGAGCAGCCGAACGCCAAGCACTTCTTGGTTCTGGCGGAGATCTCCGAGGTCCTCTTCCCGCCGGCACCGTGGATGTTCGGTGCCGCGGGACGCGAGCACATGGAGAAGTACGGCACGACGGCCGAGCACTTCGCCAAGATCGGCTACAAGAACCACAAGCACTCGGTGAACAACCCGTACGCGCAGTTCCAGGACGAGTACACCCTCGAGGACATCCTCAACTCGCCCACGATCTACGCGCCGCTCACCAAGCTGCAGTGCTCCCCGACGTCCGACGGCTCCGGCGCCGCCATCCTGGCGAGCGAGCGGTTCGTCGAGGAGAACGACCTCGTCGACCAGGCGGTCGAGATCGTCGGCCAGGGCATCGCGACCGACTTCGAGTCGACGTTCGACGGCACCTGCAAGAACATCGTCGGCTACGACATGAACGTGGCCGCGGCCCGCAAGGCGTACGACCGCGCGGGCCTCGGCCCCGAGGACATCCAGGTCATCGAGCTGCACGACTGCTTCTCGGCCAACGAGCTGCTGCTCTACGAAGCGCTCGGACTGTGCCCCGAGGGTGAGGCCGGGAAGCTCCTCGACAACGACGAGACGACGTACGGCGGTCGTTGGGTCGTCAACCCGTCCGGCGGTCTCATCTCCAAGGGCCACCCGCTCGGTGCCACCGGTCTCGCGCAGTGCGCCGAGCTCACCTGGCAGCTGCGCGGCACGGCCGACAAGCGCCAGGTCGACAACGTGAACGCAGCACTTCAGCACAACATCGGCATCGGCGGGACCTCCGTCGTGACCATCTACCAGCGCGCCCAGCGATGACGTCGTCGTCGTGACGCAGCACTGACCCCACCACGAAAGGAACCCGTCATGGGACAGATCAGCACCACGCGCACCCTGCCCGCCCCGCCCAACAAGGTGTGGGAGATCCTCAGCGACGTCCACCGCTGGGACGAGTGGCTGAGCATCCACGCCGGCTGGATCGAGGAGCCGCCGGCGACCCTCACCCCGGGCGCCAAGCTCGTCGAGAAGATCTTCATGCTCGGCATGGCCAACAAGCTCGAGTGGACCGTCGAGACTGTCGAGCCCGAGAAGCTGCTGGTGATCACCGGCGTCGGCATGGCGGCCGTGAAGAGCCGCTTCTCGTTCGCGATCACGTCGTCGACGGACACCGAGACCGAGGTGACGATCGACGCCAACTTCGAGGGGTCGCTCGTCGTGGGTGCGCTCGCGAAGGCGGTCGAGAAGGACGGTCTGAAGAACCTCAACGACAGCCTCGACAAGCTCAGCGCAGCGGCGGCCTGAGGTTTCGCATGAGCACCGCCATGACAACCGAACGGTTCGACGACTCCGGCCTCGGCGTCTGGACCGAGCCGACCCGTTTCGAGGTCACCGCCGAGCGCATCGCGCAGTACGCGGCGGCGACCAACGACCCGATCGCGCCGCACCGCGACGGGTCGGTGGCGAACCCCGTGTTCGCCATCGTCCCGGTGTTCGAGTCCATGCTCGAGCCGGTCATCGACGTCGTGCCCACCAGCCTGTTCGGGCTGGTGGTGCACGGTGAGCAGGACTTCGTGTTCCACCGGCCGATCAAGCCGGGCGACGTGCTGGTCTCCCGCGGACGGGTCCTCGGCTTCGAGGGTCTGCCCAACGGCACCAAGCTCCTGGTCCACCTGGAGTGCCGCGACGAGGCGGGCGAGCTGGTGAACGAGCAGTACGTCACCTCTTTCGTCCGCGGTCACGACGAGGGGCGGTCCGCGGGAGAGAAGGCGCCCGACCACAAGCTGGACGTCGCCCTGCGGGAGAAGGAGCCGGCCGGAGTCGTCGTCGCGCACGTCGACGAGGACCAGACGTTCCGCTACTCGGAGGCGTCCGGCGACCCGATGCCGATCCACCTCGACGAGTCGATCGCGAAGGACTCGGGTTTGCCCGGGATCATCGCGCACGGTCTCTGCACCCTCGCGATGGCTGGCTGGTCGGTGCTGTCGTCGGTCGGCGACTCCGACACCACGAAGCTGCGCCGGCTCGCCGTGCGCTTCTCGAAGATGGTCTTCCCCGGGGAGGACCTCACCACCAAGGTCTGGGAGACCGGCACGGCCGACGGCGTCACGACGTACGCCTTCGAGACCTACGTCGGCGACAAGGTCGTGCTCACCGACGGCCTCGTCGAGATCGCCCACTGACCCCAGATTCCCCCAACGACTCCCTGGAGGAGAACAACCATGGGACAGCTCGACGGTCGCATCGCGATCATCACCGGTGCCGGGCGCGGCATCGGGCGGGAGCACGCGCTCCTGTTCGCCCGTGAGGGCGCACACGTCGTGGTCAACGACCTCGGTGGCACCAACGACGGCAGCGGCAACGACACCACGCCGGCGCAGCAGGTGGTCGACGAGATCACTGCGGCAGGCGGCACCGCCGTCGCCAACACCGACAACATCGCGACGTGGGACGGCGCGGCCGCCCTCGTCGAGCAGGCCGTGTCGCACTTCGGTGGGCTCGACGTGCTGGTGAACAACGCGGGCATCCTGCGCGACGGCTTCATTCCCACCATGGCCGAGGACCAGTGGGACCTGGTCGTGCAGGTGCACCTCAAGGGCCACTTCGCGATGCTGCGCCACGCAGCGGAGTACTGGAAGGCCGAGACGAAGGCGGGCCGTCAGCCGCTGGCTGCCGTCGTGAACACCGCCTCCGGCTCGGGGCTGACCCTGCCGAACGCGGGCCAGGCGAACTACGGTGCGGCCAAGGCCGCCATCGCGGCCCTCACCCTGGTGGCTGCCGACGAGCTCGCTCGCTACGGCGTCCGTGCCAACGCGATCGCACCGGTGGCGAGGACGCGGCTCACCGAGGCGACCCCCGGGTTCGGCGAGATCATGCGCTCCACCATCGAAGAGGGAGTGGTCGACGCCTTCCACCCGGCGAACATCTCCCCCCTCGTCGCCTACCTCGCGACGGAGAAGTGCCCGATCACAGGGAACGTGTACGCCGTGCAGGGCGGCTCGATCCAGAAGCTCCAGGGCTGGAGCGTCACCGACCTGATCGAGACCGACGACCCGTGGAGCATCGACGCGGTGCGCGACGGCGTCGAGGGATGGGGCTGACCATGATCAGCTGGTCCGACACCGACGAGGCCATCCGCGAGGGCATCCGCGACTTCATCGACAAGGAGATCCGACCGAACCTCGACGCGCTCGAGAGCGGCGAGCTTCCGCCGTACGACATCATCCGCAAGCTGTGGGCGGCCTTCGGCGTCGACGCCATGGCAGCCGAGGGTGTGAAGACCTTCCTCGAGAAGGAGCGCCGCAAGGCAGAGCGGATCGCGGCGGGCGAGCCGAAGCCGGAGAAGAAGGAGAACGCCGGTGGCTCGGCGCTGCCTGACGGCGCCGGAGGCATGGCCGCGGTGCTCGTCTCCGAGCTCGCCGGCGTGAGCCTCGGCACGGTGGCGTCGATGGGCGTGTCCCTGGGCATGTGCGCGTCGACGATCGCCCGCAAGGGCACGCTGGCGCAGAAGGAGCGATGGCTCCCGAAGCTCGCCACGTTCGAGCACGTGGGTGCCTGGGCGATCACCGAGCCGGATGCCGGCTCCGACGCGTTCGGCGGGATGCAGACCTACGTCAAGCGCGACGGCGAGGACTACATCCTCAACGGCCGCAAGACCTTCATCACCAACGGGCCGTTCGCCGACGTGGCGATCGTCTACGCCAAGCTCGACGAGGGCGACGGCGCTGACAAGCGGGGGCGCAAGGTGCTCACGTTCGTGCTCGACAAGGGCATGGAGGGCTACACCCAGGGGAAGCCGTTCAAGAAGATGGGCATGATGTCGTCGCCGACCGGCGAGCTCTTCTTCGACAACGTGCGCCTCACGCCGGACCGGCTGCTCGGGGAGACCGAGGAGCTCGGCGGCGCGAAGGACGAGGTCAAGAGCAGCTTCGCCGGTGAGCGGATGGGCGTCGCGATCCTCGCGCTCGGCATCATCAACGAGTGCCAGCGGCTGGCGGTCGACTACGCCAGGAGCCGGATGCTGTGGGGGAAGCCGATCTCCGACTTCCAGCTGATCCAGCTCAAGATCGCGCGTATGGAGGTCGCCCGGGTCAACGTCCAGAACATGGTGTTCTCGACGCTCGAGCACCTGCAGAAGGGCAAGGTCCCGTCGCTCGCCGAGGCCTCCGCGATGAAGCTGTACGCGTCGGAGGCCGCGACCGAGGTCGCGCTCGAGGCGGTCCAGCTCTTCGGCGGCAACGGCTACATGGCGGAGTACCGCGTCGAGCAGCTCGCCAGGGACGCGAAGTCCCTGATGATCCACGCGGGCAGCAACGAGGTCCAGGTCACGCACGTCGCCAAGGGCGTCCTCGCCCGGTGAGAGGCGTGGCTGCGGTGCGCGCGGGCGAGGCGACGTACGCCGGGTATCGCACCCGGGTCCTGACGACGAGTGGTGGTGGCCCCACCGTCGTGCTCCTGCACGGCTTCGGCGACAGCGCCGACACCTGGTCCGGAGTCCTCGCCCGCCTCGCGCAAGCCGGGAGGTCCGCCGTTGCGGTGGACCTCCCCGGCTTCGGTGAGGCCGACGACCTCGCCGACGGGGCGATCCTCCCGCAGCTGGACCGCTTCGTCGCTGCTCTCGCCGACGCCCACGGCAACGGTGTCGGGGT
>DASSPN010000090.1:0-39251 GCA_035699605.1 Nocardioidaceae bacterium | reverse complement strand
GCAGACCGAGCGGTGGTCACGTCACCGGCGGCGAGGCTGATCTCGACGTACCCGGCGGCAAGTCGTGCGCGGGCAACGGGGTCGCCGGCTTCGCTATAGGCCCTTCTGATCGCCGCTACGGCCGCCTCGAGCTTTCCTGTCGCCAAGCGCAAGAGCGCGAGGCCGGGCTGTGGATCGCGACCGAGTTCGCTGGCCGCCTGGAACTGGGACTCAGCTGCGCGGTCCTCGCCACGGAGTCGATGCAGTTCACCCTTCAGGTAGGCCGCGGCGCCCCGCGACCGCTGCCCGACTGGGTCGGCCGTACGGCGGAACGCCTCGTCGAGCTGCTCGGCCGCCGCGTCCCATTCACCATGAAGGTGCAGCAGCTCGGCGCGGTGGATCAGGCACTGACCTCGGTAGAGGACGAGCTCTGGCTGCGCGTCGACCCAGCGACTCATTGCCGCCGTCCATGCGTGGGCGCGGCCGACGTCGAGTAGTTCGGTGTAGCCCTCAATAGCGGTGCAGTAGGCATCGCCGACCGCGATCGCCGAGATGTCGTTGGCCTCGATGGCGACCAGGCCCTCGTCGAGCAGGGCGACCCCCTCGTCCACCCGGTCGAGCCAGATCAGGCACCTGCCTTCGCCGATCCGCGCCAGCGCCGCAAGCTCTGCGTCGCGGAAGAGGACGCCGATCTCAGCCGCAGCGTGGAACCCCTCGTACCCGCCTTTCGCGTCGCCGGAGAACGCCGCGCGCAGCCCGGCTGCGTAGCGCAGGTAGCCGCGTTCGACGCAGTCGATCTTGCGTTCATCGAGGAGCCGCTGGGCACGGTCGACCCAACCACCGCCGCGCGCCACGTCACCGGCGTTCAGCAACGCGAAGGCCAACCAGAAGGCGCAACGCACGGCTCGAGCCACGTCGCCGACGTGGGCGCACTTCTCGTGCGCGCTGATCCAGGCCGACCGGCTCTCGTCGCTGAGCCCGGCGAGGTAGGCCGCGGACGCCAGCCGCTCGAGATCATCGACCTCCAGCGGCTCGACGACTGCGGCCGCGGACAGCTCGTCGTAGGCCCGTCGCCAGGCCTGCTTGTCGAACGCGTCCCGTCCACGGCCGACCCCGTCGCCCATGGGCTCAGTGTCGCGCTAACGCGTCGCTATGCCCAGAACGACGCCGCGTCTGCTGGTCCGGCCGCGATGAACCACATCTCGCGGATCCGGCCTTGGTGGAACCGGTAGACGAACGAGTCGTTCATCTCCAGCGTCCGCCCGTTGCGGCCGTAGACGGCGTACTCCCACTCTGCCCCCCACTCGTCGTCAGCTAGGCAGAAGAGCTGTTCGAGCTTCACGTCCCCGTCGGTCAGCTCGAAGACTGCTCTAAGGGCCGTGAGCAGTCCGTCGACGCCGTCATGGTCGCCTGCGAACGGAACCGGACCACGGCCGTGGAAGACCATGTCGTCGGTGAAGATGCGCGTCAGAGTCTCGCGGTCGTTCTCGACAATCGCCTGGGTCATCTGGTCGATGACCGCAACGTTGGGATGGGTGCTCATGATGTCCTCCATCGCTTGGTTTCATGCTTCTGACGCGACGATAGGAACCGGGGGCCCTTCCACACATCGGGAGAACTGCTGACCCGCCCCGACTGGAGGGCTCAGCAATTCCCCTGATCCCAGAGCCGTTACCGGATGGCCGGATTGTCGACGTCCTGACTGGGCGGGACCGAGCCTGTGGTCTGGTAACAGCCGTCCGCATTGCCGGGAGTCCCTGCGTCCGGGCCGTGGTGAGCGGTTTCGAGGCCGTACGCCGCGGGGTCGCCAGACCAGACCTGGGATACGTATGGACACCTCATGGGTGACGAGGACGACCAGAGCAGTGCCGTCATCGATAACGCACTCGGGGTACCCCAACTGAAATCACTGCCGCAGTAGCGGCCTCTCAAGAACAAGAGCCCAGGTCAGAGAGGCATGTGCGGATGAGCCGGCCTGTAGGCCGGGTTCTGTCTCCGTGGTCCTCACGGCGCCACGGTCGGCGACCATCCATCTGGGACGACCGTTGCCGGCCGCCTCGTGCGGTCTACCCGCGAACTCGGGCGGGCCGCCCTCCGACGTTCGCGCGCCCTGGCCGGAGCCAGGACTTCTTGACCTTGCTGCAGGTGGGGTTTACCGAGCCGGTCCGGTCACCCGGACCGCTGGTGGTCTCTTACACCACCGTTTCACCCTTACCCCTCGCTACCGAAGCAGCGAGGGGCGGTCTGTTCTCTGTGGCACTGTCCCGCGGGTCACCCCGGGTGGGTGTTGCCCACCACCTTGCCCTGTGCAGCCCGGACCTTCCTCGACACCGCGGTTGCCCGCGACGCCGCGGTCGCCCGGCCGGCTCATCCGCCCTCCATCGTAGAGGTCAGGCGAGCTCGAACGTCACCAGCCGGGCGCGGAGGTCTGCGCTGGCCAGTCGCACCTTCACGTCCTCGCCCAGGGGTAGCGGGTCGGACCCGACACACTCGGCCTCGATCGCCGGGCTCTGGATGACGACCTTGCCCTCACGCGGGTCACGCTCGTCGACGGCGACCACCACTCCGTCGAACACCTTTCCGACGTACTCCTGGAGGACGGCTGCCTCGACAAGGTCCACCAGCGACCGCTCGTACTGGTTCGATCGTCGCGCCGACTCACGCATCACGTCCGGGAGCGTGGTGAGCTCCGAGCGCACCCACTCCGGCACGGGCTCCCCCGCGCACAAGGCCACGCACGCCTCGCCTGCGTACCGGTCGACGAGGCGCCGGAGCGGCGCGGTGACGTGGGTGTACGGCGCGGCGATCGCCGAGTGCTCCAGCTGCTCGGGCAGCGTGCCGTCGAACCCGACGTACGCCGAGCCCCGGAGCGTCCGGGTGGCGGCCACCAGGACGGCGGCTCCGGTGGACGTCGTCGGGTCGACGGACCTGATGAACTCCGGGTAGGACATGCCCTCGGGCCACGCCACGTGCAGGGCCTTCGCCGTACGCCGGAGCCGGGCCAGATCGCGAGGGTCGGCCGGCGGCAGGGTGCGCAGGATGCCGACGCGGTGCTCGAGCATGAGGGCCGCCGCAGACATCCCCGTGAGGAGCGAGATCTGCGCGTTCCAGAGCTCGACCGGCAGCTGGCTCCGGTAGGTGAGGGACCAGTGGCCGTCCTCGTCGACCTCGATCTCCTGGGACGGGAGCGGCAGCGAGACGCCCCCTCGGTCGCGTTCGCGCGCCAGCCGCAGCTCACCGATGTCGCGGAGCAGCGCGACCATGGGGTCGACCGCTCCGTCATCGATCTGCCGCTGCACGCCTTCGTAGGTCAGCTTCGCGGTGCTCCTCACCCGTGCACGCTCCACGTGCACCGAGGTGCGCTCCCCCGTCGCGTCGAGCCGGATGGTCCACAGCAGCGCGGGGCGAACCAACTCGGGGAGCAGGGACGCTGCCCCCTCGGACAGCACCTTCGGGTGCAGGGGAACCTTCGAGTCGGCGCCGTACAGCGTCTCGCCGCGCGCATGGGCCTCGAGGTCGATCGGCCCGCCCGGGTCGACGAACGCCGCGACGTCGGCGATGGCGTAGTGCACCACGTAGCCGTCGCCCTCCCGCTCCAGGTGCAGCGCCTGGTCGAGATCCATCGCACCGGGTGGGTCGATCGTCACGAAGGGGAGATCGGTCCGGTCGAGCTCGGGCAGCCGCGGCGACACGTCGCGCGCGGCGCGCTCGACCGCCGAGGGGAAGGTAGCGGTGACCCCGAGCTCCTGCTGCACTGTGGCCACGGCCACAGCGAGCTGCGCGCCGTCCGCTTCCCACGCCTCGTCGTTGAGACGTACGACACGTTTCGGCACGATGCTTCCCCCGTTCCCTGGACGACTGACGAAAGAGCTGCACTGCAACCTTAGAGTTCTCCCGTGCTCATCCTGCTGCCACCTTCGGAGGGGAAGACCGCGCCGAAGCGCGGATTCCCCGTGCAGCTTGACGCTCTGAGCTTTCCGGAACTCTCCGAGCACCGTGCCGAGATGGTCGGCGCCCTAGTCTCCCTGTGCACGACCGACGGCCTTCCCCTCGAGTCCGAGGCGGCCCGTCACGTGGCCGAGCGCGCCCTCGGCCTGGGCTCCACCCAGTCCGCCGAGATCGACAAGAACGCGCGGCTGCGTAGTGCCCCCACGGCGCGTGCCGATCGCGTCTACAGCGGAGTTCTCTACGAGGCGCTCGACCTCCCGTCACTCGAGGGTGCGGCCAAGCGCCGCGCGACGCAGTGGGTGGCGATCACGTCCTCGCTCTTCGGGCTCGTCAGGCCGGGCGACCGCATCCCCTCGTACCGCCTCGCCGGAAACGTGACGCTCCCCGGCATCGGCGCGGTCGCGACGTACTGGAACCGACACCTCGACCAGTCGGTGCAGGAAGCTGCCGGCAACGGCCTCGTCGTCGACCTGCGCTCCTCGACGTACGCCGCCTTCTGGCGTCCCTCCCGCGAGACTGCTTCCCGCGTGGTGGGTGTCCGCGTGCTCCACGAGCACAACGGCACCCGCAAGGTCGTGTCGCACTTCAACAAGGCGACCAAGGGGCGGCTCGTGCGCGACGTGCTCGAGGACGGTGGTGTCGCGGCGACGCCGTGGGGGTTCGCCGAGCAGCTCGGTGACCTCGGTTGGACCGTCGAGGAGGGACCCAAGAAGGGCGTCCTCGACGTCGTCGTCTCAGAGCTCTAGAACGAACGGTTCGACGTGAGTACGTCGGCCGGGCGACCGTTGAAGAGCTTGAGCACCGGATGTCCGTCCGGGTACCACGCGATGATCGTGACGCTCGCCGGCGCCAGCTCGGTCTTGTAGATCGACTCCATCGGCAGGTCGAGCGCGAGCTTCACCAGCAGCTTGATCGGCGTGACGTGGGTGGCGCAGACGACCGTCTTCCCGGGGTGCGCGGCGATGAGCCGGTCGCGGGCACGACGTACCCGCAGCTCGACGTCCTTGACCGACTCCCCCGTCCCACCGGCGGGCAGGTCGAACGAGCCGATCCACTTGTCGAACGCCGCCTCGTCGAGCTCGCGGGCCTCGAGGAAGGTCAGCCCGTCCCAGGCGCCGAAGGCGGCCTCGGCGATGCCCTCCTCGACCTCGACCGGGTGGCCGAGTGCAGCGGCCAGGATGTCGGCGGACTCACGCGTGCGTCGCAGCGGCGAGGTGACGACGGCGTCGACCTCGTCGGCGAGCGGGGCCAGCCAGTCGGCTGTCGCCTGCACCTGGGCGCGGCCGTCCTCGTTGAGGCCCGGGTCGTCGCCGCCGCTCCCGCTGAACTTCTTGTCCCGGGTGTGGTCGGTCTCGCCGTGCCGGACCAGCACCAGCGTGGTGGGCGGACCTTGCTCCCACGGCGGCTTGCGGCGCTCGCGGGAGGCGTCGGCGGCCTCGACGAGAGTGTCCTCGGCGGGACCGCTCTCGAGCTTCTTGCCGTCGAGCGCCTCGTTGAGGATGCGGTCGGCGTGCTTGTTCTGCTCGCGCGGGATCCACGTCCAGGTCGTCCCCTCGGGGACGAGGGGCCGGGCCCTGAGGGCCAGCACCTTCATGTCGGGGTGCTTGATCGCCCAGGCACCGGACATCTGCTGGACCACCAGCTTGGAGTCCATGCGCACCTCGAGCGCCGCGCCCTCGGCGTACTCGTGGTAGAGCTCGAGGCCCGCGATCAGGCCGCTGTACTCGGCGACGTTGTTGGTCGCCTCGCCGATGGTGGCCGCCTTCTCCGCGATGACCTTCCGGGTCTCGGCGTCGAAGAGCACCGCGCCGTAGGCCGCGGGGCCAGGGTTGCCCCGTGAGCCCCCGTCGGCCTCGATCTGGACGGAGCGGTAGGTCATCAGATGCCGGACTCCGACGTCCGCACCAGGATGCGGCTGCACTCCTCGCAGCGCACCACGTCGTCCGTTGGACGTGCCTTGATGGCAGCCAGGTCTGCGGGGCTGAGCTCCAGCCCGCAGCCACCACAGCGACGCTGACGCAGTGCCGCGGCACCGACCCCGCCCTTGGACTCGCGCAGCTTCTCGTACAGCGCCATCAGGTCGTCCGGCACGCCCGAGGCCGTCCACGTGCGGTCACCGGTGACCTTCTGCGACTCCTCCTGCAGCGCCGCTGCCTTCTCGTCACGGCTTGCCAGGAGGCCCTTGCCCTTCTCGTCGATCGTCTCGAGCTGGTCGCGCAGTGACGCGAGCTCGGACTGGGCCGTCTCGAGCTGCTCCATGACCTCGAGCTCGATGTCCTCCAGCTCTGTGATCCGGCGGTCGAGCGAGACCAGCTCGTGGGACAGGTGCTCGAGGTCCTTCGGGTTGCTGACCAGCCCCTGGTCCATCCGGTCCTGGTCGCGCTTGCGACGCGCCTTGACCTGCTCGACGTCCTGGTCGGCCTTCTTCTGCTCGCGCGTGAGGTCGTCGACCTTCACCGCGAGATCCTTGGCCTCCGCGTCGAGCTCGGCTCGCGAGGCCGAGAGCGTCGCCAGCTCGGCGTGCTCCGGCAGGGTCGCGAGCTGATGCCTGAGAGCGTCGAGTCGGGAGTCCAGCTCCTGGACGTCGAGAAGCTTCAGCTGGGCGAAGGGATCGGCTTTCAGCGGAGGATCTCCTGATCAGTGACCGACGTCAGGCGCCGGCGCGGAACGTCCAGGGGTCGGTGACCAACGTGCTCACCCGGGTGTCCACCGTATATCCCCGCTCTGCGAGGCCCGCCACCACTCTCCCCTCCGCCACCGGGAGCCAGGTCCACTCCGCCGCCCAGTGCGCCACGTCGACCAGGGCAGGGCCGCGCAGCTCGAGGAACTCCCCCGCCCGGTGGTGCCGCAGGTCGCTGGTCAGGAACACGTCGGCGCCGGACCCGGCGACCAGGTCCAGCAGCGAGTCGCCGGCGCCCGCGCCGACCGCGACGGTCCTCACCTCGCGGTCCGGGTCACCGGCGACGCGCACGCCGTGCGCGGTGCCGGGCAGCGCGGTCGCCACGTGGGCGGCGAACTCTCGCAGGGTGGTGGGGGTCTCGAGCGAGCCGATGCGACCGTGGCCCCGGGTTGCCTCGACCCGACCGGCACCGAGCTCGTAGACGTCGTACGCCGGCTCCTCGTAGGGGTGCGCGGCGACCATCGCCGCCAGGACTTCTCCCCGCCGAGCACGCGGGTACACCGACTCCACTCTCGACTCCGGCACGACCTCGAGCTCACCGACGCTGCCGATCGTCGGGTTCGCGCCGTCCAGCGCCCGGAACCGGCCCTCCCCCACCGAGGTGAACGTGCAGGAGTCGTAGTCGCCGATGTGCCCGGCGCCCGCGGAGGTGATCGCGTCGCGCACCCGGTCGGCGGCGTCGTGGGGAACGAAGGTCACGAGCTTGTCGAGCGCGGTGTCGTCGGTGGGCAGCAGGACCCTGGGGTCGACGATGCCGACGGCACGCGCCAGCGAGTCGTTGACGCCGTACGCCGGGGTGTCGGCGTTGGTGTGCGCGGTGAGCAGCGCGACGCCGTTGCCCAGCAGGCGGTGCACGACTCGGCCCTTCGGCGTCGTGGCGGCCACCGAGCTGACCGGGGTCAGGAGCAGCGGATGGTGGACCACGAGGAGGTCGGCGCCGTACTCCACCGCCTGGTCGACCACCGCCTCAGTGGGGTCGATGGCGAAGAGGATGCGCTCGACCGAGGCCTCCGGGTCACCGCAGACGAGCCCCACCCGGTCCCACGCGTCGGCCCAGCGGGGATCGTAGAGAGCGTCGAGGACACCGAGAACGTCGCTGAGCCGGGGCGCGGTCATGCGCCCGATCGTAGGGTCTTGCGGAGCTTGCGTACCGCCTTGCGCAGCGCTTCGGCGGACCGGTCCCCGGCATCCGACTCCCGCGCCACCAACGCGTCGCGCAGTGCCGAGGGTGGCAGCGTGGCCAGGCGCTGTCGTGCGACGACCGAGTCCTGGTGCTCGCCGAGCACCGTCTGCACCCGCTTCAGCGCCGAGTCCACATCGTCGTGGAGGCCGCGGACGTAGCGCGCCTTCTTCACAGCCTTGCGGAGCTCGTGCAGGCGCGCGTCGGGCGCTCCTGTCACCGCCTCGAGGTCGTCCACCAGGCGCTGCAGGTCCTGGCCCGCCGGCCCGTCGTACGTCGTGCCCGGCACCACCAACGACCGCAGCCGGGCGACGTCGAGCCGGGCGATCAGGCTCGCGCAGCGCTCGGACTCCAGCGCTGCCCGAACCTCGGTGAACGCCGAGGTCTCCTCGGCCCGGAACTGCGCCAGGATCGCTCGCGCCTCGTCCGTCCCCGTGGAGAGCTCGACCGTCTCTGCCATGCGGGCCAGCAGCATCTGGGAGTCACGAGCCGGGCCCAGCTCCCCGGCCAGCCAGGTGAGCTCCCGACGGAGCATCTTGGCGGGTTCGGCGTGCAGGACCGCGGCGTAGGCCGAGAGCGTGCTGCGCAGCTTGCGCAGGGCGATCCGCGTGTCGTGGATCATGCCCTCGGGATCACGGCGCAGCTCGTGGAGCGCCGCCTCGACGGCGAGGACCTGGTCTTCGAGAAGAGTTGCCACCGGAGCCACGAGCTGGGCGGGTGGGTCCGTGGGGACCGGCTCCCGAGACATGGGAACCATCGTCCTGCCGGCCGCCGTCAGCGGCAAGTGCGACGGGACGGTTTCGAACCGCCGACCGCTCGGGTGTAAACCGAGTGCTCTACCGCTGAGCTACCGTCGCTTGTGCAGTCGCACAGACTACGCGAGCGCCTCAGGGGCGGGCGAATCGTCCGGGAAAAAGCGTAGGACCGCTGGCGTCTCGGGTCACCAGCGGTCCTAGCAAGAACAATTGAACCGCTTCCGGAACGTTCTGTCTCCGGTTTCTCGAAAGTCTGCGATTTCTTTACTTGGCGGTCTTCCGAAGCACCTTGCGGTAGTCCTCCACGTCTCTGGCCTGCGGAAACGCGTTGTGGACCGCCCAGGCGACCACACCCGTGCCGTCCAGGACGAACGTCGATCGGTTCGCCGCCCCGGTCGCCTCGTTGAAGACCCCGAACGCCCGCGACACCTCACCGTGCGGCCAGTGGTCCGACAGCAGCGGGAAGGTGAGTCCGTCTGCCTCGGCGAACGCCCTCAGCGAGTGCATCGGGTCGCACGAGACCGCGAGCAGAGCCGTGGTGTCGTTCTGGAACTCCGGGAGCAGCTCCTGGAGCGTCCGGAGCTCACCCTCACAGACCCGGGTGAACGCCCAGGGGTAGAAGACCAGGACCACGGCTCTTCCTCGGTACGACGACAGCGTCACCGTGGTGCCGTGCTGGTCGCGCAGGGCGAAGTCAGGTGCCTCGGCACCGACCTCGAGGGGTGTCACTGGTCCGCCAGGACCCGCTTGAGGATCTTTCCCGTCGCGTTGCGGGGCAGCTCCTCGAGGAACACGATCTCCCGCGGCACCTTGTAGCGCGCGAGGTTCTGCTTCACGTGGTCCTTGAGCTCGTCCTCGGTCGCGGCGCCGGCGTCCACGAGTACGACGAACGCCCGCAGGCGCTTGCCGAACTCCGGGTCGTCGATCCCGATCGCGGCAGCCTCGACGACCGCGTCGTGACGGGTCAGGCAGTCCTCGATCTCCTGGGGGAAGACGTTCTCGCCACCGGAGACGATCATGTCGTCGTCACGACCCTCGACGAAGAGCCGGCCCTCGGCGTCGAACCGGCCGACGTCGCCGGACGACATCAGGCCGTCGATGACCTGCTTCCCACCTCCGCCGGTGTAGCCCTCGAAGAGCATGCCGTTGCCGACGAAGATGCGCCCCGGCTGGCCCGCCGGCGACGGGCGGTCGCTCTCGTCGTACAGCCGCACCGTCGTGCCCAGGGGCGGCTTCCCGGCCGTGCCGGGGGCGGCGCGCAGGTCCGCAGGCGTCGCGATGGTGGCGTAGGCGACCTCCGTCGACCCGTAGGTGTTGTAGAGGTTGTCGCCGAAAGCGTCCATCCACTCGGTCGCCAGGTCGCCGGCGAGCGCCGACCCGGACGATGCCACCACCTTCACGTGCCGGAGGTCGTAGCGCTGCCTGACGTCTTCGGGCAGCCGCAGGATGCGCTGCAGCATCACCGGGATCACGACGATCTCGTCGACGTCGTTCTTCGTCGCGACCCGCAGGCACTCCTCCGGCTCGAACCGCCGGGTGAGGACCGTGCAGGTCTCCATCAGCATCCCGAGCAACAGGTGTGCCAGGCCCCAGGTGTGGAAGAGCGGGGCCGCGATGTGCACCCGCCACCCGCGGCGGATGGGAATCCGTGAAAGCAGGGCGACCGCGGCGTCCAGACCGGCCTCGGACCGCGGCGCACCCTTGGGCGTGCCGGTCGTGCCCGACGTGAGGATGACGATGCGACCGGGCTTCGGCGGCGCAGCGAGCTTGGTCGTCGAGCCCCCGGCGATCAGTCCTTCGACCGTGGGAAGACCGCCCGTGTCCCGGTCGACCCAGGCGACGATGCGCGTGACCCCGTCGATGCCGGACAGCAGGCCCTCGAACTCCTGGTCGTACACCAGCACCGAAGGCTTCTCGCGGGCCACGACCTCTGCGAGCTGCGGTCCGGCGAAGGCGGTGTTGAGGTAGAGCATGTCGGCGCCCAGCCGGGCCGCACCGAGGCTCGCGTCGATGAAGCCACGGTGGTTGCGGCACATGATGGCGACGCCGTCGCCCGCCCGGACGCCGAGCTCGCGCAGCGCGTTGGCCAGCCGTCGTCCGCGCTCGTCGATCTCACCGAACGTGAGCGAGCCCAGCTCGTCGATCAGACCCTCACCGTCCGGGTTGCGGGCCGCCAGGGCCGCGAACCCACCCGCGGGACCCAGGCCCCAACCGCGCACGGCACCGGCGGTGCGGAGCAGCTTGACGGGGCTGATCGGCCGGACGATGCCCGCCTCGGCGAGGATCCGGACGGACTGGGCCACTCTCACAGCGTGTCGCTCCTGCTCGGAAGGGCGGTCAGCGCCCGGACTTCGGGGCCACCAGCCGGGTGGCCGCCCAGTCCTTGCTCACCGCGGCGGTGATCGTCGTCGCGAGACCCGCGATCTCGGCAGCCTCGGCGACGTCGGCAGCATCGACGGAACCGGGGCGACCCACTTTGGGTGTCATCAGCCAGATGAAGCCACCGGCCACCAGGTCGGTGAGCGAGTCGACGAGCCCGTCGACCAGGTCCCCGTCGTCGTCGCGCCACCACAGGAGCACGGCCTCGACGACGTTGCCGTAGTCACCGTCGACCATGTCGCCGTCGATGGCGTTCTCGATCTGCATCCGAAGCTCGTCGTCGACGTCCTCGTCCCAACCGAGCTCCTGGACCACCATCTCGGCCTTGAGCCCGAGCTTGGTGCCTGCGTCCTGGACCTCCGCGCCACCAGGGGTCGCGCTCAACTGTCGTCCTCCATCTCGTGCGACTACGGGTCGTTGGGCGTAGTCCATCGGGTTTGCTGCGGGTACGCAAGCATTTGCGCCCGCCCGGCCCGTCATCGACCGGCGTCTGGTACTACCGCCGAGTAGATTTTCTGGAACGTTCCAGCGTGCAACGATGCCAGAGTGTCCGAGACCAACGAACGCGCCTACGAACGCCCCGCTGTGATCCACGAGGGCCTTCCGACCCAGCTCCCCGACATCGATCCCGAAGAGACCCGCGAATGGATCGAGTCGCTCGACAAGCTCATCGACGACCGCGGCCGCGCCCGCGCCCGGTACGTCATGCTGAAGCTGCTGGAGAGGTCCCGCGAGAAGCAGGTGGGCGTCCCCGCCCTGCGCAGCACCGACTACATCAACACGATCCCGCCCGAGCGTGAGCCCTGGTTCCCCGGCGACGAGGACGTCGAGCGCCGCGTCCGCGCGTTCATCCGCTGGAACGCCGCCGTCATGGTGTCCGGTGCGAACCGCAAGGGTCTCGAGGTCGGCGGCCACATCGCCACGTACCAGTCGTCGGCGTCGCTCTACGAGGTCGGCTTCAACCACTTCTTCAAGGGCAAGGACGCCCCCGGCGGCGGCGACCAGATCTTCATCCAGGGCCACGCCTCCCCCGGCATCTACGCTCGCGCCTTCCTCGAAGGCCGGCTGACCGACGTACAGCTGTCGCGGTTCCGCCAGGAGGTGCAGCACGGTGTCGGCCAGGGGCTCTCGTCGTACCCCCACCCGCGGCTGATGCCGGACTTCTGGGAGTTCCCCACCGTCTCGATGGGCCTCACCGCGCTCAACTCGATCTACCAGGCGCGGTTCAACCGCTACCTGCACAACCGCGGGATCAAGGACACGTCCGACCAGCACGTGTGGGCGTTCCTCGGCGACGGCGAGATGGGCGAGCCCGAGTCCCTCGGTGCGATTCGCATCGCCGCCCGCGAGGAGCTCGACAACCTCACGTTCGTCGTGAACTGCAACCTGCAGCAGCTCGACGGGCCCGTCACCGGCAACGGCAAGATCATCCAGGAGCTCGAGTCGTACTTCCGCGGCGCGGGCTGGAACGTCATCAAGGTCGTCTGGGGACGCGAGTGGGACGAGCTGCTCGCCCGCGACGTCGACGGCGTCCTGGTGAACCAGATGAACACCACGCCGGACGGCGCGTTCCAGACGTTCTCCGTCGAGAACGGCGCGTACAACCGCGAGCACTTCTTCGGTCCCGACCCGCGGCTGCGGGCCCTCGTCGCGCACATGACCGACCAGCAGATCGAGAAGCTGCCGCGCGGCGGTCACGACTACAAGAAGGTGTACGCCGCGTTCGACTCGGCCACCAAGCACGTCGGCCAGCCGACGGTCATCCTGGCGCACACCATCAAGGGCTGGACGATCAAGCAGCTCGAGGGCAAGAACGCCACGCACCAGATGAAGAAGCTCACCGTCGAGGAGCTCAAGCGCTTCCGTGACCGTCTCTACCTACCCGTGAGTGACCGGGACATCGACGAGCACTACGAGCGGACGGGCGTCGCGCCCTTCTTCCACCCCGGCGAGAAGGCCCCGGAGATCGAGTACATGCTCGAGCGTCGCCGCCAGCTCGGCGGGTCACTGCCCCAGCGTGTCGTGCGGGCGAAGCCGCTCAAGCTTCCCGGCGACGCGGTGTACGCAGAGCTCAAGCAGGGCGCCAAGGCCCCGGTCGCGACGACCATGGCGGCTGTTCGGCTGCTCAAGGACTGGATGAAGGACCCGGAGATCGGCAAGCGCCTCGTGCCGATCGCCCCTGACGAGTTCCGCACGTTCGGCATGGACTCGATGTTCTCGACCGCCAAGATCTACAGCCCGCACGGTCAGAACTACGAAGGCGTGGACCGCATGGTCCTCAACGCCTACAAGGAGTCCGTGCAGGGACAGCTCCTGCACGAGGGCATCTCCGAGGCCGGTGCCATGGCGTCGGCGACCGCCGCCGGGTCGTCGTACGCCACGCACGGCGAGCACATGATCCCGTTCTACATCTTCTACTCGATGTTCGGCTTCCAGCGGACCGGCGACTCCGCCTGGGCGATGGCCGACCAGCTCGCGCGGGGCTTCCTTCTCGGCGCCACCGCCGGTCGCACCACGCTCACCGGCGAGGGGCTGCAGCACGCCGACGGGCACTCCCCGCTGCTGGCGGCAACCAACCCGGCTGTCGTGCACTACGACCCGGCGATGGCCTACGAGATCGCCCACATCATGCAGGACGGTCTGCGGCGGATGTACGGCGAGAACGCCGAGGACGTCATCTACTACCTGACCGTCTACAACGAGCCGGTCGCTCAGCCCGCCGAGCCGGCCGACCTCGACGTCGAGGGCCTGCTCAAGGGCATCTACAAGGTGGCGACGGCGCCTGCCTCGGAGGGGCCTCGGGTCCAGCTGCTCGCCTCCGGCGTCGGCTTCCCGTGGATCACCGAAGCAGCGCGTCTCCTCGCCGACGACTGGGGCGTCGCCGCCGACACCTGGTCGGTCACGTCCTGGAACGAGCTCGCCCGCGACGGCATCGAGGCCGAGAAGCACAACTTCAACAACCCCGGCTCCGCCCCGCGCCAGCCCTACGTGACCTCGAAGCTCGCCGAAGCCTCAGGGCCCTTCGTGGCCGTCAGCGACTACATGCGCGCAGTGCCGAACCAGATCGCGAAGTGGGTCCCCGGCGACTTCCACTCCCTCGGCACCGACGGCTTCGGCTTCGCCGACACGCGTCCGGCTGCTCGCCGCTTCTTCCAGGTGGACGCGCCGTCGGTCGCCGTACAGGCCCTGGCCGCTCTCGCCGCCCGCGGCGAGGTGAAGCCGGAGGTCGTTCAGGAGGCGTTCGACCGCTACAAGGTCAACGACCCGACCGCGACACGCGGCATCCTGCAGGAGGGCGGCGACGCGTGACCCTCGAGGCCGAGCGGGTCTTCGGGTGAGGCGAGCGGGGAGCGATCAAAGATCGCCCAGGCTCGCAAGCCTCTCGCCCCGCTGCCGGCTGGCCGTCAGGCGATCACGGAGATGTCCTCCACCGCAGCGGGGACCGGGCCCTGCGCGCCTTCGATGAGGACCTTGCGCCACTGGGCGCGCTTGTAGACCGCAGGCTCGGTGCTCTTGATGAAGTCGTTGACGATCTTCACGAAGCGCTCGGGGTGGTCGCGGTGCGGGAAGTGGCCCGCGTTCGTGATGACCTCGACGGTCGCCTTGGGGGCGATCAGGCCGGCGTACTCCGCGTGCTTCGCAGGGATGACGGCGTCGTCGCTGCCCCAGACGACACACATCGGCATCGACTCGGTGAGGTACGCACGGTCGCGCATCGTGACGATCTGACCGCGCAGGTCGACGACGTTGCGGACCAGGTGCCGGATGGCTCGACGGGTGTAGGGGTCGCGCCACGAGGCGAGGATGTTCGCGATCTCGTCGAGATCACGAAGAGCCGGTACGCCGGTGGCCTTGAGGGTACGGAGGCCAGCCTGCGCCACCGGGAGTACGCCGGGCAGCGTGGCGAGGCCCATTGCCTGGTGGAAGCCTGGAAGCGTGACCGCTCGGATGGCCGGCGTGACCTCCTTGCCGAGGCCTCCGGAGGCCACCAGCAGCATCCGCTCGGTGCGCTCCGGGAACTGGTAGGCGAACTGCATCGCCACTCCGCCGCCGAAGCTGTGCCCGACTACCGTCACCTTGTCGATGCCGAGGATCGTCAGCAGGTCGCGCATGCCGTTGGCGTAGCCACCGAGGCTGTAGTCGGCACGCGGCTTGTCGGAGGTGCCGTGACCCAGGAAGTCGGGGGCGATCACCGTGTAGCGGCGTGCCAGCTTCTCGATCACCGGGTCCCAGGTGGTGTGGTCGCAGGCGAGCCCGTGGAGCAGGAGCAGGGCTGGGCCCTTCCCGACCTTCACGTACGCCCGGCGGTGGCCGTGGACGGTGACGTACTGGACCTCAGCTGGCTTTGGCATGGTGCGGATGCCTCCCAGAATCCCCAATATTTGAGCCGAATCTCGCTGATTCTGACACCTGACCAACTTTTCGGCGAGCCTTTCGGGTCATGAGTCCTGATTGGATCGGTCAGATACGGTCACCAGGTCCGAATCGTCCCGCGTGTCGCGTCTCGACACGCTGGCTCGCTCCCTCGCGTCGCGGCTCGACGACCGGTGGGGGTGCGAGCCCTACGCTGGAGGCATGGCGCCGACGGACAAGCGAGCTCGGGCCCGTCTGGCAACGCAGCTCACGAAGGCCGCCGGGAGGCTCACCACGCTCGCGGTGGCGCGCATGGACGAGGAGTTCCCCTGGTTCCAGGAGCTCTCGGCCCAGTCCCGGTCGTTCGTCAGCCTCATCGTGCAGCGCGGCATCGTGTCGTTCGCCGACTGGCTGCGTGAGCCCAACCCGAACCTGCTGGCGAACGTCGGGCCGTTCGAGGTCGCTCCGCGCGACATGGCGGGCATTGTGAATCTCCACCAAACAGTGTCCCTCGTGAAGCTGACCTTCCAGGTCGTCGAGGAGAGCATTTCGGACGTAGCGGACAAGGCTGACGCGGCTGTCATGCACGAGGCCCTGCTGGAGTACGGCCGCGAGGTCGCCTTCGCCACGGCGGAGGTCTACGCCCGCGCCGCGGAGCAGCGTGGCGCCTGGGACGCCCGGCTCGAGGCGCTGCTGGTCGACTCCGTGATGCGCGCGGAGGCCGACGAGACGGTCCGCACCCGCGCCAGTGCCCTGGGCTGGGAGTCCCGCGGCGACGTCGTCGTCGTGCTCGGCAGGCTCCCGAGCGGCGCGACGACCGGACACGCGCAGGAGTCGATCATCGACGACGTACGGCGATCCGCGCACAGCGCGGGACTCGATGCGCTGTGCGCCGTCCAGGGCGACCGACTGGTCGCCGTACTCGGCGGCGTAACGGACGCGGACAAGGCCGGAGCCAGTGTGGCAAGCCACTTCGGCGACGGTCCGATCGTGGTGGGACCCGTTGTCGGCGACCTCCTGGAGGCACACGTCTCCGCGAGAGCGGCAGTCGCCGGTCTGCGTGCGGCCCCCGGGTGGCCGGACGCTCCCCGCCCTGTCACAAGCGACGACCTCCTTCCCGAGCGAGCGCTGGCCGGTGACGGTCACGCCCGGCGGGAACTGGTCACGGAGGTCTTCACCCCTCTCGTCGACGCCGGCATCGTCGACACGGTCGCGACGTTCCTCGCGAACGGAAGCTCGATCGAGGCCACGGCCCGGGCTTTGTTCGTCCATGCCAACACCGTGCGCTACCGCCTGCGTCGCGCAGCGGATGTCACCGGCCTGGCCCCGACCGACCCCCGGCACGGCTACACGTACCGCGTGGCCCTCACCTTGGGCAGACTTCAGGCGCCGGAAACCTCCCCGCAACAGGATTTGTAGGGTTTCTACAAAGTCGCCCGCCGAATCTTCGTTGCTCTCGAACGCGAAAACAGGGTGAGCCGACCAGCACAGTAAAGGGGTGCTGATCATCGTCGCCCCCGGTCAAGGCGCCCAGACGCCCGGCTTCCTCACCCCCTGGCTCGAGGACCCCGCCTTCGAGAGCCGCATGCACTGGCTCTCCACGGTGGCGGGCATCGACCTGATCCACTACGGCACCGCGGCCGACGCCGACACCATCCGCGACACCGCGATCGCCCAGCCGCTGCTGGTCGCGACCGGTGGCGTCGCCGCCCTCTCGCTCTTCCCCCACCCCGCCGACGCCTTCGGCAAGATCGGCGCGGTCTCGGGCCACAGCGTCGGGGAGATCACCGCCGCGATCGGCGCCCGCGCCATCACCGCCGAGCAGGGCATGGTCCTGGTCCGTGAGCGCGGCAAGGCGATGGCCGCCGCATCCGCAGTCACCCCCACGGGCATGACCGCAGTCCTCGGTGGCGACCGTGAGGAGGTGCTCGCCCGGCTCGCGCAGCTCGGGCTCACCGCCGCCAACGAGAACGGCCCGGGCCAGATCGTCGCCGCCGGCACCCTCGAGCAGCTCGCGCAGCTCGCCGAGAACCCGCCGGAGAAGGCACGGCTGGCGCCGCTGTCCGTTGCCGGCGCGTTCCACACCGAGCACATGGCTCCGGCCGTCGACGTTCTCGCCACCCTGGCGCGGTCGGTGTCCACCCACGACCCCCGCACGCCCGTCATCTCCAACCGCGACGGCCAGGTCGTCCACGACGGCCGCGAGGTCCTGACCCGCATCGTCAGCCAGGTGCGCAACCCGGTCCGTTGGGACCTCTGCATGGAGACGATGAGCGACCTCGGCGTCACCGGCATCCTCGAGATGCCCCCGGCCGGCGTCCTCACCGGCATCGCCAAGCGCGCGCTCAAGGGCGTCGAGACCTTCGCGCTCAAGACCCCCGACCAGCTCGACGACGCCCGGGCCTTCATCGAGAAGCACGGCGCGCAGTCACAGATCGACACGCACCCCACCTGGCGGATGCTCGTGTCCCCGTCCAAGGGCACGTTCAAGCAGTCCCCCGGGCTCGTCGAGGGCGCACACATCCCGGTGCAGGCCTCGATCGGCGCGGTGGCCAGCCTCCGCGACGAGACCGAGGTCGTGGCCCCGCACGGCGGCACGATCGTCGAGTGGCTCGTCGAGGACGGCGACATCGTCTCCCCCGGTCAGCCGCTGATCCGTCTGCACCCCGAGGGGGCTCCCGCGTGACCACCTGGCAGATGCCCGCCGGATCCCCGCATGCAGCGATCCTGGGTCTGGGCGTGTCGCGGCCATCGCGCGTCGTCCCGAACTCGGAGATCGTCGATGCGATCGACTCCAGCGACGAGTGGATCCAGCAGCGCTCCGGCATCAAGGAGCGTCGCTGGGTCGCCGAGGGAGAGACCCTCCTGACGATGACCGTCGAGGCGTCGCGCAACGCCCTCGAGCACGCGGGTCTCGACGCGGCGCAGATCGACGCGATCATCGTCGCCACCTGCACGCACACCATGCAGACCCCGGCGATCGCCGCGAAGCTCGCTCACGAGCTCGGCACCCAGGCACCCGCGGCGTTCGACATCTCAGCGGCGTGCGCCGGCTTCTGTCACGCTCTGGGCATCGCCAACGACATGGTGCGGGCAGGTACGACGCGCCACGTGCTCGTGCTCGGGGCGGAGCTGTTGTCGGAGATGACCAGCCGCACCGACCGCGGCACCGCGTTCATCTTCGGCGACGGCGCGGGCGCCGTCGTGGTGGGCCCCTCCGAGACCCCGGGCATCGGTCCCATCGTCTGGGGCTCCGACGGCGAGCTGTACGACGCCATCCGGCAGAGCGTGGACTGGCGCGAGGTGCTGGCGGACGACTCCCCAGAGATGCCGTTCATCCAGATGGACGGCCCGACCGTGTTCCGGTGGGCGTCCTTCGAGATGGCGAAGATCGGGCGGGAGACGCTCGACAAGACCGGCATCGGCCCCGACGACCTCGACGTCTTCGTCCCGCACCAGGCCAACATGCGCATCATCGACGCGATGGCCCGGGCGATGAAGCTGCCCGAGCACGTGAAGGTGGGCCGCGACATCGCGACGCAGGGCAACACCTCCGCCGCGTCGATCCCGCTTGCCCTCCAGCGCATGTACGACGAGGGCGACGCCAAGCGGGGTGACACCGCGCTGCTCATCGCCTTCGGCGCCGGCCTCTCCTACGCGGCACAGGTCGTCCGCCTCCCCTGACTCACGCCCCACAACTGAACAGCAAGCGCACTATCCAAACCCCTGAAGGAGAAACCCATGGCCACCGCCCTCGACATCCGCGCCGAGCTCGCCGAGATCGTCAACGAGGTCGCCGGCGTCGACGCCGACGACGTGCAGCTGGAGAAGTCGTTCGTGGACGACCTGGACATCGACTCGCTGTCGATGGTCGAGATCGTCGTCGCCGCCGAGGAGAAGTTCGGCGTGCGCATCCCCGACGAGGAGGTCAAGAACCTCAAGACCGTCGGCGACGCCGTCTCCTTCATCGAGCGCGCCCAGGGCTGAGCCCCGGGCTGTCCGCGTGCTCTCCGGCGCCGGCTCTCTCCGGCGCCGGAGACCCCCGCCTTCCCAACCAAAACTTCTGAGGTGAATCGGATGAGCAAGACTCGAGTCGTCGTGACCGGACTCGGGACCACGTCCCCCGTGGGTGGCGACGTCACCACGACCTGGGAGGCCCTCCTGGCCGGCCAGTCCGGGGTGCGTCCGCTGAAGCACGAGTGGGCCGAGGAGCTCTCCACGCAGATCGCGGCCGAGGTGGCCGTCGAGCCGGCCGACGTCCTCGACCGGGTCAAGGCCCGTCGACTGGACCGCTCGGGACAGTTCGCACTCGTCGCGGCACTCGAGGCGTGGCAGGACTCCGGTCTTGCCGACGTCGAGCTCGACGCGGAGCGGGTCGCGGTGGCCGTGGCGTCCGGGATCGGTGGTGTCACCACCCTGCTGTCGAACTACGACGCCCTCACCGAGAAGGGTCCGCGTCGGGTCTCGCCCCTCGCGATCCCGATGCTCATGCCGAACGGACCCGCTGCCGCCATCGGCCTCACGATCGGCGCCAAGGCCGGCGTGCACACGCCCGTCTCGGCCTGCGCCTCCGGCAACGAGGCCATCGCCCTGGGCATCGACCTGATCCGCCTCGGACGGGCCGACGTCGTCGTGGTCGGGGGCACCGAGGCCGCCGTACACCCGCTGCCGATGGCGGCCTTCGGCCAGATGATGGCGCTGTCGAAGCGCAACGACGAGCCCGAGAAGGCCTCCCGTCCGTGGGACAAGGGCCGCGACGGCTTCGTCATGGGTGAGGGCGCCGCCGTCCTCGTGCTCGAGTCCGAGGAGCACGCGGCCCGCCGCGGAGCCCGGGTGTACGCCGAGGCCGCGGGGGCGGGCATTACCGCCGACTCGCACGACATCGCCCAGCCCGACCCGTCCGGTGCCGGTGCGACCCGCGCCATGAAGAAGGCCATCGCCGACGCGGGGCTCGAGCCCACCGACGTGGTCCACATCAACGCGCACGCCACCTCGACCCCCCAGGGCGACCTCGCCGAGGCGTCTGCGATCCGGCAGGCGCTCGGTGACGAGGCCGCCGACAAGGTCATCGTCACCGGCACCAAGTCGATGACCGGCCACCTGCTCGGCGCCGCAGGCGCCCTCGAGTCCGTCGCCACGGTGCTCGCGCTGCACCACCGCGTCGTACCCCCCACGATCAACCTCGACGACCCCGAGGACATCGGGCTCGACGTCGCCACCACGCGACGCGAGCTCCCCGAGGGGCCTATCGCCGCGCTGAACAACTCCTTCGGCTTCGGCGGCCACAACATCGCGATCGCGTTCAGGAGCGTCTGACCCATGACCACTGCACCCGTTGCACCCGCCCCCCTTCCGACCCAGCAGGCCGCGCCGGCGAAGCCGGCGCGGGAGGACGACCCGCGCAACCCGAACCACCGGCTCCGCGCCCTCTTCGACGAGGGCACGCTCGAGCTGATCACCGAGGACGACGGCAGCGGCATGCTCGCCGCCGTCGGCACGGTAAACGGCACGCATGCGGTCGCCTTCTGCTCGGACGCGACGGTCATGGGCGGCGCGATGGGTGAGGTCGGCTGCGCGCACGTGGTGCAGGCCTACCAGCGTGCGCTCGCGGACGGCGCCCCGATCATCGGGCTCTGGCACTCGGGCGGCGCTCGCCTCGCCGAGGGCGTCCTCTCCCTGCACGCGGTCGGGCAGATCTTCCACGCGATGACGCAGGCGTCGGGCAAGATCCCGCAGATCTCCGTGGTGCTCGGACCGGCAGCGGGGGGTGCGGCGTACGGCCCGGCTCTCACCGACATCGTCATCCTCGGCCCCGAGGGCCGCATCTTCGTGACCGGCCCCGAGGTCGTCCGCTCGGTCACGGGTGAGGACGTCGACATGCTGCGTCTCGGCGGCCCCGAGCCGCACGGCCGTCGCTCCGGCGTCGTGCACATCCTCACCGAGTCCGAGGCCGAGGCCATCGAGCGAGCACGGATCGTCTCCTCGCTGCTCGGCAACCAGGGCGAGCTCTCGGTTGCCGCCGTGGAGGACCAGGACCTGTCGACCCTGCTTCCCGACAACAAGAAGCGTGCGTACGACGTGCACCCGCTGGTCAACGGCATCCTCGACGAGGGCACCGCGCAGGAGCTGCACGAGCGCTGGGCGCCGAACATCGTGACCGCGCTCGGTCGCATGGGCGGCCGCACGGTCGGCGTGATCGCCAACAACCCGCTGCGCCTCGGTGGCTGCCTCGACTCCGCCTCGGCGGAGAAGGCGTCCCGCTTCGTGCGGATGTGCGACGCGTTCGGCGTGCCGCTCGTGGTCGTGGTCGACGTCCCGGGCTACCTGCCCGGTGTCGGCCAGGAGTGGGACGGCGTCGTCCGCCGCGGCGCGAAGCTGCTGCACGCGTTCGGTGAGTGCGTGGTCCCGCGGATCACCCTGGTGACGCGCAAGACGTACGGCGGTGCGTACATCGCGATGAACTCCCGCTCGCTCGGTGCGACCAAGGTGTTCGCCTGGCCTGGCGCCGAGGTCGCCGTCATGGGCGCGGTCGCGGCGATCCGGATCCTGCACCGCCGCAAGCTGCTCGAGGTCTCCCCCGAGATCCGCCCGCAGGTCGAGGCGGAGCTCGCCGCGGAGCACGAGCGCATCGCCGGCGGCGTGGACAAGGCGGTCGAGATCGGCGTCGTCGACGAGGTCGTCGAGCCCGAGAAGACGCGCACGGCTCTGGCGCAGGCGCTGGCCGACGCGATGGCCGCAGGCCCGGTCCGCGGCGCCCACGGGAACATCCCGCTCTGACCCGGCGAGGTTTGTCGGCCGCTGCTGCTTGAGTGGTGCCGTGGAGTTCACGGTGGAGCAGCGGCGGGCGCGGGTCGTGGCGCGTCACCATCTCGACGGGTCGGCGGCAGACGCGGTCCAGGCGACGCGCGACCTCGTCGTGCTGCACGCGACCGACCCGGCGACGGTCTACCTCTCGCTCCTGTCCCGGTGTGCCGGCCTGTCCCTCAAAGACGTCTCCCACGTCTTGTACGACGACCGCGCGCTGGTGCGGATGATGGCGATGCGTCGCACCCTCTTCGTGGTGCCGCTCGAGCACGCAGGGATGGTCCACCACGCCGCCTCCCTCGAGATAGCGGTCAGGGCGCGCAAGCAGCTGCTCCAGCAGCTGTCCACCCTTCCGACCGAGCCGCCGCTTCCCCAGGGTGCAGCGCTCGCCGCCTGGCTCGAGGACGTCGAGCGGTCGGTTGAGGCCGCAGCGATCAGGCGCGGCACCTCCCTGGCAACGGAGCTCTCGACCGACGAGCCGCGGCTGCGCACCGCGATCCTGCCGAGCACGGGCAAGGCATGGGACGTCCGTCGCAACATCACCACCCAGGTGCTGGTCCTGATGGGCACCGAAGGGCGCCTGGTGCGCGCCATCCCGCGAGGCGGCTGGACGTCTCGCTCCCACACCTGGGAGCCCGGTGCCACCTGGTGGCCGGCCGGCATCCCGGAGGTGCCTGATGCACGGGTGCGACTCGTGGAGCGCTACCTCCGCCGGTTCGGCCCCGCAACCGTGACGGACGTCCAGTGGTGGACCGGGTGGACGCTCGGCGCGACGCGGGCTGCACTGGCCGCCCTCGAGACCGTCGACGTCGGCTGCGGCCTGGTCCTCGCCGATGACGCGGTGCCCGAGAAGCCGGCGAAGCCGACGGCGACGCTGCTGCCCGCCCTCGATCCCACCGCGATGGGGTGGAAGGAGCGGGAGTGGTATCTCCCAGCCGACTGGCAGCCGCTCTACGACCGCAACGGCAACATCGGCCCGACCGTCTGGTGGGGTGGCGAGATCATCGGCGGCTGGTCGGTGCGCGGCGACGGGAGCATCGCGACCCGGCTCCTGGTCGACCGAGGGGCCGCGGCCGAGCGGGCCGTGCGCCGGGCAGCTGCCGCGCTCGAGCCCCGGTTCGAGGGGACCCGGGTGGTGCCGTCCTTCCCCACTCCGCTCGAGAAGGAGCTACGCGGCTCGTAGGAACGCCTCGAGGAGGGGCCCGGCCGTCCGGGAGCCGGACTCCCCCACGTCCACGAACACCGCGACCGCGAGGTCCCCGCGCACGGCGATCATCCAGGCGTGGGTCTGCGGCGGTGAGGCCGTGCCGAACTCCGCGGTGCCCGTCTTGGCCAGGACGGGCGCGCCCGGTACGTCGAGGAGCCCGACGCCGCTGCCCGAGCTCACCACGCCACGCATCAGAGTCCGGAGCTGTCGGGCCTCCTGCTCGGTCAGAGGGTTGCCCGGCGTCGGCTCGACTGCCGCGTCCGGGACGAGGATCGGGACCACGGTGCGGCCGGCGCCCACCGACGCTGCGACGTCGGCCATCGCCACTGGTGAGGCCAGCACACGGGCCTGACCGATCATCGACGCAGCGTGGTCTGTCTCCGATGTTGCCTTCGCGGGGACCGAACCGAGGTACACCGGGTAGCCGAGGTCGTAGTCGATGCCGAGCCCCAAGGCGCCGGCGGCGTCCGCCAGCTTCGGCTGCGACACCCTGTCGCGCTGGCCGATGAAGGCGGTGTTGCAGGAGTTCGCGAGCGCGCGGGCCAGGTCGATGCGTCCCAGCCCCGAGCTCGGGTAGTCGTCGTAGTTCTTGAAGCTCTTGCCGTTCACGACGGTGGTCGCGGGACAGTCCATCGGTGACTGCGGAGTGAGACCGGATCGGAGCAGAGCCAGGCTGGAGACGACCTTCATCGTCGAGCCGGGTGCGTACTGGCCGAGGGTCGCCGTCGAGAGACCCCCGCCGCCGGGCCCGCTCGCCGCGGCGAGCACGTGGCCGTCGGAGGGCCGGATCGCGACGAGCGCGCTCGCCGGGCCGACGTCGGCCAGCAGCCGCTCTGCCACCTCCTGGAGCCGCAGGTCGAGGGTCAGCTCGAGCGGCGAGCCCGGGACCGCCTCGACGGAGAACAGCACCCGACTCTCGCCCTTCTCGGGAACCGCCGACACCGTGCTGCCCACCTGACCGCGCAGCTGCTCGTCGTACCTCGCCTGCAGCCCCGAGAGGCCCGCCTCGTCGCCGGCCCGGTAGACACCGTCGCTCTCCTTCACGATCTCGGCGGTCACCGCACCGACGGTGCCGAGGATCGGACGAGCGAACTCACGCGTCGGAGCGAGCGGCAGTGTGTCGTCGACGCCCAGGCCTCCTGGGATGGCCTTCAGCCCGTTGCCGACCGCCGGTGTCACGTCCTCCACACGGAGCACGATCGCCTCGACGAACGCCTTGTCACCCGCCGCCTCCACCGTCGCCACGAAGGCGGCGGGGTCGATGTCGACCAGAGCCGCGATCCGTCGAGCGGACTGCGCCTGCGTCGCCTTCGGGACGTTGGCCTTGTCGAGCCCGATCCGGTAGACGTCACGCTCGGTCACGATCGGCTCACCGCGGTTGCCCAGGATCTCCGCGCGGGGCGGCCACGCCCGCTTCAACGACAGGACTTCGGCTCCCTGGAGGTCGGCCACCAGCGACGGGTCGGCGGCCACGGTCCAGCTCTCCTCACCCTCGGTCAGGCTCGCGACGGTGTCGTACTCCCAGACGGCTCCGGTGGGCAGCTGCCAGCGGTAGTGCAGCGGCACGGTGGCGCTCTCGTCCTCCTCCTCGCTCACGTCCCCGGGCGTGACTTCGACCGTGGCGTCGCCCAGACCTTGGGTGAGGTCGTCCCACCACGCCTGCGGGTCGTCGACCCCGGTGAAGGTGACGCCGGTCAGCTCCTGGGCGGACAGGGCCTTCGCCAGCGCGTCCGCGGTATCGGTGGGATCAGGACCGGAGTCGAAGAGGCTGCAGCCGCTCAGGGAGAGCACGAGGGCAAGGGTTCCGAGAAGGGTGCGCACCCGATCGATCCTTGCAGAGCCCCCCTACAAGAATCACCTTCAAGAACCTCTACAGGCGCCGCTCGAAGAACCGAAGCGTCCGCTCCATCGACAGCGGCCACTGCGGACCGAACGCGTGCTCCTCGCCGTCGTAGACGTGGAAGGTGACGTTCTTGTCGGCGCGCTCGAGGGCACGCACGGTTGCCCGGGACCAGGGCAATGGGCATGAGTCGTCCGACGTCCCGTGGTGGATCATCAGCGGCTCGGTGATCCGGTCGAAGTACGTCCTGGCACTCGTCCTCGCCCAGAAGCCCGGCCGCTTCTCAGGCGAGCCGTAGCGCTGGATCACCTCGTCCGCGATCCCCGACCGTGAAGGGTCGTTGCGGATCCAGCGGTTGAAGTTGTCAACGGTGTTCGAGCTCACGGGCGCGAACACGACTGCTGCATCCACGAGCCCTGGCTGGGCGACCAGCGCGTTGTACACGACACCGCCGCCCATGGAACGGCCGAGCAGACCGACGCGTTCCGGGTCCACCCATCGCTGCTTCTTGAGCGCGAGAACGGCACCGATGACGTCCTCGGTGTAGCCGAGCCGCAGCTGCACGTCCGACTGGGGGTCGTCGTCCGACCCCGCGTGGTTGCGGTAGTCGACGTGCAGCACGACGTACCCGCGCGCGGCCATGTAGTCCTGCTCGCGGTTCAGGCCCTGCCCGTTCACGTAGATGTCGGGATCGATGTAGCCGTGCGCGTAGACCAGCGCCGGGAACGGGCCACGTCCCTTCGGGACGAGCAGCGAGCCGGAGATGGTCAGCCCGTTGCTGCGGTAGGTCGCGTAGCTCTCGGTCCAGGCGCTGTTCTCGAAGACGGTCTCCCCGATGCGCAGGTTGCCGCCGGTATACCGCTTCTCGAAGTACGCCGGCAGCGACACGGGGTGCGGTGGTTTCGGCGGAGGGGTCGCGGAAGCGGTCGGTGTCTCGCCGGACGTCTCACCGGACGTCTCACTGGGAGTCACGCTGGATGCCGGAGGCGTGGCATCGGGCGTCGACTCCGCAGGGTCGTCCGACGACGTGCAGCCGCTCACGAGGAGCGCGGTGGCGAGGAGCGAGGCGAGTGCGCGCACGCTTCCAGTCTGCGTCAGACCACCTGATGCAACCAGCGGACCGGCGCGCCGTCGCCGGCGTACCGGAACGTCTCGAGCTCGTCGTCCCACGGCTTGCCGAGCAGCTTGTCGATCTCGACGACCAAGGTGGTGTCGCCGAGGGCTGCCTTCACGACCGCGGCCTTGAGGCGGTCCTCGGGGATCATGATGTCGCCGTGGATGCCGGTGACCGCGTGGAAGACGCCGAGGTCCGGGGTGTAGGCGAAGCGTGCCCCCTCGGTGGACGACGTCGGGTCCTCGGTCACCTCGAAGCGGAGGTGGTTCCAGCCGCGCAGCGCCGACGCGAGGGCGGCCGCGGTGCCGGCGTCGCCGCTCCAGGAGTACTCCGCGCGGTAGCTGCCCTGGTGGGCCGGCTGCGGTGTCCATTCCAGGCTCACGGGGACACCGAGTACGCCGCCCGCGGCCCACTCGATGTGCGGGCACAGCGCGGACGGCGCCGAGTGGACGTAGAGCACGCCACGGGTCGCTGAACGGGTGGTCATGTTGCCTCCTGGTGATCCGACGTCGAGATGACGCCTTCCCCAGCGGTCTCGCGGATCGGGGAGGCCGACCTATGCGGTTGTCCTTGTGCCCATTGTGGACCACAGCAGGCGCAGAAACCACACAGACACCACATTTCCCTGGCGACTCAGTAGTTGACACGACAACGAATCGGCTCCCCGGAGCCCTACCATCAGGAGATGACCAGCTGGAGGGAGGCCCTGGCTACGGCGACCACGTTCGCCGAGATCCAGGCCGTGGTCCGTCGTACGGCGCGCACGCTGGCGCAGTCCGACGGGGCCACATTCGTGCTGCGCGACGGCGACAAGTGCTTCTACTGCGACGAGGACGCGATCGCTCCCCTGTGGAAGGGTCAGCGGTTCCCGGTGACGCACTGCATCAGCGGCTGGTCGATGATCCACCAGCTGCCCGCGGTCATCCCGAACATCATGGTCGACGAGCGCATCCCGCTCGACGCCTACCTCCCGACCTTCGTCCGATCGCTGGCGATGGTGCCGATCCGCGAGGACGACCCCGTCGGGGCCATCGGCGCCTACTGGGCCGACCAGCACGCCGCGACGCCCGACGAGGTTGCGGCTCTGCGTGACCTCGCTGCCGAGGCAGCGGTGGCGATCGACCGCGTAGGGCTCGAGCACGCTCCCTGGGCCCCGAGTTTCTCGGCCCCCGAGGACGCCTCCGTCTAGCCCGAGGACCGGCCGCGGGGCTTCAGCCGCGTGGTCGGCATCGCGGGCGCGAGCAACCGGCGCTCGGGGAAGCCCTCGACCGTGCCGAACCGCGCGGGGCGCCCCTCGAAACCACCCTCGTTCCACGCCTCGCGCTGCTCCACGACCTCCTCGTGGCTGCGGCCGATGAAGTTCCACCACATCACGACCTCCTCCTCGAACGGCTCGCCGCCCAGGATGATCGCGATGCCCCCCTCGGGCGCGCTGATCTCCAGCTCGGTCCGCCCGCAGCCGAGGTAGCTCATCTGGTGGAGGTCGGTCCGCCGGCCGTCGACCACGAGGTCCGCGTCCACCGCGAGGACGCCGTACTCGAAGGTCTCCTCGAGCGGCAACGTGACGGACGCACCCGGCTCGAGACGCAGCTCGGCTCCCACCAGCGGCGTGAACGCCGGCGCCTCCGAGGTGAGCCCGGCCATCGACCCGACGAACACCTTCAGCGCGGCGCCGCGCTCGGTGATCGTGGGCAGGTCGGCGAGGTGGGTGAAGGCGGGCGGGGTCGAGTCCCTCACCGAATCGGGCAGACACACCCACAGCTGGACGCCGTGCAGTGTCGACGGTGCGTCGTCCGGCGACACCTCCGCGTGGCAGATGCCGTGGCCCGCCGTCATGACGTTGAGCTGGCCGGGCCGGATCAGCTGCGACGAACCCAGGCTGTCGGTGTGGTGGCCGAGCCCCTCGAACAGCCAGGTGACGGTCTGGAGGCCGGTGTGCGGGTGCGGCGGCACCCACATGCCGCCGACCTCGGTGATGTCGTCGGGACCGTAGTGGTCGAGGAAGCACCAGGCGCCGACCATGCGCCGGGTCTTGTTGGGCAGGACGCGACGGACGTGGGTGGTGCGGCCCAGCACGACGTCGCGGGCCTCGAGTGGCTCGTGCACGGTCTCGAAGGTGGACATACGACCATCCTGCCGGTCAGTCGTCGGCGTGCAAGACCTCGTCGACGACCTCGGCGCCCGGGACGAGCCCGCCCACGATGTCCTTGGCGAGGCTCAGCCCACCCAGGTGCGCCTCCCCCGCGAGCGGGATCAGCTCGGCGTCGGGAAGCCGCGACACGCAGTGCTCCCCGTGTCGGAAGGGAACGATGTGGTCGTCGTTCCCGTGCCACCAGCGCACCGGCTGCCGGACGTCGGCGAGCCGGAAGCCCCAGTCGCGACCGAACAGGACGACGTCGGCGAAGATCGCCGAGAACTGGTCGCGGGCGCCGTTGGTCAGGTCGTCGACGAACATCCTGCGGAAGTCGCTCTCGCCCAGCAGCCTGCGGTCGCCGGCCGGCTGCACGGCGCGGTAGGCGTCGATCGCCTGGGGAGCGACAGGTGTCGCCAGCCTGATGGCGCCCGAGAGCACCCGACCGAGCGGACGTCCTGCCACCTTGGCCACCGGGCCCAGCGGTCGCGAGAGGGCCGCGAGCCCGCCACGCACGGCGTCGGGACCCACCGTCGGCGCGACACCTCCGATGACGCCGAGGCTGGTCACGCGGTCGGGCATCCAGGCACCTGCAGCGAGGGTGTACGGCCCGCCGCCCGACAGCCCCACGACGTGCAGGGACTCGGCCCCGAGGTGGTCGGCCAGTGCTTCGAGGTCGCGGGCGAAGCCGAGGACGTTGTCGTGGACGTGCGGGCTCGACCAGCCGATTCCGGGCCGGTCGATGCCGACGATGCGGACGCCGGCCTCCTCGGCGTGCTGACGCGCGTCGAACGGGATCTGGCGTCGCGCGCCCGGCGTGCCGTGCAGCCAGAAGATCGTCTCGGCGGCGGCGGGCGCCCCGAACTGGGCGAAGCCGAGGTCACGCCCGTCCGGCAGGGTGAGCGTGCTCTCCAGAAGCGTCATGCCGGGAGTCTGTCAGAAGTGACCAATCCGGTCCCGGGCCGCCTCCGAACTTCCGGCATGAGCAGACGCCGGATCGCCGTCGTCGGAGCCGGTGTGTCCGGCCTGACCGCCGCCTACCTCCTCCAGCGCGATGCCGACGTCACGCTGTTCGAGGCCGAGCCGAGGCTCGGTGGGCACGCGCACACCCACGACCTCCCCGGCGCCGGTGGCCGCACCATCGGCGTCGACACGGGCTTCATCGTGCACAACGAGCGGACCTACCCGAACCTCCTCCGGCTCTTCCGCGAGCTCGACGTCGCCACCCAGCCGTCCGAGATGAGCATGTCGGTCAGCTGCCGCGAGTGCGGCCTGGAGTACGCCGGGGCGCTCGGCTTCACCGGCCTGTTCCCGACGGCTCGGAACGCTGGACGGCCGCGCTACCTGCGCCTGCTCGCCGACGTGCCGAAGTTCCACCGCCGCGCCCGCGCCCTCCTGGGGACGCCCGGCCAGGACCCGACGCTCGACGAGTTCCTCGACACCGGCCGCTTCAGCGGCTACTTCCGCAGCCACTTCATGACACCGCTCGTCGCGTGCGTGTGGTCCTGCGGCCCGGACGTCGCGGGGCAGTACCCGGCCCGCTACCTCTTCGAGTTCCTGGCCAACCACGGGATGCTCTCGGTCACCGGTTCTCCCGAGTGGCGCACGGTGGTCGGCGGCTCCCAGCGGTACGTCGAGCGCGCGGCGAAGAACCTCACGGCCGTGCGCACCGCGACGCCGGTCCGAGCGATCACTCGACTGACGGAGGGGGTGTCGGTCCGTGACGACGGTGACGACGAGCAGCGGTACGACGCCGTCGTCGTCGCGACGCACCCCGACCAGGCGCTCGCGCTCCTGACCGAACCGACGGCGGCGCAGCGGGACGTGCTCGGGTCGTTCGCCTACTCGGTCAACCACACGGTGCTGCACAGCGACGAGCGCGTCCTCCCCACGGCGACGAGGGCACGAGGCTCGTGGAACTACCTCATGCGCACGTGCGCGGCCACCGCCTCGAGCGTCGAGGTCAGCTACGACATGAACCGGCTCCAGAGGCTCGAAGCCGAACGGCCGCACCTCGTGACGCTCAACGACCCGGGTTCCATCGCGGACGACCAGGTCATCGACCGGATGACCTACCGGCACCCGATCTTCACTCCCGAGTCCGTGGCCGCCCAGCGTCGGCTGCCTGAGCTCAACGACGGCGTGCTGGCCTTCGCCGGTGCCTACCACGGCTGGGGCTTCCACGAGGACGGCTGCCGGTCGGGAGTCGCAGCCGCCGAGAGCCTGGGTGCGCGCTGGTGAAGGTCCCGGCGTGCTACGACGTCGAGATCCGGCACCTCCGGCGCGCTCCCCTGCGCCACGAGGTCCGGCACTCGATGACGACGTGGCTCGTGGACGTCGATGACCTCCCGCGACTGACCGGGTGGCGCGGCAGAGCCTGCCGGTTCGACATGACCGACCACGTCGACGTACGCGAGCTTCTCGGGCACGGTCCCGACCAGATCCTCATGCTCGCCCAGCCGAAAGTGCTCGGCTACGTCTTCAACCCCCTGACGGTCTTCTACTGCCTCACCGGCGGCGAGCTCACGCATGTCGTCGCCGAGGTCCGCAACACCTACGGCGGGCGGCACTGCTACGTGATGACGCCAGACGACCTACGGACCGACAAGGAGCTGTACGTCTCGCCCTTCTACCCCGTCGACGGCGAGTACACGTTGCGGCTCCCGCTGCCGGGTGACCGGCTGGCAGTGTCGGTGACCCTTCACCGAGACGGCGAGCCACCGTTCGTGGCGACGATGACCGGCACCCGCCGGCCGGAGCTCGACCTCGCCGACGCCCTGCGCCGCCCGTTCGAGACGCGAGCCGTGATGGCCGGCATCAGACGGCACGGAATCACCCTCTACCTCAAAGGCCTACGACCAGTCAGGAGCCAGGATGACCACCACTTCCACGCCGTCGACGCACCTCGTTGACGCCGACCGCTGGCCCGACGTCGCCCGCGTCCCGCACCAGCCGGTCCGTGCCGCCGTCGCGCGTCGGCTGACGCGACACGCGGTACGCAACCTGCCGATCCGCGTGCTCCTCCCGGACGGCACCACCTGGGGGTCCGGTCACGCCGACGACCCGACCCTGAAGCTGGTGCGCCCTGACGCTTTCTTCCACCGGGTGGGAGCGGAGGGCCTGATCGGCTTCGGCGAGGCCTACCAGGCCGGCGACTGGGAGTCCGACGACCTTGCCGGCCTCCTCACCACGATGGCCGGTGAGCTGTCGACGCTCGTCCCGTCGTCTCTCCAGCGGTTCCGCAACGCGGCCGTCCGGCGGCGCCCGGCTCACGAGGACAACACCGTGGAGGGTGCGCGGGAGAACATCCACCGGCACTACGACCTGTCCAACGACCTGTTCAAGCTCTTCCTGGACGAGTCCATGACCTACTCCTCGGCACTCTTCGACTGCGACCCGACGATCGGACACCCGGACGACCTGACGACTGCGCAGCACCGCAAGATCGACCGGCTGCTCGACGTCGCGGGGGTCGGCGATGGCACCCGCCTCCTCGAGATCGGCACCGGGTGGGGTGAGCTCGCGATCCGCGCAGCTTCCCGCGGCGCACACGTCACCACCGTGACGATCTCCGTCGAGCAGGCCGAGCTGGCCCGCACGCGCATCGCGGCCGCCGGACTGAGCGACCGCGTCGACGTACGCCTGCAGGACTACCGCGAGGTCGACGGCGAGTACGACGCGATCGTGAGCGTCGAGATGATCGAGGCGGTGGGCTGGAACCACTGGCCGACGTACTTCGCGGTCCTCGACGGGCTGCTGGCACCGGGAGGCAAGGTCGGCCTGCAGGCGATCACGATGCCGCACGACAGGATGCTCGCCACCAGGGACACCTACACCTGGATCGTGAAGTACATCTTCCCGGGAGGGCACCTCCCCTCGATCCGGGAGATCGAGAACCAGGTGCGGGCCACCTCGCTCGAGGTCGTCGACCAGCACGCCTTCGGCCAGCACTACGCCGAGACGCTCAAGCAGTGGCGACGGACCTTCTTGTCCCGCGCCGCGGAGGTGGACGACCTCGGCTTCGACGCCGTGTTCCGGCGGATGTGGTCTCTGTACCTGGCCTACTCGGAGGCCGGGTTCCGCAGCGGCTACCTGGACGTGGTCCAGTTCGGGCTCGAGAAGCCGCAGTGAGGGCCTAGAGGAAGAGGGAGCCCGGGTGACCTAGGAGGTTGGTCACCCGGGCTCTACCCCGTTTTGGGAGAGTGGAGGCCTCGAGAGGGAGGGATTCGAGGACTCCCGTGTTGCTGCCCTGTACAACGGACAAACCGGACAGGGGTTACGCGGCGATCCACGTGTCCCCCGTCACCGTCGGCGATGCCGGCCGCGTGTCGGGCTCATGGTGGAAGAGGCGGTCGCGCCAGGACGGGCGCGGGCCACGTGCTGCGACGGCCCGACGGCGGGCTGCGGCAGCCTCGAGGAGGTCCTGCTGGCGCTCGGCGCCGAGCAGCTGGGCGAGGTAGATGTTCGTCGTCATGGAACCAGGTTCGTTCTAAGGTCGGGGGCCTCACATCGGGAGACCTCCCGAGCTTTCACCCGGCACTACCTCAGACGGACGACGAGCTACCTCAGTCAGTCGGCAAGGGCGACGGTGGGCACCTCCACCATGACCGGCACAGGCGCCTGGAAACCCTTCACGTGCACCGTCGCCGGGCGCCGGCTCGCGGAGGCCTCGACGAGCCGCACCGTGCTGTCCGCGATCACGATCTCACCGTCCTGCGCCACCGCGCACAGCCGGGCGGCGAGGTTCACCGGGGTCCCCACAGCGGTGTACTCCAGCCGGGAGCTGGGCCCGATCGCACCGACCGCGCACTCGCCCGACGCCACGCCGATCCCGATGCCGAGCGGCATCTCGTCCGAGGAGTACGACGTCAGCAGGCCCCGCAGGGCGGCGATGATGCCGCGGGCCAGCTCGACGCCTGTCTGAGCGTGGTCGGCACGTGGCACCGGTGCACCGACCAGCACCAGTGCGCCGTCCCCGGCGAAGTCCTTGACCATAGCGCCGAACAGCTGGGTGGTCTCGACGATGACCGAGTAGTACTCGCGCAGCACGGCCGCCATCGCCTCGGCGCCGTGGTGGTGCGTGAACGCCGTGAAGCCCCGCAGGTCGGTGCAGACGACGGTCATGGAAAGGACTTCCGGGCTCAGTGTCTCGTCGACCCCGCGCTGGCGAATCCGGTCGAGGAGCTCCGACGACAGGAAGCGCGCCATGTTGGAGTGCTCGTTGAACAGCAGCTCGCGCTGGGCGTCGATGATCCGGTGGTCGGCGTACGTCCTCCTGGTGGCTCGCTCGGTTCCCAGGCAGAGCACCATGCCGGTGAGCAGGGTCGCGGTGGGGATGAAGATGCCGATGAGGAACTCACTGGTGGACATGTCGCCGTCGGCGTACTGGACCACCGCGATCACCTCGGCAGCGAGGATGTAGGACCCGACCGCCGCGAACGCGAGACCCGGCGTCATCCGGAACATGGTCAGGCCGAAGTACGCCGCCATCGTGAGGATGCCTGCGGTGATCGCGAAGTTGCCCAGCGGCAGACTGACCACGATGCAGAGCACGCCGCCGACGAGATTGTCGAACGCACTGAAGGGCAGCATCCAGGGCACGAGTCGGTCGACCTGGGTCAGCCAGGCGCCGATCAGGTGGAGCGCCACGCTGCCCGCGACCAGCGCGAGGATCAGAGGGGAGGCATCGGGGACGGCACCAGCGACGATGGCCACGAGAGCTCCGGCCGCAGCGAGCCCGCCCGCCCACATCGCGAAGCGCGTGTAGGTGCGGACGTGCTGCAGCCGCCATGCGGCGTAGTCACGCTCGATGGCGGGATCTGTGAAGCGCAGCCCCCAGCGCTCCGATACGACGTCAGCCTCCACCGTGAACCTGTCATCCGAGTGGTTGCTCCCCGAGAGAAGCATCTCGTGCCGGACGGACCGTGGCCGATGAGCGACACAGGGCGGACGGTCACACAGTCGCGGTCAGGCTCCAGCCGAAGTCGGGGGCCACGCGGTACTCGCGTGTCACGTCGCCGGCCGACGGGTTCATCGGGTGCGTGATGGAGAACATGTGTGCGAGGTCGCCCTTGTCGATGAAGAGGATGCCGAACGCGTTTCCGCACTGTGCCGTCGAGAGCCCGGTATAGCGCCGGAAGCCCTTGCGCTTGACCACCTTCACCCTGGCGTTGGCGGGCTTGCGGACCGGCACGTGCGCTGCCAGGAGCGCGCCGCCTCCGGTGGTGGCGAAAAGGACGTCCGTCGGCACGCCGCCGATCTTGGCCCGGAAGGCGTAGGTGAGTGTCTTGAGGCGCAGGCCGGACTTCAGGGCGACCCTGCTGCCGAAGTAGAGCCCAGAACCGTTGCTCCGCCGGTACGTCGTCCAACGGGCCAGCGTGCCTCCGGCGAAGGAGAACGCCTCCGCCCCCTTGAACGACGTCGTGAAGAGCTTCGGCTCGAAGCCGTCCTGCGCGAAGGGAGTGGCCGAGGTCGTGAGGTTTTCCGTGTCGGAGTCCTTGCTGCGGATCTCGAGGGTCCGCGGCCGCCCGTCGCGCGTCACCACGCGGGTCCAGAGCACGGTGCCCGTGTCGGTGTCCTTGGCCGCGACGACGCCCTGCTGGTAGCCCTTGAACTTGAGGGGCGCCGAGGCCCGATCGGTGGTGATCGCAGCGCTCTCGACTGCAAGCTGGCGGACGCGCTGCTGCGCGTCGATCGCCGTGACGAGGGCGCTGCAGGCTCGGGCGGCTCGCGCAGACTCCTCTGCCCCGGCCCCTGCGGGCACCAGGCAGAGGGACGCGGCTGTCGCCAGGGAGAGGACGGTGGCAAGCGTGCGGCGGTTCCTGGTCTGCATCCGTCGATCATGGCGCATCCGCGTGCCAGAGTGTCCGCATGGCTGACGAGACCACCCGCGCTGAGACGACCGCAACACTTGCCCGCGAGCTGATGCGCCTCCATCAGGAGCCTGCGCTTCTGACCGTGGTGAACGTCTGGGACGCCATCACGACGCGAGTCGTCGCGGCGGTCGAGGGCACCCGGGCCATTGCCACCTCCAGCCACGCGATCGCGGTGACACTCGGCTACGAGGACGGCGAGAAGATTCCGCTCGACCTGCACCTCGAGATGATCCAGCGGATCGTCGCCGCCACCGACCTGCCGGTGACGGCAGACCTCGAGGGTGGCTACGGCAACGCACCGGAGACCATCAGGCGCGCCATCGGCTTGGGGGTCGTCGGGGCCAACATCGAGGATCAGCTCAAGCCCATCACCGAGGCCGCCCGACAGGTCGAGGCGATCATGAAGGTCGCCGACGACGAGGGCGTGGACTTCGTGCTCAACGCCCGCACCGACGCTTACCACCTCGGCCGCCAGCGTGACCGGGAGACCAACATGCTCGACGCGCTGGAGCGTGGGCGGGCCTACCTCGACGCCGGCGCACCCACTGTCTTCGTGCCGGCGATCCTCGACGACGACGACGTCCAACGCCTCGTCGACGCCTTCGGTCCGCAGCGACTCACCCTCATCGGCATCCCCGGACTGCCGTCGCCGGCGCGGATGGAGGAGCTAGGAGTGGCTCGGCTCTCCTACGGCCCGATCAGCCAGAACGTCGCCCTCACCGCCCTGCAGGACATGGCGATGGGCGCGCAGCGCGGTGAGGTTGCTCCCGAGTTCCGGATGCTCAACTGAGGGACGACACGGGGTCTGGTAGGGCGGGTCGGACTCGAACCGACGGCCCAAGGATTATGAGGGCGATTCAAGGCCCTCGATCCAGGCGTGAAAACTGAGTTTCCCGCTCAAAACTTGGGATTTCGTCGCACTGGGTCCGGCCAATTTCGAGCACTTTTCAGACCTGGTGCGGACTCAGTGCGGACTCCTATCCACACCTGCCCCGTCCTCGATAGGCAGCCCACATAGGTCGCCGGACGTCGGGTCAAGGCTCGAGCTCTGCTCGATCGCGAAGCGACGCGAGGCGGCCTTGATGCGTCGGCCGGCGGCCGAACACTTGGGCTGTCGGGGACGGGGCTCTCGCATGCCCGGCCAGAGGTGCTGCGGCGAGGACGGCGCGGCAGCGCCGCCCGCAGCCGCGTTCCGCCGGCGGAGCCGGCGGCTTGACGATGAACAGGAATTCATCACCGAGCACAGTCCGGCTATGGCGCGCCGGTCCGCTCTCGACTAGGGGCGGAAGCGCCCGCAACTGCCGATGAGCGAGTGTCGCAACCGCAGCCTCGTCTGCTACGTCTATTAACTGTGCGACCGATCTGGCTTCTTACCGTCCTCTTGTTGGCAGGGTGCGGATCCCCCGACGTTTTGGTCGAGGGCGATCCACCACCCACGCCCTACGGTGGGCCGATGTTCGTCGACCAGCAGTTCTCTGACGATGCCGACGTCATGCGACGTTCGGGGGCTGCCGCCTTGGCCCTGGAGTGTGAGGGCGCTCCCGACAATGGCGGAGCTGCCGACTACGACAGCGGTCTTTCGTCCACCCAGGACAGCGCCGAGGAGGCCGTGGCGAATTGGTTCGAAGAGGACTGGGTCGGGGGCCTTCCACAGAAGGGCTACCGCGTCGAGCGCGAGGACTCGGACCGAGTCTTGCTCTCCTACGATGTCGAAGGCCGGACCAAGGTCGCCTTCATAGTCGCCAGTGACGTGCGCGACTTCAACGGCGACCTGGGCTGGGGTGTCGAGTCATGGGCCACGTGCAATGCCGCTGAGTTGCCTGACGAGTTCACGGATGCTGCAGGACTCCAGATCTGGGAAGACGACAAGGGCCACCGTGTGTCGACCACGATCGTGTCCTCATTTCAGGGTGCAGAGCACTGCGACTGGCAGCACATCACATTCCTGACATTGGGATCGGACCCCAAGCTTCAGTACGTGCGAGACGTTGACGGGGAGTTCGGGGACCTTCTGGACGGCAGTTACGACGGGAGCGCCTCCTTGCCCGCGAACGCGGTGGACCTCGGCTTTTCACGGGAAGGGCGGCGTCTCTGGCTCGTGGAGGGAGAGGCTGCGTACTTGGTCAACGTCCAGGACCCCGCCGATGTCGAACGTTGGCCTGTAGCCATCGAACGCATTCTCTGCGGGTGACCGCCCCACATCGCTGGGACGGCAAGGCCGTCGCGGACCCCGCCCTTCCGACAAGCCCGCAAATGCCGCTGCGCGGGGCGTCAGCTGTTCGTTGCCTGGTCCCGCCGCCGACTCCACTCCTGCCACCTCGGACGCAAGTTCGGGATTAGGGAGGCGAGGTACACGGCCGCTTCGTCATCGCTTGTGAGCGGCAGCGGAAGTTGCACGGCATAGGTACCCCAGCGGGAGTGGTCGGGCTCGATGGAGACCTTGAAGTAGGCGGGTTCTCCCGTCTCCCATATGAGCCCAGCGACGGATCCGTCGGGTGCCTTCACCCAGGCATCACCGCAGTCGTCGTAGGACACGAACATGCCCAGCTCGAACCCCTCGACTTGTGCGGTGGGGTAGTCCGTCTCCACGGCTTCGAGCGTAGTGGCCGCACGCCCGCTCATGCCACCCGGAGGGCGAAGCCCGACTCCGCCGCAGGCGGAGCCATGAGTTCGAGATTAGGCCCCCGTAGGGTGACCCATTTGGTCGAGTCCGCGAAACCGATCGATCGAGGGGCTCCCCTTATCGCTCGTCCGACGGCGGCACCCAAGCAGTGCCCGAGTCCCGTCGCCGTTCGATCTCGTCCCGTGTTGGCGGGTGATCGAAGGGGCCGTCATGTCCCTCGTCCCAGGCGATGCGGAGGTGACGCGTTCGTAGCGTCGGGTTTCGGGCTGGCCCAATGGGCAGAACAGGCTGGAGCGCATCGCGGACGGCTCTGACGCGCGCGCCTTGGTAATCGGCCAGATGGGCAGTAGCTCGCAGGACTGCACCTTGAGAAGTGGGCGTCACGCGCCAAAACGCGTTGGTCTGCCGGAGCTCTTTCACACCACCGAGCCGGGCAAGCATGTCTTGGTGAAGGTAGAGCATCCACGAGTAACTTCGGAGCACGGTCCTGCTGGACTGGCGCGCGGGGTATTGGCCTCGCTTCATGGCCAGATCGAGCGCTGTGCTTCCAGGCCTCTGGTTGTCATCGGTGACGTTCACGAACGTGATGTCCTGGTTGGCTGGCAACTGAAGTAGCAGTTGCTCGAGCTGGTCTTCGAGTTCATCTGCAATGGTCGGCGTGCAGTAGCGCGTCGGGTGAAACGTGATGTCAAGGTCGGTCAGTTCCGGCTCGCCCTCATAGCCACCGGCAGTCAAGGTCACAACAACCGGAGCTTCCGACGAGGCCTCCATTTCCAGGCTGAAGGAAAGGTCACCCAAGGACTGGTTCAAGGACGCCTTCAGGGCACTCAGGACCTCGGCATGCCCGCGGGCTTCGTGTTCCGTGCCACGATCCAGGAGGAACGCGAAGGAAAACCATGCTTCCCGGGCATCTACGACGGGCCGACCCCAGGCGGTTGAAACGATGTCAAGCGACTTGGTCAACCACCAGTCGACGGCATCCCCAAAGGCCGCGTCATCCGAACATGAAAGGTCCACGTGGACTTGAAATTGCCGCGGCTCCACGCGCGCTGTCCCGCCCGCGGGCGTTCCGTCCACGCAGCAACCTCCCGAGATCCAAGTGCCCTTGAAAAGGGTAGCCCTCAGTCCCGGGTCCTCGTTTCAGTCGCACGGGGATTCCTCGACCTCCCAGCGCCCCGACGTTGCGCCGATCGCGCCCACGAGCGGGGTGGTCCTGTCACCATGAGCCATGACTGCGGAGTGGCCGACGGATGACGAACTGCGTGACCGGCTCGCGGTGATACGGCTGGCCGCCGCCCACTACGTCGGCGTCGGTGAGTGGGAGCACCTGCTCGTGGATTTGCTTCGCGTGTTGCAGTCGGACAGGGTCCCGCGAGCGAGGGG
>DASSPN010000089.1:0-7025 GCA_035699605.1 Nocardioidaceae bacterium | reverse complement strand
GCGAGCTCGACCAGACCGAGGAGATGCTGGACCTTCTCGACGTACGCGTGGCGAGCGTGCACTCCAAGCTCAAGATGGAGAAGGACGCGATGACGCGCCGGATGGTGGCGGCCGTGCAGAACCCGCACACCAACGTGCTCGGCCACGTCACGGGCCGGCTCGTGAAGGGCGGACGCGGCACCCGACCGCAGAGCCAGTTCGACGCACGCACGGTCTTCGAGGCCTGCCGCGACCACGACGTCGCCGTCGAGATCAACAGCCGTCCCGAGCGCGAGGACCCGCCCGACGACCTCCTCACCCTGGCCCTCGACATCGGGTGTCTCTTCTCCATCGACTCCGACGCGCACGCGCCCGGCCAGCTCGACTTCCTCTGGTACGGCGCCGAACGCGCGCAGCGGCTGGGGGTGCCGACCGAGCGAATCGTGAACACCTGGTCGCTAGACCGCCTCCTCACGTGGGCGGACAAGAGGTAGGTTCCGAACATGGGGTCCCCGGAGGTCGAGGTACGACGCAGCAGGCGCCGCCGTCGTACCGTCTCGGCCTACCGTGAGGACGGCAAGGTCGTCGTCCTCATCCCGGCTCGTCTGTCACGCGCCGAGGAGGCGACGTGGGTGCAGACGATGATCGAGCGCCTCGAGAAGTCCGAGCAGCGACGTCGTCCGTCCGACACCACGCTGAAGCGCCGCGCCGCCGAGCTGTCGACGAAGTACCTCGACGGCGTCGCAAAGCCGAAGACCGTGAGATGGGTTGAGAACCAGAACTCGCGCTGGGGCTCGTGCACTCCGGGCGATCAGGCCATCCGGCTGTCGTCACGGCTGCAGGGGATGCCGTCGTGGGTCATCGACTACGTGCTGATCCACGAGCTCGCCCACCTCATCGAGCCCGGGCACACCAAGAAGTTCTGGGCGCTCGTCGACCAGTTCCCCAAGTCGGAGCGGGCCAAGGGGTTCCTCGAGGGCGTGGCGCTGGCCTCACATCTCGGCATCTCGTCAGACGACGTGGACGTCAGCTCACACGCGGAGTAGACACGCGGAGCAGCGCGGCCGCGACCATCTCGCGCATCGACGGCTCGTTCGTGGGCAGCGCGTCGACCGGCCACCACCGGACGTCGAGCGACTCCTCGCTGACGGCGTGCTCGGCGCCCTCCGCCGCGATGCCGAGGAAGCGGACGTCGAGGTGGCTGGCTCCGCCGCCGCAGAAGGGTACGGCGTGCTCGTCGAGGTGGATCGGCAGCGGGTCGACGTCGATCGCGGGGAGCCCCGACTCCTCGAGCGCTTCACGCGTGGCGGCCCCCGCCAAGGTGGTGTCGGCTGGCTCGCAATGCCCGCCGAACTGGAACCACTGCTGGGCCTTGCCGTGCAGGGTGAGAAGCGCGTGCGTGTGGTCGTGCGACAGCACCAGCATCGAGGCGGTCACGTGGTCCGGGAAGCAACTGCGGTAGACGCCGTCCGCGTGGTCACGCAGGTGCTGCACGTAGCGATCACGAGCCGGCGACGGAGGAAGGGACTGCAGGACCGTCAGCGCGTCCTCACGCAGGCCCTGGTCACTCGGGCCCATCGCCCTCCTCGTCGAGGAGCTTCCCCAGTGCTGCGTCGAACTCGTCGTCGGTGAGCACCTCGGGCTCGCCGCCGGCCTCCTGGAAGCCGAGCGGGTCGTCGAGGTCGGCGGCCGTGGGGAGCAGGTCGGGGTGCGCCCACACCGCGTCGCGCTCCTCGGCGCCCCTGCGAGAGCGGAGCGAGCCCCAGAGAGCCGAGGCGTCGCGCAGCCGCCGCGGCCGCAGCTCGAGCCCGACCAGCGCGGAGAAGGTGGCCTCGGCCGGACCGCCCGCGGCCCGGCGTCGACGCACGATCTCCTGCAGCTTCGCGGCGTTGGGCATGCGGGTCTCGGTGGCCTGGCCGACGACCTCGTCGACCCACCCCTCGATCAGCGCCAGGATCGTCTCGAGCCGAACGAGCGCGGCCTCCTGAGCAGGCGTCTTCTCCGGCTCGAACAGCCCGCCCTCGAGCGCCTCCTGCAGCGCCACGGGGTTCGTCGGGTCGATGCTGCCCATGGCGCCCTCGATCTTCGACATGTCGATCGTGGTGCCCCGGCCGTAGTCCTCGACGGCCGCGATCACGTGGCCCGCGAGCCACGGAACGTGCACGAAGAGCCGCTGGTGCGCCGCCTCACGGAGCGCGAGGTAGAGGAGCACGTCCTCGGCGGGCACGTCGAGCCCGTCGGAGAAGGCGGCGATGTTGGCGGGCAGCAGCGCGGCCTTGCCGGTCGGCGCGAGGGGCAGCCCGATGTCGGACGCGGTCAGCACCTCGTTGGCCAGCCCGGCCAGCGCCTGCCCGACTTGGGTGCCGAACATGGCGCCACCGGCCTGGCCGATGAATCCCATCAGGGGGCCCGCCATGGCGCGGGCCTGCTCGGGGATCGCCGTACCCATCGCGCCGACCACGTGCTCGGCGACCGGCTCGACCAGGCGCTGCCAGACGCCGATCGTCCCCTCGATCCACTCCGCGCGGCTCCACGCGGCCGTCGTGGAGACACCCGAGGGGAACTCGGTGGCGGAGTCGAGCCAGTGGTCGGCCAGGCGGACGGCGTCCGCGACGCGCGTCTGGTCGGCCGACGCGGGCGTGGGGTCCGGGGTCTCCGCGGACGCCCGGCGGGCGATGTCCTTGGCGAGGTTCCAGTTCACGGCGCCCTCGTGCGGCTGCATCATCGCCTGCACCTGGGACATGATCCCGGACAGATCCATGCCCGAGCCGGCGAGCGGGCCGCCAGGCCCGGCGAACTGGGCGAAGATCTGCTCGAACGGCGTTCCCTTGAAGGGGTTCGGAGTCTCGTCGCCGGGGTTGCTGCTCATACCCTCCAAACTACTCGCGAGCGTCAATTGGTTCCCCTCTACCCTGGTGCGATGAGCGTGATCCGCCTCCTCGACATCCGGGAGACCGCCCTCGACGTGGGTGAGGTCCTCGACGCCGTCGACGACGTCGCAGCGGGTGGCGTGACGCTGTTCGTCGGCAAGGTCCGCGAGCAGGACGCCGGCAAGGGCGTCACACACCTCGAGTACTCCGCCCACCCGACCGCGCTCGACGAGCTGCGGAAGGTGACCGAGACGGTCGCCGAGAAGTACGACGTGGTGGCGCTGGCGGCGGTCCACCGGGTCGGCCGGCTGGAGCTGGGGGACATCGCAGTCATCGTCGTCGCCGCTGCTGCCCACCGCGGTGAGGCGTTCGACGCCTCCCGTGCGCTCATCGACGACCTGAAGGCCACGGTGCCGATCTGGAAGCACCAGCACTTCACCGACGGCACCGACGAGTGGGTCGGTACCCCGTAACCGGCTCTCGCGCAATTACCCTCGATCCGTGGAGATCCTGCTCTGGCTCGTGCCCGCACTCGTGGCGACCGTCCTCGCCATGCTCTGGGCGGCCTGGGCGGGGCGACCGCAGCGCGACGAGCGGGACCGGTCGGAGGCGGCGCAGGCACGTTTCGCCAAGGCCATCGTGAAGGAGCACCCCACTGCGAGCCGGCCGCGCCCGCGGGCCGCTCGGGACCGCAGCACCGGGATCGCCGTACGTCCGTCCCGCCGCACCTAGCCGACGTCGCCGGCGCTTGGCGGGGGTGAGAGAGTGACGGCGTGAACCGTCGCAGCGCCGCCATCATCACGGCTTTCGTGCTGCTGCTGGCTCTGGTCCTGGTGGCCTGGCAGGTACCCGCTCCGTTCGCGCGGTATTCGCCGGGGCCGACCATCGACATCCTCGCGACGCAGACCGACGGCAAGCCCATCGTCGAGGTGTCGGGGCACAAGACGTACAAGACCGACGGGCAGCTGCGCATGACCACGGTCAGCACCACCACGCGCGACACCAGCCCCACGCTGCTCGAGGCTCTGGCCGCGTGGGTGGACCCGGACGTCGACCTGTATCCGTACGACGTCATCTTCCCGGACCCGGGGACGGTGGAGGAGGACCGCGAGGCCTCCCGCGAGGAGATGGTCGACTCGCGGCACGCGGCGGTCGCAGCCGCCCTGGCCGAACTCGGCTACCAGCTGGTGCAGGTCAGCGGGCTGGTCGAGAACGGCGCCGCGAAAGGGATCCTCCGCAAAGGGGACCTGATCACGAAGGTCAACGGCACCAAGGTCTACACGGGCGTCCAGGTCGCCGAGATCATCAGTGCGCTGACCCCGGGCGACAGCGTGTCCATCGAGGTGGAGCGAGCGGGGGAGCGGCGCACCGTCGACATCGTGACGAAGGCGGCGGACGACGACCCGGAGCGCGCCGTCGTGGGCGTCTTCCTCGGGGTCGTGCCCGAGCTGCCCGTCACGGTCGACGTGAGGATTCCCGAGGCGATCGGAGGCCCGAGCGCCGGTCTGATCTTCTCGCTCGCCATCTACGACACGATGACGCCGGGGGCCCTCACCGGCGGCACGCGCATCGCCGGCACCGGCACCATCGCCAACGACGGCAGCGTCGGTCCCATCGGCGGCATCCGACAGAAGATCGCCGGGGCCGAGGAGGACGGTGCCGAGCTGTTCCTCGTCCCCGCGGAGAACTGTGACGAGGCGTTGCTCGTGGACACGGACATGCGGCTGGTCCGCGCCGACACCATGCACGACGCGGTGGAGGCGCTCGAGGACTTCGTCGCCGACCCCGACGCCGCGCTGCCGGCCTGCGGGGAGGTCTCATGACCGAGTGGATCGAGCTGCCCGGCGTCGACGAGGCGCTGCGGGACGCCGTACGCGAGCTCGAGGCGCACGCCTCGCACGAGGGCTGGGACCGTCCGGCCAGGCTGTTCGCGCTGGTCGACACCGCGGCCCTTGTTGCCCGCGAGCCGGAGCTTGCCAGCGCGATGGGTCTGGACGCCTCGGCGGGTGGGCTGACGGCGGTCGAGCAGGAGAGCCTCGCCGACAGCTCGCTCGAGGACACCCTGCTCGGGATCGAGTGGCCGCCTGACGTCGCGGGCTGCGCGGCCGTGGTCGAGCGGTTCGTGCTCCCTCCCGCCGCCGAGGAGCAGCTCCCGGACAGCGACGCCGAGGCCTTGGCGTTCGCCGCCGAGCATCCTGACCGCGAGGAGGTGCGCATCGTTGCCGGGGCGACCCGCGCGGGCACGACGTACTGCGCGCTGCGGATGCGCTCCCACGACGACGACCTGAAGGTGCTCGAGGCACCTGACCTGGTGCCCAGCCTCCTAGAGTTGCTCCTGGGCACGTTCCCACCCGACCCCCCGCACGACCAGAACGACTGATCGGTAGGCCTGTGAGCTTCTTCGACGACGACCCCGAGCCGGTACGACGCCGTCCGGTCCCCGCCGGTGGACCGAGCGGCCGCTCGCGCGCCCTGGCGATCACCGCCGTGGTGCTGATCGTGATGTTCTTCCTGCTGTCCTCGTTCACGGGCATCTGGACCGACCGGCTGTGGTTCAACAGCCTCGACTACGGCTCGGTCTTCACCAAGATTCTCGGCACCAAGGTGCTGCTCTTCGTGGTGTTCGGGCTGCTGTTCGGCGGGTTCGTGTTCGCGAACATCGTGGCGGCGTACCGCACGCGCCCCCTGTTCCGCCCCACCTCGCCGGAGCAGGCGAACCTCGATCGGTACCGCGAGGTCGTCGAGCCGATGCGCAAGTGGATCGCGCTGGGCGTCGCCGTCGTGCTCGGTCTGTTCGCGGGCGGCTCGGCAGCCGGGGAGTGGCGCAACTTCCTGATGTGGCGCAACCACAAGCCGTTCGGAGTCGAGGACCCGTACTTCAACAAGGACGTCGGCTTCTTCGTCTTCCAGCTCCCCTGGCTGCACTACGTCGTGAACGTCGCGATGACGGCCACCGTGCTCGGCCTCCTCGCCGCTGCCGTCGTGCACTACCTCTTCGGCGGCATCCGCCTCCAGGCCAAGGGTGACAAGCTCTCCGGTGCGGCCCAAGTGCAGCTCTCGGTGCTGCTCGGCCTCTTCGTGCTCTTCAAGGCGGTCGACTACTGGCTGGACCGCTTCGACCTGACCATCGAGCAGGGCCGACGCTTCACGGGCATCAACTACACCGCGTTCCACGCCCAGCTCCCGTCGAAGAACATCTTGATGTTCATCGCGATCATCTGCGCCCTGCTGTTCTTCGCCAACGTCATTCGCCGCACCTGGGCCCTCCCCACCGTGGGTCTCGGCCTGCTGGTGCTGTCGGCGATCCTGCTCGGGGTCGTGTGGCCGGGCATCGTCTGGCAGTTCCAGGTCCGCCCGTCCGAGCCCGACAAGGAAGCCACCTTCCTGGAGCACAACATCGAGGCGACGCGAGAGGCGTACGGCGTCGCCGAGGTCGTGGAGCAGCCCTTCGACGCGAAGCTCAACGTCACGCCCCAGGAACAGGACCGCGATGCCGCGTCCCTGCCGGGAGTTCGGCTGATCGACCCGGCCCTGGTGAACCAGACCTTCGAGCAGTTGCAGCAGGTGCGCGGCTACTACAGCGTCTCGCAGGTGCTCGACGTGGACCGCTACAACGTCAACGGCCAGACCCGCGACATCGTGCTCGGTGTGCGCGAGCTGGAGCAGGCCGGCCTGGATACCGCTCAGCGCAACTGGGCCAACGACCACACGGTCTACACGCACGGCTACGGAGTGATCGCCGCCTTCGGCAACAACCGTGACGCCGACGGCAAGACCCTGCCCTCGTCGCAGGCCGACCGCCCGGCCTGGGCGGAGGAGGGGCTCGACCGTGAGGGCGTGCTCACCGACACGCCGTACGAGCGTCGCGTCTACTTCGGTGAGAAGAGCCCGGCGTACTCCATCGTCGGCCGCCCGGAGGGCGCGGCGCCCGTCGAGGTCAACAACCCGGGGGCCGCCGCCGGCGCGGAGGGATCGCCCGAGGAGACCGAGACGACGACGTACGACGGTGCGGACGGCGTCGAGATCGGCGGGCTGTTCAACAAGCTGATGTACGCGCTGAAGTTCGGCGACGCCGAGATCGTGCTGTCGGGCCGTGTCAACGAGAACTCCAAGATCCTCTACGAACGTCACCCGCGCGAGCGGGTGGAGAAGGTCGCGCCCTGGCTGACGATCGAC
>DASSPN010000088.1:0-5023 GCA_035699605.1 Nocardioidaceae bacterium | reverse complement strand
GCAATCCTCGGCTCGTGAGCGTGACCGAATGGCCAATTCTTGCCAGATGCTCGCCAGGTGCGCGGTAGACAACTTCTGGCCGCCTAACGACCGGGTGAGGTTCGTTTGACAGTTTCCGAGCGCGGCGGTGGGGCTCAGCGGCGCGGCCCAGCGGGCGGCGGCGCGGTCCAGCAGGCGGCGCGGTGCGGCGGTGCGGCGGTGCGGGACGCCGGCGGGGCTCGGCGAACGAGCCCGCGGGCGCGGCGCGCACGGGGCACGCCACGCCCCGGTCGCCTAGGAGCCCGGCTGCGTCGTCGCGGTCGCCTTGACCTCGGCCTTGGCCTTGCCGTTCTGTGACTCGAGCGCCTGGCGCGCCTTGTCCCAGTCGGCCCGGAACTGCTTGATCCCGGAGTCCGTGAGGGGGTGGTGGGCCATCTGCTGGAGCACCTTGAACGGAAGGGTGGCGACGTGGGCGCCGGCCAGGGCGGCCTGGGTCATGTGAAGCGGGTTGCGGATCGAGGCCGCCAGCACCTCGGTCTCCAGCTCATGGATCGTCACGATGTCGACGAGCTCGCGGATGACGATCATGCCGTCCTGGTTGATGTCGTCGAGCCGGCCGACGAATGGCGAGAGGAGCGACGCGCCGGCCTTGGCGGCGAGCAGGCCCTGGTTGGCGGTGAAGATCAGGGTGCAGTTGGTCTTGATCCCCTCGTCGGCGAAGGTCGAGATCGCCTCGAGGCCCTCCTCGCTCATCGGGACCTTGACGACGATGTTCGGGGCCAGCTTCGCGAATGCCCGGCCCTCCTTCAGCATCCCCTCGACGTCCTCGGCGACGACCTCGGCGGACACGGGACCGCTCGTGATCGTGCAGATCTCCTTGAGGACCTCCTCGTAGGTCGCGCCGCTAATCTTCGCGAAGAGGGTTGGGTTGGTCGTGACCCCGTCGAGGACGCCCCACTTGGCGACCTGGCGGATCTCGCTGATGTCGGCGGTGTCGAGGAAGATCTTCATCGGGAACTCCTGATTGTCATGCGCGCTGGGTGAGTCTACGCGCCGAAAGGCGAGCGGACAGAAAACCCATGTCCGTCAGCTGTCAGCGAAGGTCAGGCCCTGGGGATGCGTCGCCGGGATTCAGCAACGGAGCAGCAAGGTGTACAGCACGGGCAGGGATGACGCCCCCGTCCAACACCTTGCGTCGTCCGAGGCTTTCGCTTAGCTGGATCGCGTAGGGGAGTGGCGGAAACCCTGGGCACCCTCGGGCTGTGTCGAGGCTCGCGGATCGGCCGATCCAGATCGTCACAGTGACCACCCGATCCTGATACTGAACTGTCGGGGGAAGAATCTGACTGGCGTTGAGTGGGCCTTCGGCACACTCTGGATCCGCAATTAGAACTTCCATTGATCGAGCGTCAGGATGTGGTGTTGACCTGAGACTCCACGAGGCGGCGCGCATCAGGTCGCCGACGTACCTTGGACGGCACTCACCCCAAGTTGCGGCGACCCACCGACCGTCGTCGCGCACCACCTCCACCATGACAAACGGTGGATCGTCGCCGATGCGCGGCTGAGCAACGAACAGAACGACATCCGGTGTCGCAGTGACTCTGCGCCAGCCCAAAGCTGGCAATTGCGCCCTAGACGTCTCGCTACTTGCGAGGAACGAGGTTAGCGCTACTCCTGGCGCGTCGCCAGTGACAGCAACGTCCCTGCGGAGGTCAGGCTCGTCAAAGCGGGCGACCGAACCACAGGACAGCCTGACTGCCGGGTTGCTATTCGTGGGCGGAGAGCATGCCGACAGGAGCAAGACGGCCGCCAGACCGAATCTCACCGAAACACTCAGTGAGGCGCGCCGCTCTCTGGGATGTTTCTCAGCTACCGGCATCTCCATCGGACGTGAAGGTCTAGGTCCGTGCGAATTCCCACCCCTTCGTCTTCGTCTCCGATTCCTACGTGCAGGCTGCGTTGAGACAAAGCCGCAGTGACACTTCCGAAAGTGCTAAATCAATCGGACTGTAGTAACCCTCGCCGCCGGCGGTAGCGGACACGATCCCGAATGCCTGCGGCAAGGTGCCCGAAATGACCGGTCCTCCACTGTCGCCGCCGACAACATTGAACGAGACGCGGGTGAGAGAGGTGAACGTCTGTGACTTTCCATCGGAGAGGCGCGGATACGTCAGTGATGCGCCCTCAACCTCGATTGTCCCGCACCGGTATCCCGACGTCACAGCCGAGATGCAGACGCTGTCTCCTGGCGCTTGGGAAGCGGCGGTCTTGATGCTTGTGATCGCGTACGCGGTCGAGACGCTGTTGATGTAGATCAGGTTGCGAGCACCGGCGTCGGTCTTCAACGGCGCGCTTAGGACGTCCGTCCACTGGGAGCCGATCTGGTCGTACGTGTTTCTGTCAACACCTGGAGCGATGTTGATGACTGATCCATTGTGCGAGACATTCTTGTTCAGTCGAGAGCAATGGCCGGCCTCGATCATGAACTTGGTTGTGCTTGAAGTCGTAGGGCGCGCAATGGACCCTAGTGTGCAATCAAGGCCGTCCGCGGAGGTCTTGGTGCCACCCCGCCACGGCACCGTGCATGCCGTTCTAGAGGCACACGCCGCACCCTCAGCGGTGACAGGATCGACGAACTTTACAGCATCATTCCGGCCCGCGATCGCAGCCTGCAATGCTGCCGCCTGATGCTGGAGGGTGGCCACTTCGACACGGTTGGCCACAACATCCATGGCTAGCGAGCTGACGATGTCAGGTCCGAGGGCAGCCAAGTCCTGGCGCAGCGTAATCAGCGCCGCCTCCGAGTGTTCCGACAGCCGAAACTCGACTTTCGCCCCGGTCGGAAGGCGCGATTGGAGTTCGTCAAGGACCCGCGTAGGCGTGTGAGATAGCGTTCGAACGACGAGGAGGAGGTCTCCGACGCTCTGGTCGAAGAAGGCTCCTCCGAAGCTCTCAGGATGCGCACCCACGTAGACCAAGGCATCCTCTAGCTTCGTGCGCATCGCTGAGCGACGTTCCAAGTCCTGTCGCTCCGCCAGTGTCAGCACTAGGCCACGCGCGTCGATCTCGCCCCTGTCGACCATTGCTTGAACGACCTCGGGACGCGCATCGAAGCCAAGCTCACTTCGAAACCTGATGGCGTCAGCCACAAGTGGCGCCGACCCTTCGGGAGAGGCGGCGGCGACAGGAAGCGTGCCAGTCAGGGCGACTGTCAAGAGGCTGCCAAGTACGACGCACCGGGTTCTCATGCCATTCCCCTCTGTGGCCGTGAACACCGGTGTCCACGCGTCTCGACCGAGTCATCAAGGCCCGGGTAAGCAGGAGCAGTCTATCTCGCGCCAGAACGCGCTTGCGGGCCAATTTCGCCGACAACGCGGCCAACCAGCATTCACACTGAGCAGTCCAGCGCAGCCGTGCCGACGGGACCCGTGTCGCATGCCGTGCTCGGCCACTGTCTCATAAACCAAGCGGACTGCATCCCTCGCTTCCATGCGCTGAGGCGACCCGACCTTCTGATCGCACGTGAATCTGGCACTCGGAGCTTCCGTATTGAGGTTGTCGAAGAGGGGCAGTCGTGGGGCGCCTGGAGCTCATGCGTGACGGTTGGTCTACGCTCGGTCGCGTCGCGGCCGGCCGACGCGGCCGCTTCCCCCCTCAGGTGGTCGCGCCCTCGGTGACTTGGTCGCGCTCGTTGGCCATCACCGGTTCGCCGCCGACCGCGTCGATCGCCCGGGCCGGGCGCGCCGCGAACACCGGCTCGCGCCCGTCGCGGACCGCGAGCGAGGCGGCCACAAAGCCGTCGAACAGCGGGTGCGGGCGCTCCGGGCGGCTCTTGAACTCGGGGTGGAACTGGCTCGCCACGAACCACGGGTGGTCCCTGAGCTCCACGATCTCGACGAGCCGGCCGTCGGGTGACTGGCCGCTCAGGATCAGGCCGGCGCCCTCGAGCGTCTGGCGGTAGCGGTTGTTCACCTCGAAGCGGTGGCGGTGGCGCTCGTAGATGACCTCCTGGCCGTAGACCGCGGCGGCCTTCGAGCCGGCCGTCAGCTTGGCCGGGTACAGCCCGAGGCGCATCGTCCCGCCCTTGTCCTCCATGTCGCGCTGGTCGGGCATGAAGTCGATGACCGGGTTCTCGGTGAACATGTCGAACTCGGTCGAGTTGACGTCCTTCGAACCGACGACCTCGCGGGCGAACTCGATCACCGCGCACTGGAGGCCGAGGCACAGGCCCAGATACGGGACCTTGTGATCGCGCGCGAAGTGGGCGGCAAGGACCTTGCCCTCGATGCCGCGATGGCCGAACCCGCCCGGGACGAGGATCCCGGCGGCACCGTCGAGCTTTTCGTGAAGGTTGTCGTCGGTGAGAGCCTCGCTGTCGACCCACCGGACCTTGGCATCGACCCCGTGGGCCCAGGCGGCGTGGCGGAGCGCCTCCGTCACCGACAGGTACGCGTCCGGCAGCTCGATGTACTTGCCGACGAGGGCGATCTCGAGGGTCGGCTTCGGCGCCTTGATCCGATCGACCAGGGCGCGCCAGCTCGCCAGGTCCGGCGCCTGGTCGGGGTCGCCCAAGCCCAGCTCGCGAACGAGCAGCCGGCCGAGGCCGGCCGCCTCGAACATCATGGGGACCTCGTAGATCGTCTCGGCCGTCTCGGCCGGGATGACCGCGTCCGTTGCGACGTCGGTGAAGAGCGCGATCTTCTCGCGGATCTCGTCGGGCACCGGGTAGTCGGAGCGGAGGACAATCACGTCGGGCTGGATGCCGATCCCGCGGAGCTCCTTGACCGAGTGCTGGGTCGGCTTCGTCTTGAGCTCGCCGGTGGCGGCGAGGACAGGCAGCAGCGTCACGTGGATGTACAGGACGTTGGCCCGCCCGACGTCCTTGCGCATCTGGCGGATGGCCTCGAGGAACGGCAGGCTCTCGATGTCGCCGACGGTCCCGCCGACTTCCACGATCACGACGTCCGGATCGCCGTCCCGGGCCACCCGCCCGATCCGCTCCTTGATCTCGTTGGTGATGTGGGGAATGACCTGGACCGTC
>DASSPN010000087.1:0-39666 GCA_035699605.1 Nocardioidaceae bacterium | reverse complement strand
TTCTCGAACGTGCGCTCGTCACGGTTGGCCGACGCGTACCACATGACGACCTTGTCGCCCTTGCGGATGAACTGGCCGTTGAGCACGGTGTCCTGCGTGGCGACCCGGCGCATGTAGGCGAGCGGCGTCTGCCAGCGGATGATCTCGTGGACCAGCTTCGGGATGAGCGAGTGGTCCGCCCTCAGACGGTCGAACTGGTCCGGGAACTGATTGAGGGCGTACACACCACCCGACATCGAGTTGCGCGTGGTGTCGTTGCCCCCGACAACGAGCAGGATGAGGTTGCCGAGGAACTCCATCGGCCGGCTGATCAGGTCCTTCGTGTCCTCGGACATCTGCATGAGGGTGATCAGGTCGTAGCCGGGTTTCTCACCCGCAGCGAGGCGTGCCGCCTTGTCGTGCCAGAGCGTGCTGAAGCTCTTGGCCATGTCTGCGACACCCCTGTACATCTCGTCCAGGTCAGTGGCGCCACCGGTGGCCGAAGCACTCGCGGCCGCCAGCTCGGTCCAGTAGACGAGCTTGCGACGCTGCTCGTAGGGGAAGTCGAGCAGGGTGGCGAGCATCCGCGAGGTCAGCTCGATGCTCACCTTGTCCACCCAGTCGAAGGGCTCGTGGACGGGAAGCTCGTCGAGAACCTCCTGCACGCGCGAGCGGATCAGCCCCTCCATTTCGTCGAGGTTCTTGGGGGCCACGACGCCTTGAACGGCGTTTCGCTGCTGGTCGTGCCGCGGCGGGTCCATGGCGATGAACATCTCGACGTCCAGACCCTCCGGCGGGGTACCGATGACGATCTGGGGCTCTGCCGAGAAGCGCTCGAAGTCCTTGTCCACGGTGACGATGTCGTCGTACCGGGTGATCGACCAGTACGGCCCGAAGGCGCTGTCCGCCCGGAAGTGCACCGGCGCTTCGTCGCGAAGCCGCTTGAAGTAGGGCTGCCACTGCCCGGAGCGGTAGAGGAAGGGGTTGCTGAGGTCGATGTCGGTCAGCGCCACCTGGTCGACGTCCGGGATCCGCTCCTCGACGAAGACCGGCTGCTTGTCACCGAGCACCAGCCGCTTGGCCTTCTGGAACAGATGCAGGCCCTGCACCTGCCGCTCCATCGGGATCGTGGCCTGGGCCTTGTTGATGACCTGGTCGAGAACGCTCATGACTGCAACCGCCTTGGAGGGAGATCCTGTCGTTCGACAAAACTAAACCATGAGTCGCCGAGGATGACAACTACTAATTTTTTGTCGTAGCCAGCGACATAGTGAATCTGTTCGTCTCTAGGTTCTGCGCAGCGCGTCCCGGTTCAGAATCTTCCCTGCGGCCGTCCTCGGCAAGGGCCCCACGTCAAGGGCGCGGGAGGGGGCATTCGACAGGGCCGGGCGAGCTCGCGCAGGGCCGGACGAGATCGCGCGGGGCAGCGCACCGGAGTCGCTTCAGCAGGCGGCTTGACGCAGAGGGGCAGACCTCCGGATACACGCCTCGACCCCTGATCGTGACCGGGGGCTTTGAACGGAGCCGCCTGTCGGAATCGAACCGACGACCTAATCATTACGAGTGATTCGCTCTACCGACTGAGCTAAGGCGGCACGGTGCCCGCCAGCTTGTGGCCGGCCAGGCACGCGAGGGACGAGTATACGGACGCCCCAGGCCGGTCGCGAAACCGGCCCGTCAGCAGTCCGTGCCGTCCTCCGGGACGATCCCTGAGACGAGGTAGCGCTCCACGACGTCGTCCACGCAGGCGTTGCCCGAGCGGTAGCCGGTGTGCCCGTCGCCGTCCCGGCTGAGCAGCACACCGTTCTCCAGCTGTTCAGCCAGCGCGACGGCCCATTCGTACGGCGTGGCGGGGTCACGGGTGGTGCCCACGACGAGAATCGGAGCGGACCCGGCAGCCACCAGCTCCTTGCCCCCCTTGGCGCCGTCGACAGACCAGTCACCGCAGGCTCCGAGGCCGGAGGCCAGGATGCGGCCGAAGGTCGGCGATGCCTCCTCGAACCGGGGCAGCAGCGCGGGGATCTCGGAGTCGGGGACCGGGTCGTCGTGGTCAAGGCAGTTGACCACGATGAGCGCCTGCATGGTGTTGTCGGTGTAGCCGAAGGGTCCGCGGCGCGTGTACGCGTCGGACAGCGCCAGCAGCTGAGACCCATCGCCCTCGAAAGCCGCTTGCAGCGCGTTGTCCAGCAGGTCCCAGTAGCCGCGGTCGTACAGCGGCGCCCAGATGCCGTACAGCGCGAGGCCTTCGGTGAGCTGACGATCCGCCGAGCCGGCGATGGGTGAGGAGTCGAGGTCCTGCAGGAAGGTCGCGATGCGTGCCGCCCCGTCGTCCACCGAGTCGCCCAGGAAGCACGAACCGGCCTCGACGCAGGCGCCGACGTACGCCCGCAGCGCTGTCTCGAACCCACGCGCGTGCGCGAGCGACTCGTCGACGTTCGAGAGCGTCGGGTCGATGGCGCCGTCGAGCACCAGCCGTCCGGCGTTGGCCGGGAAAAGGTCGGCGTACGTCGCCCCGAGGAAGGTGCCGTAGGACGCCCCGAAGTAGGTGAGCTTGGCGTGGCCCAGGGCAAAGCGGAGGACGTCGAGGTCGCGGGCCACCTCGACCGTGGAGACGTGTTGGGCGAGCGCTGGGTCACGCCTCATGCAGCCGGCGAAGAAGGCCCTCGCGAGCCGGTGCCCGCGGCGGAACTCGGCCTTGCTGTCCGGGTCCGGGTCGGAGGCGATGAAGGCATCGAGCTGATCGTCTCCGACGCACTCGACCGGACTGCTCTCCCCCACACCACGGGGGTCCAGGCCCACGACGTCGAAAGACCGCAGCAGCGCTCGGCCGAAGTACGACGACCCGGCCGCGGCATAGCCGACCCCGGAGCCGCCCGGGCCGCCCGGGTTCACCACCAGGGAGCCGATGGGGTCACCGTCGGCAGGGCGCCTCAGCACCGAGAGCTCGAGAGTCCTGCCTCTGGGCTTGGCGTAGTCGAGCGGCACCTCGAGGGTCGCGCACTCGAAGCTCCCGCGGCACTCACGCCAGTCGAGCGTCTGCTGGTAGTACGGCCACAGCGCACGTGGGACGCCGTCCAGCGTCGGCTCGCCTCCGATCGGCACCTGCTCGAGCTCGTCACCGCCGAGCAGCGAGCACGCCGAGAGCAGCAGGACGAGGCAGAGAGCAGGAAGGCGCGTCATACCTTGAGGGCCACCATCATGGCTTCGAGCGCCAGCAGGGGAGGGGTGTTGAAGTCCATCATCTGCTCGCGCGCGGTGAACACCGCCGAGATGCGCCGGAGGTTCGACTCGGGAGTGGTACGGCGTGCGAGGTCGCGGATGTCTCCGGCGAGCTCCTCGTTCACCAGGGCACCCTCCGCTCCCGTCTGCACGGCGACGATGTCGCGGTAGACCGAGAGCAGGTCCATCAGGCAGCGGTCGATCACGTCGAGGTTGCGGCGCTTCTCGCGTTGTTTCTGGACGTTGGTCAGCTCGGTGAGGGCAGCCCGGTAGGTGCGCGACGAGCGGGCCTTGGTGTCAGACCCCAGCATGGCCTGGAGGTCCTCGAGCTCCTTGGCGTTGGCCCGCTCGGTGATGGAGGCGGTCTCGTCCTTGGCGATGTCGACGAGGTTCGCCGCGGCGTTCATGCAGGCGCCGAGGTTGGTCAGTCCGCGCGGGATGGTGACGACCTCGTTGCGGCGATTGCGGGTCTTCTCGTCGACCGCCAGCGCACGCGCGCGGCCGATGTGGCCCTGGCTCGCGCGAGCGGCATACGCCGCGAGGCTGTCCGGCACGCCCTGGCCGAGCAGGAACCCTGAGACCTGCTCGGGGCTCGGCGTGGAGAGCACCACGCTGCGGCAGCGCGAACGGATCGTCGGAAGGACGTCCTCGACGGTCGGGCAGCAGAGCATCCAGACCGTGCGGGCGTTCGGCTCCTCGATCGCCTTGAGCAGCGCGTTCGCGGTCTTGTGGTTCTCGCCGATCGCGAGCCGGTCGGCGTCCTCGATCACGATGATCTGGTAGCGCCCGAGTGACGGGCTGAGCGCTGCCCGACGTACCAGCTCGCGGATGTCCTCCACCTTGTGCACGGAGGTGTCCGTGCTCGTCACGCTGATGTCGGGGTGCGACCCGGCCACGGCCGTCTTGCAGGACTGGCACTCACCGCACCCGCCTCGCTCGCACTGCAGCGCCGCCGCGAACGCGAGGGCTGCGTTCGAGCGACCGGAACCGGGCGGACCGGTGAAGAGCCAGGCGTGGGTCATGCCCTGACCGCCGACCGCCCGCTGCATGACCTCGACCGCGTGCCGCTGGCCGACGAGGGAGTCGAAGACGCTCACGCGCGGATCGCCTTCCGAAGCAGGGGCGCGACCGCTTGCTGGACCTGGCTCGCGATCTCCTCGAGGGGCCGGCGGCCGTCGACGACGAGGTAGCCGTCGTGCGTCTCCGCGAGCTTCAGGAACATCTGGCGGACCTTCTCGTGGAACTCCAGCCCTTCGGCCTCGATCCGGTCCCGCTCCTCGAAGCGGCCCATCCCCTCGCTCGGAGGTACGTCGAGCAGCACGGTCAGGTCGGGACGGAGATCACGCGTCGCCCACCGCAGCATCTGCTCGAGCTGCTCGTCGAGACCGCGACCGGCGCCCTGGTAGGCGAGCGACGAGTCGACGTAGCGGTCGGTCACGACGACCGCGCCCCGTTGCAGAGCGGGCAGCACCATCGAGTCGACGTGCTCGGCCTTGTCCGCGGCGTACAGCAGGGCCTCGGTGCGGTGCGAGATCCTCCCGGTGGCCGGGTCGAGGACGATCTGCCGGACCTGCTGGCCGACCGCTGTGGCACCCGGCTCATGGGTCAGCAGCACGTCGTACCCCTCGCCGGTGAGCCACTGCCCGAGGAGCTTGGCCTGGGTCGACTTGCCCGCGCCCTCACCACCCTCGAAGGCGATGAAGCACCCCGTGTCTGGGTTGGTCACGAGCTTGGTCCTTTGCTGGCCGGGCTGTGCATCTGACGATACGAGACGGCGCCGACAGCGCTCATGAGCACGGCGGCGAGCAGGATCGTGACGGCTGCGCCATCGTAGGCGCCCCAGGAGCCGACGGAGCCGGCGACCAGCGGTGCGACGGCAAGGGATGCGGCAAGGCTCAGCTTGGTGAGCGAGCCGACGAAGGCGAACGTCCGACCGCGTACGTCGTCCGGGACCTCGAGCCCGAGCAGGGTGTTGCCGGTGACCCAGGCCGCCCCGGCGCAGAAACCGAGAGCGACGGCGAGCACGACGACCGCCTCGAGGTGCGGCACGAGGGCGAGCGGGAACAGCAGGAGGCCGGTCGCCGAGAGGGCGAGTGCGAAGAGGCGGGCGCGGCCGACGCTCAGGGCTGGGCCGCGCCACATGCCGAGCCCCAGCCCGAGGAAGACCGCACCGAAGACCAGGCCGTAGCCGGAGTCACCGCCCTCGAGGTCCGCGACCAGGGTGCGCGAGAGCCCGACCACGACACCGCCCGCTGCGAACGCACCCGTGATCCCGATGACCAGCCCCCGCACGACCGGCGTGCGACCGACGTACGCCCAGCCGTCGATGATCGTGCGCAGCACGCCCTCCTCGCCGATGCTCGCAGGCCCGCGCGGGATGGTGCGCAGGGCGACGATGAACGCACCGGAGGCCAGGAACGTGAGGCCGTTCACGTACAGCGCGACGTCGACCGCGCCGCCCGCCCAGTCCATCAGCGAGGGCCAGACCCGGTCGACGAAGGTGAGGCCCGCGAAGACAGCCGCCGCGGGCAGCGCCGAGCCGTACGTGGTGATCAGCCCGATCTGGTTCGCCTGCTCCAGCTGCTCGGGCCTCACCAGGTTCGGGACGGTCGCGTCCTTGGCCGGCAGCCAGACAACGCTGACCAGCTCCACCAGCACGGTGACGACGAAGACCCACCAGAGCGTGCCCACCACCGGGATGCTGACGAAGAGCGCGCCACGGATCACGTCCCCCCAGATCAGCGTCGTACGGCGGTCGAGCCGGTCGGCGACGTACCCGGCGAGGGGCCCGACCACCAGGGGTGGCACCACCCTCAGCAGCAGGACCGTGGCGATCGCGTAGTTCTTGCCGGCGTACGAGTCGGCGAACGCGTTCGCCATCGCGGTGAGCGCGAGGAGTCCGAGCCAGTCGCCGAGGCTGGAGAGGCCGAGCCCGGCCCAGAGCAGGCGGAAGTCCCGGTTGCGCAGGACGTTGCCGGGCTCGGTCACGGGGTGAGCCTATGGGGGTGGCGGTTCCCCAAGTTCACATGGGGAACCAGCACTGGGCATGGTGTACCCATCGTGCTGAGTGGCGGATCGTCATGCCCAGTGGTGCGGGCGAAGGCCATTCACCATGCCAACATGGTGAATGGCCCACCGGCGTCACGCCTTCTTGGCCGCAGCCTTCTTCGTCGTCGTCTTCTTGGCGGTCTTCTTCGCAGCCGCCTTCTTGGCGGTCTTCTTCGCCGCCTTCTTGGCAGGCCCCTTCGCCCGGCGCTCGGCCAGTAGCTCGGCGGCGCGCTCGAGCGTCAGCGTGCTCTCGTCGTCGCCGGAGCGCAGGGTCGCGTTGTACTCACCGTCGGTGACGTAGGAGCCGAAGCGACCCGCCTTGAGCATGATCGTGGCCCCGGTCGCAGGGTCCTCGCCGATCTCCTTGCCGGGGTCCGCTGCGGCCCGGCCGCGCTGCTTGGGCTGCGCGTAGATCGCGAGGGCTTCCTCGAGCGTGATCGTGAGCAGCTTCTCCTCGGCGTCGATCGAGCGCGAGTCCGTGCCCTTCTTGAGGTACGGCCCGTAGCGGCCGTTCTGCGCGGTGATCTCGTCGCCGGACTCCGGGTCGACGCCGACCACGCGCGGCAGGGTGAGGAGCTCGAGCGCCTGTTCCAGCGTCACCGTGTCGATGCTCATCGTCTTGAAGAGCGACGCGGTCCGCGCCTTCTTCGACTTCGGGGCGTCCTCGGGGAGGACCTCGGTGACGTACGGACCGAACCGACCGTTCTTCGCGACGATCATGAGCCCTGACGAAGGGTCGGTGCCCAGCTGGGTCTCGGCACCGGCCGGGGTCGCGAGCAGCTCGACAGCCTTCTCCGCAGTGAGCTCGTCGGGCGGCAGGTCGTCGGGGACGTTGGCGCGGTCGCCGGCCTTCGTCTCGATGTAGGGGCCGTAGCGACCGACCCGCAGGTCGATGTCGTCGGTGATCTTGAACGTCGCCAGCTCGCGGGCGTCGATCTCGCCGAGCTCGGTGACGAGCTTGTGCAGTCCCGCCGAGCCGTTGCCGTAGTAGAAGGTCGACAGCTCGCTCACCCGGTCGCGCTGCCCGTTGGCGATCTCGTCGAGGATGTCCTCCATGCCGGCGGTGAACTCGTAGGACACCAGCTGCGTGAAGTGCTCCTCGAGCAGCCGGATCACCGAGAACGCCAGCCACGCCGGCACCAGCGCGGTGCCCTTCTTGTAGACGTACCCGCGGTTGAGGATCGTGCCGATGATCGAGGCGTACGTCGACGGGCGGCCGATCTCGCGCTCCTCGAGCTCCTTGATGAGCGTGGCCTCGGTGTAGCGGGCCGGTGGCTTCGTCTCGTGGCCCGCGGCCTTCAACGCGGCGGCCGACACGGAGTCGCCCTCCTGCACGTTGGGCAACCGGGTCTGGGCGTCGTCCTTCTCTCCGTCCGGCTCGTCCGACCCCTCGACGTACGCCTTGAGGAACCCGTGGAAGGTGATGACGCGCCCGGACGCGGAGAACACGACGTCCTCGCCGGAAGCGGCTGCACCGCCGAGCCGGACGGACACCGACTGGCCGACCGCGTCCTTCATCTGCGACGCAACCGTGCGCATCCAGATCAGCTCGTACAGGCGGAACTCGTCGCCGGTCAGGCCGGTCTGCGCCGGCGTTCGGAAGGTCTCGCCGGCGGGACGGATCGCCTCGTGCGCCTCCTGCGCGTTCTTCACCTTGGACTGGTAGGTCCGCGGCGCGTCGGGGAGGTACTCGGCGCCGTACAGGTCCTGCACCTGCGTCCTCGCAGCGCTGATCGCCGACTCCGAGAGCGTGATGGAGTCGGTACGCATGTAGGTGATGAAGCCGTTCTCGTACAGGCGCTGGGCGACACCCATGGTCCGCGAGGCACCGAAACCGAGCTTGCGGCTGGCCTCCTGCTGGAGGGTCGTGGTGCGGAAGGGGGCGTACGGCGACCGGCGGTACGGCTTGGACTCGACCGACCGAATCTCGAAGCTGGTGTCGGAGAGGCCGGCGACGAGGGCTTCGGCCTTCGTGCGGTCGAGGTGGGCGACGCGGTCCTCGTTCTTCAGCTCGCCGAGGCTGTTGAAGTCCGAGCCACGAGCCACTCGCGCGCCGTCGACCGAGTACAGCTTCGCCGGGAACATCCGTTCCGCGTGCTTCTCGCCCGCGTCGAAGGTCCCCTCGATGTCCCAGTACGACGCGACGCGGAACGCCATCCGCTCGCGCTCCCGGTCGACCACGAGCCGCGTGGCGACGGACTGCACCCGCCCGGCGGACAGCCCGGACATGACCTTCTTCCAGAGGACCGGGCTGACCTCGTAGCCGTACAGCCGGTCCAGGATGCGCCGCGCTTCCTGCGCCTCGACCAGGTCGAGGTCGAGCTGGCGGGGGTTGGCGACAGCCTCCTGGATAGCCGTCTTGGTGATCTCGTGGAAAACCATGCGGTGCACGGGGACCTTCGGCTTGAGCTCCTCCTGGAGGTGCCAGGCGATGGCCTCCCCCTCGCGGTCCTCATCGGTGGCGAGGTAGAGCTCGTCGGCCTCCTTGAGCAGACCCTTGAGCTTGGTCATGTGCGACTTCTTGTCGCGAGACACCACGTAGTACGGCGTGAAGCCGTTCTCGACGTCGACGCCGAGCCGCGCCCAGGGCTCGCCCTTGATCTTCGCGGGGATGTCGGCGGCGCTCTGCGGGAGGTCGCGGATGTGGCCGATCGACGACTCGACGACGTAGCCCGAGCCGAGGTAGCCGGCAATCGTCTTCGCCTTGGCCGGCGACTCGACGATCACGAGCTTGTGTGCTGCCACGGGGTGCTGCTCCTGCTTCTCCGAGCTGGGTGGAATCGATCAAGGTTCGGTGCAGCACAAGACGGTAGCCCGTGCTGTCAACCCCTCGCCCAGGGTCGAAAGTAACCGACGCCACTCCGGAAGGGTGCAGCGCGGTCAGCCCGTGGGCGTCGGGAAGGCCGACTGGAAGAACGCACGGGTCACGTCGTCGGCCGGGTAGAAGGCCTCGATCGCGAGCTCGGAGACGGTCACCTCACGCGGCGACCCGAACACCGTCGTGGCGCTGAAGAGGGAGAGAACGGTATCCCCGACCAGCGCCCGCATCGGCACGACCAGGCCACCTGTCGGCTCGGCCTCCTCGTTGCCTCCCGGGTACGTCGCGACCTCGTCGAGGATCTCCCGCAGCCTCGGGTCGGCGCTGGCGGCGTACTCGCTCTGCAGTCTCTCGACGAGATGCCGGCGCCACTGCGCGAGGTTGAGGAGGTACGGCGCGAGCCCGCGCGGATGGAGGCTGAGGCGGATCACGTTGATCGGTGGCTCGAGCAGCGACTTGTCCTCGGCAAGGTCGGCCATGACGAACACAGCCTCGTTACCGGCTACCAGGTCCCAGCCACGGTCCGCCGCGAGGGCGGGGTACGGCATGTGCCCCTCGATGATCGCGTTCATGGCCTCGGTCACCACGGACAGCTCGGTCACGGCCTTCTCCTCGTGGGCGGGCGCGAAGCCCCCGGCGAGCAGCAGCTGGTTCTGGGCACGCAGCGGTACCTCGAGCTCCTCCGCGAGCCGCAGGATCATCTGGCTGGTCGGCTTCGACCGTCCGGTCTCGATGAAGCTGAGGTGGCGGGCACTGACGCCGGCCTCGTTCGCCAGCTCGAGCTGCGAGAGCCGCCGGCGCTCCCGCCAGTCCTTGAGCAGTAGTCCTACGTCGGTCACGTGTCCGACGGTAGCCGCGCGAGGTCGTGCCGACACTTACCTCGCAGGTAAGAGCCTCACGACCGCTGGGGACCGATGTGGATCATCGGCGAGCCGTCGACCTCGGTGAGTCGGAAGACCTGTCCGTCGCGTGTCGCGGTGACACGGCGGTCGCCGGCGTCGTCGACCGTCCAGCCGTGCCGCTCGAGCTCGGCCGGGTACCACCCGGCGGCTTCTTCGATCGAGATGTCGAGCAGGGGCCGGTCACAGCCGTCCACCCCGCTGCTGCCGCCGCCGCCCACCTTGCTCGGGTGGTCGAGCTCGGCGAAGGAGTTCTCGGCAGCCTGCGCAGCCGCGGCTGCCGGTCCCGATCCCATCCCGCCGACGACGCACCGAGGCGAGTCGGCCAGGTCGTCGTACTTCTCCATAGCGGCGAACGCGCCCCCGACGAACGGGCCGACCACTCCGGCCGCGACCGCAACCCCCGCCAGGCCGAGCACGACACGGTGCCAGCCGGCGACATACGCCGCGCCGACTGCGAGCAGCGCGGCGGAGACGCCGAAGGCGCCACCCCACGCGAAGCCTTGCAGCGCCCCGTCCCAGGCCGATCCGGTCGTCGGACCGTACTCGACGATGAGTCCGTAGCTCATCACGAAGGTCACCAGGAGCAGGAAGCCCGCGCCGGCGAGGAGTGCGGCGACGGCGACGGCCTTGGAGCGGATCATGGCACGACGATCACACGACGGCAGGTGCCGCCACATCCGCGCTCCTACTCAGGCTGGAGGAAACCTTCCTCGACGAGCTCGGCGACCTCGCCCTCGACGTCGACCGGCTCCCCGAGCAGCTCCTCGAGCGCCGCAGCGATCTGCCGCACCGTCAGGTCGCCGTCGCACGCGCCGACGAGACCCGCGGTGGCGGTGTCGACCTGGCGAGCCCTGCGCATGCCCCGCTGCTGGCGCAGCACGATCGTCTCCGGATGCTCCTCGCCCGGCGCGCCGAACGTCTCCTGGCGCACGTCGGGGCGGCGCACGAGCGCCTTGTCGTAGAGGTCGGCCTGCTGGATGCGCCGGCCCCAGTCCGCGACCTCCGTGCCGAGCGGCTGCTCCACGTCGTACGGCCACTCCTCGATCCGCGTGTGCGAACCGCCGGTCTTGTGCAGGTTGACCCACCCGAAGCCGATGCCGGTGATCCCCTGCGCCTCCAGCCAGCCGAGCCACGCGTCGTACCGCCGGACGTAGTCGGGACTGCGGTCGTGACCCGCGTCGCGCAGCCACAGCTCGACGTACGACGCCGGATCGGCCACCTCGCGCTGCACCACCCACGCGTCGCAGCCGAGACCGTTCAGCCACGTGCCGATCCGTTCCTCCCACGGCCTGCCCTCGACGTGCACCCAGTTCGCGAGCACCTGGCACCAGCCGCCCTCGGTCAGGTGGTCCGGGGCCTCGGTGACCACCCGCCGTACCACCTCGTCGCCGGGGAGGCCGCTGTCGCGGTAGACGAGCAGCTCGCCGGTGCCGGGCGAGACCACGAACGGCGGGTTGGTGACGATCAGGTCGAACGTCTCCGCGCGAACCGGGTCGTACAGCGAGCCCTTGCGCACGTCGTAGGTCACCCCGTTGAGCTGCGCGTTGAGCCGGGCCAGGTCGAGAGCTCGGTCGTTCACGTCGGTCCCGACGACGTTGCGCACGTGTCGCGTGAGGTGGAGCGACTGCACGCCGCACCCGGTCCCGAGGTCGAGCGCGCTGCCGCAGTGCTCGCGAATCGTCAGCTGGGCCAGGCTCGTCGACGCCGAGGAGATGCCGAGCACGTGGTCCCTGCCGACCTTGTTGCCGGCGCCGTCCAGGCCGGGCGTGAGGTCGCTGACCACCCACCAGTCCTGGTCCCCGGTCTCGTCCTGGGCTGCGTAGGGGCGTATGTCGATGCGCGCTCGGACGGTGCTCACCGACTGCTCGAGGAACCCCGCGGCGCACAGCGGGTCGACGAGGCCGGGGAGGGCCCGGTCGGCGTCCTCGACACCGACCGTCGCCTGCAGCGGCCACAGCCGGGTGAGCGTCTCGAGCGGCGCGCCGCCCGTCGTGCGCCGGATGCCGGGCGTCGTCTCGTTGCGCTGGAGCGCGGCGTGCGCCCCGGGCCCGAGGAGCGCCGCCACCGCGTCGTACGTGAAGCCGGCGCCCGCTAGGGCGTCGCGCAGGCGGGAGACGGTGTCGGGTGTCAGGGAAGGCACTGGTCGATTCTGCCCGTCGGCCCCGTGGAGCGACGAAGGGCCCGTGGAACGACGAAGGGCCCGTCCGTGGACGGGCCCTTCGCGTGGAGCTTGGATCAGACGGTTGCCGATGCCGGCGCCGACGCATCCTCGTCGCCGCCGATCGAGATCGGACGACGCTTGGAGATGTAGACCGCCACTGCGATACCGCCAGCGGCCGCGACCGCGATGAGGATGCGGACGAAGTCGTTCTCGCTCTCACCGTAGGACAGCTTCACGACTGCCGCGACGATGAGCAGCGACACGAGGTTCATCACCTTGAGGAGCGGGTTGATCGCCGGTCCAGCGGTGTCCTTGAACGGGTCACCCACGGTGTCACCGATGACGGTGGCCGCGTGCGCCTCGGACCCCTTGCCGCCGTGATGTCCGTCCTCGACCAGCTTCTTCGCGTTGTCCCAGGCACCGCCCGAGTTCGCGAGGAAGACGGCCATCAGGGTTCCGGCCGCGATCGCCCCCGCCAGGAAGCCGGCGAGCGGGCCGATGCCCAGGCCGAAGCCGACCGCGATGGGTGCCAGGATCGCGAGGATGCCCGGCGTCGCCAGCTCACGGAGCGAGTCGCGCGTCACGATGTCGACCACGCGGCCGTACTCCGGACGCCCGGTGCCCTCCATGATCCCGGGGATCTCCCGGAACTGCCGGCGGACCTCGAACACGACCGCACCCGCGGCCCGACCCACTGCGTTGATCGCCAGGCCCGAGAAGAGGAACACCACGGCCGCACCCAGCAACGCACCGACGAGCAGCTTGGCGTCGAACACGACGAAGTCGCCGATGAGGTTGAGGGCCCCGAACATGTCGCCGTCCTCGCCCACCGCGTCCGTGTAGGCCTCGAAGGCACTCTGCGTGTACGACGCGAAGAGCGCGCTGGCCGCCAGCACGGCGGTGGCGATGGCGATGCCCTTGGTGATGGCCTTCGTCGTGTTGCCCACCGCGTCGAGCTCGGTCAGGATCTGCGCGCCCTCGGGGCTGACGTCCCCGGACATCTCCGCGATGCCCTGCGCGTTGTCCGAGACCGGGCCGAAGGTGTCCATCGCAACGATCACGCCGACCGTCGTGAGAAGACCACAGCCGGCAAGAGCGACCGCGAACAGCGCGACGTCGCCGCCGATCAGCGCGGCTCCGAACACACCGGCACCGATCACCAGAGCGGTGTAGACAGCGGACTCGAAGCCGACCGCGAGGCCGGACAGGATGACCGTCGCGGGACCGGTGAGCGACGTCTTGCCGACGTCCTTGACGGGCCGGTAGTCCGTACCGGTGAAGTAGCCCGTGAGGGCGAGGATCGCCGCTGCGAGGACGACACCGATGACGACGGAGACCGCCGCCAGGGTGGCCGGGCCGACGTCGGCCGCATCGCCGGAGGCGCCGGCGAGCTCGCTCCACTCGTTCGGCAGGTAGACGTACGCGGCGACCGCGGATGCGATGGCGCCGATCGCGGCCGAGATGTAGAACGCCCGGTTGATCGTGGCCAACCCGTTCTCGCCCGGTCGTGGCTTGCAGAGGTAGACGCCGGCGACCGCCGTGAGCGCACCGATCGCAGGAACGATGAGCGGGAAGACAAGACCCTTCTCACCGAAGGCCTGCGACCCGAGGATCAGCGCCGCCACCAGCGTCACGGCGTACGACTCGAACAGGTCGGCGGCCATACCGGCGCAGTCGCCGACGTTGTCGCCGACGTTGTCGGCGATGGTCGCGGCGTTGCGCGGGTCGTCCTCCGGGATGTTCTGCTCGACCTTGCCGACGAGGTCGGCGCCGACGTCGGCAGCCTTGGTGAAGATGCCGCCGCCGACACGCATGAACATGGCCAGCAGGGCGGCGCCGAAGCCGAAGCCCTCGAGCACGTCAGGTGCCTCGTGGTTGAACAGCAGGACGACGACGCTCGCACCGAGAAGGCCGAGACCCACCGTGAGCATGCCCACCATGGCGCCCGTGCGGAAGCCGATGTTCATGGCCACGTCGCGACCCTCGTTGTTCGCAGCGGCAGCAACACGCAGGTTCGCGCGCACGGCCAGGGACATGCCGAGGTAGCCGACGGCGGCCGAGAAGCCCGCACCCACGAGGAAGAAGACCGAGCGACCGATCCGCACCCCCCAGTCGTCAGCAGGCAGAGCGAGCAGCAAGAAGAACGCGATCGCGGCGAAGACCGCGAGCGTTCGGAACTGGCGGGTCAGGTACGCGTTCGCGCCCTCCTGAACCGCTTGGGCGATGTTCTTCATCTTGTCGGTGCCTTCACCGGCAGCAAGCACCTCTCGGCGGAACATCGCAGCGAGTCCGAGGGCGAACAGCCCGATGACTCCGACGATGACGACGAGGGCGAGGTTGCTACCGCTGAGGTCCAACGCCCCTTCGTCCGCTACCTCAGTAGCGAGCGCAAAGTGGCCGGACATGCGTCCTCCTCTGGGCTGATGACCCAATTCGATGACCTAAGAGGCACCCGACGGTGCCTCACGGGGTGCGAACAGGTGTGACCTGACTCACGAATGGCCGTCACTCTACAAAGTGGATTCCTGTGCTCTGCAAGGGGGTTGTGATTCACCGCACACCCGCGAGCCAGGGTTCGCGGTCAGACCGCCCAGGACATCGCGACAGCGGTCTGCCCGTCGCGGTTCGTGACCACCAGATCGTCGGTGAGACCCCGGAGCAGCGCCCAGGGGTCGATCGCGTCCGTGCTGTACGACACCGCTCCGTCCGAGGCGCAGCTCAGCGACACGTACAACCGCTCGCCGATGTCCATCTGCAGCTTGACCTTGTCGTCCGGTGCCTCCGTGACGACCCCGGACAAGCCGGACACCATCACCGCACAGGCCTCACCCACGGCCAGCCGCACCTCCTCGACGAGGTCCTCGCTGGGCGAGGCACGACGCGCGACGGCGGCAGCGACCAGCCGCACGGTGCGCACGAGCGAGGGATCGCGGGCGATCGCGATCGAGATCCCGGCCTGCGTCCGGGGTGTGCCGACCGGCATGGTGCCCCTGTCAGTTAGCTCCGTTGGCGGCCAGTGCGTCGGCCTGGGACTCGTGGATGGCGAAGACCTTGGCGAGCTGGGTGATCCGGAAGATCTTCAGCAGGCGGTCCTGCGTGCAGATCAGCTGCATCGATCCGTCGTGGGCCCGCAGCTTCTTGAGGCCCCCGACCAGCACGCCCAGGCCGGTGGAGTCGAGGAAGTCGACACGTTCGAGGTCGATGATCAGGTGGTAGTTGCCGTCGGCCACCAGCTCGGAGATACGGTCCCGCAGCTTCGGGGCGGTGTAGACGTCGATCTCCCCACTCACCTCGATGATCGTGTGGCCGTTCTCGTGGCGCGTGTCCAAGGACAGGTCCACCATCGCCTCCTCACCGAGCTCTTCCTCCGTCCCGCACAGCGTGCCGGACCGGACGAACAGCATTCAACCACGGTTTGACACACTGCCCGGATGCAGCGCCACCACGAGAGCCCCCTTCGGGACTCGGTGGCCGATGTCGTCGACCGGCTCACCGCGGCTCCGGGTCGCGACGACCGTCTCACCCATCTCGAAGTGGTGCCGGCACGTCCCGGCGTGCGCGTCGACTGGCCCACCTGGCTGCCCGACGACCTGGTGTCCCGGTGGCGCGACCGGGGCATCGAGCGGCCGTGGTCCCATCAGGTGGAGGCGGCTGAGGCGGCGTACGACGGGGAGCACGTCGTCCTCTCCACCGGCACCGCCTCGGGCAAGTCGCTCGGCTATCTCATGCCGGCTCTGACAGCGATCACGACGACCCGGAGGCCGAACAACCTGCGGGGCACGACTGCTCTCTACGTCTCCCCCACCAAAGCGCTCGCCCAGGACCAGCTCGCGGCGCTGCGGGCACTGGGCGTGCCCGGGCTGGCGGCAACGACGCACGACGGCGACAGTCCCCGAGAGCAGCGCGACTGGGCACGCGACCACGGCGAGTACCTGCTCACCAACCCCGACATGCTGCACCGCTCCATGCTGCCGGGTCACGCACGCTGGTCGAAGTTCTTCTCGATGCTGCAGTTCGTCGTCATCGACGAGGCCCACCACTACCGGGGGGTCTTCGGCGCGCACGTCGCGCAGGTGATCCGTCGGCTACGGCGGGTGTGCGAGCTCTACGGATCCGCACCCACGTTCGTGCTCGCGTCGGCCACTGTCGCCTCCCCGGCCGAGTCGGCCTCCCGCCTTGTCGGGCTGCCCGTGACCGCGGTGAATGAGGACGGGTCGGCCAAGGGCCAGGTTGCTCTGGCGCTGTGGGAGCCACCCTTCACCGACTACGTCGGCGAGCGCGGGGCACCGGTACGCCGGTCCGCGGGCGCCGAGGTCGCCGACCTCCTCACCGACCTGGTGATCGACGGCGTGCGCACACTCGCGTTCGTCCGGTCACGACGAGGAGCGGAGTCGGTCGCCCTCACCGCCAAGCGGCACCTCGAGGAGGTCGCACCGGAGCTGGCCGGACGCGTCGCTGCCTACCGCGGGGGCTACCTGCCTGAGGACCGACGCGAGCTGGAGGACGCCCTTCGGCGCGGAAGCCTGGTGGGACTGGCTGCGACCAATGCCCTCGAGCTCGGCATCGACATCTCGGGGCTCGACGCCGTCCTGCTGGCAGGCTTCCCGGGGACCCGCGCGGCGCTGTGGCAGCAGGTCGGTCGAGCCGGGAGGTCCGGACAGGACGCCCTCGGCATCCTGGTCGCTCGAGACGACCCGCTCGACACCTATCTGGTGACGCACCCGGACGCGCTCCTCGGCAAGCCCGTCGAGGCCAACGTGTTCGACCCCGACAACCCGTACGTCCTCGGCCCGCACTTGTGCGCAGCCGCCGACGAGATCCCCCTGACCGAGGCCGACCTCGACCTCTTCGGACCGGCCACGCTCGAAGGGATCCAGGCACTCGAAGCGGCCGGGATGCTCCGGCGACGCGCGGCCGGGTGGTACTGGACCGACCGTCGTCGCGCGAGCGACCTCGCGGACATCCGGTCGAGCGGTGGCCCGCCGGTGCGGCTCGTGGAGGCGGTGACCGGACGTCTGCTGGGGACGGTCGACGGCGGCGCTGCGCACAGCACCGCGCACGAGGGCGCCGTCTACCTGCACCAGGGGGAGACCTATCTCGTGCTCTCCCTCGACCTCGACGAGGGCGTCGCTGTCGTCGAGGCCGCGAATCCGGACTACACGACCACGGCACGCGAGATCACCGACATCGAGATCACCGGTGAGCTGGTGCATGAGACGTGGGGCACCGCGCGGCTCTCCTTCGGCTCGGTGCGGGTGACGCATCAGGTGGTGTCCTACCTGCGCAAGCGGGTGCCTTCGGGCGAGGTGCTGGGCGAGGAACGGCTCGAGCTTCCAGAACGCATCCTCGAGACGCGCGCGGTCTGGTGGACGCTTCCCCCGGCCACGATCGAGGACGCAGGCCTCGCCCAGACCGACCTTCCGGGGGCGGCTCACGCAGCGGAGCATGCGGCGATCGGGTTGCTGCCACTCTTCGCGACGTGCGACCGCTGGGACATCGGCGGTGTCTCCACCGCCCTGCACCCGGACACCGGCCAGCTCACGGTCTTCGTCTACGACGGACACCCGGGGGGAGCCGGTTTCGCGGAGCGCGGTTTCCACGCTGCAGCGGAGTGGCTCGCGGCGACACGAGAGGCCATCGCGTCGTGCCGTTGCGATGACGGCTGCCCCTCGTGCGTCCAGTCCCCCAAGTGCGGAAACGGCAACCACCCGCTGGACAAGGAGCAGGCGGTGGCGCTTCTCGACGTACTCCTCGAGCAGCGCGGCTGACTCCGGGCCGACCGGTCACTCGGGTCCGGCCCGCGCGCTCGCGCGGACGATCAGATCGCGCCCGAACATCCGCGGCGCAAGCCGGGAGACCTCGACCCACACGGCTTGGCCCTGGATCTCGCAGACCATCACGGTCACGTCGTTGAGGCTCGCCGAGCGATCCGCTGCGCGGCAGGCGTCACGGCCGTGCTGCAGCGCAGTCGCCCCCGCCAGGGCGACCAGGTCCGCCGCGGCGTCCGTCCGTCGGCTCACCACCGCAGCACCGCCGATCACACTGAGCACGACGGCAAGAAGTGCGACCAGCACGAACGATGCCGCGAAGAACGGGACGACCGAACCGCGTGCCGGGCGCGTCATCTCTCCTCCACGGAGGCCGTCGCCGACGCCTTCGCCGTAGGCAGCGGCAAGAAGGCGAACAGACCGCCCAGGCCCGCGACACGAGCCTCCACCTCGACGATGACGTCGGACCCGTGGCGCCGCACGGAGAACTGCGCGTTTCGCGGGGCGACCTTCTCACCGGCCGCGACCACGGCACGATCACCGTCCCCCCGGGCCGCGGCGCGGGCTGCCTCCCGAGCACTGTCGACGACGAGCACCTGGGTCACCGCCAGCGAGAGCAGCCACACGGCTCCGATCACCATCGAGCCGAGGACCGGCAGGAGAGCAGCAGTCTCGGCGGCCGCCGCGCCCCGCGCGGCGCGGGCGGGGGCGCGCCAGCGGCGCGCCCCCTCCACCACGAAGCTCATCGGGCTGCTCACAGTCCGATGAAGCCCTTCACGAGCTCGAAGATCATCTTGAGCAGGCCCTGACCGAAGTCTCCGGTCAGCAGCTTGATCAGGACCCCTGCGATGCCGCAGCCGGCTGCGGTCACAGCGGCGTACTCCGCCGTGGCTGCACCGATCTGGTTGCGGAGCCGGGCGTTGGGCGACGTGATCATCTGTCCTCCATGTGTCGGGTGGTGCCTCCGACCGGGCGGCCGGGTGTCCCGACTCTCGCCCGGCGGAGGCACTCCTTCGACCGCCCTCCTCGAAGCTTGGGGGTCGGTGCTCCTGTTGAGGAACGAGCGCTGCACCAGGCTCACGGCGCGAGGAGGGTGAGCGAGACCGAGCTCGCAATCATCGGGACGATGCCGATGAGCACGAACGCCGGGAGCAGGCACAGCCCGAGGGGGAGGGAGGCGCGCACCTCGATCGTCCGGGCCCTGGCCTCCGTCGCCGCCCGGCGTCGAGCATGGAGGTCGTCGCCCAGCCTGGTCAGGGCTGCCGCGACGGAGGCTCCCGTCTCGGCGCAGCGGTGCAGCGCGCGTCCCAGCGGCCCGAGCTGCGGATGGAGGGCCACTGACCGCCAGACGGTGAGCGGGTCTGCCCCCAGCTCGAGTCGGCGGACATACGTCGCGAGCTCGCCGCGCATCGGCTCACCCACGACGTCGGCGACGAGGCGTAGCGCCCCGTCGGGAGAGCGACCCGCCGCGAGGCAGACCCCCATCAGGTCGACCACCTGGGGAAGACCCGACTCGAGGGCAGACCGACGCCGTCGGACCGCCGCAGGCTCGAGCCGACCAGTGACACGGGCGGCGACGACAGCGGCGACGGGGGCCGCGACCACCGCGACCGGCGAGGGAGCCAGGACGAGGACCAGGACCGCCGCTGAGCAGGCCGCCAGCACGCTGCTCCTCGGACGCCGAAGCCCGCGTGTCTCCACCGACGGCATCGCACGGGGCAGCGTGACCCTCGGGGCGACGGCGAGCCCAGCTGCCGCCGCCGCACACAGGACCGCGAGCAGCATCAGGCACCCGCCTCCACGCTGGTGACGATCCGATCCAGCCAGGCCAGGCCTGCGAGCACCAGCAGCAGCCCCCCGGTGAGGCAGCCCAGGCCCGCAGGGGTGGCGAGGAGGAAGCGCCAGGGATCGCCACCGGTGCCACCTGACAGGGCGAGCAGCGCCACCGGCAGCAGGGCGACCATCCGAGCCGTCGCCTGGGCGGACGCCAGCTCGGCTGCGATGACCCGGCGCGTGGCGAGCTCGCCGCGGGCTCGCTCCACGACCCGGTCGAGAGCCTGGGCGAGCCCGGAGCCGACGTGGTGGGAAAGGGTCCAGGCTGCCGCCACGTCCCGCAACGCCTCTGCACCGTGTTGGCCGCTCACCCGCTCGAGTGCCAGCGGCACGTCGGCGCCGAGCCGGGCCGCCGAGACCACCGGATCCAACGGGGGCCACACGACAGCCGCACGCTCGAGCGCCTGAGACGGGGGCTGGCCCGAGCGGAGCTCGGAGGCCACCGCCTCCGCGGCCTCCACCACCAGTCGGCGGATGTCGTCCGCCCGGGCACGGGCGCGACTCCGCCGGCCGAGGAGGAGCACCGCGCCCCCGAAACCCGACAGGACGACCACCGCGATCAGAGCCGTGCCGTCCAGCAGGAGGAGCAAGGGCACCAGCGCGAGCACCCCGAGGCCCCACGGCAGGGGAGGCGACTGCCGCCTCTGAAGCCGGCGAGCTGGTGGGAAGCAGAGCAGCACGGCAAGCCCCGCGGCGAGGACGGCCACTGCCGTCATGTCGATCCCAGCAGTCGGGCGAGGCTGGCGACGCCACTCCCCTCCTGCATGCTGCCCGCCTCGTCGAAAGCCACCGCGGTGGTCGTGCGCACCATCCCGTCGCCCGCCCTCTCGAGCACGGCGATCTCGGCGAGCGCCCGGCGGCCGTCCCGTGCTCGCCGGAGGTGGAGCACGACGTCGATCGCGGACGCCAGCTGACTGTGCGCCGCATGCTGCGGCAGCCCGCCCGCGAGGGCGAGTGCCTCGATCCGGGAGGGAAGGTCGGCAGCGGAGTTCGCGTGGACCGTCCCGCAGCCACCCTCGTGGCCGGTGTTCAGCGCGGCCAGCAGGTCGACGACCTCGGCGCCTCGCACCTCACCGACGACCAGGCGGTCGGGACGCATCCGCAGTGCCTGCCGCACCAGGGCCTGGAGGGCCACCTCACCCACGCCTTCGACGTTGGCGCGTCTGGCCTCGAGCCCGACCACGTGCGGATGGTCGGGGCGAAGCTCGCTCGCGTCCTCGACGATCACGATCCGCTCCCCGGGCGGGACGAGCGAGAGGAGCGCGTCCAGCAGGGTGGTCTTGCCGGTGCCCGTGCCTCCCGTGACGAGGAACGCGAGCCGCTGCTCGACGACGCCGTCGAGCAGCCGCGCTCCTTCCGCGGTGACCGCCCCGGAGGCGACCAGCTCGGCGAGCGTGAAGACGCGCCGGCGCGGGATCCGCAAGGAGAGCACCGTCCCCGGCCGAGCGATCGGCGCGAGCACGGCGTGCAGGCGTGTCCCGTCAGGAAGGCGTGCGTCGACGAACGGCGCCGCCTCGTCGAGCCGCCTGCCGGCCGCGGTGGCCAGGCGCTGCGCAAGCCGGCGCACGGCGCCGTCGTCAGGGAAAGGGCTGTGCACGGGCTCCAGCCCACGTCCGCGGTCGACGTACACGGCAGCTGGCCCGTTGACGAGGACGTCGGTCACACCGTCATCCCGCAGCAGGGCCTCCAGCGGGCCGGCGCCGACCACGTCACGGAGGAGAAGCTCGTGGACCGCCAGGACCGTGGCGTCCCCGACAGGTCGGCCTTCGTCGCGCAACGCCTCCGCCACGACGAGCGGCGTGACGTCCGCACCGTCGCGCGCGAGCCGGTCGCGCACGCGCTCGACGAGGTCTGCGCTGATGGTCATCGGGCGAGCCTCTCGAGCACCTGCGCTGCCGCGCGAGCCACCGCACCCTTGGGGTTGTGCAGCGGGCCGAGCCCGAGGTCGAGCTGCTCGTCGAGACCGCGCTGCTGGCCGAGACAGGCGACGAGCGGAAGATCCAGCGCGCTGGCGAGGACGTCGGCCGGCACCGCTCGCCCGCTGGTGCGGGCGACCAGCTGGATGGAGCCCGACATCGCGCGCAGGCTCGCGAGGGCCCTCATCGCCGACGCAGCCCCGAGCACCGAGCAGCCCGCCACCAGCAGCACGTGGTCGCAGCGCCCTGCCACCTCCTCGACCCAGGGGTCCTCGCGACGCGGGAGGTCCACGACGACCAGGTCGTGCCCGCGTTGCGCGGCGGCCAGGACGTCGCGAACGGCGACCTCGTCGACCGTCGGGTCGGCTTCGCCCCACCCAAGGACGGCGAGGTCTCCCTGCCGGGGTAGCGCATCGCGGAGCGCGCGCGACCCCAGCCGCCCACGCGACCCGACCAGCTCTCGCCAGGTCAGGCCGAGGGGGTCGACGCCGAGGACGCGGCCGACGCCGGGGCCCCACGGGTCGAGGTCCATGGCGAGCACGCGCCCCGACCGAGCGGCAGCCCCGGCCACGGCACAGGCCAAGGTCGTCGCACCGACTCCGCCGGACCCTCCCGTGACCCCGATGGTCAAGGCGGAGCGCGCACCTCCGTCACCGACGTCGGCGAGCAGCTCCACGACCTGGTCGTCCTCCTCGGGGAGCGAGAGGACGTCGCGTGCACCGAGTGCGACGGCGGACCTGAAGTCGGGCTCGTCCCTCGCGAGGACGAACACCTCTCCGCGTCGCGGCGTGGCCTGAGCCGCCAGGTCAGGGGCGAGGTCCTGGCCGACCAGGACGAGCGGCGCACCGGCCCACAGACGCAGTGCTGTGCGGAGGTCGGGCGCGACGTCGAGCGCGACTCCGGCTGCGGCAGAGAGCCGGACGAGGTCGTCGAGGAGGTCGGAGTCGTCGGTGACGAGAAGCGGTGGGTGCATGGCCACGAGAGTCCCGGCCGGATCGGACCAGCCTGGACAGCGCTCCGTCACCCTGTGCGCAGCATCGCCTGTGCAACGCGGCGCCACCGAACAGGCCCGTGACAGGGGTGCGGCCCCTGGTCGGGGGGAGACCAGGGGCCGCAGGGCCCTACGGCTCGGGGGGGATGAGCCGGGACCCTCTCAACCAGCGGCGGGGGGAGCCGCTGGGCTTTCAGTCTCGGGCATTGTGAGCCCGAGAGGACAGGTTGCGCCTCGAAATCTTCCGGCGACACGCACAGAGTAGCGGTTTCTTTACTTTCCCCCGTCAGTCCAACTCTACGCACGTGACGCGGGAAGAGAAGCACCGTGCGGATCGACGCGCCGATCGGGACATGCCGCTGCGCGTCGTACGCCGAGCCCCCACACTTGTCCTGTGACCGATGCCGAGCCGACCCGTCTGCCACGGCGTGCCCGCCGCAACGCAGGTCGTCCGGCGGCCTTCTTCGACCTCGACAAGACGATCATCGCCAAGTCGAGCACGCTCGCGTTCAGCCGGGAGTTCTACGCAGGCGGTCTCATCAACCGGCGGTCCGTCCTCCGCAGCGCCTACGCCCAGTTCGTCTTCCTCGTCGGCGGCGCCGACCACGACCAGATGGAGAAGATGCGGCAGTTCCTGTCGCAGATGTGCACGGGGTGGCCGGTTCAGTCGGTCAAGGAGATCGTGGCCGACACCCTGCACAACATCGTCGACCCGCTCGTGTACGACGAGGCGGTGCGGCTCATCGACGAGCACCACCGGGCCGGCCGGGACGTCATCATCGTGTCGGCGTCGGGCACCGAGGTGGTCGAGCCGATCGGCGAGATGCTCGGGGCGGACGCCGTGATCGCGACACGGATGGAGGTCGCCGACGGCAAGTACACCGGCAACATCGACCACTACGTCTACGCCGAGAACAAGGCCATCGCCATCAAGGAGCTCGCGGCCGAGCGCGGCTACGACCTGGCCCGCAGCTACGCCTACAGCGACTCGATCACGGACCTGCACATGCTCGAGATCGTGGGCCACCCCTTCGCGGTGAACCCCGACAAGGAGCTGCGCAGGAAGGCCACCACGAACGGCTGGCCCGTGCTCGTGTTCACCAAGCCGGTCGCCCTGAACGAGGGGATGCGGCCCGGCACACCGACCATCGTCGCCATCGGCGCGGCCACGGCGGTCGCCGTGGGGGGCGTGATCTACCTCGGCGCGAAGCGTCGGCTCCAAGGTCCGTCAAGTCCTGCCTAGAGCGGGGTTGTCCCGGCCCGGGACGCGGCGTACAAAGGGAGACAGACAACTCCAGACCGCACGTGAGCCAGGCACCCACGCTCCGACCTACCCTTCCTACAGGGCGTTGACCGCGGGTTTCACCCGAGGCAACACACATTTGGTGGCAGCTTGGTAACCAGGCCTCACGTGTCAGCGGCGGCATCGACCTCAGTCGGTGCCGCTGCATCTGTCTCGGGGCCCTAGGCGCTCTTCAGCGGCGACGCGTTGGCGCCGGCTGCGTAGGCCTCGGCGGCGTAGAGCAGCCACGCATGCACGCCCGCCGGGCCGCCCTCCTGGTAGCCGACGAGGTTCGACTCGTACTGCGGGCGCAGCGCGAGGTGCCCGGCCTCCGGTACGACGAGCGAGGTCGGGTCGAGCCCGCGCGCCACCATCAGCAACCGCTCGAAGGCTCGCGCGACGATCCCGTTGTGGGACACGAACGGCGCGACCGAGATCACCTCTGCATGGGCGATGGCGGCCACGACGAGGGCGGGTGCCGCTGTGTCCTCCAGAAGGAGGTGCGAGAGGTCCGCGAGCCGCGCGGATCCCTGCACCGGCCGGCCGAGGTCCTCGTCCGGGACTGTGCCCTTCGCGGCGAGCGTGTGCAGCCGGGCCAGCACCTGAAGGGGCGACGAGGCGAGAGTCGGCGCGAGCCCCAGGAGCTCGGTGGACACGCGAACGGCGGCAGCGGCCACGTCGTCGTACTCCCCGACCTCGACCCGCTCGAACACTGCGGTCGACCCGGACAGCACCGCCGAGGCGTGCGCGCCGAGGAGGAGCGAGCGACCGGTCAGCTCGGGGGCGGTACGGCGCAGGCCGCGGTCACGCAGCATCGCGTCGATGCCGTCACGCGTCGCGGCCATGCCGGAGGCGACACCTTCGAGCGCGGCCAGGCGGGCAAGAGGATCCACGCGGGGGACGCTACGCGGCGGGGCCCTTCGAGCGCACGTCGGCGACGTGTGACATTGCTTCCCTCAGCTCACCGAGCCACTCCTCCTCGTGCTGGCCCACCAGACGGACGCACCACGCGAGTGCGTCCGAGCGCGACCGTGCGACCCCGGCGTCGACCAGGGTGTCGAGCACCCTGCGCTGCGGCTGCCGGAGACGGGTCATCACCGGAGCGGCGACATGGGTCCAGAGCTCGTGGTGGTCGCCCACCCGAACGCCCCACGAGACCTTCCGGTCGTAGCGGTGCTCGGCCTCACGAGCGATCTTCATGCGTTGGGTGCGGGTCTCCTCACGGAAGGCCTTGGCCCTGCCGGCACGTGCCTCGGCCGCCTCGGCGTCGGTCGTGCCGGTGACGGTCGGAACCGTGACGTCGGGGATCACCAGCGTGATCGTCACCTCTTCGCGGTCGACGGCCAGGGACCAGCCTTCGCCGCGCCACTCCTCGGGCAACCGGCCCGTGAACCAGCCACGCACCCTCTCCAGTGCTTCGTCTGTAATCATGTAATCAAGATTACGACGTGGCGCCGCGAGCGCAAGGGCACGGGGGCCTCTAGATTTGCCGCGATGACAGACGCCGAACGGGCGCTCTCCTTCGCCGGAGTCGCCGGGGCCTACGACCGGGCCCGCCCGTCCTACCCGCGCGAGGCAGCCGAGTGGCTCGCCGGCAGGGCGCCGGCGACTGTCCTGGAGCTCGGCGCCGGGACCGGAAAGCTCACCGACCAGCTCCTCGCTCTCGGGCACGACGTGCTCGCGACCGACCCGCTGGACGAGATGCTGCAGTACCTCCGGCTGCGCCACCCCGACTGTCGCACCGCCGTCGCGGCCGCCGAGGAGATCCCCGTCGCGGCACGCAGCGTGGACGTCGTGGTGTCGGCCCAGGCCTTCCACTGGTTCGACGTGGCGAAGGCGCTGCCGGAGATCGCGCGGGTGCTCAAGCCGGAGGGCGTCCTCTCTCTTGCCTGGAACGTCCGCGACGACAGGATCCCGTGGGTCCGCAAGCTCGGGCGGCTCATCGACACGCCCACCCAGGAACGTGAGCCGGCGGGCGCCCTGGTCACCTCCCGTCTGTTCGGGTACGTCGAGGAGCGCCAGTTCCGGTTCTGGCAGCCGCTGCGCAAACAGGACCTGCGCGACCTCGTGACCTCGCGGTCGAACGTCGCGATCAAGTCGCCCGACGAGCAGCGCCTGGTGCTGGCGCAGTGCGACGCGCTGTACGACGAGTACGGGCGTGGCCCGGACGGGATGCTCCTCCCCTACATCACGCACTGCTACAAGGCGGTCGTGCGACCGGTCGTGCTCGAGGACACCGGGCCGATTCATCTGACCGGCCACCTGTCCGGCGCCTCGACGGAGCCGCCCGGGGAGGCGACACCCGCCGCGGTCTCGCCTCCCGGCCGAACGCGCGACGACGACGGCGGCACCACGCTGTTCAGCCTGAGCTGACCTGAGCCGGCACAGGGGCGGTCCTAGAGTGCTGCCATGGCGGCATGGCGATGGCTGCGCCCCGGTCAGCTGGGGACCGAGGCCGACAGGGCGACCTTCCGCACGCTGCACACCGCCTCGCTCGCGGCACCGGCGCTCCGAGCCGGATTGACCCGCACCAGCGCCGAGAAGTCGATCCGCCACCTGCGCATGCTGCTGGGAGCCCCGTCCGCCGCCCTGACCGGACCCGACACCCTGCTCGCCTGGGATGGCGGCTACGAGCAGAACCACGCCTTCGGCGTCGACAAGCTCGCCCAGCAGGCGATCGGCCGCGGCACGACGACGGTCAACGACGTCACGTGCGCCGACCAGTCCTGCGGGGTGCGCAGCGCGATCGTCTGCCCGCTGGTCGCCGACGACGCGATCGTCGGGACGCTGCAGGTCTACGCACCGTCGGCGAGCGCAGGCCTCGTCCGGGCGACCGAGGAGGTCGCGAGCTGGGTGTCGGGTCAGCTCGAGCTCGCCGAGCTGGACGCGTCACGCACCCGGCTGATGGAGGCCGAGGTCCGCGCCCTGCGCGCACAGATCAGCCCGCACTTCGTCTACAACTCGCTCACCGCGATCGCGTCGTTCGTGCGCACCGACCCGGAACGCGCCCGCGAGCTGTTGCTCGAGTTCGCCGACTTCACCCGCTACTCGTTCCGACGGCGAGGGGAGTTCACGACGCTTGCCGAGGAGCTGCACGCGATCGAGCAGTACCTCTCCCTGGAGATGGCGCGCTTCGGCGAACGCCTCGACGTGAAGCTCCGCATCGCCCCGGAAGTGCTGGCGGTCGCCGTACCTTTCCTCTGCCTCCAGCCGCTCGTCGAGAACGCCGTCCGGCACGGGCTCGAGGGCAAGGCCGGGCCGGGACACATCGAGATCATCGCCGAGGACCATGGTCAGGAGGCGGTGATCTCCGTGGAGGACGACGGCATCGGCGAGGACCCGGAGAAGGTCCGCGAGGCACTGCTCGGCGAGACCGACTCCCACGGCCTCGGCAACGTCGACGCCCGGATGCGCTCGACGTACGGCGACGCCTACGGCCTGGTCGTCGAGACGGCGCCGGGGGCCGGCACGAAGGTCACCGCTCGCTTTCCGAAGTACGCACCAGGGGTCCACGCATGAAGGTTCTCGTGGTCGACGACGAGCGCCCCGCCCTCGACGAGCTCGCCTACCTCCTCGGCCGCGACGAGCGGGTCACCTCCGTCCTGACCGCCGACTCGGCGGCCGAGGCCCTGCGCGTCCTGCAGGAGGAGCAGGTCGACGCCGTCTTCAGCGACATCCGGATGCCGGGCCTGACGGGTCTCGAGCTGGCCAAGGTGCTGAGTCGTTTCGCCTCCGCGCCCCCCGTCGTGTTCGTCACGGCGCACGACGAGCACGCCGTCGACGCGTTCGAGCTGCATGTCGTCGACTACGTGCTCAAGCCGGTTCGCGAGGACCGTCTCGCCGAGGCCGTACGGCGCATCGTCACCTCCGGCGTGGCGCCGCAGCAGCAGGCGGAGGAGCAGATCGCCGTCGAGCTCGGCGGAGTCACGCGGTTCGTGCGACGCAGCGACGTGCGCTACGTGGAGGCGCAGGGCGACTACGCCCGGTTGCACACCCCGTCCGGCAACCACCTGCTCCGGGTGCCCTTGACGACGCTCGAGGAGCAGTGGCGCGACGCCGGATTCGTGCGCATCCACCGCTCGCACCTGGTCGCTCTGGCCTTCGTCAGCGAAGTGCGCATGGACGGCGGCCGCTGCTCGGTCATCGTCGACGGTGAGGAGCTCGCCGTCAGCCGGCGGCACACCAAGGCGCTGCGCGACCTCCTGGTCAGGCGGGCCAAACCATGAGCCCCGACCGGGTTCGCGTCACGCATCCACGAACCGCGGGTGCCCGTCCGCGACCCCGGACGGCCCGCTCCGAGATCGACGCCCAGTCCGAGCTCGGCGCGGTCTACATGTCGTCGCTGCTGCGGACCCAGGGACGCCTCGCGGCCGCCGTGCTCCTCGTCGTGCTCCTCACCCTCGGCAGCCTCCCGCTGCTCTTCGAGCTCTTCCCTGGCCTGCGCGAGCTCTCGGTCGCCGGCATGCCACTGCCCTGGGTGCTCCTGGCGCTCGTCGTCTACCCGTTCCTCGTGCTGCTCGGCTGGCTCTACGTGCGGCGGGCCGAGCGGAACGAGTCCGCGTTCACCGACGTGGTCGGTCGATGACGCTCCTCACCGTCTCCCCCAGCGGCCTCACCGCGGTGGCACTCGTGTCTGTCGTGACGCTCGCGATCGGCGCCTACGGCTGGCGCTTCTCGCGCACCACCAGTGACTTCTTCGTCGCCTCGCGCAGCGTCCGCCCCGCCCTCAACGCCAGTGCGATCGGCGGCGAGTACCTCTCGGCGGCCTCGTTCCTCGGCGTCGCCGGCCTCGTGCTGGCCTTCGGGACCGACATGCTGTGGTACCCGGTCGGATGGACCGCCGGCTACCTGGTGCTGCTCGTCCTCGTCGCCGCTCCCTTGCGCCGTTCGGGCGCGTACACGCTTCCCGACTTCGCCGAGCTGCGCTTCGAGACCCGGGCCGTGCGACTGGTCTCGTCGCTGCTCGTCGTGACCATCGGGATGCTCTACCTGATGCCGCAGTTCCAGGGCGCCGGCCTGTCGCTCGGCATCGTCGCCGGAACCGACCCGTGGGTGGGCGGAGTCCTCGTCGGCGTCGTCGTGCTCGTCAACGTGCTCTTCGGCGGCATGCGCAGCATCACGTTCGTCCAGGCGTTCCAGTACTTCCTGAAGCTCACCGCGCTGCTCGTCCCAGCGATGTTCCTGCTGGCCGTCTGGAACGACGACGGGCATCCGTCGCCTGCGGGTGCCGCCCCGGCGAGCTGGGCCACCGACATGGCAGCGGCAGGCGACTACGGCCTCTACACGACGTACTCGATCATCATCGCGACGTTCCTCGGCACGATGGGTCTCCCCCACGTCGTCGTGCGCTTCTACACCAACCCGGACGGCCGCGCCGCACGCCGTACGACGCTCGTGGTGCTCGTGCTGCTCGGCCTCTTCTACGTGCTTCCCCCGGTGTACGGCGCCCTCGGTCGCCTCTACGCGCCGGACCTCGTGGCGGCGGGCACCACCGACACCATCGTGCTGGAGCTGCCGGGGCGGATGGTCGACGGGACGTGGGGTACGGCGCTCTCCGCGCTCACCACGGCCGGCGCATTCGCAGCGTTCCTGTCCACCAGCAGCGGCCTGACGATCGCGGTCGCGGGAGTGATCAGCCAGGACGTCATCGGTGACCGGCTCCCGGGGGTGCGGTCGTTCCAGGCCGGTGCGGTCGCAGCCGTGAGCGCTCCCCTCGTCCTGGCGATCGTCGCGGAGGGCGTGGGCGTGGCACGAGCGGTCGGGCTGGCGTTCGCGGTTGCCGCCAGCACCTTCTGCCCGATGATCGTGCTCGGGATCTGGTGGCGACGACTGACCGACGTCGGCGCGATCGCCGGGCTCGTCGTGGGCGGGCTGCTCTCCGGTGGCGCGGTGGTCGACACGCTGCTCGAGAACGAGCACACCGGCTGGACGGCAGCCCTCCTGGCCCAGCCGGCCGCGTGGAGCGTGCCGACCGCCTTCGCCACGATGGTCGTCGTCTCGCTGCTCACCCCGCGCAGGATCCCCCCGAACGTCGCGCGCACGATGGTGCGGCTGCACACGCCGGAGGCCGTCGAGCTCGACCGCGGCTGACCGCTGGTCGCGGCAAACCGACCGCTCATCGAAACGGGGGCTCCGCCCGGCTCGCGGTCCGCCCAGACCTCTCCCGCGGGGGTACCGCCTCGCTGCAGCGTGATGCCCATCACAGGGCCTCACCCCCACGAGAGAGAAGAGAGCGATGGCTGACACCACGCATCGGCGCTCCGGTCACCAGGTCTACAACGACCTGCACGACACCCCGGAGTTCCACGAGCTGCGCAAGAGGTACCGCGCGTTCGCGTTCCCGTTCACGGCCGCGTTCCTGGCCTGGTACCTGCTCTACGTCCTCATGAGCAACTGGGCCACCGACTTCATGGCCACCAAGGTCATGGGCAACATCAACGTCGCCCTGGTCTTCGGGCTGCTCCAGTTCGTCACGACGTTCGGCATCGCCTTCCTCTACTCGCGGCACGCCGCCAAGTCGCTCGACCCGCTCGCCAAGGAGCTCGAGGAGCGCTACAACCGGGAGGTCGGCAAGTGAGCACCCAGACCCTCACCACCGTCCTCTTCCTCGCCGTCGTCGCCCTCACGGTCGGCATCACGATCAGGGCCTCTCGGCAGACGTCCGGAGCCGCCGACTACTACGCCGGCGGACGTTCCTTCTCGGGCTTCCAGAACGGTCTCGCGATCTCCGGCGACTACATGTCGGCAGCGTCGTTCCTCGGCATCTCCGGCGCCATCGCGCTCTACGGCTATGACGGCTTCCTGTACTCCATCGGCTTCCTCGTCGCCTGGCTCGTCGCGCTTCTGCTCGTCGCCGAGCTGCTGCGCAACTCCGGCCGCTACACGATGGCGGACCAGCTGGCCTACCGGATGAAGCAGCGGCCCGTCCGCACGGCAGCCGCGACGTCGACCGTCGTCGTCTCGATCTTCTACCTGCTCGCGCAGATGGTCGGCGCGGGCTCGCTGGTCGCCCTGCTCCTCGGCGTCGACAGCGGCACGCTGAAGAACCTCGTCATCGTGGGCGTCGGCCTGCTGATGATCTTCTACGTCACCGTCGGTGGCATGAAGGGCACCACCTGGGTGCAGATCGTGAAGGCCGTGCTGCTCATGACCGGCACCGTGCTGATCAGCGTCCTGGTCCTCGCGAAGTTCGGGTTCAACCTCTCCGACCTGCTCGGCGCCGCACAGGCGAACAGCGGCAAGGAGGGCTTCCTCGAGCCCGGCCTCAAGTACGGCGCCACGACGACGAGCCAGATCGACTTCATCAGCCTCGGCATCGCCCTGGTGCTCGGCACCGCCGGCCTGCCGCACATCCTGATCCGCTTCTACACCGTGCCGACGTCGCGTGATGCTCGCAAGTCGGTGCAGTGGGCGATCGGCCTCATCGGCGCGTTCTACCTGATGACGCTGGTGCTGGGCTTCGGTGCCGCCGCGCTGTTGAGCACTGCTCCTGACAGCAAGGTGGTCGCGTCCGGCGGCAACCTGGCGTCACCCCTCCTCGCCGAGGCCGTCGGCGGCGGAGAAGGCTCCACCGGTGGCGCGATCCTGCTCGCCCTCATCGCCGCCGTCGCCTTCGCGACGATCCTCGCGGTGGTCGCGGGTCTGACCCTGACGAGCGCGTCGAGCGTCGCCCACGACCTCTACGCGAACGTCTTCAAGAAGGGCACCGCGTCGGAGAAGTCCGAGGTCAGGGTCGCGAAGATCGCAGCGTTCGTCATCGGTGGTGTCGCCATCGCCCTCGCGATCCCGGCACAGAAGCTGAACATCGCCTTCCTCGTGGCGCTGGCCTTCGCCGTCGCCGCCTCGGCGAACCTCCCGTCGATCATCTACAACCTCTTCTGGCGGCGCTTCAACACCCGTGGCGCCACGTGGTCGATCTACGGAGGTCTGATCTCGTGCGTGACGCTGGTGTTCTTCTCGCCGGTCGTCTCCGGCAAGGGAGAGAACCCCACCACCGGCGCGTCGCTCTCGCTGTTCCCGGCTGACGTGGACTTCCACTGGTTCCCGCTGGAGAACCCGGGCATCATCTCGATCCCGCTCGGCTTCTTCTTCGGCTGGCTCGGAACCGTCACCGCGCGGGACCTCGAGGCCGAGAAGGCGTACGACGAGCTCGAGGTGCGTGCACTCACCGGCGCCGGCGCGGAGGGAGCGATCAGCCACTAGCCCTCCAGGGCCGAGCGAGTCTCCGCACGAGGCTCGCGCAACGCCACCGCAACGGACGCGGCCACATGCTCCTCGCTCGGGGGCATGTGGCCGCCTCCACTCCCCGTGAATAGGCTGCACAAAGGAGCACGAACCCCCATGACCGCTGGAGCTGTGATGTCCCCCTCCGAGACACAAGAGACGCTGTCGAACCTCCTGCACGAGAACCGCCGCTTCGAGCCCCCGGCAGAGCTGGCCGCGAACGCGAACGTGAAGGCCGAGGCGTACGACGAGGCCGCCGCGGACCGGATCGCCTTCTGGGCCAAGCAGGCCGAGCGGATCACCTGGGCCGAACCGTTCACCGAGGTCCTGGACTGGTCGAACAAGCCGTTCGCCAAGTGGTACGTCGGCGGCAAGCTCAACGCTGCGTACAACTGCGTCGACCGGCACGTCGAGGCCGGTCGCGGTGACAAGGTCGCCCTGCACTGGGTGGGTGAGCCGGGCGACAAGCGCGACGTCACCTACGCCGAGCTGAAGACCGAGGTCTGTCGCGCGGCGAACGCGCTCACGTCGCTGGGAGTGAGCGCCGGCGACCGGGTGGCCATCTACCTGCCGATGATCCCCGAGGCGGTCGTCGCGATGCTGGCGTGCGCGCGGATCGGTGCACCCCACACCGTGGTGTTCGGTGGCTTCTCCGCCGACGCCCTTGCCTCGCGCATCGACGACTGCGACGCGAAGCTCGTCATCACCTCCGACGGCGGCTACCGCCGTGGGGCGCCGTCGGCACTGAAGCCCGCGGTGGACGAGGCCCGCACCAAGACCGACAAGGTCGAGAAGGTGCTCGTCGTACGCCGCACCGGGCAGGACGTCGCCTGGGACGACAGCGTGGACGTGTGGTGGCACGACGTGGTCGACGCAGCCTCGGCCGAGCACACCCCTGAGGCGTTCGACTCCGAGCACCCGCTCTACGTCATGTACACCTCTGGCACCACCGGCAAGCCCAAGGGCATCCTGCACACCACCGGCGGCTACCTCGTCGGTACGTCGTACACGCACCACGCGATCTTCGACCTCAAGCCGGAGACCGACGTCTACTGGTGCACCGCCGACATCGGCTGGGTCACCGGCCACTCGTACATCGTCTACGGACCGCTCGCCAACGGCGTCACCCAGGTGATGTACGAAGGCACCCCCGACTCCCCGCACAAGGGTCGCTGGTGGGAGATCGCCCAGGACTACGGCGTCACGCTCTTCTACACCGCGCCCACTGCGATCCGGACCTTCATGAAGTGGGGCTCGGACATCCCCGCGAAGTTCGACCTGTCGAAGATCCGGCTGCTCGGGTCGGTCGGTGAGCCGATCAACCCCGAGGCCTACATCTGGTACCGCGAGACGATCGGCCACTCCGACGTACCCGTCGTCGACACGTGGTGGCAGACCGAGACCGGCATGGTCATGATCAGCCCGCTCCCGGGCGTGACCGCGGGCAAGCCCGGCTCAGCGATGACCGCGATCCCCGGTGTCTCCGCGGACGTCGTGGACGAGGAGGGCAAGTCCGTGCCCAACGGGTCGGGTGGCTACCTCGTGCTGACCGAGCCGTGGCCGTCGATGCTGCGCACGCTGTGGGGCGACGACCAGCGGTTCGTCGACACCTACTGGTCCCGCTTCAAGGACCTCGGCTACTACTTCGCCGGCGACGGCGCCAAGAAGGACGAGGACGGCGACCTGTGGCTGCTCGGCCGCGTGGACGACGTGATGAACGTGTCCGGCCACCGGCTCTCGACCACCGAGATCGAGTCCGCCCTCGTCTCCCACCCCAAGGTCGCCGAGGCGGCTGTCGTGGGTGCGAACGACGAGACCACGGGCCAGGCGGTGTGCGCCTTCGTCATCCTGCGCGAGTCAGCGGGTGATGGTGGGGCCGACATCGTCCAGGAGCTGCGCAACCACGTGGCCAAGGAGATCGGCGCGATCGCGAAGCCACGGCAGATCATGGTCGTCCCCGAGCTCCCCAAGACCCGCTCGGGCAAGATCATGCGCCGCCTGCTGCGCGACGTCGCCGAGAACCGCGAGGTCGGCGACGTCACCACCCTCGCCGACTCCTCGGTGATGAACCTGATCAAGGACGGGCTGAGCTCGGGGAGCAGCGAGGACTGATCACCCGTCGAGGGCGGTGAGCACCTTCCCCAGCAACGAACCCAGCAGCACGGCCTCGTCGGCGTCGATCCCGATCGACCCGGCGAGGTCGTGCGGCACCTGAGCCACCTCGTCACGCAGCGCCCACCCCTGCTCGGTCGGCTCCACCAGCACGCGCCGCTCGTCCTCCACGGAACGACGGCGTACGACGTGCCCAGCCGCCTCGAGCCGCTTGAGCAGCGGTGTGAGGGTGCCGCTGTCGAGTCGAAGTCGCTCGCCGAGCTCGCCCACGGTCAGGGGCGAGCCACCCCACAGCGCCAGCAGGGTGAGGTACTGCGGGTAGGTCAGGCCGGTGTCCTCGAGGAGCTCGGCGTACCGACGCGTCACCGCACGGGTGGCGGCGTACAACGGAAAGCAGAGCTGGACGTCGAGGTCGAGCTGGGGGTGTCTACGCGCCATGTGACCCACCTTACTTTGACGCCATTAGATTGCGCACAATATAGTAGTGGGCATGACGACTCCCCTCTACACCGCCACCGCTGTTGCTCTCGGCGACGGTCGCAACGGCCACGTTCAGTCCTCCGACGGTCAGCTCGACGCCATGGTCCGGGTCCCCAAGGAGCTCGGTGGCGAGGGTGGCGCGACGAACCCCGAGCAGCTCTTCGCCGCGGGCTACGCGGCGTGCTTCCACTCGGCGATGAAGCTCGTCGCCACGCAGACGAAGGCGGACACGAGCGGGTCCGAGGTCGTGGCTGACGTGTCGCTGGTTTCCACGGGCGCTGGGTTCGGCCTCGCCGTCGCCCTCGAGGTCTCGCTTCCGATGCTCGCGGAGGCCGCAGCGCGCGAGCTCGTCGAGAAGGCGCACCAGGTCTGTCCTTACTCCAACGCCATCCGTGGCAACGTCGAGGTCACGCTGTCCCTCGCCTGAGGCTAGGGTGGGCGCAGGTGCGCCGGGAAGGCTGGTCGGCAGTCTGTCGCCGACCCCAGGAGCCTGATGAGCACCACACGCCGCCGCATCCTCCCGCCTCTCACCCGCGGTGAGGACACCTTCCTCGGCAACCTGCTCCGGACGGAGACCGTCGGAGGTGCCATCGTCCTCATCGCAGCGGTGGTTGCCGTGCTCTGGGCGAACTCACCCGTCAGCGAGGCGTACGCCGACCTCCGGCACTGGGAGATCGGTCCGCTCGACCTCGAGCACTGGGCCGCCGACGGGGCGCTGACCCTCTTCTTCTACGTCGCGGGCCTCGAGCTCAAGCGCGAGTTCCTCGTGGGCTCGTTGCGGAACCCGGCCGATGCGATGGTGCCCATCGCTGCGGCAGCGGCCGGCGTCGCCATGCCCGCCGTGATCTACGTCGCCTTCAACCTGCGCGGCGGCCACCTCGAGGGCTGGGCGATCCCTGCGGCGACCGACATCGCGTTCGCCCTCGCCGTCCTCGCGGTGGTGGGGAGCGCCCTGCCCACGCAGCTGCGCGCCTTCCTGCTGACCCTGGCTGTCGTCGACGACCTGATCGTCATCGTCATCATCGCGGCGTTCTACACCTCCGCCCTCGACCTGGCCTGGCTCGGAGCCGCTGCCCTCCTCCTCGGCCTCTTCGCGCTCCTGCAGGTGAAGCGTGGCGAGTCGTGGCTGTGGTACGTGCCGCTCGCCCTGGCCACCTGGTGGTGCATGCACGAGAGCGGCATCCACGCGACGATCGCAGGCGTCGCGATGGGTCTGCTGACCCGCGTCATCCCCGACGAGGGTGAGGACAAGTCGCCGGCCGAGCGGCTCGAGCACGCGCTCTCACCGTGGTCGGCGGGCCTGGCCGTTCCGTTCTTCGCCCTCATGGCTGCCGGCGTCGAGATCGGCGGCGGCACTGACCTCGTCCAGGACCCGGTGGTGCTGGGCATCGTCGTCGGCCTCGTCGTCGGAAAGCCCATCGGCGTCCTGGCGGGGGCGTGGCTGGTCACCCGCTTCACCCGCGCTGAGCTGAACCCCGAGCTGGGCTGGCGCGACGTCGTCGGGGTGGCCATCCTCGCCGGGGTCGGCTTCACCGTGGCCCTGCTGGTAGCCGAGCTGTCGTTCGAGGGTGCCGAGGCGGAGGCTGCGAAGACCGCGGTCCTGCTGGGCTCGGTGATCGCTGCTGCGGCGGCCGGAGTGATCCTGAGGCGCCGCAGCCGGTCCGCTAGGGTGAGGGCGCGAAGGGAGAACCGATGAGCAACGTGCCGCAGCAGACGTCGAACGCCACCGAGCTTGCCGAGGCCGAGCCGTCGGTCGGGGAGCTGGTCACCGCCGCCCTCGACGACATCTCGACGCTGGTCAAGCACGAGCTGGAGCTGGCCAAGGCCGAGCTCACCTTCAGCGTCAAGAACGGTGGCCTGGCGGCCGGGCTCTTCGGCGCTGCGGCGTTCCTCCTGCTGATGGGCGTCATCATGCTGTCGGTTGCGGTGGCGTACCTCATCCACCTCACCGGTCTCGACCTCGCCTGGTGCTTCCTCATCGTCTGGGGCGCCTACACTGCACTCGCCGCGCTCCTCGCGGTCATCGGCTGGACGCGGGTCAAGTTCGTGCGGCCGCCCAAGCGCGCGATCGAGCAGGCCAAGGAGACCAAAACCGCGCTCGTCTCTCGCGGTTAGGCGGGATCAGGCGCAGGCTCCGGTGCCGACCTCGGACGAGCGGCTCGAGCCCTGCCCTGCCGCCTCCCGCAGCTGCTCGGACGTGAGCGCGTAGCCGGTCTCGTCATCAGTCACCGAGGCGGCGAAGATCATCCCGAGGACGTCCCCGGACGTGGACACGAGCGGCCCGCCCGAGTTGCCCGGACGGATCAGTGAGCGCAGCGAGTAGACCTCGCGGACGACCGTTCCCCCACCGTAGATGTCCGGGCTCCGGAGCCGCTGCTCGGCGCGGATCCGAGCTCCCTGCACGTCGTACGGCCCGTCCTCGGGGTAGCCGAGCACGGCAGCCGGCTGGCCGCGCTCTGCGTCCTCGAAGTCGAACCGCAGGTAGGGCAGGTCCAGCCCGTCGACGGCGAGCACCGCGATGTCGAGGTCCGGGTTGTAGAGGACCACGCGCGCGGCGACCTCCTCACCGTCCACCACGACGTGGGGATCGTCGACTCCCGCGACGACGTGGGCGTTGGTCATCAGCCGGTTCGGTTGGTACAGGAAGCCTGTTCCCTCGACGCCCCGCCCGCAGTCGTTCTCCCCACGGATCTTGAGAACGCTCGCGGCTGCGTCCTTGACGTTCTGGTTGCTCGCGATCTTCGCCGGGGGCGGGTCGACCGCAGTGATCCGCTCGGGTGCGAAGGGCTCGAGGTAGCGGGGGAAGAAGCTCGCGCCGACCACGTCGTTGAAGGAGTGCAGCGCCTTGACCGCACCTCGCGGCATGACGTCGTCCACGCGCTGCAGGACGCTCGAGGAGTTGACCTCCTTGCTGACCCACGGCAGCTTCGCACCGCTGAGTGCGACGCCGAGCGCCCAGGCGACGACGAGTACGGCCACGATGCTCAGCGCGGCACCGCCGACGGCGTCGAGGGATCGCACCGGCTGCCACGGGATCTGGTCGCGGATGCGACCTCCGGCGTACTGCAGGACGGCCTGGCCGAACGAGGCAGCCAGCAGCACGATGAACAGCGCCCCGAGCGAGACCCACACTGACGGCGCGGCGTCCCCGAGGAGCTGCGGAGCGAGCCAGATGCCGAAGAGGCCACCAACGAGGAGGCCCATCGTCGCGAAGGCACCGGAGATGAAGCCTTGCCAGTAGCCGGAGACGGCGTACGCGAGGACCAGGACGATCAACAGGATGTCCAGCGTGTTCATGCGCCCTCGTTGCTGCTCTTGTGGTCACGGTCGAGGTCGAAGTACTCCTCCGACACCAGGCCCGCCTCGACGGGGTCGAAGCTGTCGAAGTCCTCGACCTCGATGCCGAGGAACTCGGCGATCCGTGGCCAGTCGAGGTGGCGCTCAGGCAGCCCACGGACGTCGTCCTGGTCCCACGGCTGTGTCCACCCGACGAAGTCGAAGATGGCGTTGAGGATGCCGGCGGTGAACCCCCAGAGGAGGACGTCCTCGTCAGGTCCGACCATCCAGCCCGGTCCCGCCCAGCCCAGGGGGTGCTTCACCGAGAAGCGCCGCTTCGGGTCGAGCAGCTTCGAGATCGGCTCACGGAAGACTGCGTGCACCTCGACGGGGTCGACGACCCGGACGTTGCTCGGCTGCCGCCAGAAGCCCACGACCGTCGCGACCGCGAAGTTGCGCGGGGGGAGCCAGATCCGGGGGATCACGGCGACGATCTCGACGCCCGACGGATCGAGTCCCGTCTCCTCCAGGGCCTCGCGCAGGGCCCCCTCGACAGCCGTCTCGCCGGGGTCCAGCCCGCCGCCCGGGAACGACACCTGCCCCGGCTGTGACCGCATGGCGTGCCCGCGCTCGGTCAGCAGGACGTCCGGGCCTTCGGGCCCGTCACCGAAGAGGACGAGCACGGCGCCTTCGCGTGGGTTCGCGTCGTCGGGCGGGACGAAGGCCGACAGGTCCTCACCACGCATGTCCAGCAGCCGCTCGGCGAGCGGCCTGAACCATGCGGGGAGGTCGTCGGCGGGCACGGGCAAAGGATAGTCGGGCTAGGCCCGTCCCTCCGTGCGCACCAGCTTCGCCGCCTTCACCGGATCGACCGGCCCCTCGCCGTACGACGGACACCACCGGGCGACCGTGCAGGCGCCGCACGCCGGGTTGCGAGCGTGGCACACCCTCCGGCCGTGCCAGATCAGATGATGCGACAGCATCGTCCAGTCCTTCTTCGGGATCAGGGCTCCCACGTCGTGCTCCGCCTTCACCGGGTCGGTCTCCTCGGTCCAGCCGAAGCGACGGGCGAGCCGGCCGAAGTGCGTGTCGACGGTGATGCCCGGGATGCCAAAGGCGTTGCCGAGCACGACGTTCGCGGTCTTGCGCCCGACGCCCGGCAGGGTCACGAGGTCCTCGAGACGCGGCGGCACCTGGCCGTCGAACCTCTCCACCAGAGCGGCGGACAGCTTGATGATGCTGGCCGTCTTCGCGCGGAAGAACCCGGTCGGCTGGATGATCTGCTCGACCTTCTCGGGGTCGGCGGCGGCCATCGCCACAGCGTCGGGGTAGGCCGCGAAGAGCGCCGGGCGCACCGCGTTGACGCGTTTGTCGGTCGTCTGGGCGGACAGGACCGTCACCACGAGGAGCTCGAACGGGCTGTCGAAGTCGAGCTCGCACTTCGCGTCGGGGTAGGTCTCGGCGAGGACGCGGTCGATCTTGCGGGCGCGGCGGACCAGGGCGGTGTCGGGCACGGAGCCCAGCCTAGGCGTGTCCACCGACGCTCACCGTTTGGGCAAATGGGCCCCCGATGCGCCACACTGTGACTCGTACCACGGCTGGACACGAGGAGGACCACCGGTGGATAGCGACGTTCTGCGTCAGGCACCACTCTTCGG
>DASSPN010000086.1:0-3527 GCA_035699605.1 Nocardioidaceae bacterium | reverse complement strand
GAACGTCCGACCCGACCAGTCCTCGAAGCCAGCCACGCCAAAACGTAGAACGGCCCGCCCCTCGCGGGACGGGCCGTTCGTTCGACCAGGAGGTGACCGAGCTGCTGCTTACGCCTCGGCGCTGCAGCAGGTGTTCGTGATGAGGCGGGTCACGACGTACGGATCGCAGTTGGCGTTCGGGCGACGATCCTCGAGGTAGCCCTTGCCGTCCTTCTCGACCTGCCACGGGATGCGCACCGACGCGCCACGGTTCGACACGCCGTACGAGAACTCGTTCCACGGCGCCGTCTCGTGCAGACCGGTGAGGCGATGCTCCACGCCGAAGCCGTAGTTGTGGATGTGCTCCTCCCAGCTCTTGCCGAGCGCCTCGGCGGCGTTGATCACCGCGTCGTAGCTCTCGCGCATCTTCTTGGTGGAGAAGTTGGTGTGCGCACCGGCACCGTTCCAGTCGCCGCGCACCGGCTTCGGATCGAGGGTGACGGACACGCCGTGCTCCTCACCGATGCGGTGCAGCAGCCACCGGGCCACCCACAGGTGGTCCGACACCTCGAGCGGGCCGCCGGGACCGATCTGGAACTCCCACTGGCCGGGCATGACCTCGGCGTTGATGCCGGAGAGCAGCAGGCCGGCATCGAGGCACGCCTGCATGTGCTCCTCGACGAGCGGACGGCCGTAGATGTCGTCCTGGCCGACGCCGCAGTAGTACGGGCCCTGCGGACCCGGGTACCCGCCGGCATCCGGGAAGCCGAGCGGGCGGCTGCCCTTGAAGAGCGTGTACTCCTGCTCGATGCCGAACCAGGGCTCCTTGTCCTTGAACTTGTCGGCGACCTCGCGCAGCGCGGCGCGCGTGTTGGTCGGGTGCGGGGTCATGTCCGTGAGGAGGACCTCGCTCAGGACGAGGACGTCGTTGCCGCCGCGGATGGGATCCGGGCACGAGAACACCGGCTGCAGCACGCAGTCCGACGCCGCACCGGGCGCCTGGTTCGTGCTGGAACCGTCGAACCCCCAGATCGGGAGGTCCTTGGTGCCGTCCTCGATGATCTTGGTCTTCGAGCGGATCAGGGGCGTCGGCTCGGTGCCGTCGATCCAGATGTACTCCGCCTTGTAGGGCATGGTCTCCCTCGCAGGGTCTCGATGAACTGTTGTCAGAAACGACGCTAGGACACCGGCTGTTGCCCGGTCGTCTCCAGCCTGTGAACGGAATGTGAACTGGCACGCTCGGCTGAGGTCCCCCTCCGGAGCGTGGTCCATCATGGGTCCGTGGAACGCCAGCAGGACTACGTCATGCGCACGGTGGAGGAGCGGGGGATCCGCTTCATCCAGCTCTGGTTCACCGACGTGCTGGGCACGCCCAAGGCCTTCTCGATCACCCCGGCCGAGCTGGAGACCGCCCTCGACGAGGGGATGACCTTCGACGGCTCGGCCATCGACGGGTTCAGCCGCGTCCAGGAGAGCGACGTCCTGGCCAAGCCCGACCCGACGACCTTCCAGATCCTCCCCCACGCCCCCGGCGAGGAGCAGGTGGCCCGCGTCGTCTGCGACATCCTCAGCCTCGACGGGACCCCGTTCCAGGGGGACCCGCGCAACGTGCTGCGCCGCGCCGTGGAGAAGGCTCGGCAGAAGGGCTTCACCTTCTACGCCGCACCCGAGATCGAGTACTTCTACTTCGCCGACGACGATCCGACCGTCACGCCGGTGCTGCTCGACCGGGGCTCGTACTTCGACCTGTCGGTCAACGACCTGCCGACCGAGCTGCGGCGCAACACCGTCTTCACGCTCGAGGAGATGGGCATCCCCGTCGAGTACAGCCAGCACGAGGACGCGCCCAGCCAGCACGAGATCGACCTCCGCCACACCGACGCACTGACCATGGCCGACACGGTCATGACCGTGCGCCTCATGGTGAAGGAGGTGGCCAGCCAGCACGGCGTCTACGCCACGTTCATGCCGAAGCCGATCTCCGGTGTGCAGGGCTCGGGCATGCACACCCACTTCTCGCTGTTCGAGGGCGACACGAACGCGTTCCACGACCCGGGCGACGAGCACAACCTGTCCAAGGCGGCCAAGGGCTTCATCGCCGGCCTGCTGCGGCACGCCCCGGAGTTCACTGCCGTCACCAACCAGTGGGTCAACTCCTACAAGCGGCTGGTCGTGGGCTACGAGGCACCGGTGTACGTGGCCTGGGCCCGCAACAACCGCTCGGCCGTCGTCAACGTGCCCCGCAGCAAGCGCAACCGGCCGGAGTCGGCCCGCATCGAGTTCCGCGCACCCGACCCGGCGTGCAACCCGTACCTGGCGTTCGCGTGTGTGCTCGCCGCCGGCCTGGCCGGCATCGAGGACAGCTACGAGCTGCCCGAGCCGACCAACGCCAACCTGTACCAGCTGACCCCCGAGGAGCTGCAACGCCAGGGGATCGAGGCGCTGCCGGGGTCGCTGTCCGACGCGCTGGCGCGCATGGAGTCCTCAGAGCTCGTGGCCGACGTGCTGGGCGAGCACGTCTTCGAGTGGTTCCTCCGCAACAAGCGCGCCGAGTGGGCGTCGTACAAGACTCACGTGAGCCAGTTCGAGCTCGATCGCTACCTGCCGACGCTCTAGATGGAACCGCTCCTCGTCTTCCCCGATCCGGTCCCACCGGACGTCGCCCAGGGACTCGATCTCGGCGGCTACCCGTGGAAGGCCGTCACCTCGGTCGAGGCGGCGGCGCGGCTCGAGCCCGAGGACGGGTGGGCCGGCGCGGTGGTCTGCGCCGAGCAGGATCCCGAGGCGGCCTTCACCCTGTGTCGTTCGCTGCGCAAGCGCGACATACCGCTCGAGCCGGTGCTGCTCGTGATCGGCGTCGGTCAGGTCACCGACCTCGAGCTGCGCGAGGACCTCTTCGACGACTTCGTCGTCACGCCCAGCCGCTCGTCCGAGCTGGATGCGCGGCTCAAGCACCTCTTCTTCCGGACCGGCCGCGGGACCCGTCCGGAGCTGATCGAGTACGGACCGCTGGCGTTGAACCTCGAGACCTACCAAGCCGTGTGCGCCGGCCGCCCGCTCGACCTCACGTACATGGAGTACGAGCTGCTGAAGTTCCTGTCGTCGCACCCGGGCAAGGTGTTCACGCGGGAGACGCTCCTCAGCCGGGTGTGGGGCTACGACTACTACGGCGGGGCGCGGACGGTCGACGTCCACATCCGACGGTTGCGGGCCAAGCTCGGCGAGGAGCACGCCAACCTCATCTCGACCGTGCGCAGCGTGGGCTACCGCTTCGGCGAGACCCGCTGGGGGAGCTGACGACAAAAAGTGAACCGCCCCCGGGGAGGGGGGCGGTTCAAGTGGCCAGGTGGGTTGATTGGATCGGCCCAGGGGGATGCTGGGCGCACGGTCAGATTCGCGCCAGCGGGCGTTGACGGTCCATGACCTGCCAGAGGCATTTCGTCATAGTCACGTTGTCTAGTCTTCGCTCCGAGCCCGGGGCCTTCGGCGGAGGGGCTCTCCGCTCCGAGCTACTTGTTGAGGGCGATGAGCTCGCTGCCCTCGTGGCG
>DASSPN010000085.1:0-119459 GCA_035699605.1 Nocardioidaceae bacterium | reverse complement strand
GCAAGCAGGGACCGACGCCCCGATCCATGGCCCTCTGGGTGGCCGTCGCGATCGTGGGGGCCGTGTGCTGGGGCGTCCTCGCCCTGAGCCGTGGTGAGGAGATCTCGGCGCTGTGGATCCTGTTCGCGGCGCTGTCGTCGTACGCGATCGCCTATCGCTTCTACGCGCGCTTCATCGCGTACCGCGCCCTCGGCGTCGACGACACCAGGGCGACTCCGGCCGAGCGACTGGAGGACGGCAAGGACTTCGACGTCACGGACCGACGGGTGCTGTTCGGGCACCACTTCGCGGCGATCGCCGGTGCAGGACCCCTGGTCGGCCCGGTGCTCGCGGCGCAGATGGGCTACCTGCCCGGGACGATCTGGATCATCGTCGGCGTGATCCTCGCCGGCGCGGTGCAGGACATGACAGTGCTCTTCTTCTCGATGCGGCGGGACGGGAAGAGCCTCGGCCAGATGGTGCGCGAGGAGATCGGAGTCGTCGGTGGCGTCGCGGCGCTGATCGCCGTCTTCGCGATCATGATCATCATCCTGGCCGTGCTGGCGCTCGTCGTCGTCAACGCACTCGCCGAGTCGCCGTGGGGTGTCTTCTCGATCGCGCTGACCATCCCGATCGCGCTGTTCATGGGCTTCTACGTGCGCTACCTCCGACCCGGCCGGATCATGGAGGTCACCGCGATCGGCGTGTCCTTGCTGCTGCTCGCCATCATCGGCGGCGGCTACGTCGACGAGATGGGCATCGCGGACAGCCTCACGCTGTCGAAGGAGACACTGACCATCTGCCTGGCGACCTACGGCTTCGTCGCCTCGATCCTGCCGGTCTGGATGCTGCTCACCCCACGCGACTACCTGTCGACGTTCATGAAGATCGGCGTGATCGTGTTGCTTGCCCTGGGGCTGATCCTGGCCGCGCCGGTGCTGCAGAACGAGGCGGTGACCGACTTCGCCATCGAGGGCGACGGTCCGGTGTTCGCGGGCAAGCTGTTCCCCTTCGTCTTCATCACGATCGCCTGCGGCGCCCTCTCAGGCTTCCATGCCCTGATCAGCTCTGGGACGACGCCGAAGATGGTGGCCAAGGAGAGTCACGTCCGGATGATCGGGTACGGCGGCATGCTGATGGAGTCCTTCGTTGCCATCAGCGCGCTGATCGCCGCGTCGGTGATCGACCAGGGCCTCTACTTCGCGATGAACAGTCCCGCCGGCGCGACCGGGGGAGAGCCGGGCGCAGCCTCGGAGTTCCTCGCCACCTTGGGCTTCACGATCTCCCCGGCGGACCTGACCGCAGCGGCGGCGTCGATCGAGGAGAGCTCTCTGATCTCGCGGACCGGCGGCGCGCCCACGCTGGCGTTCGGCATGTCGCTGATCTTCACCGAGGCGTTCGGCGGCGGGCTCGCGGCGTTCTGGTACCACTTCGCGATCATGTTCGAGGCGCTCTTCATCCTGACCGCGGTCGACGCGGGCACCCGGGTCGGCCGGTTCATGCTGCAGGACACGATCGGCAACGTCTGGCCGAAGTACGGCGACACGGCCTGGAAGCCGGCGTCGTGGTCGGCGAGTGCGGTGGTCGTGGGGCTCTGGGGCTACATGCTGTACGTCGGCGTCACCGACCCCCTCGGCGGGATCAACCAGCTCTTCCCGCTGTTCGGCATCTCCAACCAGCTGCTCGCCGCCATCGCGCTGACGCTGGTCGTGACACTGATGCTCAAGCACGGCAAGCGGAAGTACGTCTGGATCCCGGGCATCGCTCTCGCCTGGGACCTGACGACGACCATGACCGCGAGCTGGCAGAAGGTCTTCTCCGGAAACCCGAAGATCGGCTACTTCGAGCAGCGCTCCACCTTCAGCGCCGCGCGTGACAACGGGGAGGTGCTGGCGCCGGCCACGAACCTCGACCAGATGGACCAGATCATCACGAACTCGACCGTGAACGGCGTGCTGCAGGGGCTCTTCGCGATTCTGACCCTGGTCGTCGTCGCCAGCGCGATCCCGATCTGGGTCCGCGCCTGGCAGAAGGGGAGCCTGCCCACGACCGAGGTGCCGCACGAGGAGTCGCACATCGTCGCGCCGTCCGACTTCTTCGCCACCAAGGAGGAGAAGGAAGCGGTGCGCGAGTGGGAGGCCTCCCGGCGGGAGGCCGTGGGGGCACGACGATGACGTGGCTGCTCGAGCTCAGGCGGCTGGTCCGCGAGGCGACTGGTGAGGCGAAGTGGGACGACTACCTCGCCCACTGCCGCGAGCACGGGATCGAGCCGATCGCGCGGCGGTCCTTCGAGCGGGGGCGGACGGAGGGGCGGGGTGACCAGCCCCGCTGTTGCTGAGCGGGCTCAGCGGCGCTTGTCGGTCGGCAGGAACTCCACCTTGTTCTTGGCCTCTGCCTTGGCGTGCTTCTCTGCACGTTTCTCCTTGAGGGACTTGCCCTCTTTCTTCGTCATGTGCTGACGCGGGGACTTGTCGGCCATGGTGGCCTCCTTGGGTGGAAGCGTGCGCTTCCTGGATTCCGATGGGAGTGAAAACGCCCTCCAGCGGCGAACGGTATGCACGCAAAGCCCACACACGTCCACTGAAGGGCGCTCCACTGTGCACGCTACGCGGGTAGGCCGGTAAGCGCGATGGAGGACTAGTCACGGCTGCCGACCTGCCTCGCGCTGCCGCCCGAGCGTGGCAGTGGCTGTAACGTGGAGTTCTAGTGACCCGCAGCGCCGCTCCGCCGGAGATGTGGCCGGGTCCGAGAGGCGACCGTCATGACGACGTCAGACAGCCCATCCCCTTCCTCGCCTGCTCAGGAACGTGAGTCCCTACGGCTGACCATCGCCGAGCACCCCGCTCGCGGAAAGCTGGGCGGTGCCTGGTGGCCCCAGTCGCGCGACATCGACCTCGAGTTCGCCGCGCTCGTCGAAGAGTTTCCCGCGCTGCAGGGGAGGGTGATGCGCGGCTTGTTCTCGCGACCGGACTGGGACACGGCACCTCGGAAGGTCGCGACGCATCGCGGTTTCGTCAAGGTGGGCTCGTTTCCCAACGACGACACGCACCTGATGATCCTGACGGTGTCCGCAGAGCCCTGGAGGCTACAGCTGCTGGTGGTGCCGTCGGACGCCACCGCGGACAAGGCTCGCGCCCTGATGGCTGCCGCGGCGTCGGTCGACGTGGCGGGGGCGAAGGCGCTTCTCGTCGAGCACGGAGTCCTCTGATGCCGTTCCTGCTGTTGTACGGCGTGGGCGGCTGGACGGCTCGTTGGGAGATCGACAGCGATGAGGTGGAGCCTGTTCGCTCCGAGATCCTTCGCGTCGGGGGAGCGGGCAGCAGCGAGCTGTCCGTCCTCGACCCTGGGTCGGACACCCCTGCCCAGCTGGTCGTGTGCTGGGCTGCTGTCGCCGCGGCCGTGCTCATCGACGGCGACCCGACACCGCAAGGAGTCGACGGCTCCGGCCAGTACGCCTGAGCGGGGGAGCTACACCTCGGGTGTCACAGGCGGCTCGCCCGAAGGTGTCTGTTCGTACGCCGTGCCCGTCGGCCGCTGCGTCTTGATCGCGTCGTCCACCGCTTCGTACAGCCCGAAGGCGGAGTCGAGCTGCGTGAGCTCGAGGATGCGGCGGACCGCGCGGTTCTCGGCGCAGGCCAGCCGCAGCCACCCCGAACGGTCGGCTGCCTCCTTGGCGGCCCCGACCAGGACGCCGAGCGCCGTGGAGTCCAGGAAGGTCGCGGCGGCGAAGTCGACCACGACGAAGGGGGGATCGTCGAGCATGGCGGACCGGAGCTGGGCCTCCAGTGCCGAGGACTGGCTCAGGTCGAACTCACCCGTGAGCGTGACGACGACGACTCCGTCGCGAGCCTCCAGGCCGACGTCGTAGGAGGACATCCAGGCACTCCCTCTCGACTCGCGGAGTGGCCGGGGGTCGGCGACTGGAACTGACGAGTGATCTCGTTCCAACCTACCTCGACCTGGGGCCGACCACTGGTCCGCGCTAGTCCGCTGCACGAGTTTGTTGCCGCCGCGGTCGGGCACTCGCTTCAGTGGAGGCCGGAGACGGATGAGGAGCAGTGTGAAGTTTCAGGACGGACCGGCCCATGCGATGACCATGGTGATGCCGTTCGCAGCGTCGTCGGTCCCCGGGGCGCGGCACGACCTGCACCGCTGGCTGAGCAGCCGCGGTCTGGGCAGCGATCTCGTGGACACAGCGGTCCTGGTGATGACCGAGCTTCTCGGCAACGCCGTACGCCATGCGAGGCCGATGCCCGAGGGCACGCTGCAGGTGAGGTCGGCACTGGCCGGCGAGGACCTGCAGATCTCCGTCAGCGACGGGGGAGGCGGTGACGGACCGCGGATGCGGCACGTGTCGCCGTTGGCCACGGAAGGAAGAGGCATAGCGCTCGTGGACAGCCTCACCGACGCCTGGTGGTGCGAGTCCTCAAGCGCGGGACGAACCGTGCACGCCATCCTGCCTGTCGGTTAGCCCGACGGAGGAAGGCTCAGGGCTCCGTCCGGCGAGTTGGTGGAAGGCTGGGGTGCGCGTACCCTGGGACTGTTGAAGGGGTTGCCCGCTAGTCGCAGCTCCCCGGGCGCCGACAGACGTCGCGCCCGTACATCTCCTTATTTCTTGGTCTTCGGTCCGCTGGGCATCAGGCGACATTCAGGTGGTTTCAGCTTCAGCGCGTGGCACGGCGCCGCGCCTGCGTACCGAAGGAACACGAGCATGACTGAGGGAACCGTCAAGTGGTTCAACGCCGACAAGGGCTTCGGCTTCATCGCGCAGGACAACGGTGGGGCGGACGTCTTCGTCCACTTCTCCGCGATCAAGACAGAGGGCTTCAAGGCGCTGAACGACAACCAGCGCGTCGCGTTCGACCTGACGCAGGGCCCGAAGGGGCCTCAGGCAGAGAACGTCCAGGCTCTCTGAGCTCTGGGTGGCGGTCCGGCCTCGTACTCACGCAGGCGAGGCTGGCTGCACGCACCACCTGAAGACTGCGACGGCTCCTGCTTCATGCAGGAGCCGTCGTTCGTTGTCGAGCTGTGCCGGGCGACGCCACGTGCGCTAGAACCCGCCGGTGCCGCCCTGGACGTTGCGGTTCTGCATATGCGTCTCTGCCTCGCCCCCATCGGGGTACGTGCTGGAACGTCTCCCAGTCCACGAGGATCCGCGACGCCTCTCTCGCAGAGCGAGCCCGCCGATCACCACGATGATCACCGCCCACATCACGATCCACATCCAGGTGTCCATACCTCGTTGTACACCCGACGGGGGATCGCCCATAGGGCGCTGCAGCTCGCCGTCAGCGGCGGCCAGCGCTGAACGACGCCGCGCTGTGGCTGCGCGACCCCGATCCGGCCGACGTACGGCGCCGACGGTTGCGGTTCCCACCCGACGGCTGGCCGGACGATCCCGACGCGGACGTGCCCGCGCCGCGGTTGCCCGTCTTCGCCGACCCACCACCGCTCGAGCGCCGACGGTTGCCGCCGGACTGGCTGCGCGTCCCGGACGTGGCAGCAGCCGGTGCTGCGAATCCACCCGGCACCTCCACCCGCTCACCCGGAGCGAGCTGGGTGAGGATCGGGTGGGACGCGCCGTTGAGCCGGGTCGTCGTCGGCTTGATGCCGGCCGCACGCGTCAACGCGCGGACGTCGCGGACCTGGTCGTCGGTCATCAGGGTCACCACCGTGCCCTTGTTGCCTGCGCGCGCCGTACGACCGGAGCGGTGCAGGTAGGCCTTGTGCTCGGCCGGCGGGTCGGCGTGGACCACGAGGGTCACGCCGTCCACGTGGATGCCGCGGGCGGCCACGTCGGTCGCGACGAGCGTCGTCGCCTGGCCGGAGTGGAAGGCCTCCATGTTCTTCGTGCGTGCACCCTGCGAGAGGTTGCCGTGCAGGTCGACGGAGGGTACGCCGTGGGCGTTGAGCTGACGGGCGAGCGCCTTCGCGCCGTGCTTGGTCCGGGTGAAGACCACCGTGCGACCGGGCGCCCGGGTCAGGTCGACGAGGACCGGCAGTCGGTGCTCGCGGCTCACGTGCAGGACGTGGTGGTCCATCGTCGCCACCGGCGACTGGGCCGAGTCGGCCTGGTGGGTGACGGGGGAGACCAGGAAGCGCCGCACGAGCACGTCGATCGCGTTGTCGAGCGTGGCCGAGAAGAGCAGTCGCTGGCCGCCCTTGGGGGTCTGGTCGAGGAGACGTCGTACCGCCGGGAGGAAGCCGAGGTCGGCCATGTGGTCGGCCTCGTCGAGGACGCTGATCTCCACGCTCGCCAGCGAGCACTTGCCCTGGGCGATGAGGTCCTCGAGGCGTCCCGGGCACGCGATGACGACGTCGACACCACGTCGGAGGCCGTTGACCTGCGGACCCTGGCCGACCCCGCCGTACACGGTGAGGGTACTGAGGCCGGCGCTCTCCGCGAGCGGCCGGAGGGCGGTCTCGATCTGGCCGACGAGCTCGCGCGTCGGCGCGAGGATCAGAGCGCGCGGAGCGCCGGGTCGGGGCGCGTAACGCTTGGTGTCCAGTCGGGTGACCAGGGGGAGCAGGAAGGCGTAGGTCTTGCCGGAGCCGGTGCGGCCACGGCCCAGCACGTCGCGTCCCGCCAGTGAGTCGGGCAGGGTCACGGTCTGGATGGGAGTGGGATTGGTGATGCCCTGCTGGGCAAGCACCGTGGACAGGCGTGCAGGCACGCCCAGGTCTGTGAAAGACAAGGAAGTTCGCTATCGGTTGGTGTGTCTCACCAAGCCGTTTCGCCGGCGGCGAAACTGGAAGCATGTGCCTCACCGAAGTGAGGGGCGGTCCGGAGAAGTCCGGCGCGCGGAGAGCCCGAGGTAAGACTGAACGGGCTTACTGAGGCTCATCTTACGTGTTGTTCGGCGAATCACCGCATCGAGGCGGCGTGAGGTGCGTCGCTTGGGGTCAGTCGGCCAGCTCGATCAGGCCGTAGTGCCCGTCGTACCTCCGGTAGAGAACGCTGCCAACGCCACGATCGCGGTCGAGGTAGAACACGAACCTCTCGTCGTTCGCCTCCAGGCGCGCCCGTGCCTCGGCGTCGGTCAGCGACGGCGGCGGCGGCTCGTAGGTCACGGCCGCGATCGTCCCGTCGTGATCCACGCCCTGCACGCCGTACCCACCCTCGGGGCGACGGTGCACCAGCGCCGGGCGCTTCGAGTCGATGTCCCGGTAGAGGTAGAAGTCGTGGTCGAGCAGGTCCATCTCGTACGCCGCCTCATCGACGGTGATGGGCGCGCCGGCGAACGACTTGCGCCGGACGACCTGCCGGGTCTCCTCCGGGCGGTTGAAGTACGGCAGCGGGCGCCGGGGCCGGTCGCCGTGCCGCCACTCGTGCTCCGAGGCGATCCCGGTCCAGCGGTGCAGCGCGCGGTTGCGGTCCTGGGCGCTGACCAGCTGGCGACGCAGCCGATCTTCCAAAGCGTCGATGGCCTCCGGCATCGTGGGTGCGGCCGTCTTCGCCCGGACGAGCAGGCCGTCCACATCAACGGAGACCTCGGCGAGCGCGGGACGTTCGACCGCCGGGTCGTGACCCCAGTCGAGTACGACGTGCGCGCGGCGGATGCGTCCGTCCGCAACCTTCAGGGCGCCTCCGATCTTCGCTCGCGCATAGTCACCGGCGAAGGTCCCGACGTCGTCCCGCAGCGTGACCTCGACCGCGGCCGGCTGTGCAGTGACCGACATGACTGCCTCCTTTCGACCCGTACTCCTCACCTCCATGCAATCGCGCTGCAGGGAGGGGAGTCAGTGGCCAAGGTCCTGGCCGGGGTGCCATGCGGCCCGACGTCCCTCAGGTGTCCACCGTCTCCAGGACGCCGGCCAGCGAGAGCACCTCGTCGAAGCCCTCGCGCAGGCACTCGCGGAACGCCTCGAGGTCCGGGATCGCCCCGGTGTCGGCGTTGATGCCGATCGCGCAGGTGTCGCAGTAGGTCATCAGCGTGATGTTGACGCCGGCTCCGATGGTGGGGCCGAAGGCGTACTGCAGCGTCACCTTCGCCCCGCCGACGTACACGGGAACCGGGACGCCAGGGACGTCGCTGGCCAGGAAGTCGACGTGACGCAGGATGGCGCCGACGTACCACCGCGGGAGGAGGTTGAGACCGCCCGCGATCAGCTGGGTGTAGGGCAGCGAGCGTTCGTGCTGCGCCGCCTGGGCCCGCTGGTGGATGTGCGCGATCCGCTCGGCAGGATCGTGCAGGTAGATCGGGAGCGAGAAACGCATCAGCGTGATCCGGTTCCCCCCGGTCGCGTCGCCCTCCTCGCGGATGCTGATCGGCATCGTGACGCGGAGCTCCTCGGCCCACGAGCTGTGCAGCGCGTGGTACCGCTTCAGGCCGCCGGTCACCGCCGCGAGGAAAGCGTCGTTCAGCGAGCCGCCTCCCGCGTGGCCCGCGGCCCGCAGCTGACGCTTCGGCACCTCGAGGACGCCGAGCTCGCGGATCATCCGGCGCTGGCGCATCACCGGTGAGGCCGTGTCGTTGATCGGCCGGACCGTGCGGTAGATGGACGCTGCCGTGTCGGCGACGTCGCGCACGGTGGAGAGGGGATGGCGTACGCCGCGGAGCAGCGCCCTCGGCGGGCCGGAGGCAGCCCCCGTCACCGCCCGGCGCAGCAGCTGTACGTCGTACGCCGCGCTGTGCCGGACCCCGTCGAGCACACCGCGCTGCTCGGGGACCGGCATCGGGGGCAGCGGGCCGAGGTCGGCCGGCTCCGGCGTCAGGTCGAAGACCAGCTGGGCGATCTGGACGCCGCCGATGCCGTCGGCGAGGGAGTGGTGGAGCTTGACGAGCAGTGCTGCTTCGCCGTCCTGAAGGCCCTCGACCAGCGTGACGTTCCACATCGGGCGCGCGTGGTCGAACTCCTCCATGGCTGCGTGGCGAGCCATCTCCAGCACGGTCTGCAGGTCACCGGGTGCGGGCGCGACGACGCGAGCCAGGTGATAGCGCAGCTCGAAGTCGGTGTCGTCGACCCACCGCGGCGGGGCGGGGGGTAGCGAAGCGACGATGCGCTGCCGGAACATCGGGACCTGCCGGGCGACCCGCTCCAGCCGGTCCGTCAGGACGTCCCAGTCCGGTGACCGGTCGAGCAGGACGATGCTGACCACGGTCGACCGCAGCCGGGCGTCGCTCTCCATGCTGTACGCGAAAGCGTCCGAGTTGCTCAGGAACTCGTTCATCGTCCACCTCTCAGAGTCACGTCCACGCTAGGAAGGCCGGGCCGGTTGCGGGGGAGGCCAAAGTCCCGGGCTCGGGTGACCTGGTTCCGCTGCCCGGTTCGCCGGTGGGCACCTACGACCCTCCGGCGCAGGCCCTAGGGCCCTGCCCCCTCGCCAAGGCGCTGCCTAGCGTCGATCTCGGAGGTGTCATGTTCGAGATCCGCATCCACGGCCGCGGCGGCCAGGGCGTCGTGACCGCCGCCGAGCTGCTGTCCGTCGCCGCCTTCGAGGAGGGCCGGCACGCGCAGGCGTTCCCGACGTTCGGCTCCGAGCGGATGGGCGCGCCCGTCACGTCCTTCTGCCGCATCGACGACAGGCCGATCCGCCGCCGCGAGCCGGTGACTCACCCTGACGCGTTGGTCGTCCAGGACCCCACGCTGCTCCACCAGATCGCGGTGTTCGAGGGGTTCAAGGAGGACGGCTATCTGCTCGTCAACACGTCACGGTCCTTCGCCGAGCTGGGGATCGAGGAGGTCACTGCGGGACTCCAGCACGCCTGCGCGGTCCCGGCCACCGACCTCGCCCGCGAGCACCTCGGCAAGCCGCTCCCCAACGCGGCGCTGCTCGGGGGGCTGGCGGCCCTGACCGGCATCGTCAGCATCGAGTCGGTCGAGGCCGCCATTCGTGGGCGGTTCGCGGGCGACACCGCGACGCGCAACGCGTCGGCCGCGCGCGCGGCTTACGACGCAGTGCAGGGAGTCGTCCATGCGTGAGCAGATCGAGGGTTCCCAGGCGGTGGCGCGCGCGGTCGGTGCGTGCCGGCCCCAGGTGATCGCGGCGTACCCCATCTCACCGCAGACCCACATCGTCGAGGAGCTCTCCGACCTGGTGCGGGTCGGTCGACTGGAGAGCGAGTACCTGATGGTCGAGTCGGAGTTCGGCGCGCTCTCGGCCTGCATCGGCTCGTCGGCTGCAGGCTCGCGCACCTACACCGCGACCTCGAGCCAAGGGCTGCTGTTCATGGCCGAGGCGCTCTTCAACGCCTCGGGGCTGGGGCTGCCGATCGTGATGACGGTCGCGAACCGTGCGATCGGTGCGCCCATCAACATCTGGAACGACCAGTCCGACTCGATGGCGATGCGGGACTCCGGCTGGATCCAGCTGTACGCGCGCTCCAACCAGGAGGCAGCCGACGTGCACGTGCAGGCGTTCAAGCTTGCCGAGGAGCTGTCGCTGCCCGTCATGGTCTGCATGGACGGGTTCGTGCTGACTCACGCGTTCGAGCCCGTCGACGTCCCGGACGAGGTGACGGTGGACGCGTTCCTGCCGCCCTTCCAGCCGCGCCAGCTGCTGCACCCCGACGACCCGGTCACCATCGGCGCGATGGTAGGGCCGGAGGCGTTCACCGAGGTGAAGTACCTCATGCACCTGACCCAGCGGGCCGCGCTCGACGCCGTACCCCGCATCGCAGGTGAGTTCCGTGAGGCGTTCGGGCGCGAGAGTGGGGGACTGGTGCAGCGGTACCGCACCGGCGACGCCGACACCGTCGTGGTCGCGCTGGGATCCGTGCTCGGCACGGCCGAGGAGGTCGCGGACGCCATGCGGGACGACGGGTACGCCGTGGGCGTGCTCGGGATCGGGTGCTTCCGGCCGTGGCCCGATTCCGAGGTGCGAGCTGTCCTGGCGAATGCCCGCAGGGTCGTCGTGCTCGAGCGGGCGTTCTCCGTCGGCGCCGGCGGGATCGTCGGCAAGGACGTGCGGGACGCGCTGCGGGGCACCGACTCCGTCGTGTACGACGTGGTGGCCGGCCTGGGCGGCAGGCCGATCACGGGCGCTTCTCTGCGAAGGCTGCTCGACGACGTGGCGGCGGACCGGCTCGACCCGACCGAGCTGCACTTCCTCGACCTGCGCACCGACGTGGTGTCGCAGGAGCTTGCCCGAGGAGGCGCGCGATGAGCACCGAGCTGAAGCTGTACCAGATCGACACGTTCGCGGTCGGCAACAGGCTGCTGGACGCTGACCGCCGTACCGTCCAGGCGTCGACCGGTCGCGCGAACGGCATCACGTCCGGGCACCGCGCGTGCCGGGGGTGCGGGGAGGCGTTGGGTGCGCGGTACGTCGTGGACGCGGCGCTGCGGGCCGCCGAGGGCAACCTCGTGACCGTCAACTCGACGGGCTGCCTCGAGGTGTTCTCCACGCCGTACCCGGAGTCGGCCTGGCAGCTGCCCTGGCTGCACTCGCTCTTCGGGAACGGGCCGGCCGTCGCGTCCGGAGTGGCAGCCGCGCTTCGCGCGCAGGGGCGAAGCGACGTCCGGGTCCTCGCCCAGGCCGGTGACGGCGGCACGGTCGACATCGGCTTCGGGTGCCTGTCGGGGATGTTCGAGCGCAACGACGACGTGCTCTTCGTCTGCTACGACAACCAGGGCTACATGAACACCGGCGTCCAGCGCAGCGGCGCGACCCCGCCGGCGGCGCGCACCGCGAACACCAAGGCGATCGGGCCCGAGCCCGGCAACCAGTTCGGCCAGGGCAAGAACGCGCCGCTCATCGCGATGGCGCACGAGGTGCCGTACGTCGCGACCGCGACCGTCGCCGACCTGCACGACCTCGAGGCGAAGGTGACCAAGGCGATGCAGTACCGCGGCGCCCGCTACCTGCACGTGCTGGTGCCGTGCCCGCTCGGCTGGGCGGCCGACCCGTCGCAGACGATCCGGCTGGCGCGGCTCGCCAAGGAGAGCGGTCTCTTCCCCGTGTTCGAGGCGGAGCACGGCGTCGTCACGTCGGTGTCGCCGATCCGGCAGCAGGAGCCCGTGGTGGAGTACCTCCGCCTGCAGGGCCGCTTCGCGCACCTGCTCGACGGCGACGGCCGGCCCGAGCTCGTCGAGCGGATCCAGGCAGGCGCCGACGCGAACATCCGGCGGTTCGGGCTGCTCGACCGACCGGACCCGACCGCCACGGGACGGAGGCCGTGATGGACAAGCCCTTCGCGATCACCCTCGACGTCGCGTCGAGCCGGGCCAACAAGACCGGCTCGTGGCGCACCGAGCGGCCGGTCTACACGAACCGGATGCCGCCCTGCAACGACGGCTGCCCCGCCGGCGAGAACATCCAGGCGTGGCTCTATGAAGCCGAGGCGGGCGACGCGGGGTACGAGCGCGCGTGGCGGCGGATCATGGCCGACAACCCGTTCCCTGCGATCATGGGCCGGGTCTGCTACCACCCGTGCCAGACGGCCTGCAACCGCGCGCACCTCGACGAGGCCGTCGGGATCAACTCCGTCGAGCGGTTCCTGGGTGACCTCGCCATCGAGCGCGGGTGGAACGTGTCGGTCGACGTGCCGTCCACCGGTCGCCGGGTGCTGGTGGTCGGCGCCGGACCGTCCGGCCTGTCGGCGGCGTACCACCTCGCGCTGTTCGGCCACACCGTCACGGTCAAGGAGGCCGGCCCGATGACCGGCGGCATGATGCGGTTCGGCATCCCGGCGTACCGCCTCCCGCGGGACGTCCTGGACGCGGAGGTGCAGCGGATCCTCTCGCTGGGAGTGACCCTCGAGCTGAATGCCAAGGTCACCGACCTCGCCTCGCTGCGCGAGGAGTACGACGCCGTCTTCGTGGCCGTCGGTGCGCAGGTGGGGAAGCGGGCGTACCTGCCTGCGGGCTCCGCCGCGCACGTGGTCGACGCGGTGTCGCTGCTGCACGGCATGGAGTCGGGTGAGCGCCCGAAGCTCGGCCGCCGCGTCGCGGTGTACGGCGGGGGCAACACCGCCCTCGACGCCGCACGGACGGCCCGCCGCCTCGGGGCGGAGGAGGCCATCGTGGTCTACCGGCGCACCCGCAACCGGATGCCCGCCCACGACTCCGAGGTCAACGAGGCCGCCGAGGAAGGGATCCTCTTCCGTTGGCTCTCCACGATCACGCAGGTGGAGGAAGGGAAGCTGGTGGTCGAGCGGATGGAGCTCGACGAGAGCGGGTTCCCGCAGCCGACGGGGGAGACCGACGAGCTCGAGGCCGACTCGCTCGTGCTGGCGCTCGGGCAGGACGCGGACCTGTCGCTGCTTTCCGGGGTCGCGGGGATCGCCGTCACCGACGGGATCGTCGAGGTCGACGCTCAGGGGATGACCGGCTGTCCCGGGATCTTCGCGGGCGGCGACATCGTCCGCGACGAGCGCACGGTGACTGCGGCCGTCGGACACGGCAAGCGTGCCGCCCGGCACATCGACGCGTGGCTCTCGGCAGCGGCACCCGGACCGGCGTACCGGGCGCCCGTGGCGTCGTACGACACGCTCAACACCTGGTACTACGCCGATGCCGAGCGCACGCACAGGCCGCAGCTGGAGCTCGCCCGACGCGCCGACACCTTCGACGAGGTCGTGCACGGGCTGGACGAGAGCACGGCTCTCTACGAGGCCCGACGGTGCCTGTCGTGCGGCAACTGCTTCGGCTGCGACAACTGCTACGGCGTCTGCCCCGACAACGCGGTGATCAAGACGGGGGACGGGGCGAACCAGTACGTCATCGACCTCGACTACTGCAAGGGCTGCGGGCTGTGCGTCGCGGAGTGCCCGTCGGGAGCGATCCAGATGGTGCCGGAAGAGGTCTGACGTGCCCGACCTCGACGGCGACCCCTTGGCGTGACGGCCTACGCTGGTGGCGTGCGGTTGGCGGTGCTCGTGGTCTCTCTCCTGGGGCTCTTCGGCATGCACGGCCTGTCAGACCACGGCGTCGCGCACGCCAGCTCGCACGCGGTCGTCGCGATGAGCGACCACGCCTCCCACGCCGGGCACACGGCTCCGGTGCCCGAGCCCTCCGCGCCCGCGCCTTCCACTCCATCGGACGACCACGGCGCCGGGCTGCTGGTGGTGTGCCTGGCCGTGCTGGCCGGCGCGGTGTCGCTGGCGATCGCCGTACTTCTCGCTGCCCGGCGCCGGCCCTCCCTTCGGCTGAGCGCAGGTCAGTGGACGGCCACGACCCGGCCGCGCCGCGCACGAGATCCGGTCCCTCCCGACATCTGGCGACTCTCCGTCCAGCGGTGCTGACCGGCGCCGCCCTCGATCGCGCGTCGACGCGCCGATCGGCGGCTCCGCCCTGCACCCACGGACCCCCCGAACAAGGAGAGACATGAACAACTTCGTCACGCGCGGTGCGCTTGCGCTCGCGCTCGGCCTGACCCTGACCGCGTGCGGTGGTAGCTCGGACGACGAGCCGGCCGCCGCCCGCACCGCGAGCAACGGCGACGTCTACAACGACGCGGACGTCGCGTTCGCGACCGACATGATCCCGCACCACGCGCAAGCCGTGATGATGGTCGTGATGGCCCAGGACCGGACCCTGGACCCTGCCATGCGCGAGCTGCTCGACGGGATCCGGGAAACGCAGGTCTCCGAGGTCGAGACCATGGTCGACTGGCTCACCGCCTGGGGCCAGGAGATCCCGGAGACCTCCCTCGACCACTCGAGCGCCCACGACGACTCGATGGACCACGGCGACATGGGTGACATGCCCGGCATGATGTCGGGCGAGGAGCTCGACGAGCTCGAGAACTCCTCGGACGACGCGTTCGCTGACATGTGGCTGCGGATGATGATCGAGCACCACGAAGGCGCGATCGAGATGGCCGAGCAGGAGCAGGAGGACGGCGTCTTCAGGCCTGCCCTGACCCTGGCCAGGAACATCGTGAAGACGCAGCAGGCGGAGATCGCCACGATGGAGGACCTGCTCGACTCCTGATGCGTCGCGCGGCTTCGGTGCCCTCCGGCGCCCCAGGGGTCGAAGGGCACTGAAGTCGGGACGTCCGGCCGCTGAACCGAGCGTCTTCGTCGGCTATCCAGGAGGCAGAGGGGTATCCGCTCCGAGAGCTGGTGATGACGATGATGTGGAACGACGACGGTGACCGGTGGCGCATGCACGACGGGTACGCCGGCTCGGGTTGGCTGATGCTGACGCTGATGATCCTGCTGCTGGCGGGGCTTGCCGTGACGCTGGCCGTCGTACTCCTGCGGAAGCCGAGTGCGGGCCCCGGTCCCACGCCGGAGGGGGAGGCTGAGCGGATCTTGCGGCGGCGCTTCGCGGCGGGTGAGATCGACGCGGACGACTTCCGGCAGCGGATGACGGCGCTGGAGGAGCATCGCACCTGATCTCCCCTACATGCCCGGCTCGACCACCCGACATGCCCGGCTCGACCACCCGACATGCCCGGCTCATGGTCAGCCGTCGAGACGACAGGGCATGAACCGGACGGGCAGCCGGTATAGTAAAGACAAAGGTAAAGGGAGTTTACGGACTCGCTGCGGCACGACGCGACCCACCCCCCTTACCCGCGTCGCGCATCTCAGCCCCCCAGAGGTGCCGCCGCAGCGAAGAGCGGCAATGTCTCAGGGTTGTCGCTCCGGTGAGCCCGTCGGCCGGGGAGGCCACGGGCTCACCGTCATCTTCGGGCACTTTCACGGCATGATGCGAAGTCCGGACAACGACTCACCGCAAGGAGCCACACGGTGGAGAACGCCCTCGGGATCGTCCTCGGCTTCGTGCTCACCACGATCGGGGGCGGCTGGTGGGCGGCCCGGCTGCAGGAACGCTCCTGGGCGCGGCAGAACGACGTGCGCCTGCGCGAGGCGGAGAACGAGCGCGCCGGCGCAGCCTGCCAGGAGCTCACGCTCCTCCTGGACCGCCGCCTGTACCGGATGCTGCGGCTGCTCTGGGCGGCCGAGGCTGCGGACCTGGAGCAGATCGAGAAGCGCCGCGAGGAGTACGTCGAGGTGCTGTTCGCCTGGAACGACAGGCTCAACTCCAACCTGTCCCTCGTGGGCAGCTACTTCGGGGATGCCGCCAGGGCCCAGCTGGATCGCCTGTACGAGGAGTTCAAGCGCGTGGGCCGCGACGTCGAGGCCGTCGTGCGGGCGGCACGCGCGGGGGAGCCGACCGGAGAGCTCGCCCAGACGGTCGCCCGTGAGTTCGAGGGCCGCGAGGAGGGGTCGCTGAACGACCGCGTCTACCAGTTCGGCCTGATGCTCATGGGTCAGCTGCGTGAGGGGCAGGTCGGCCGGTACGCACCGGACAAGTCCGTTCCCCGATCTGCCTCGCCGCCGCGGATCGCGTAGGCAGGGGGCCCTTCGGCCCTGGTGGTCCAGGTCCGGGCTCGCTTCTCCTGGCTATGCCTGCGAGGCTAGAGGCTTGCAGTAACTGGGACTGGGAGTGATCACATGACCATGAGCCCGTCCGAGCAGCCGGAGATCCCGGCTGCGGACGCGCCGGGGTCGGCCGACTCGGCGGCCATTCTGCTGCGGCAGGCAGAACAGGTGGCCGATCAGCTGCGCGCCGAAGCGGTGGCCGAGGCCCAGGCCCTGACGGAAGGCCTGCGTGTCGACGCCGAGGAGACGCGTCGCATGCGCGAGCAGGCGGCCCGTTCTCTGCAGATCGCCGAGCGCGAGCTCGAGGCCTCCTCGCAGGAGGCCAAGCAGCTCATCGCGGACGCCGGCGAGCAGGCAGCGGTCCTGATCCGTGCCGCGGAGCACGAGGCCGACGTGCTCCGGCGCGAGACCCAGCAGTGGGCTGCGCAGGCAGTGGCCGTCGCCGAGCGCAGTGTGGCCGGTGCCGACGACGAGGCGAAGCGGGTGCTGGAGCAGGCACGCGCCGCCGCCGACGCACTGCTCCTCGAGGCGCACCGCCAGGCCCAGGAGAGTGACGCCGCGGGGTTGGCCGCGATCGAGCAGCGGGCGCAGGAGGCTGCGGCCGAGCGTTCGGCTCTGCTGGCCGCGGCGACGGAGGAAGCGGACACGATGCGCCGAGCGGCCGCGGATCACGCCGAGGCGCAGCGGGTCGAGGCCGACGCCGTGCTCGCCCGGGCCGTCGCGGACGCCGACGAGGTGGTACGTCGTGCGCAGGCCGAGGCCGAGCGCATCACCGCCCACGCCCAGGAGACGTCGACCAACCAGCTGGCAGCGGCTGCCGAGCAGATGACGTGGACGCAGGCGACGGTGAAGGAGCTGCTGCGGACTGCCGAGCTCGAGCGGGCTCGGCTCGAGCAGCAGGGACACGTCGCTGCGTCGGACCGCATGCGCGCGGGTCGCCGTACCGTCGGTGACGTCTCGTCGCGAGTACGGCGAAGGCTGGCCGCCGAGTCCGCGCAGGCCGAGCAGGCCGCCGAGCAGCTCAACCAGGCCGCGCAGGACGTGCGAGCAGCTGCCGACGCGGACGCCGCACGCATCCGCGCGCGGGCCGAGGAGGACGCGCAGCGGATGCGGCAGGAGGCCGACGACTACTACGAGAGCGTCGAGGCGCGGGCGCAGCGACGTCTCGAGCAGGCGGAGTCCGGGGCGAAGGTGCTGCGCGAGCAGACGGCCGAGGAGATCATGCGCACCCAGCGCGAGGCGAGGGACGACGCGCGGCAGATGCGCGAGGAGGCCACCGAGTTCCTCGCCACCGCCCGTGCCGAGGCCGACCACATCCGCGAGCAGGCGCGGGTCCGTGCCCACGAGGCTCGCGAGGAGATCCACGCTCTCGCTGCGCGCAGGGACCACATCGCCGAGGAGCTGCGCCAGCTCTCCGGTGTCATCGACGCGCTCGCCGTACCGGCGAATGCCGAGGCCGTGCTGAGCGGCATCCCGGCACCCCGAGAGACCAAGGACCAAGCAGTGAGGGAAGCAGAGGACCAGCCATGAACGAGAGCGACTTCCGAGTAGTGCTCCGGGGCTTCGAGCCCGCGCAGGTGAACCGCAAGCTCGAGGAGCTGACCGAGACGATCCAGCAGCTCACCGCCCAGCGCGACGAGCTGGCCGAGCACCTCGACAAGGTCGAGGCCGAGCGTGCCGCGACGCCCGAGGCAATTCCCGTCCAGGCCGGTCCGCCGACCTTCGAGCAGTTCGGGGAGCACGTCGGGCAGATCCTCTCCATCGCCGACAAGGCTGCCGAGGAGATGCGCCGACGGGCCGAGGAGGAGATCACCGCGTCGCGACTGCAGTTCGAGGCGGAGACGGCGCGGACCCGCGGAGACACCGACCGCTACGTCACCGACTCCCGCAGCCAGGCCGACACCGAGGCTGCCCGGATCCTCGAGGACGCCCGCCGCGCCGCCGACGACCGCCTCGACAACGCCGAGCGTGACGCCGCGGCTCGGATCGCCGAGGCCGAGGCGATCTTCGAGGAGCAGCGTGCGAAGGCCGTGCGCTCAGCCGCCGACTTCGAGACCACGCTGGCTGCCCGTCGCAAGACGGCCGAGGAGGAGTTCACCCGGCAGATGGCCGAGGTGGAACGCCGGCTCGACGAGGCGACTGCGACGTTGGAGGCGGCCCAGGCCGAGGCCGAAAGAACCCGGAGCTCGGCGTCCTCCGAGGCCGAGAGCCTCGTGCGGTCCGCGATCGCCCAGGCCGAGTCGATCCTCGAGGAGGCCAAGGCCAAGGCCGACCGCGTCCGCCACGAGTCCGACCGCGAGCTGGCTGCGGCGACCCAGCGGCGCGACGCGATCAACGCGCAGCTGGGGAACGTCCGGCAGATGCTGCACACGCTGACCGGGTCGGTTGCGGCGCTGGACCCGTTCGAGGAGCAGGACTCCTCGGAGGAGGAGGCGGCGATCGCTGACGAGCCGCCGGTGGAGACGGCCGCCGCCGACGTCGACGAGACGGAGGGCGTCACCAGCGACTCCGGTCACTGAGGCAGCGTCTAGCCGTCGAGGTTTCTGCAGAGCAACTCGGGAGACCCAATCGCCGGATACGACACCAGTTCTTCCAGAGAGGTGTCGGTCGCTTGGATGGAGATGCGATAGGGCGACGGCATGGGGAAGTCCGCCCGTGCGACCATCCCGGGCGTCAGCGCGGGGGACTGGTAGAGAACTGCCCCGGTGTCGACGTTCGTGACAAGGAACGCGCCGGATGAACCGTCGGCCGACTTGTCCTGCACGCCAAAGTCACCTCGCATCCGAGTGCAGTGCCGTCCCACCGTGAGCCGCTCCTCCCAGGTGCCGTAGGTGCCGATGGTGAACCACCCGATGTACTGGGTCCCGTTCATACCGAAGTTGCTGATGGCGAAGTCGTTGATCCCGTTGGTCTTGTAGTAGTCCGGGAATGACGAAAGAGGAGTCCACGACCAGACGTTGATGGTTCGGGCGCGAGAGGCGACCACGCGCCCGTTCCGGTAGGACACCACCGCGCGGAAGCGCTGGGCATCAGCCTGGTTGATCACCGGCCTGAAGGCCTGGCGAGAGTGGCCCTTGACCCTCTTGACAGCGACGCGCGTCCACTCCAAGTCACCGAGATAGTTCGGGGTCCGCGTTTGAAGCTGCACGACTCGAGCTCGAGCTGGTGAAGCGACCTCCAACCTGATGGTCACCCGCTGACCAAGGATCGCCTTCTTCGGAGCGCTGGTGATGCGGACTCCTTCGACAGTCGCAGCTCCGGATGGGGCGGAGGTGACCAGGCCTGCACTGAGAGTCAGAGCCACAGTTGCCGTCAGAGTCGACGCCAGAAGACGCATGCTTAGTTCTCCGGATGCAGTTCAGGTCGTGCGTCAGCCGTGCGGGTTGACGGTTCGGCGCAAGGAATAGGACTTGCTGGAGTTCGTCGTGGGCAGAGTCGTAGCTCGAACGCTGCAGGTTGAGCGCAGGTTGTAGCGGTACTTCAGCCTGGCCTTGCCGTAGGCGTTCGTGGTGGTCTTGGACTGTCGAACGCGCACCCAACCGTTGGTGTCAGGGCACTTCTTCTCAAGAGCGACGTACTCATAGGCGTTTGGTCGGAAGCCACCCGGCGTCTCTTGAGTCGACTTGATCTTGAACGAAACGGCCGAATTGAAGAGCGGCGTCTGGTCGCTCACGACGAGAGCGGTACGCGTCCGTTGACGCCGGAGCGTGAGGCTTCCACTCGCAGAGTCATTGCCAACGACATTGAAGTCCGAGTCGCTCCACTCAGTGGTAGCGGACCAGGTGTACAGCCCGGCTCCCTCAGACGCGCAGACATGGAATGTGGGGGCGATGGCGAACGATGAGCCATACCCGTAGTCGTAGTCGCTGCTGCTGATATCGCCGCTCGGTGCGTACAGCGTGATGTCGACGCTCCACTCGGCGGCTGACGGGTTGCTGCCCGACACGTTGATCGCATAGTCACGGCACCCGTCGTACAAGACGCCGTTCGGTGAGGTGCCGGACGTTGCAGCGTGTGCTTCCGGGCCGATCAGAAGGATGCCGAAGACAAGCGTGCTGATGATGGAAAAGCGTGTGCGCAAAGCGTCCCCCGAGAGTGATTCACTGCCTGAAGCGGCACCGTACCTCGCCATGCCAGTCAATGTTGGGCATTCCAAGTTATTGGGCAACTGTGGATCATCACCAGCTGACTATCCGTTCTCGCAGGCGATGCCGTCGCCGTCCGAATCCAAGCCGTAAGGATCTGAACCCGTGACCTCTACGTAGCCGGTGTACTTCGGGCCGTCACCCGATCCGCCCGCGCAGTCGTAGTCCTCCGCGGGCGCGAGGCAGGTTGAGTAGCCCGGCGTGCAGCTGCCTCCGCCACCACCGCTGCTCACCACAGGGGCCACCACGTTCGAGATCACGAGGTGAACCTCCGAGCCGGGCTTGAGACGTTCTCCGCCTCTGGCGCTCTGGCTGAGCACGACTCCGGAGGTGCCCGACGTCCTGAGTTCCTTGCTCGTCGTGACCTTGAAGCCTGCGGCCTTGAGAAGGCTCGTGGCCGAAGACGCCGACTTGCCCACCACCGAGGGCACCTTGGGGAACGGCATGGCGACCACGAGAGGGACGATCGCCCCAGGCTCGCTCGCCGTTCCGACTGCGACAGCCTGGTTGAGGACCGTGCCGGCGTCCTGCGCGGAGAACTGCCGGGTGATCTCGCCGATGCGGAGGCCGACGTCGCGCAGAGCCTGCTTGGCCTCCGCGACGCTCAGGCCTTTGAGGCCTGGAACCTCGACTGAGGTCTCTTCAGCCGCATCGGACTCCTCTGGTGCTTCCTCTAGCTCGCAGCTTCTGTCCACGGTCAGTCGTGGCTTGGCGTCAATCGCGGTGCCGGCCGCAGGGTCTTGGTCGCAGACCTGCCAGTTCGACTCGTCGATGACCCCGAACATGCCGCCGCCGAGAACCTCGATGTCGTCCTTGTCGTGGCCCGCGCGATCGATGTCGCTCAGGGCCACGTCGAGGCGTTGCCCCGTGACGTCAGGCATTGCGACCGGCTCGTCGCTGCCGCAGCCCGCGCAGACGGAAGCAATGAGGAGCGGGAGGAGTGCGAAGAGAACACGCTTGCGACCCAACACGAGACTGCCTTCCGAGAGATGGGAGGGCTCGAACGTAGGTCGGCCCTCCGCCCCATGTGGTGCTTATCGATGGAGACTCAGCCGTTCAGCGCTCGACTCAGGCCATTGGTCTCGAATCGACCCACCCTGCCATCGACCGCCGTTCAATCCTGCTCGGGCTCGTCCTCGACGTCGTGCTTGTCCGGCACCCAGGAGCCGTTCGCGGCGTAGGTCACGCGTCCGCCCCAGTTTTCGTCATCCCAGTTGATCATCGTCGTGCCTCCCGTCGTGTGCTCGTCTCTGACCACACTCCGCCCCTCGGGGCGCGCACACGGCAGGTTGACCACTGAGGTGGACGATTCTGGCTGCGTGGCTGAGCCCGGGTAGTCCCTCTGGAAGCGGCGTCTGGCCTACTCGAGACACAGCCAGACCATCGGCCCAACCAGCTCCGTGGTCCAGGACAGTGCCGGACGCAGATCGCATTCCCCGGCAGGTCGGCCGGTGGAGGGAACGGGCTCGGAGCACTCGCCCAGGTCGGCGACCTCATCGACCGTCCCCGTGACCGGGTCGGCGACGAACAGGTGTGACCGCACATGCCGGTCCGAGTCGTCGCCCCCGGGGGAGGTCGTCAGCGTGAAGGCCACGCGGGACGAGTCGGGCGACCATTGCAGGTCGCTCACGCTGGGGGTTCCCCAGTCGTTGAACTGACCGGGGCCGTCGCCGTACCTGTGCTCCTCGGGGTCGTCCCACGACGGGGCCTGCTCGTCGTAGGAGAAGAGGATCGACAGCTGCCCGGTCGCAACGTCGCGCAAGGTGATCAGCACCGAGCCGGTGCCGCCCCGGCTCTCACTACCTGCGACCGCGAGCGTGCCGCCATCGGGAGCCCAGGCGAGCCTCGTCAGGCCGCCTCCGACCTCTCCCAGGTCGTCCTTGATCATGCCGTCGGTGTCGGCGACGACGAGGTGCAGGTCAGCGGACACCATCGTGACGTCTCGCGGCCCAGGTCCTGGCGCGGCGCCGAGGCACCCGGTGGCGCCGTCGTCCGTGCACTCGAAGGCCAGGAGGGGCTCGGTCCGGCCCGGTCGGTACACCTCGAGGGCCTGGCTGGCGTGGACCAGGAAGCGCTGGCGCACCTGGTCGACGGAGCCCCACCAGGGGTACGTCGACGCTGCCGTGCTCGGGGGCTTCGACCACGCGACGTCCTCCATGGGACGGTCCTCGAGGTAGAAGAGCACCACGACCGCGCGCTGCATCGGGGGCAGGGCCAGGAGGGCGCCCCGGAGCTCGGGGTCCGGCAGGGCCGGGTCGTTCACGGCCTCCAGGAGCGCCTGGGACTGCTCGGCCTGCGCGCGTCGTACTGACCGGCCTGCCTCACGCTGCGCCTTGCGGAGCGCGACGCGACGTACCCAGAGATCGGGGCGGTCGTAGGAGCGGATCTTCGACCACTGGCGGTGCAGGTCTATGAACGCGTCCTGGGTGATCTCCTGCGCCTGCTCGTGGTCGCGGACCACGAACCAGACGGTGCGGACCAAGCGGGGGAAGGTGGCCAGGTAGAGGTCCCGGAAGTCGGCTTTGCGACCCCCGAGCGAGTCGCGGGCATCCGACGCTACGGACAGCCCCGGGCGCTCGCGGCCCAGCCTCACCACGTCACCCATGATGCTCGTGCCTCAGCGAGTCGGTCATGACTTTCACCTCCACCCCTGAACTGGCTGGGGGAAGCGGAGACCTTTACATCGTGGGACGAGGGGTTTGAGCGTGGCGGGGGCCGCGGGCCAACTGTCATGTCCGTGCCGTTGGATTCGACCAAGCGCAGGAGGGGCTATGAATGTCATGAGCGACAGCAAGGTGACCAAAGTCGTGGTCACTCCCGAGATGCGCAGTCGTGTGCTTCCTGCTGCTCTCACCAACGGCAAGGTGAAGAAGATCAAGCCGCTCACTTCGGGCCAGCAGCGGGCCCTCGAGAGCGCGAAGGCGCGCAAGGCCAGCTGAGCCCCTCGCCGGCCCGGAATCGGCGTACGTGGCGGCGGCCTGCCGGCAGGCTCAGGGAAGCCGGGCGACCTTGTGCACCGTGTCCCACGCGTCCCGCTCGGTGTTCCATACGACCGTGTCCCAGACGACCAGGCCGGCTTCGAGGTCGGCGTCCGGCGTCTCGCGCGGCTGCATGGTGTCCACCCACGTCAGCTCCTGGCTGTCGAGGTTCAGCAGGTAGAGCCTCCGTGCGTCGCTGAGCAGGAGGTGCCCATCGCCCGCCGCGTCGACCCGGAGCTCCTTCGTCACCGCGAGCATGATCTCGACCCGACCCGACTCGTCGTACACGACGACCTGGTTGCCGTCACCGCAGGTGAAGGTGGCGACGAACCGAGAACCGACGAACGCCACGAGCGGCGGGATCGTCGGGACGGTCTGCTGCTTCGAGCAGCTCTCCGGCGGGCCCTCCACCTCGGCGACCGGCTGCCCGTCGCGGGTGACGACGATGCGGCCTTCACCGTCGCCGGTGGCACGCATCGACCCCGACCAGGAAGCCCAGGTGCCCTCGAGTGAGGGCTCCGGTCGGACCGTTCCTCCGGTGCTCGGGACGGAGTACCAGCGCCGAGCGTTGTCGGGGTCCAGCAGGTACAGCCGACCGTCGCTCGCCAGCTGCGGCGGAACCGCTCCGAACAGCGGATCGTAGTCGCCACGGGGTACGTCGATGGCGGCTCGGGACCAGGAACGGGAGTCCCGATCGAACTGCAGCACCGAGAGCTCTCGGTTCCCTTGCCAGTCGAAGTAGAGCAGCCGGCGGGCACCGAGCTCGACTGCCGAAAGCTGGCCGAGGGGCGTCGGCGGCTGCGGAAGCCAGTCGGTCGTACCGGCGTCCGGGTCGAGCAGGCCGAGCTGGAAGGTTCCCTTGCCGAGGCGACCGCGGCCCTGGACCACGAGTCTGTCTTCGGTGAACGCGGGGACGCCGTCAGCGTCGTCCGGCACATCCCAGGGGGCGGTGCGGCTCGACAGGACCTCCAGAGACGCGGGCTTCGCGTCGTCCAGGGTCAGGTTGGCGGGCAGAGGTACGTCGGCGCGGTCGTCGTCGACGGTGAGCGTGGCAGCACCGACCGCGATGGCAAGGGCCAGCCCCGTCGTACCCAGTCCTGTGACGACACGACGGTGCCGGACGCGCCGGGAGCCGGCTGCCACCACCTCTTCGAGGGGATGCAGGTCGACGGCAGCAGCGTCTGCGGTGCTGCGCAGAGCGTCGCGGATCTCGGTCACCATGACGAGACCTCCTTCGCGGAGTCGGTACTGATGACGAGCTCGTCGCCGGCGTCTCCGTACGCCTCTCGCAATGCGGCCAGGCCGCGAGCGGTCTGGCTCTTCACGGTTCCTGTGCTGCAGCCGAGCGTCTGGGCGATCTCCTCGACGCTGAGGTCCTCGTAGTAGCGGAGGACGACGCACGCCCGCTGCCGCGGTGCGAGCTTGGCGAGGGCGTCGAGCATGACCATCCGCTCGGCGACCTGCTCGGTCGGATCAGGCCTGACCGAGTCTGGTGTGGTCTCGACGGGCGCCTCATGGCTGGAGCGCTTGCGTGACCAGTCGATCGCGACACTCGTGACGGCGCGCCGTGCGTAGCTGCGCAGCCCGTGGTCATCGAGGCGCGGCCAGGCGACGTACAGCCGGATCAAAGCTTCCTGGGTGATGTCGGCGGCGCGGTGCGGGTCACCACAGAGGAGGTACGCCGTGCGCCGCATCTGGTCTCGGTAGGCGGCGGCGAACTCCAGGAAGTCCGCGCGGTTCCTCCTGCTCATCGCCAGCTCCTCTCGCGTTCCTCATCACTATGAACGAGATGGGCGAGGGGGCGGGTTGCATCAGGGGCGGGCTTCGCCGTCGGTGTTGGTCGGGCACGCCGGGTTGGTGCAGATGCGGGGGAGTGCCCGCCAAGGGGGCCTTCAACGCCTCGGAGTTGGCGAAGGGGCCTGGCGCACGGTTGCGTGAACCCGAGCTCACCGGCACTCGTAATCGGCCTGACTCCGACCACCGGGCTTGGCGCCAGACCCCTCCAAATCTGGTCTGTACCCGGATCATCTGCCGACCGAAGGCGCGATTCAATGGGGGGAGCTTCTTTGATCGATACAACTTTTCGGAGGCGGCGTTCAGGAGATTGAACGCGGCTCTGAGCGGGGCTGTTCGGGCCGTTGAGGTTGCGCTACAGGACGCCGGCAGCGCGCGCCGCGTCGGCGTACGCCTCCGCGAGCGTGTCGACGGTGTGGTGCGCGTTGAGGCCGCTGGGGTTCGGGACCACCCAGAGCTCCGCCCCCTTCAGGGTGTCCGGCTGACGTCCCGCCTTCGCCCGGGGCCTCCCGAACGCGGTGCGGTACGACGCGATGCCGGCGACCGCCACCACGCGGGGGCGGGTGGCTGCGACGAGCCGGCGCAGAGCGGCTCCGCCCTCGCGAAGCTCCTCGGCGGACAGGTCGCTCGCGCCGGCGGTTGCCCGCCTCACGAGATTCGTGATCCCGATGCCACGGTCGACGAGGTGCTGCCGGTCCTTGTCGCTCATGCCCTCGGACGGCCGGATCGGGTGCGTGATGATGCCTGCTTTCTCGAGCGCCGGGTAGAAGCGGTTGCCCGGGCGGGCGAAGTGCGCTTGGACGGCTGCGGTCCAGAGCCCGGGGTTGATGCCGACGAAGAGGAGCTTCAGGCCCGGCCCGAGGAGATCGGGCACCTCGGCGTCGACGTACTGCTCGAGCTCGGCGCGGGTGGGCACGGCTCGACCCTACGACGCATGCGTGACACGTGCCGCGCGGAGGACGAAGGTGGGATCACCACAGCGTCCACTCGGAGGTACCCATGGTCACCAGGGAGAACGTCAAGCTGCTCGTCGTCATCGCGGTCATGGTGCTGATCGGATCCGCGCTGCCGGCCGCGGCGATCATCGCCAACGCCGACAAGGTCGACGGGTTCCATGCAGTCGGGTCTGGTGCGTCGGTCAGTGCGCGGAAGGGAAAGCTGGTCGCCACCAGCAAGACGAACGGGCGACTGCCGAACAACATCATCGGTACGGCCCCGGACGCGGCGAAGCTCGGCGGGAAAGCCGCTGCCGACTGGCGGACGCTGTCCTTCCCGATGACGTCGGGTCAGCTCTCGGGGTCGCAGAACACGGCGGTCTCGCTCGGCAGCATCGTCACGGTGAACGAGTCAGCGGCGACCTCGTGGTGGATCTCGTTCATGGTCCCGCCGACGCACACCGCGTCCACCCCGCTCAGCCTCGACCTCGTCTACAGCGTCGACAGTCCTGACGCGTGCGTGTGGAAGGCGGAGACACTGGGGGCCGTGAGCGAGATCGGGGGCACGACGTCCGCACGCAGCTGGTTCATCACCGACGTGTCGACCTCTTCCCCGATCTCGGTGCCTGCCGGAAGCCCGACGGTCTACAAGCAGACCTTCCACCTGCAGGGCACGGTGGCTCCGCTGTCGACGGTGAAGTTCGGCCTGTTCCGCGTCGAGCAGCTGACGAACCCGTGCGGAGAGGTGAACTGGCGCGGCGTGCTCGTGCACTACTGATCGGTCGGCGGGCGGGTATGGGGTCTCCATGGCCTCCGACCCGCTCGCCCCCGACGCCTGGGGCGTCCACCGCGTCTGGCTCGACGCCGCCGACGAGAAGCAGGTGGTCGCGGACGAGACCGTCGAGCGGCTGCGCCGACTCGTCGGCGAGCCGCCTTCCGACGTCGACGAGACCGCGCCGGTCGTCGTACGCCGGGGCGGGCTGCTCGACACCGGCCCGGTCGAGGTGACGCTCGAGTCCGGGACGACGATCGACCTCGAGGACAAGGTGCCCGACGACTTCCCGCTCGGCTACCACTGGTGCACGACGCCCTCCGGGCTGCGCAGGCGGCTGGTCGTGTCCCCGGGGCGGTGCTGGGTGCCGGAAGACCAGCAGTGGGGCTGGGCCGTCCAGGTGTACGGCGCGCGGTCGCGGGACAGCTGGGGGATTGGGGACCTGCGGGACCTGCGACGGATCCGGGAGTGGGCGCAGCGGCAGGGTGCGGGGTTCCTGATGGTGAACCCGCTGCACGCGGTTGCTCCGACGCTGCCTCAGGAGGCGAGTCCGTACCTGCCGGCGACGCGACGGTTCCGCAACCCGATCTACCTGTGCGTGGAGGAGGTGCCGGAGGCCGACCCGACCGATTCGGAGCTGGCGCAGGCGCGCCATCTGAACTCGCTCGACGTCATCGACCGCGATGCGGTGTGGCGGCTGAAGGACGCCGTACTGCGGCGCGCCTTCTCCTCCCGGCTCGACCACCCGGCACGCCCGGCTCAACCACCCGACATGCCCGGCTCAACCCGGGCCTGGGGCACTTGGTGCGCGCTCTCCCTGGAGCACGGTCCGGACTGGCGCGAGTGGCCCGACGACCCGCCGGATCCCCCCGAGGAGGAGGTCGCGTACCACTGCTGGCTCCAGGAGCTGCTGACCGAGCAGCTCGAGGCAGCAGCGGGCGGGCTGACGATCATCCAGGACCTACCCATCGGGGTGAGCGGCAGCGGGTTCGACGCCTGGAGCTGGCGGGAGCTGCTCGCGGACGGGGCGACCGTCGGCGCTCCGCCGGACCTCTTCAACGCCCAGGGGCAGGACTGGGGGTCGCCGCCCTGGGTGCCGTGGCGGATGAAGGCCGACAACTACGACGCGTTCGCGCAGACGATCCGGGGAACGATCGCCGGCGCGGGCGGGTTGCGCATCGACCACGTGATGGGACTGTTCCGGCTCTGGTGGGTGCCGGGTGACGGGGGCGCGAAGGACGGCGGCTACGTCCGGTACCCGTCCGACGACCTGCTCGACATCGTCGCGCTGGAGAGTGCACGCGCAGGTGCGGTGGTCGTCGGCGAGGACCTCGGCACGGTCGAGGACGGCGTGCAGGACTCCCTCGCCGAGCACGGGATGCTCTCCTACCGGCTGCTGTGGTTCGAGGACGACGACCCCGCCGAGTGGCCGGAGCTGGCGATGGCGGCGGTGACCACCCATGACCTGCCCACGGTCGCAGGACTCTGGACGGGCGCCGACTTCGAGGACCAGAAGGAGTGGTCCGGCCTCGCCCTGAAGAAGGCCAGGGAGGCGGCGAAGCCACTGCTCGAGAGGCTGCGCCGGGACGGGCTCACGAAGCGGGCGACTCCCGAGGAGGCAACGCTCGCGGCCTACACCCAGCTGGCGAGGTCACCGGCGAGGCTCCTGTGCGCCTCGCTCGAGGACGCCGTGGGGGAGATCCGGAGGCCCAACCTCCCTGCGACGGTGGAGCGGCCGAACTGGTCCCTTCCCTTGCGGGTGCCCGTGGACGAGCTGGAGACCTGCGAGCTGGCTGCGGAGATCGCCCGGGTGCTGCGAGAGGCAGCCGTCACGCCTGCGACTTCCGGTACCCCGCGTTGACCGCGCCGGCCTCGCTCGCAAAGCACTCCTCGGGCGTGGTGATGTCGTAGTAGTCCTGGCTGGGCAGGTGGTAGATGCCCTTGTAGGGCTCGTCCCAGTCGGGGTCGCCGGACTTGTCGTTGCCCTTGATCGGTGCGTTCGAGGGGCAGTCGTACGTCGAGACCGGGGCGTAGGACTTCAGGTCACCGGTCCGGGCGCAGTAGTCGTCGTACCTCTTGTCCGCTCGCCGGTAGCGGTCCTGCCGGGGGTGCCGGTCATAGCCGTCGAGGGAGTCGTAGCGAGCTTTCGACCCGCGCTTGATCTGACGTAGTCCGACATCGGTGGTGCCGACGTTGACGTACCGCAGCAGCCGGCCGTGGACGTCGACGTTGTCGACGCTCGTCGGGTTGCCCAGCCGCACGACCGTGCCCGCCGGGGCCAGCCGCCGAGCGATCCGGGTGGCCTTCCGGTGGCCGCACTCACCTACCTCCGGGGTGTCCACGCCGATGAGCCGGATCTTCCCGACGGTCGTGACCACGGTGTCCCCGTCGACCCACCGGACCACCTTGGCGTTGCCGCCGACGGCCGCGGGTGGGGCGGCGCCGACCAGGGCGACCGCCACGAGGAGGCCGACGGTGCGAAGGAGACCTGATCTCCTGCGACGGGTCATGGGACTCATTCTGTGCGCGTCCATGCGCTCCCGTCCTGGAATCTGCACCGTCAGGATCTGACCGCTTCGGCAGGACGAATTCGGCAACGATGGACAGACTGGACGACGCCGAAGAAGGTCGCCGGGTTTGGGCGTTTCCCTGGTGCTAGCGCCGGGTTAGCGTGAGGCACAGTCAGGCCTTAGGAGAACGATCATGCGGAACCAACGGCGATTCCTGTTTGCCGCGACCTCAGCCCTTCTTATTGCAGGCATCCCTGCACTCGCGACAGCCAAGCCACCGCCGGGCAGCCCGGCCCAGGGCAAGGCCACCACCACCCAGGTCCAGATCCTGGCGCTCAACGACTTCCACGGTCAGCTCCGGCCGCCGGACTCCACCAGTTCGGGCGGTCGCATCGGCAGCACTCCCGCGGGCGGTGCGGAGTACCTCGCCCAGTACGTCCGGGACCTGCGCGCCACGAACCCGAACACCCTCTTCGTCTCCGCCGGTGACGTCATCGGCGCGACCCCGCTGGTCTCCGCGATCTTCCACGACGAGCCGACCATCGAGGCGATGAACCTCATGGGCCTCGACTACAACGGCGTCGGCAACCACGAGTTCGACGAGGGTCCCGCCGAGCTGACCCGCATGCAGGAGGGTGGCTGCCACCCGACTGACGGCTGCTTCGGCGGCGACGGGTTCGAGGGCGCCGACTTCCAGTTCCTCGCGGCCAACGTGGAGTACACCGAGACGGGCAAGACCATCTTCCCGCCGTACGCCGTGCACGAGTTCCCGGGCGTCGACGTGGCGGTCGTCGGCATGACGCTCGAGGGTACGCCGAGCATCGTGACCGCAGCCGCCACGCAGGGGCTGGAGTTCAAGGACGAGGCCGACTCGGTCAACGCGCTGGTGCCCGTCCTGAAGGCGCAGGGCATCGAGACGATCATCGTCCTGCTGCACGAGGGCGGCAGCCCGGGCGCGAGCCTCAACGAGTCGACCTTCAACTCGTGCGTGAACCCGACGGGTGCCGCGGTCGACGTGATCAAGCGGTTCGACACCGAGATCGACCTGGTCGTCACCGGCCACACCAACTGGTCGATCAACTGCCCGAACTTCGCCAACACGGGGATCATGGTCACGGGCGCTGCGTCCGTCGGTCGCGTCATCACCGACGTCGACCTCACGATCAGCCGCGCGACGAAGGACATCGTGTCCGCTTCGATCAACAACAACATCGTCAAGCGCGACGTCTTCCCGCCGGCTCCCGACCTGACGGCGCTGATCAACCACTACGGCGCGATCGCGGCTCCGGTCGAGAACCGCGTCCTCGGCACGGCGAGCGCACCGCTCACCCGCACGGGCAACGCGGCCGGGGAGTCGTCGCTCGGTGACATCATCGCCGACGCCCAGCTCTGGGCCACCTCCGGACCCGGCTGGTCCAACGGGGCTCCCGCAGTGGTGTCGTTCATGAACGCCGGCGGCATCCGGGCCGACATCAACGCAGGTCCGATCACGTACGGCGAGACGTTCAGCGTGCAGCCGTTCGCGAACGTGCTGGTGACGATGGACATGACCGGAGCCGACATCGACGCCGTGCTCGAGCAGCAGTTCAACGGCGGCAACGGCGTCCTGCAGATCCCGGCCTCGCTGACCTACGACCGGTCCGCCTCGGCCCCGGCGGGCAGCAAGGTCTCCAACGTCAGGATCAACGGCGTTCCGCTCGACCCGTCTGCGACCTACCGCGTCACGGTGAACAACTTCCTCGCCGACGGCGGGGACAGCTTCTCCGTGTTCCGCAACGGCACGAACCGGTACGTCGGGGAGATCGACCTGGACGCGTTCGCGCGCTACGTCGAGCATCTCGGCACCGTTAACCCGGGTCCGCAGAACCGGATCAACCTGGTCGCCTGACCGCGCAGCACGCGAAGACTCCCACCCCCTGCGGGTGGGAGTCTTTGCCATGTCGAGCTGCCTCCCGCGGGCTCGGATGTGGGACGGTTTCCCTGGGGAGCTGACTCCGTAGGGGAATCCATGAGGCGCGTACTGGCGGCGGCGACCGGCCTTGTCCTGACCTCCGGCGGCTTGATCGCCGTCGCGACACCCGCAGCAGTGGCCGAAGTGCCTGTGACCGTGAGCTTCGGCTACAACGGCACCACCGGGTCGAACGGCAGCTCGCAGTCCTGGACCGCACCCGCCGACGTGCACTTCGCCACCTTCACGCTCCAGGGCGCCAGCGGACACTCGCCCACGAACGGCGGCGAAGGCGGCCACGGCGCCGTGGTCGAAGCGGTGTTCCCGGTCACGCCCGGGACCGAGTACCGGATCTATGTCGGCGGGAGACCGTCCGTGGTCGGAGCTGCGGGCTTCAACGGGGGCGGCCTCGGCGCGGTGTCGAGCGGCCAGATCTCCTCTGGTGGCGGCGGAGGTGCGACCGACGTACGCCTGAGCACCGATCTTGCGACGAGCATCCTCGTCGCCGCAGGCGGTGGCGGTGGAGGGTCGAACGGTTCACCCGACGGCTTCTACTCGGTCTCCGTCACCAGCAACGGCGGCGCAGGAGGCGACGCCGGGGCCGCCGGGATAGCCGGCGACAACGTCGTCGACGAGGACCCCCAGAACGTTCTGGCCACCGGTGGGGGCGGCGGCAAGGCGGGATGTACGCCGAGCCCGGCTGCGAACTGCTCGGACGGCGGTGCCGGGGGAGAGAACGGTGCTGCGGGAGGCGACGGCGGCTCGATCGGTGTCGGCGGTAGCGGCGGGCTCGCGACCAACTACAAGGGCCTCGGCGGCGGGGGTGGCGGCGGCTGGTACGGCGGCGGGGGCGGGGGCACCGGCGGGTACCAGTTCGACTTCCACGGGGACATCGCCTGGATCTCCGGGGGCGGTGGCGGGGCGGGCGGGTCGAGCTACCTCGGTGCGGCGACCCGCGGGGACGTGGCGGTTCGCGCGGACCACGGGCACGGGCAGGCCTCGGTGAGTTACGTCGTGGGTGACCTCGACGGAGACCAGCTCGTCTCCGGGGACAAGTGCCCGACGGCGTACAGCCTCAGCGCTACGGGCTGCCCGACGTACTCCCGGGGCTTGACGATCTCGTACCGCGCGGCGGTCCAGAAGTTCCGCGGGAAGCTCACGGGGACCGCCCAGGGCTGCGTTGCCCGCAGGACTGTCACGCTGTGGCAGGTCCGGACGGGACCGGACCGGAAGCTGAAGACCGTGAAGAGCGGGGCGACGGGTGGCTGGTCGGTGAAGCTGCCGGGTGAGCGGGGCAAGCGGTACTACGCCAAGGCTCCGCAGGAGCTGGTCGCCACGACGGGGATCTGCTCGGCGGTGAAGTCTTCGACCGTGCGCGTCCGACGGTGAGGACGAGCTGAATTGGCCCATGCGGGCCATGCCTGTTCGTGATCCAGCGACTTACCTTCGTGGGTGGGAGGGACTCGCACACCTGGAGTTCCGCATGAGCACACTCACTGCCGCCACCCTGCCCGAACCACCGCTGGTCGACCTGCCCCTGCGTCAGGTTCTGCACCACGTGCGGCACTACCACACGGGCCTCGAGGTCTTCCGGGACCAGTTCGGTCCGGTCTCCCGCATCAGGATCGCCCCCAGGGTGCTGCCACCCTTCGCCTTCGTGACGTCCCCGCAGGGCATGCACGACGTCCTCACCGCGAGCGGCGAGGACGTCGACAAGAAGACCGTCTTCCACAAGCAGACCTGGCTGTGGGGCTGGAACGTCTTCAACATGGTCCACGAGGACTGGGTGCCGCGACGCCGCATCCTGCAGCCGGTCTTCACGAAGAAGCACGTCGAGTCCTTCACCGGGCACATGGCGAAGTCGGCCGACGAGGTCGCCGCCGAGTGGGCCGACGCCGGCCGGATCTCACTCAACTCCGCGACGCGCTCGCTGACGTTGCGTGTGCTCGGCCGGTCGCTGTTCGGGCTCGAGCTCCAGCACGACGCGCCCGTCCTGGAGCAGGCCGTCGAGGACCAGCTCTTCTACATCACCAAGCGAGGCACGGCGCCGGTCCGCGCTCCTGTCTGGCTGCCGACGCCGCAGCGCGCGAGATTCCGGCGCAACGTCGCGGTGGTGAAGGAGATCGCCGAGCGGGGGCTCCGGGTGGCCGAGGCCGGAGGCGACGCCGAGCTGGTGCAGAAGCTGCGCGACGCGCGGGATCCCGAGACCGGTGCGCAGCTGTCGCGTCAGGCGATCATCGACGAGCTGAACGTCTTCCTGTTGGCCGGGCACGACACGACGGCGACGACGCTGGCGTACACGCTGTGGCAGCTCGGCCGCCACCACGAGCTCCAGGACCAGGTCGCCGCCGAGGTGGCCGACCTCGACCTGAGCGCCGTGACCGACGCGGTCATGAAGACCCTGCCGACGACGATGAAGGTGCTGCACGAGTCGCTCCGCCTCTGCCCACCGGCAGCTGCCATCGGCCGGTCGGCCACACGGGACATCGAGGTCGACGGCTTCCGGCTCGCGGCCGGCACGCAGATCTTCCTCGGTCTCTACGCGCTGCACCGGGACCCTGCGATCTGGGGAGCCGACGCTGCCGAGTTCCGGCCCGACCGCTTCGACGAGCCCGAGGGCGGTCACAAGAACCGGTGGGCGTTCCTGCCGTTCGGTGGCGGGCACCGGTCCTGCATCGGCGACCACTTCGCGATGATCGAGGCTGTGATCGCGCTCGCTGCGCTCGTGCAGCGGCTGCGCTTCACGTCGGTGGAGGAGGAGTTCCCGCTGGCGTTGCCGTTCACGATGACGGCGGGTGGGCCGATCCCGGCCCATGTCGAACGACGCTGAACGAGGCCCGGCCGATGGCCGGGCCTCGTCCTTCGTGCATCAGCCGATTGCGGCCGCCACCTGGTGTGCGGTGGTGTGGGCGAAGTCGTACGCGTCCTGCATGGCCTTCCGGAAGTGGATGCCGGAGTAGATGCGGGCCATGAAAGCCTCGCTCTCGAGGGCGCTGAGCGACGAGTACGACCGGCTCGGCAGCGGCGCGGAGGGCACCGACACGAGAGTCAGCGGGACGTCGTTGCCCAGGTACATGCGCACCGCCTCGGCGAAGGCGCCGGTGAAGGCACCGTGGCCGCTGGCGTAGTCCGAGTACGGCGGCGTGACGCGGTACGGCTCCCAGGTCGGGTCGGCAACCGTCGCCGGGTTGTTGTCCTCGCCGGCTCGCGGGATGGCCGTGACGGGTCGCCAGAAGCCGATCTCGAGCTTGTTCTTCCAGATGACACGGATCGCGTCAGCCTGCGCGACGTTGGCGACAGCGAAGAGCTTCGCGGCCTTGCGCACGCCGATCGGGTTCTTGCGGAGGTAGGAGACCAGCGCTCGCTCGTAGGTCGCCGTGCTGTTCGCGTAGTAGAAGTCCGCGATCGCCTTGTGCTCGGTGTTGGTGCCGGCCTTGCTGCCGAGCAGCTTCACCTCGTTGAAGTCCGCGGCATACTCGGCGCTCGTCAAGGCGTCAGGTCCCGGCAGGTCGGCGGGGTCCTGGACGACGAGTGGCTTGATGTAGCCGAGCCACGAAGCGAGCATCCCGGTCGGAGGCGGCGTCCAGTTGCCCGGGACCGCAGGGTCCAGGGTGTAGGGGACGGACCCGCCCAACACTTCGCCCGCTCGGCTGGCGATGAGCTCCGCGGCAGCATGACGCCCGATGCGAACGCCCTTCCGCTGAGCGGGCCCGTCCGGCACCTTCGCCAGAGTGCTCGTGAGAGCAGCGTCCAGCGTGGCCTCGGTGTTCGGGAAGTAGTGCTCGAGTACGTCGTGCGCGGCGGCCGCGATGGCTGCCGACGACGAAGCCGTGCCGGCAGCCGCCGTCTGGACGGCGTCGTTCACCGCGAGAGACGTGAATCCGAGGTACACCGGGGCGATCGGTGGCGGGACAGCCACTGCGGTGGTGCTCGGAGGGAAGACGACGCGTCCGTCGACGTACACGACTTGCAGCGTGAGCATCTGCCAGTCGAGGAGGGTCGTCATGGCAGGTGACGGCTCCGTGTTGCTGACAGCCGGCTGGCTGGGCAGGACGGTCAGAGGCAGCAGAGCAAGGCCTGTGACCGCAAGCATGCGGGAAGGGCGCATGGCGGAACTCCTTGTGTGAGAGGGAAATATGCGGACGAGGCCTCGTCGTGTGTAAGACGCCCTGAGAAGGCCGACTGGGTGGGCCAGCGAGCAAGAAATCTTGAACGTGGTCCGATCGGGTCAACCTCTTGTAGTCCGTCTCACCCACACACGAGTCGCATGAGTGGGACTTCGGTTGACAAGGACGATGAACTGGTCTCGACAAGTTCGCTCGAGGAGGCGACATGGGAGTGGCACACGGCACGACGTACTCGCCGATGGACGAGGACCCGGACGACTACCGCCCAGGCTCGTCCTGGCTTCTGCACGTCGACCCCAGCGGACGCACCAACCTCAGCGTGATCCGGGAGAGCATCGGTGTCGGTGACAAGATCCCGCGGCACTGGCACGACGTCGACGAGGTGGTGCTGTACGAGCGCGGGTTCGCACGGGTGTACCTCGACGGCGAGGAGGTCGAGGTGTCGCCGGGTGCCTCGGTGTTCATCCCGGCGGGGACGGTGCACGGGACCGTCAACCTCGGCGACGAACCCGTGGAGGTGCGGGCGGTCTTCCCGGCGACTCGGGTGCGGCTCGACATGGTGGAGCGGAACGCGATGCCCGGGACGGAGGACCGGCCGCCGCACGTCACGATCTACGACCTGGCGACCGGCGAGTTCGAGGACCTGGGCGAGACGGTGCTGCCGACCTGAGTATCAGCGCTCATGTGTGTGTCGCCCCCGCCGGGCAGGCTGGTCCGCATGAGTCGACTCGCACGCACGATGCTGATCGGGATCGCTGCCGCGGTGGCCGTGCTGGCCTTCGCGGTCGGGCTGGTCTACGTCAACATCATGGGCGGGTTCGACGACCTGCTGAACGGCGATGCGCCGAAGGAGACCGATGCCGAGGTGGTGGCTGCGCGGGAGCCGGCATCGGTGGCTCTCCGGACGTCGGGCCAGTCGCTGGCGAAGCAGACCGAGCTGTCGACCGGAGGACGCTTGATCGCGGCGGGCGAGCTTCATCCGCCGTGCGACATCGGTCAGCACAACTGGAAGATCGACGACCCGTACGACCTGCTCTGCGACCTCTCTCGCGTCGCGGTGATCGGTTCTCCCTCGGTCGCCGCCTTCCGCGACCAGATGGTCGTCCTGGACGCGACGCTCGTCGCGGACGGTTGGGAGCCTTCGAGCAGGTGGGGACTGCAGCGGATCCTGGCTGACTACTGGGACGAGCGAGGGGGCTTCAGCAGCAGCTACACGGTCGACGACCTGCCGAGTGCGTCGTACTCACGGTGGTCGGGGGACGAGCTGCGGGAGCTCAGCGTCCAGTGGGCGACCGTGGGCTCGGACGCCGGGGCCATCACCTACTACGAAGACAGCCTCTCGCTCGCCTGGGCCGAGGGTTCGGAGACGACGATCCCGGCTGTCCTGAGCGAGATCCCTGCGGAGGGGTACGCCGTGGTGCTGTCTGAGTCCGTGACCTACTTCGAGGAGTGAAGCCGCTTCTCCAGGACCGTCCCGTCCCAGGCGCCGACGCTGAACGGATGGGTGCGCACGAAGCCGCAGCTCTCGTAGAAGTCGGGAAGCCGGCTGCCTCTTCCCGAGTAGCAGTCGACCCGCAGCAGCTCGACCCCCTGGGCGCGCGTCTGTGCCTCGGCTTGCCCGAGCAGCCATCGACCGACGCCGCGTGCCTCGGGCTGGTGCGACGACACCAGAAGGTTCACGTACACCTCCGGCTCCGTGGCGGCGGGAACGTAGTCGGGGTGTGCGCCGAGCACCAGGGCTCCCGCCGGCTTTCCGCCGTACGTCGCGAGGAAGGGGGCGCTCCGCTCTCGCCAGCCGGTGACCATCGCTCGTCGCCGCGGGTCGGCCGAGAACGGCTCGGAGCCCCACTGCTCGGTGATCCCGCGCCGGTTCAGCCAGGCGACGGCCGCGTCCATCAGGTCGAGGATCAGCTGGTCGTCGCCGGGGGAGAGGCGCTCGAGCTCGAAGTCGGTCACCGGTCCGACGTTATCTCCGGTCCTCGATCCAGGCTCCACGACACATAGGGTGGTGCCGACGAGGAGGTCAGGTGGCAGGAAAGCGGGGGCGCGACCAGCGCGAACCCATGGAGCGGCTGGTCCGCATGGCCGCTGTGCTGCGTCTCGCCGGCGACGCGGGGGTGTCGGGCGACCGGCTTGCCGAGCTCGCCGGGTTCGAGGGAGAGGCCAGGGGCGACCAGGTCAGCCGCGAGCTCCGACACCTCGCGCGCCAGGGCTGGCAGATCGACAACATCGCGCCGGAGGGATCGGGAGCTCGCTACCGGATGCGGTCGGTCGACAACCGGCTCCGGGTGCGGCTGACTCCGGCCCAGCAGCGCGAGCTGCAGCGCGCCGTACTCCTGGTCAACCGGCAGGACCTCGTCAAACGCCTCGGCCTCGAGGGAGACGCCGCCGCCGATGTGAGCGCCTCTCTGCCGGAAGGCGTGCACGACGAGACGCTCGCGACGGTGCTGCGAGCCGTGCAGCGCCGTGCGCTGCTGCGGTACCGCTACGGCGGCACCGACCGCGTCGTGCACCCGCAGTCGGTCACGACGCAGAACGGCAAGTGGTACCTCCGCGGTCGGGAGGACGGCAGCTCGATCGTGAAGAACTTCGTCGTCGGGCGGATGAGCTCGGTGGAGTCGGACGAGCCGGGCACGGCGACGCGCGACCCCGAGGCCGCGCACGAGACCTTGCACCCGATGTCGTGGCGTCTGGACCCGCCGGTGGAGGTCGTCCTGCGGGCGGCGCCGGAGTACCAGCTGGACGTGGTGCGATCGCTCGGCACGCCGGTGTCGGTCTCCGACGACCTGCTGACCTACGTGGTCACAAACAGGTCTGCGCTGCGGACTCGGCTCTACGACCTGGGAGAGCGGGTGTCGATCGTGTCGCCTTCCTCTGTTCGTGATGAGCTCATCGCGGATCTGGAGAGGTTCGCATGAGCGTCCCGAAGTACGTCGCCCGCATCGCCCGGCTGCCCGAGGTGTTCGAGGTGCTCGCCGCGCACCCGGCCGGCCTCACGCTGGCCCGGCTCGCCGAGGAGGTCGGCGTCCCTGCGGACGAGCTGCGCGAGGACCTCCTCGCGTTCTACTCCGCCGACATCCCGTCGGAGTGGATGTTCAGCCTGTCGCGCCCCGAGGTCCTCGAGTTCCTCGGGCCCGACGGAGAGGACGAGGACCCCAACGACGCGGAGATCGTGCGGATCAGCGATCCGCGGCCGTCGGACGAGCTCGGGGTGGAGTACGTCGACGCCGCCGAGCTGGCGCTTATCTACACGGCGGCGCAGGCGCTGCACGGCATGGAGCCTGGGAACGACGCGCTGTCCGAGGCCCTGGCCGTGCTGGCGAGCACGCTGCTCGGAACCTCGGACCCCGACGAGCCTGCCCCCGGCGAGGACTCGCTGGCACCCCTGGAGCAGGCGGTCCGGGAGAGGCGGTGCGTGCGGATCGAGTACTCCCGGGCCTGGCAGTCCGGAGTGCGCGAGAGGGTCGTGGCGCCGTACCGACTGATCCAGACGCGGCGCGGCTGGGAGGTGGACGCGGGCGTACCGGGCACGGACCACCTGCGGACGTTCCTGCTCTCGAACATCCGGTCGGTCTCGCTGCTCTCGGACGTGTTCGAGGTGCCCGCCGATCTGCCGACGCTGCTCGAAGGTCAACGGGCGACGACCTCGGCGATCGTCCGGGTGCCGCAGTCGGCGCGGTGGGCGGCGGACATGTACGCCGAAGCGGTGCAGGTGGTGGAGGAGGACGAGCTCGTGGCGACGCTCGACCTCGAGCTGCTGCCACCGGTGGAGCAGCGGGTCGGGCTGCTGCTGCTGGCGGCCGGGCCGGAGGCTTCGGTCGAGACTCCGGAGACTCTTCGGGCAGCTGCTGCGTCGGTGGCCCGAGCGCTGCTGGAGCACCACCGCGCCTGACGACTTCTTTCGGGCTGACGGCGCCCGGAGTGGCGATCCACAGGAGATCGAACAGGTGTGCGAATAATGTGCATCACTGGTAAAGTGGAGACATGACGACGGCGATCACGGAGGCCCTGGCGCAGCTCGAGAACGCTGCCTCCGCGGTGGCTGCGATCGAGTGGGCGTCGGCGGACGCGAAGGTGACGCTCGAGGCTGTCGTGCAGCTGAGGGCCGCGCAGTCGATGCTCGACGCGACGCTCGTAGGCATCGCCGGGAACCTGGCCGCGACCAAGAAGGTAGAGGCCGCCGGGTGGGCCTCGGCGAAGGACTTCCTCACCGCTGCGACCGGTGGTCACAAGGGAGCTGGTCCGGGCCTGGTGCGGCTGGCGAAACGGCTGGCTTCGTTGCCGTCGACGGCAGCCGCGCTGCGGGAGGGCCGGATCACCCAGGCCAAGGCCGACGTGATCGCGGCAAAGATCGTGACACTGCCACGCTGCGAGACCACGCGAGGCAAGGCCGAGGTCCTGCTGCTGGAGCACGCGGTGAACCTCGACGCGAGCGAGCTCGCCGACACCTGGCCCAGCGTGCTCGTGGAGATCGACCCGGACGGTGATCTCATCGGATCGGTGCTGAACCTGAAGCAGCGTGACCGCAGCGCGTACCAAGAGCGCCGCATCACCTTCGGGGAGACGCGCTTCGGTGGGGCGTGGATGAAGTACGAGTCGACCCGCGAGGAGATCGAGCTCGTCAAGGCGACCCTCACGCCTCTGTCAGCGCCGGTGGCGTCCGACCCCGGTGCCTGCGGAGGCGACGCGACGGCCGACGACTTCCGTGAGAAGCAGGGAACCTGCCCGGACTTCCAGTGTGACCACGACGGTCGCGACACCCGCGAGCACGGGGCACGGATGGCTGACGCCCTGGCCGAGGCTTGTCGGCGGTTGCAGGCGGCGAACGTCCTGCCGGAGTCTCATGGCGCGACGCCGAGACTGGTGGTCACCACGTCGCTGGAGGCGTTGAAGGCGGCGCTGGTCGTGGAGCAGCAGCCGCATCTCCAGTGGGTGATCGAGAAGGAGATCGGCGGGCTCTTCGCCGACGGCAAGCCGCTGTCTGCCGCGGCAATCCGGCGAATGGCCTGCGATGCGGAGATCATCCCGATCGTGCTGGGCAGCGAGTCCGAGGTGCTCGACGTGGGCCGGACCAAGCGGCTGGTGACGCCGGGGCAGTGGACTGCCCTGGTTCACCGCGACCGCCACTGCGCATTCCCTGGGTGCAGGCGGCAGCCGATCGCCTGCGACGCCCATCATGTCGTCTCCTGGGTCGAGGGCGGCCCGACGAGCTTGGACAACCTCGTCCTGCTGTGCCGCAAGCACCACACGATGATTCACGAGACTCCCTGGAAAGTGCGGATCAATCCGAAGGACGGTCGTCCCGACTTCCTTCCTCCGCCGGCAACCAACGGTCCACGACCTTGGGTCCGAGACAGACCGCCGGACTTGTTGGTCGCGTAGCTTGACGGCAGGGAGCTAGGAGTCGAGCAGCTGCAGGAACTGGTGCACCTGCTGGATAGCCACCGACCCCTCACCCGCCGACGAGGCGACCCGTTTTACCGAGCCCGACCGCACATCGCCGACCGCGAAGACACCCGGCATCGACGACTCGAACATGAACGGCGCGCGCTCGAGCGGCCAGGCCTCGTTCGCCGGACCCGTGATCACGAAGCCGTACTTGTCGCGCGCGATCTCGTCCGGAAGCCACTCGGTGTACGGCGAGGCTCCGATGAGGATGAACACGGCGTCGGCGGGGACGACCTCGTCCTCTCCGGTGGCGGAGCTGCGGAGCGTGAGGGTCTCGAGCCCCGCTTCCCCGGTGCCGTCGACGATCTGGGTCTCGTAGCGGACGTCGATGTTGAACTGGCCCTCGATCTCGTCGATGAGGTACGCCGACATCGTCTCGGTGAGGGTCGGACGGCGAACGAGGATGGTCACGCGGCGGGCGTGCTTGGCCAGGTGCACGGCAGCCTGGCCGGCGGAGTTGCCACCGCCGACGACGAAGACGGAGCGGCCGGAGAAGCGTTCGGCCTCCGACGCTGACGCTCCGTAGAACACGCCGATCCCGATCAGCTCGTCGAGGGCGGGGATGCCGAGGCGCCGGTAGGAGACGCCCATGGCGAGCACGACGGCCTTGGTGGGGATGTCGGCGCAGTTCGAGAGCGCGAGCCAGAGCCGGTCCTCGTCCGGGCGGATGAAGAGCGCCTCGCACATCTGGAGGAACGTGGTGCCGAAGACCCAGGCCTGTTGATGGGCACGCTGGGCGAGGTCGGCTCCGGTGACGCCGCGCTGGAAACCGAGGTAGTTGCGGATGCGAGAGCTCGAGCCGGCCTGGCCGCCGATCGACTCGCGCTCGATGACGAGAGTGCGCAGCCCTTCGGACTGGGCGTACACCGCGGCGGCGAGCCCGCCCGGGCCGGCGCCGATGACGGTCACGTCGAACTCGCGTGCCCCTGGGAGGCTGGTCTGGGCGCCGTACGCTTTCGCGATCTCCGTGTTCGAGGGGTTGACCAGGACCTGGCCGCGACGGGAGATGACGACGGGGCCGCGGTCGGGGTACTGCCGCGCGTCGGCGAGGAGCTGCATGCCTTCGGGCGAGGTGGAGGGGTGGAAGACGAAGGGGACGCGGTTCCGGTTCAGCAGCACCCGCAGCTCGCTGGCGCGGGGGTCGTCGACGGTCGCGATCATCGTGAGCTCGCGGGAGAGGGAGGCGTCCGAACCCACCCATTCGTGGAGGAACTCGGTGACGGTTCGATGGAACAGCTCGTCCGCGGGACGCCACGGCCGCAGGACGTAGTAGTCGATCTCTCCCAGCCCGATCCCGCGACGCAGCGGCTGCGAGGTGGTGTCGACGGCCCACTCGCCCCAGACGATCAGCAGCAGCCGCCGCGAGTGGGGGAACAGCTCCTTGGTCTGGGCGAGGAGCTCGCAGCCGGTGCCGTCGGGCAGCCACTGGTCGGAGAGGACGAGCGCGACCCGTTCGCCGTCGTCCTTGAGCTTCTGCAGCATCGTGAGAGCGGTGGTGGCGGCCCGCGCGGTCAGGATCTGGTACGCGCGGCCGTACCGATCCTCCAGATCGCTCTCGAGCAGCTCGAGCGCGTCCGGATCGTCGTCGACGGCCAGGATGACGGGCAGACCCACGAGCCCATTCTGTCGTTCTCATTCCGTAACGGGCCAGGATCCGGAGGACGTGTTTGAATGAAGCCGTGACCGGGGCTTCTGGGCTGGAGGCGGCGCGCGACGCCGTGTCGCGCTGGGCGTGGCGCGAGGCGTTCGAGCTGTACGCCGCCGCTGACGCGGCCGAGCCCCTGGGTCCCGACGATCTCAACAGCATGGCCGAGTGCGCCTGGTGGATCGGCAAGATGCGGCACTGCATCGCTCTGCGGGAGCGGGCTCACGCCGCATACCTGAAGGACGGCAACCCCCGGAGGGCCGCCTTCGTCGCGGTCGATCTCTCCGACCACCACGGCGACCTCGGCGAGCTGAGCGATGCCGAGGTCTGGATCAACAAGGCCAGCCGGCTGCTCGAGACCCAGCCCGAGGGTGCCGAGCACGGCTGGCTCAACTTCGGCTTGTCCAACCTCCGGCGCCACCAGGGGGACATGGCCAGCGCCTTCGTGTTCGCCCAGGAGGCAGAGGTGCTGGGTGGGCGGCACCAGGACAAGGACCTCTTCGCCCTGGCGCACGCGTTCACCGGGATCGGCGTCGCGCACATGGAGGACCTCGAGCGGGGCTTGGCGATGGTCGAGGAGGCCACGCAGGGCGCCGTCGCCGGTGAGCTCGGTCCGCGGGCTACCGGCTGGATCTACTGCATGATGATCGCCATCAACGCCCAGATCGCCGACTGGCAGACCGCCGGGCACTGGAGCGAGGCAGCGACCAACTGGTGCAACCGGCAGGCCATCAACGGCTTCCCCGGGGTGTGCCGCGTGCACAGAGCCGAGATCATGCGTCTTCGCGGCGCCTTCGCCGACGCCGAGGAGGAGGCCCGCGTCGCCACCACCGAGCTGTCCTCGTTCAACCTGAGCTTCACGGCCATGGCCTTTCGGGAGCTCGGGGACGTGCGCGTGAAGATGGGCCAACTCGATGCCGCCGAGGATGCATTCCGCCAGGCGACCGAGATGGGCCTGAGCCCCCAGCCCGGCATGGCGCTGCTCCTCGCGGCACGGGGGCGCACGCAGGCCGCGGCCACCCAGCTCCGGCGTACTCTCGCCGACACCTCCCTGGCGCCCCTCGACCGAGCCAAGATCCTGCCGGCCCAGGTGGACGTCGCGTTGAGTCTGGACGACGTCGAGACCGCCCGCGGAAGTGCGGAGGAGCTCGTCGGGATCGCCGACGCCTATCCAGGGAGTCCGGCGCTCCGCGCGACTGCCGACGTCGCCACGGCGGCCGTGGCGCTCGCGGACGGTCGTCTCGACGTGGCCGAGCAGCAGGCTCGGGACGCGCGTAAGCGCTTCGACGAGGTCGATCTCTGCTACGAGTCGGCGAAGGCGTCGGTGCTGCTCGGCCAGATCCATCGGGCCCGCGGCGAGGCCGAGGCGGCCAGGTCGGAGCTGACCTCGGCGCTCACGACGTTCGACAACATCGGGGCCGTGCCCGACGCGACCAGGACCCGCGAGCTCGTCGCCGCGATCTAGGGCTCAGCGCGATCTAGGGCTCAGCGCGGTCTAGGGCTCAGGGAGGACGCCGACGTCCCCCAGACGGCGGAAGTTGTCGGCCGCCCAGAGGGTGAGCCGCTTCGCCGCCGGGGTGATCGTGCCGTCGGGTGCGCCCAGGATCGCGACGCCGATGTGTCGACCGCGGATCGGGACGTTGACGACCAAGGTGTTCTTCGCCGGCGTGGTGAACCCGCTCTTGCCCTGCAGTCCGGGCCAGCGGTCGACGTACTCGTTGACGAAGTCGGTCCGACGCGTGATCGTGTGCGTCCTGCCGAAGCGCGGCCCGAGCTCGTAGCGGGCCAGACTCAGGATCCGTTCGACGGCCGGAGTCGCCTGCGCGGCTCGCAGCAGCAGGAGGAGGTCACGCGCCGAGGAGTAGCCCCCGGGCGCAGTGAGCCCCGACGGCGTCGCGGCGTTGGTGTGGTCCGCCCCCAGCGAGGCGGCCGTCGCGTTCATCGCACGGAGGAACGCGGCGCGCCCCCGCGGGTGCGACCCGGCCATGGCCTCGGCCGCGTCGTTGCCGGACGGGAGCAGCATTCCGGCGAGCAGTGCCTCCCGTGTGTAGCGGCGGCCGACGACGAGCCCGGCGCAGGAGCAGTACTCCGGGTGCGCCTCGCGCCAGGTGACCCGATGGTCGGGGAACCGCGCGACCGTGCGCGCGGCGGTCACGGCGTTGAGGAGCTTGATGGTCGAGGCCATGGGCAGCTCGGCCACGGCGCGGTGGATCCCGAGCAGTCGTCCGGTCTCGAGGTCGGCGACGGCCCAGGCTCGGGCCCGGACGACGGGGGGTGGGGAGACCGTGCCTTCCGGGCGGTAGAGCGTCCCGTTCACACGTACGGCGGGCACGCGACCCAGGACGCTGCGCTCCGCACGCTCCGGCACGGTCGGGGCCGCGGCTGCCGTCACGCCGTCACCGGGGTGGAACGGGAGGGACCCGACGACACCGGCGGTCGCGAGGAGCAGCACGCAGACCAGCAGCTGCCGGGTTCTCATGATCCGGCCGCCAACGTGACCACCTGAGCGAGCTCGAGCTCCTTGCCGGAGTCGAAGGCGTCGGCGAAGGCATCCTCGCCGAGCGCCGCGAGCGCCGACGAGTGCGCGCCGGCCCGGGCGGCCTCGTCGGGGAGGTAGTAGGCGTAGACGTCGGCACCCACGGTCTCGCGCAGGCCGGTCGACGCGCCCAGCAGCAGGGCTACCCGCTCGTGCCGGTCGGCCGTCGCCTCCACGACCGCGAGGGTCTCGATGAAGTACGCCAGGTTGGCGAGGTCACGCGTCTCCTGCGACAGGGCGATGCCCTCGTCCAGGTGCGCCCGCGCCTTGCCGGGGTCGCCGAGAGCGAGGGCGGCCTGCGAGAGGTTGTACAGGGCGACGTACGTCGTGAGCCGGTCGCCGCGTGCGCGGGAAGCCGCCAGTCCGAGCTCGATCTCGGGCACGGCCGAGGCGGGGTACCCCCGCAGCAGGTCGATCGTGCCGAGCCAGACGTGGGTGAGCGAGCTGAGCCAGTCACCGCGGTCGGCGTACTCCAGCGCGTCGCGGAAGGACTTCTCGGCCTCGTCGAGGTCGCCATCGGCCAGGGCAGCGAGCCCGACCCCGGCGCGGGCCTTGCCGATCACCTCGCGGTCGCCGTCTGCGACGGCGAGGTCGAGGGCCAGCGACCAGTGCTCGGCGGCGGAGGCGGTGTCACCCACCGCGTAGGACATCGTCGCCCCGGTGAGGTGGACGCGTCCGCGCTCCCACGGGCCGAGCGGGAGCTTGAGGCACTCCTCGGCCAGACGGCGGCCCAGCGTGACCTGGCCGCGCAGCCACCAGTACAGCCAGAGGTACCACACCAGTCGAGCCGCGGTGGTCGCCTCACCGGCGTCCACGGCGCGTTCGACGGCGACCAGGATGTTGGCCTCGTCGGCGTCCGTGCGCTCGAGCCAGGTGACCTGGTCACTGCGCTCGAACCCCGCGGCGGCCTGCTCGACGAAGCCGGCGAAGAACTCCGCGTGGGCCCGGTAGACGGTCAGGGCGCGGTCACCGAGCAGCTGGCTGCGGGCGTACTGGGCGACGGGCTCGAGCATCACGAAGCGGTCGGCGCGGGCGACGACGAGCGAGTGCTCGACCAGCTCGGTCAGCGTGCCCAGGACCGGCTCACCGGCGACCGCCTCCACGGCCTCGAGCGTCGCACCGCCGCGGAACGCGCCGAGCAGGGTGAAGAGGGACTGCTGCCGTTCGTCGAGGAGACCGTAGCTCCAGTCCAGCGTGGTGCGCATCGTCCGCTGCCGCTCGGGCAGGTCCCGGGCACCGGAGGTCGCGAGGGTCTCCTCGAGCCGGTCGAGCAGGGCTCGCGCGGGAAGCGCCCGAAGGTGGGCGGTGGCCAGCTCGATGGCCAGCGGAAGTCCGGAGAGTCGGTGGCACAGCTCCACACAGGCGGGGACGTCGACCGGGTGCCGGGAGACCGCGGTCAGCCGGTCGACGACGAGCGCGCCGGCCGCAGACGCGCCCAGCTCCTCCAGCGTGCGCGTGCCCCACGCGGGAAGAGCCAGCGGCTCGACGACGTACTCGTGCTCGGCGCGCACGCGCAGCGGCGACCGGCTGGTCACCAAGACCGCCAGTCCGGGGCAGGACGCGACCAGGCGTCCGACGTGCGGCGCGGCGCTGAGCAGGTGCTCGAGGTTGTCGAGGACCAGCAGCACCTGGAGGTCCTGCAGGTGTGCGGCGACGACGTCGTACGCGCCCTCGCCGTCGGCACCGGTGAGTCCGAGAGCACGCCCGACCGTCGGGAGCACGGCGGAGGCGTCGAGCACCGGCGCCAGCGAGACCTGCACGACGCCGTCGGCGTAGTCGTCACCGAGGACGTCGGAGAGGGCAGCGACCAGTCGGGTCTTGCCGACGCCGCCGGGGCCGGTGAGGGTGACCAGCCTCTCTCCCGAGCGCACCAGGTCGGTGAGTGTGACGAGGTCGTCGGAGCGACCGTGCAGCTGGGTCGGGGGTACGACGATCCCGGCCGGCTTGGCGGCGGTGGGCGCGGCTCGCCCGCGCCGAGGAACGGCGGCGAGGAGCTCGGCGCGCTCGGCCTCGGTGGCGCCGAGGGCATCGGCCAGCGAGCGGACCGTGTGCGGGTAGGGGCGGGTCCGGGTTCCGCGCTCCAGGGAGCTGACCGCGTGCGGCGTCAGGTCGGCGCGCTCGGCGAGCTCCTGCTGGGTGAGACCGGCCTGCTCGCGCAGACGTCGCAGGACGTCGGCGAAGTTCCCCCGAGACGACATGGCGGAAGCATAAGTGGAGAGTGCAACTGTTCGGGCCGAAAGTGTGCGGGAAGTGTGCGGGTCCTGCCCGTGGTGTGCCGGGCGGCGAGCCACGAGGCTCGAGCCATGAGATCGAAGACCTGGCTCCCGGAGGGGTGGCGGCATCCCCAGCGGGTGCCGCTCTCCACGGGACACCACCTGCGGCCGATCCGGGCGGCGGACGTCGACCTGGACATGGTCGCGGTGCTCGGCTCACGCGAGCGGCTCTGGGAGCTGTACGGCGCCTCGTGGGGATGGCCGCCCGCGACGCTGACCGCGGAGCAGGACCGTGCCGACCTGCAGCGCCATGCCGACGAGATGGAGCGGGGGGAGTCGTTCAACTACGCCTTGTTCGACCAGGGCGAGACCGAGCTGCTCGGGTGCGTCTACATCGACCCGCCGGAGCAGCGCGGCACCGATGCCGAGATCTCGTGGTGGGTCGTCGACTGGCTCGTGGGCGGGCCCATCGAGTCGGCCCTGGACCAGCTCGTCCCCTCGTGGATCGACCACAGCTGGCCGTTCCGCAACCCGCACTACCCACACCGAAAGACACACCGAGGAGTCACAGCATGACCAGCACATTCGTCACGACCAGCGGTACGGCGGTCGAGGCCCGTCCCTCACAGGGGAAGGGATGGGTCTACGCGGGGGTCGGCGCCGGGCTGGCCGGGATCGTCACGATCGTCGGCTCGAGCCTCGCAGGGGCCGTGTACGACGAGAAGCTGCAGGGGGACCCGGCGGGCATCGTCGACAAGCTCGCGGATCAGACGGTGCCGATCCTCGTGATGCACACCGGCGCGATGGTGGCCGCCCTCCTCCTGCTGGTGTTCGCCGCGGGACTCCGCCGCAAGCTCACGCAGAGCTCACCCGAGGGCAGCCTGTTGCCGCAGGTGGCGTCGGGCGGACTGATGCTCGTCTCGGTGGCGCTGCTCCTGGGCTCGGCACTCACCACGGAGTTCGCCTTCGGCGTCCAGGACCCGGAGCTGCTCGTGCCGGAGACGGCCGTCTTCTTCGGTCACTGGATCGGCACCGTCCCGTGGGTGTGGGTCGGGGCCGGCGTTGCGGCACTCGCCCTCGGTCTGGCGGGCAAGCGCTTCGGGGCCGTGGGTCCCAAGCTGACCTGGGCGAGCCTGGTCCTGGGCGGTCTGACGACGATCCTCGGGGTCAGCCCGCTGCAGTACATGGCCGGCATGACCGGCCCGCTCTGGCTGACGATTGCGGCGTTCGCGCTCCTCGCGCAGGAGGACTGACCCCGAGCGGGAGGCCGGTCAGAGGACCGGTCTCCCTCCGGTGACGGCGACGCGCGCGCCGGAGACGTAGCTGGCCTCGTTCGACGCGAGCAGCACGTAGACGGGCGCCAGCTCGGCGGGCTGCGCCGGCCGTCCGAGGGGGGTGTTCTCGCCGAACTTCTCGACGTGGTCGGCCGGGAAGCTCGCCGGGATCAGCGGCGTCCAGACCGGTCCGGGGGCGACGCTGTTGACGCGGATGCCGCGGTCGCCCAGCAGCTGCGCCAGGCTGGCGGTGAAGTTCGCGATGGCCGACTTCGTCGCGGCGTACGGCGCGAGCGTCGGGCTCGGGCTGTCGGAGTTCACCGAGGAGCTGTTGATGATGCTCGCTCCCTCGGACATGTGCGGCAGCGCCGCCTTGCACAGGTGGAAGATCGCGCTGATGTTCGTCGCGAACGTGTAGTCCCACTCCTCGTCCGGGATCTCCTCGAGGGTCTCGTGCTCCATCTGGAAGGCCGCGTTGTTGACCAGCACGTCGATCTTGCCGAACTCGCGGACGGCCCGGTCGATGATGTCGCGGCAGTGCTGCGGTGACGAGATGTCTCCCGGCAGCAGGACCACCGTGGAGCCGGCGTCCTCGATCCACTTCGCCGTGTCCTCGGCGTCCTCGTCCTCCGACAGGTAGGACAGCAGCACGTCCGCCCCCTCGCGTGCGAAGGCGATGGCCACGGCACGACCGATGCCGCTGTCGCCGCCGGTGATCACCGCGGCCTTGCCCTTCAGGCGCTCGTGGCCGACGTAGCTCTCCTCGCCGCAGTCCGGGACGGGGTCCATGAGGGACTGCAGGCCGGGCATCTCCTGGGTCTGTGGCTTCATGGGAGGGCAGTACCCGGCGTAGGGTGCGAATCATGCAGGCCAAGGTTGGAGACCACCTGGTGGTGGAGGGCAAGAACGTCGGCTCGCAGCGGCGCGAGGGAGACATCGTCGAGGTGCGGGGGGCCGACGGCGCCCCGCCGTACGTCGTGAAGTGGTCGGACGGTCACGAGGGGCTGACGTTCCCCGGACCCGACGCCCACATCGTCCGCCCCTGACCCGCGCGGTCCTCCTGCTGGTCCTCCTCGCCGGCTGCGGCCAGGAGGCCTCGGACGTGGGCGCTGCCCCGTCGGGGATCGAGGGCACGGTGCTGCTCGGCCCCCAGTGTCCCGTCGAGGTCGAGGGCCAGCCCTGCGACGACACCCCCGCTGCCGGGGTGGAGGTGACCGTGCACGTGCAGCTGCCCGGGGAGTCCTACACCGCAGGTGCCGTCGTGGCGACGGCGATGACCGACGCCGAAGGTCGCTTCACGGTGGTCGTCGAACCGGGGGAGTACGTCGTGACCGCGGCCGCCGGCATGTCCTGCGAGCTGATGGACGCGCGTGTCGTCGAGGGCGAGTACGTCGTCGTCGACGTGCCCTGCGACACCGGGATCAGGTAGCTCTCACCGCACGAACGGGTCGGTCGCGTTCGCGAAGATGACGAAGCCGAGGAAGACCACGGCCAGGGTCATCAGCGACCCGCCCAGCACCCGGTCGTAGTCACCGGGGTGGAGCCGGCGCTGGGAGAACAGCAGCCAGCCGCAGAGGCCGACGATGACCGCCAGGACAACCAGCTGAGAGCTGTACAGAGACACGAACCGCACGTCTCTGTCTTCGTCGCTCGAGCGCCCTGGGATGGGTCAGTCGAGCGGCATGCTCGAGTCGAACGGCTCCTCCCGGTCCGCGTGGCGGCCGTTGACGCGAGCCGCTGCGGCGTGCACCGGCTCGCTGTCCATCGCCTGCTTGGCCATCGCCTTGAGCTCGTCGTACCGCTGTCGCCCGGCCCGGGCGCCGAAGACGTAGCCGGCCGCTGCGCCGGTCAGGAGTGCGAGTTTGGCCTTCATGCACTTCCGGTTCCCGCCGGGCCAGACGCCGAAACCCGAGAAAGCACGAGACCGCCGCACCCAGGAGTGGGTGCGGCGGCCTGTGGGGATGTGTCAGTTGCCGTACAGGTCGGTCGAGCGGACCTCGAGGTCGTAGCCGAAGGCGGCTCCCACCTCGACCGGGACCGTCTGGCCGTCGTAGGCCAGGGTGAGGTTCGCCAGCAGCGGGGTGTTGGTGCCCTTGGTGACGAGGTTCTCCCCGCCGTCCTGCATCGCGTCGCGGATGCGGGTCGGCTTGCCGTTCTCCACGACCGTGCCGGACAGGGTCGCTGCCTTGCCGTCGACGTCGAAGGTGATCGACAGCTGGCCGTCCACGACGAACGCGGTGGCCTGCTCGACGAACCCGAAGGCACCGCCGTCCTCAGGGTCCCCGATGACGACGTTGGCCGACGAGCCGTGGAGCGAGTTGTCGTACACCGTGAGGAACACCTCCTGACCGTTGATCGTGGTGAATCCTTCGATGACGACGCCGGCCTGGTGCTCGGTGCTCGTCGGCGCGGACTCCGGCGCCACGGCGGGGGTCTGCGAACCAGCCGGTGCGGCGGTCGCGGTGGACGGGAGCGAGCTCGCTCCGAGGACGGCGATGCCGGCAGCGGTGGCGACGGCCGCGGCGCGTCGGACGATGTTGTTGCGCATGGTGTTCTCCTGGGATGTGGTGATCTTTGTTGGCGTTTCAACTTCGCCCCCAAGACGCGACCACCCGCGAAACGGTTGCATTCTCGAAGGAACGACTTCTGCGGTTCTCCTGCGAAAAGTAAAGGCAAGGTAAAGACTGGTGGAGACCAGTCCTTCGTCTCGGAATTCCTCCCAGTGACCGCGTCGTTCGACGTATCCCAGTCGGGCTTTCCCAGGCAGTCGACGTGGTCTCCGGAGTCGGAGGACTGGTCCTCTCTCGAGTCGCCTCTCGAGGAGCATTCGGCGTCAGGCCGACCGCAGGGGGGTCGGCCTGGCCCCGAGCTCGTCAGGCCGGGTCCACCAAGCCGTCCACCCGACACTCCCGCGCCTCCGCGGGTCCGGACAACGGGGTGATCGTCGCCCAGCCGGCCTGCTGCAGCGCCGCGTCCGACTCGGGCTCGCCGGTCACGTCGACCTCGCTGAAGGTGAGGGTGACGAAGCCTTCTCCGACCTCGGCGATGTCGGCCTGGACGGCACCGAAGGTCGCCAGGGGAGCGCGCCGGAGGCCGCGCAGCTGGTCGAGCGGTACGTCGGGCACGTTCACGTTGAGCACGGGTCGCGGCTCCCGCTCGAGCAGCCACCGCAGCGCGCGGTCGGCGACTGAGGCCGTCGTCTCCCAGTGCACCGGGTCGGGGGCGGAGACCGAGACGGCCAGCGCCGGGAGCCCGTGTGCGTTCGCGGTCAGGGCGGCGCCCACCGTGCCCGAGTGCAGCACGGCGTGACCGGTGTTGGGTCCTTTGTTGATCCCCGACAGGACCAGGTGCGGCCGTGGACCGAACGCGCCCCGCACCGCTGCCCAGGCGATGTACGCCGGGCTCGCCTCCACCGCGTAGGTGGGAACGTCCAGGCCGATCGCCGCCTTCTGCACGAGCAGCCGTCCGTCCGACCGGGTCGCCACGAGCGAGGCGCTCGCACCGCTGCGCTCCTCGTGCGGGGCAGCGACGACGACCTCCAGTCCCGCGTCCACCGCGACCTGGGCCAGCGTGTGCAGCCCCTTGCTCTCGATCCCGTCGTCATTGGTGATGAGCGCCCGCACGGTCCCTCTCCTCCTTGGTCGCCTTCTCGATGCGGATGTGGTCCGCGAGATGTTCCACGGTGTCCCGTCGTCCGCTCGCCAGCCCGTGCCGCGTGACGTTGACGGCGCCGGCCGCCGCTCCCAGCCGCACCGCCTCCTCGACGTCCCGGCCCCGCGACAGGGCAGCGGCGATGCCGGCGGTCATGGAGTCCCCGGCGCCGCGGTGGTTGACCATCGCCAGCTCGGGCACGTGGAGGGCGTAGATGTCGTCGGTCAGCAGCAGTGCGGGCGCCGAGCCCCGCGTCAGGACGACGGCGCCGTCGACGCGCTCGCGCAGCTTGCGCGCGTCCGTCACCGGGTCGCGCCCAGACGTCTCCTCGTCACTGATCTTGAGGACGTCGATCCCGCCGGCGAGGGCAGCCTCCAGCTCGTCGCCCGAGAGATCTGCGACGACCGTGACGTCGAGCTGCTGCAGGTCCGCGGCGATCCTCCGGTAGACGTCGGTGTCGACCACCCGGTGGCCAGCCGGTCCGGTGAGCACCACGACCCCGGTCTCCATCCCTGCGGAGAGGACCTGGTTGCACAGCTCGTCGGACTCGTGTCGGTTCAACGGCGTGCCGGGCATCTCGGCGAGACAGGTCAGGTCCCCGGGTCGGCGGTCCTCGACGAAGCAGCCGTTGCTGCCCGTGGGCACGGGCCTGATCTCCAGAGACGGGCGACGGAGAACCTTGTCCAGCACCGCTCCGATCTCGCCGCCGAGAGGTGCGCAGAGCACGGTGCGGATCTCCAGCACCGCGAGCATGTTGGCGATCCACGCCCCCTGCCCGCCCGAGTGCACGTGGACCTCCGGGTGCTCCGACCCGGGCTCGATCGTGACCGTCAGGACCGGCGACGGCGCGAAGACGCCTACCCCCGACGTGGACTCAGCCATGCCTCACTCATACCCGGCGGACGGCCCGGGCAAGCGGAGGAAGCTCAGCGGTAGGACAGCCCGTTGATCCGCCGCACCACCGCGGGCGTGGTGCCCTCGTCCACGGCCAGCGTGACCTGCGTGCCGGCCAGTCCCTCCAGCTCGGCCGAGACCGCCTCGACGGCCCCGTCGCCGTCGTAGTCGTGCGACGCCGCCGCGTCGAGGGCGGCCGCGCCCCCGAGGTCGAGGAGCCGGTCACCCAGGCACCAGTCCGCGCCGCAGGCGCCGAGGGTCCCGGTGATCTCCACGACGGTCGGATCCGGCACCGGGGTCGGAGACGGTGTGGGCGTGGGGGTCGGGGTGGGGGTCGGCGTGGGGGTCGGCGTCGGGGTCGGCGTCGGGCTCGGGCTGGGCGACGGGCTCGGCGACGGGCTGGGCGATGGCGACGAGTCCGGTGACGACGTCGCCGAGGACCCGTGCGGCTGGGGCTTCGGACCCTTGAGCGGATGCAGCGCGACGGGCCCGGTCGCGACCAGGTCCTCCGACGCCTCGTCCGTGCCGACCTGCCCGAGGTCGCCGGGCACCGGTCGAGCGGAGAACGTGATCGGCACGTACGTGAGGCTCTTCAGCAGACGGTAGTCCCCGGTGCGGTAGGCACGCTCGAGTCGCCGCACCGCCTCGACGTACCGGTCGGAGTGGTTGTAGCGATAGATCGCGTCGTACTCGCCCCGCCCCGACGCGATGCTGCCGGGGTAGGCGCAGAGGTAGACAGCGGCACCCAGCGCCGCGTCGTGCAGGTCGTCGGCGTTTCGCTGGCCGTCCCCGTCGGCGTCCACGCCCACGGCCGCCCAGGTCGAGGGAAGGAACTGCATCGGGCCGACCGCGCGGTCCCAGACCGTGTCGCCATCCATCCGGCCCTTGTCGGTGTCGCGGATCGCGGCCACCGGGCCACGGCCGTCGAGCGGGATCCCGCGGACCACCGGGCGGCTCACCCCGTTCGCGCCGAGCTTCGCGCCGTCGTACCGCCCGTGGTCGGACTCGATGTGACCGATGGCCGCGAGCAGGCTCCAGCGCAGCCCGCACTCCGGATCAGTGGTCCGTAGGGTGTGCGCCGCGAAGCGGTACGCGACCAGCGCCGTCTCCGGGAGGTCGAGCCGGGCGATGCGTGCCGGTGTCCAGCGCCGGTGCTGCAACGGCGTCGCGCGCTTCACGCCTTCGGCGCTCGGCAGCCGCAGCGGCTCGGCCACGGAGACCGGTGCTGCCGTGTAGGCGGGCGCGGCCACGACCGGGGCAGCGGGGGAGTCCTGGTGGTGCCACGCCGCGTACGACGTGACGGGCAGCAGCGCCGCGAGCACTGCCACCGAGCCGCGCGACCGCGCGGTACCGCTGTCCATCACAAGTCCCCCGGTCATCCCCAGAAGTGCCATCCCCGCGGTCAGGCTAGGTCGGCTACGACGGAAGGTAAAGGGCCCGGACGGACTACTTCGCATGGACAGTGGGTACGCCAGAGGTGGCGGCGCACCTGGCGCCGACGGAGAGGAGCGTGCGATGACGACCACCCCTGAAGAGCCCGGCAGCCCGCTGGAGGACAGCGACATGGAGACCGTCAGCGGGTCCGCGCCCCAGCAGGGAGAAGGTGACGCCGACGGCACCGACAGCGGTGACGCCGACGGCACCGACAGCGACAGCAGCGACGGCGACAGCACGGACTCCACGGACGGCGACAGCAGCGACGCCTGACGTGGACGCACTGACCCTGTTGAGCGGCGACGCCCGGACCTTCCGTCAGGAGGTCTGGGCGTCCCGCGTGCACCTCCATCGCAGGGAGCCCGACTCTCTGGTGTGGCTGCTGTCCTTGGAGGCGGTGGACCGTCTCCTCACCGGCTTCGCGCTGCGGACCCCGGCGGTCCGGCTCGTCCAGGACGGCAGCGTCCTGCCTGCGTCGGCCTACACTCGGCGCGCGAGCACCGCTGGGGAACCTCTGACCGGGCTGCTGGACGTCGGCAAGGTGCTCGAGCGGTATCGCGGCGGTGCGACGGTGGTGCTGCAGGGCCTGCAGCGGTTCTGGCCCCCGCTGACCGCCCTCGTCCGCGACCTCGAGCTGGCACTCGGTCATCCGTGCCAGGCCAACGCGTACCTCACGCCACCGGGCGCCCAGGGTTTCGCCCGGCACTCCGACACCCATGACGTCTTCGTCGTGCAGACGCACGGCAGCAAGCGCTGGACGATCGACGACGAGGACGTCGTCCTCGAGCCCGGGATGGTCGCCTACCTGCCGACCGGTACCCCTCACTCGGCTCGGACGCAGGAGGGCTCGTCGCTTCACGTCACGATCGGGATCAACCGGCTGACCTGGCGGGCGCTGCTCGGCCGCATCGTCACCGAGGCTCTCGGCAGCGGGGAGTACGACGCACCCCTGCCCGCCGGCTACCTCGACGACCCTTCGCTGCTGTCTCGAGCACTCGCCGGAAGGCTCGAGACCCTCGCCAGGGTGATCGGCACGACCGAACCGGACACGGCCGCCGAGCAGAGCATCGACAGGTTCCTGACCTCGCGACAGACCCTCGTCGACGGTGGGCTCCTCGACACCGAGACGCAGCTCGACGACGGGACACTCCTCGAGCGGCGGGCCGGGTCGGTCTGCGTGCTGCGTCCCGGGCCCGACCGGTTGAAGGTGCTGCTCGGAGACCGCGAGCTCCGGCTGCCGTCCCACCTCCTGCCCGCTCTCGAGCTCGTCCGGGACCACGTCTCCTGGAAGGTCGGCGAGCTTCCGCTCGACGAGCAGAGCCGCCTGGTCCTCGCGCGGCGCCTCCTGCGTGAAGGCCTGGTGCGGGTGGCCCGATGAGGTGCGCCCCGGCCAGCCTCGAGCGCCAGGAGCCACAGGCGGGAACGGCGTCCACTGTCCGGTCCTTCTTGCTCGTTCAGTGCGAGGGGCCCTGGGGACTCGACGTGCCCAGGGACAGCCGGGTGCCGGCCGGCGTGAAGTCCTGGCTGGCCGCGCAGCGCGACTGGCGGACGCTCTTCATCAGGCGGGGCATCCCCAGTGCCACGACCCGCGTCTTCGCCGCACGCGACGGCAAGGTCGGCACCGCCGAGCTCGACGACGTCCGCCAGGTCGCCGACCTCGATCTGACGAGCCTCACGCCGTACGACGGGCGGCTGTACCTGGTCTGCACGCACGGCAGGCACGACGCGTGCTGCGCCGAGCTGGGCCGGCCGCTCTGGCAGGCGCTCGCCGACACCGCGCCCGAGGAGACCTGGCAGGTGTCACACATCGGGGGTGACCGCTTCGCCGCCAACGTCCTCGTGCTGCCGGACGGCCTGTACTACGGACGGCTGTCCTCCGCGGACGCGAGGCGTCTCGTCGCCGCGGACCGGGCCGGCCGCGTCGACCTCGCCCACCTGCGCGGGCGCTGTCGCTACCCCTTCGCAGCGCAGGCCGCCGAGGTCTTCCTGCGAACCGAGCTGCGGGAGACGCGGGCCGACGCGCTCGAGCTCGTCACCTGCACCGACCGGACCGCGATCTTCGAGCGGGGTGGCCGGCTGTTCCGCGTGGACGTCCGCCGGCACGAGACCCTCGAGAAGCTCACCTGCCGGGCGGTCGCGCCGGCGAGGGGCTGGTACTACGAGCTGGCAGGTGTCAGCGAGCTCACGTGAGCGCCGCGGCCCGGTGTGACGCTCCGGGTAAAGACGCGGCGCGCCACCGGCGAGGCTGCGAGGTTTGAGCGCCCCCCGCTCCTACAGTGAGTCCGTCGGAGGGGTCGGCTCAGGGGGAGCCGTCCCCACGCTTCTTTCGGCGTGGCGAGGAGAGCCGGTTCATGCATCAACCGGTGCGCGGGGGTGCGCATGCGGCAGAGGTGCCTGACACCCCTGCCACGCTGCTGCTGCGCCAGGCGCAGGAAGTCGCCGACGAGCTGCGCACCCAGGCAGCCTCCGAGGCGCAGCACCTGACCGAGCAGGCGCGCGCCCGCGAGGCGGAGGCCACCCGGCTGTACGCCGCCGCGCAGACCGAGCGCGAGGAGACCGCCCGGGCCCTGCGGCAGGCCGAGCGTCAGTTCTCCGTCGCCTCCGAGGACGCCCGCCAGCTCGTGGCCGACGCGGCGGAGCAGGCGACCCTGCTCATCAGGACTGCCGAGTCCCAGTGCCAGTCGATCCTGTCCGAGACCGAGCGGCTCGCCACCGCGCGCGTTGCCGAGGCGGACGCCGACGTGGAGGTCGCGCAGCGCGACGCCGCGCGGCTCCGCGACGAGGCCCGGGCCCTCGCCGACGCGATCCTCGCCGAGGCGCGACAGCGCGCCGAGCAGGACGAGAACGCCTCCCGGGAGGCCGCGTCGCAGCGCACGGCGGCCGCGGCAGCCGAGGCGGTCGCCGTCGTCGCACACGCGACCGGGCACGCCGAGAAGATCAAGCAGGCCGCCGAGGAGGAGGCCGCGGCGCTGCGCCAGGTCGCCGCCGACCTGCTCGAGACCAACCGCCAGGAAGCCATCGCCGCGACTCGCGACAGCCAGCAGCTCTGCGAGGCCCTCGTGCAGGACGCGCAGGCCACCGCGCAGCGCGAGCTGACGGCCGCTGCCGAGCAGGTGGCCTGGGCGCAGGCGACCGTGCAGCAGCTGATCGACACCGCCGAGCTCGAGGCTGCCCGGATCCGCCAGCAGGGTTTCACCGCCGCAGGGCGGCATGCGGCGTCGACCCGTCGCACCATCGAGGACGTCGCCGCGCGGATGCGCACGAAGCTGGCCGTGGAGCGCATGGACCACGAGCGTCACGCCCTCGCCCTCGCCCAGGCCGCGGAGGACGTGCGCGCGGCCGCGGAGGCGGAGGCCCGTCGGATCGTCGAGACCGCCGAGGCGTCCACCCGGCACCTGCGCGAGGACGCGGAGGACATCGTCGGCGAGGCGGAGGTCCGCGCCCGCCGTCGGCTCGAGGAGGCCGAGCGCGGTGCGCGGCTGCTGCGCGAGACCGTCGCCGCCGAGGTCATCCGCACCCAGCGCGAGGCGCACGAGGAGTCGCGCCTGCTGCGCGAGGAGGCGATGTCCTACGTGGCCGACGTGCGCAAGGAGGCCGACCTCGTCGTGGCGGAGGCCCGGCGCACCGTCGAGGCGGCCCGTGAGGAGCTCCAGGTCCTCGCCCGCCGTCGTGAGGAGATCACAGCTGAGCTCGGTCAGCTGAACGGCGTCATCCAGGCGCTGGCGGTCCCGTCGCAGCCCGACCAGCCGTCACTCGAGTCGAACCCCCCGCTCCGGACTCTGGGTGACCACCGCCGCCAAGAGGAGGACTGGCCGCAATGACCGAGAACCCCCAGTTCCGTGTGGTCCTGCGTGGCTACGAGCCCGCCCAGGTCGACCGCCGACTCGAAGAGCTCAGTATCGCCGTCCACGAGGCGGCGCGTCAGCGCGACGACCTGCTGCACCGGCTGACCTCGCTCGAGGAGGACCACGCCCGGCGCGCTGCGGGCCTGCCGGCGGAGCCGCCGACGTACGACCAGCTCGGCGAGCGCATTGCCCAGATCCTCAACCTCGCCGAGCAGGAGGCAGCGGAGATCAAGCGGCGCGCCTCTCAGGACGTCGAGGGCATGCAGGGCGAGCTCGGCGAGCTCGCCGCGAAGGTCCGCACCGACGCCGACCGGTACGCCGCCGCCGTGCGCGGCGACGCGGAGGCCGAGGCTGCGCGCATTCTCGAGGCGGCCCGGCAGACCGTCGAGGAGCGGCTCGAGGCGGCAGAGCGGGACGCGGCCGCGAGGCTCCAGGAGGCGGCTGCGGTCTACGAGGAGCAGCGGGCCCGCTCGGCCGAGCTCGCCGCGGAGTTCGAGGCGACGCTCTCCTCGCGCCGCAAGGCAGCCGAGGCGGAGTTCTCCCAGCAGCTCGGAGAGGCGACGTCGAAGCTCGAGGAGTCCGCGGGGCTCGTCGAGCAGGCCCGGTCCGAGTCGGAGCGCCAGCTGTCCCAGGCCGAGGAGCATGCCCGACGGCTGCTCGAGGACGCCGAGCGACAGGCGGCGACGATCATCAGCGACGCCAAGGCGATGGCCACCCGGATCCGCGCGGACTCCGAGCGCGAGCTCACCGCCGCGACCGAGCGGCGCGACAGCATCAACAGCCAGCTCGCGAACGTGCGGCAGATGCTGGCCACGCTGACCGGCTCGTCGAACGTCCCCGGGCAGGCGTTTCCCGAGCACGATCTGGCCCTGGGGACAGCCGACTGATGCTGTCGGGGGTCCGGCTTAGGCTCGGCACGTGCCCGAGCTCGCCGACCTGTTGACCGACGACGACCTTCGTCGACAGTTCGGGACGCCCACGTTCGTCCGGGCTGCCGAGTACGTCGCGCGCGGCAACGTCGTCTCCAGCCAGGTCCGCTCGGACCAGCAGGGCGAGTGGATCCTGACCGGCAGCGTGACCGGCACCTCGGCGATCCCCTACCGCGTGACGGTCGACATCGGGTACGACGGCGGATCCGCCTGGCTCAGCGGTCGCTGCACGTGTCCGGTGGTCGCTGACTGCAAGCACGTCCTCGCCGTCGTGCTGACCGCCCGGGATGCCGAGCCGCGGGGCGCCGCGACCTCCCGTTGGGAGACGCAGCTCGACCGGGTGCTCGACGAGCTCGAGGGTCCGATGCGCCGGGAGCGTCCGACCGAGCCGCTCGGACTGATGGTCGAGCTGAGCGCGCCGGTGGCGCGTGGCTATCGCGAGTGGGCCGGCGCTGCGCTCCAGCGCGGCGCGGTGCGGCTGCGACCGGTGCGTCGCGGACTGCGCGGAGCCTGGGTCAAGACAGGGGTTTCCTGGGGCGGGCTCAAGCAGCTCGAGAGCCAGGGCTTCCGTGGCGACCACGCCGCGCTCCTGGACGAGATGCTGACCGGCTACCGCGCGGCGTCGCGGATGAGCTACTACGGCGCTGAGGAGTTCCTCCCGGTGTCCGCCTTCGGGCCGCTGCTGTGGCAGCAGCTCGCGCGAGCGCGCGAGCTCGGTGTCGAGATCGTCGCGGGGAAGGGCCTGGCGGCCGTGGCGGTCGCCGAAGAGCCCGTTCTCCTGCAGCTCGACGCCAACTCCGGTGCGGAGGGTGACGTCCACCTCGAGCTCGGCGTGCTGCACGACACCGAGTGGTACTCCTCGGCGGACCTCGACGTCCTGGGGGCGGACGGTCACGGCGTCGTGTTGTTCCAGCACGGTGACGGGGACCCGGCGGTCACGCTGGCCGCGTTGGCCAAGCCGGCCGGTCCGGCACTGCGACGACTGCTGGCCGCCCCCGAGTCACTCGTCGTTCCGTCGCAGGCACGCGGGGACCTGGTCGGTGACTACCTTCCACGCCTGCAACGACACCTCGGGGTCGTGTCCTCCGACGAGTCGGTGCACGTGCCACCGCGTCCGCTTCCGCGACTGGCCCTGACGGTCGACTGGCGCTCGGTGTCCGAGGTCGCGCTGGCGTGGTCCTTCCGCTACCGCGTCGGCGGCGACGACCGCAGCTACGGTGTCGACGACGCGCGAGGGCTCCGCGGCGTCCGCGACCCCGAGGCCGAGGCCGCGCTGCTCGACGAGCTCGAGCTCACCGACGAGGAGTCGTACCGACTGCGCACCCCCGGGGGCCGGCTGCTCAACGAGGTGGTGCGCGACGTCGCTGCGATCGGCATCGCCGAGATCCTGCCCGGGCTCGAGGCGAGCGACCGTTTCGAGCTCGAGGAGGTCGGGATCCGACCCGACTACCGCGAGCTGCTCGGCGTCCCGGAGATCAGCTTCGCACCCCGCGGGGACTCGCCGGGCGACCGGCCGGACTGGCTCGACCTCGAGGTGATCGTGACGGTCGACGGCCACTTCGTCGGTCTCGCCCAGCTGCTCGAGGCGCTCACCCGGGGGCACGACCGGATCATCCTGCGCAACGGCCGGCATCTCCGCGTCGACCGTCCCGAGTTCGCCCAGCTCGCCGAGCTCGTCGCTGCCGCGGCGGAGCTGCAGGAGCAGCCGCGCGACGGCATCGCGGTGCACAAGGGCGACCTGGGGCTGTGGGACGAGCTGGCCGACGTCGGCATCGTCGACGCCCAGGCCGGCGACTGGGTGCGGGCCGCGCAGGCGCTGCGGGGTCTCGTCACTCTTCCGGAGGTCGACCCGACCGGGCTGCAGGCCGACCTGAGGCCCTACCAGCGCGACGGCTTCCGCTGGCTCGCGTTCCTCTGGGAGTCCCAGCTCGGCGGGATCCTCGCCGACGACATGGGTCTGGGCAAGACGCTGCAAACGCTCGCGCTCTTCGGCCACGCGCGTGCGCGGGGTGCAGCGCCGTTCCTGGTGGTGGCCCCGACCAGCGTCGTCTCCAGCTGGGCGCACGAGGCCTCGACCTTCACGCCCGGGTTGCGGGTCCGCACCGTGACCGAGTCGCATGCGCGCCGAGGTGAGCCGCTGGCCGCTGTCCACGCCGACGCCGACGTCGTGGTCACGTCGTACACCCTGCTCCGGCTGGAGATCGGCGACTACGAGGCACTCGACTGGGGCGGCCTCGTGCTCGACGAGGCACAGGCGGTCAAGAACCACCGCGGCAAGACCTACCAGGCCGTCCGACGTCTCCACGTGCCCTTCCGGCTGGCGTTGACCGGCACCCCGCTCGAGAACCGGCTGATGGAGCTGTGGTCGCTGCTCTCCATCGTGGCGCCGGGTCTGTACCCCTGGCCGCAGCGCTTCTCCGAGCTCGTCGCCGACCCGGTGGAGAAGGAGGGCGACGCCGAGGTGCTCGACCGGTTCCGTCGGCGGATCCGCCCGTTCCTGCTGCGCCGCACCAAGGAGCTCGTCGCGGCCGACCTGCCCCCGAAGCAGGAGCAGGTCCTCGAGGTGCAGCTCACCCCGAGGCACCGGAAGCTCTACGACACCCACCTGCAGCGCGAGCGGCAGAACGTCCTCGGCCTGGTCGAGGAGGACTTCGAGAAGCACCGCATCACGATCTTCCGGTCCCTCACCAGGCTTCGGCAGCTCAGTCTCGACGCGGGGCTCGTCGACCCTGCGTACGACGACGTCGGGTCCGCCAAGCTCGACGTGCTCGTCGACCACCTGCAGGAGGTCGTCGCGGAAGGTCACCGCGCGCTGGTGTTCAGCCAGTTCACCTCCTTCCTCACGCGGGCGCGCAGGAGGCTGGACGCCGAGGGCATCGAGAGCCGTTACCTCGACGGGCGCACCCGCGACCGGGCGGGCGTGATCAGCGACTTCAAGCGGGGGAGCGGTGCGGTCTTCCTGATCAGCCTGAAGGCCGGTGGCGTCGGGCTGACGCTGACCGAGGCCGACTACGTCTTCGTGCTCGACCCGTGGTGGAACCCGGCCGTCGAGGCGCAGGCGGTCGACCGCGCGCACCGCATCGGTCAGAAGAAGCCGGTCATGGTCTACCGCCTGGTGTCGGAGCGGACCATCGAGGAGAAGGTGATGGAGCTCAAGGCGCGCAAGGCCGCTCTGTTCGCCAAGGTCGTCGACGGGGGAGGTGGCGCGGGCACTCCCATCACCGCGGCGGACGTGAGGGCACTGTTCGAAGAATGACTGCTGCGAGGGTGAGCCCGGCCACAGGGCGTGTCGCGCATGAAAATCGTCGCTCGGTGGAACCCTTGAAGCGTGGATGTGGAGACAGAGACCTTCCGTCTTGCGCGGCCGGGTACCGAGGGCTACGACAGGTCCGAGGTCGACCGGTTCGTCGCAGAGGTCCGCGACGCGCTCTCGCACCGCCCGCCCTCCATGGCGCCGTGGGAGGTCCGCGACAAGCGGTTCCCGACCCAGCGCATGCACCGGGGGTACGACGAGCACGAGGTGGACGAGTTCCTCGACAAGGCCGAGCAGGCGCTCCGCGCGGCTCATGGCCACGAGCTGCGTGACCCGCACGACGCTCCCGTGACGCGGGAGTCGCGCAGGGTGCTCTGGGCGCTCGCCGCCTGCGCGATCCTCGCCTTCGTGATGGCGACGCTGATCGTCCTCGCCTGACCAAGGCCCCGTCCCGGCTGACCCGGCGAACACGTCGGCGTGATCCTCGCCATGGCGACGGACGCGATGACAGGGGACACTGTGCGCGTCATGACCGACCGTACCCCGATCCAGGAGCTGGTGGCCTCGGCCCGCCAGCTGGCTTCCGAGATGGCCGCGGAGCTCGCTGCCGACCCTCTGGCCGCCTCCGCGATGTCGCGGGCGGCCGCGGGTGCGGAGCTGGCGGCGAGCGCGACCCGCAAGCTGGTCGGCCGCGACGCCGAGGTGCTGGACGAGGTGACGCGCGCGATCGACGAGCTCGTGGAGGTCGTGCTGGTCCAGCAGGAGCTGCTGGAGAGCCTGATGCGCCGGGTGGCCTCCCTGGAGACCGCCGCGGCGGGCCGTCCCACGTGAGCACCTGGCGACGCAGCCCGCGGCTGACTGCGCTGCGCGGTCGGCTGCGCGCGGAGTACGACCGGCCCGCGCGTCGCTGGTCCGAGCTCGCGGTCACCTGCATGACCGTCGCCGAGCCGGACCGGCGTACCCCGAGTGAGCGGTTGTCCGAGCTCGCCCAGAGGCAGACGCACCTTCTCTACGAGTCCTGACCCAGACACGGTCCCTTGCCGAGCTCCGCCAGACCCTCGCGGTCACCCGGACCGAACTCGGTCTTCCCGAGGTTCTCCGCGTGCATGAGCTCGTTGGGGTCGTCGACGTGGTCGAGGCCGACGACGTGCGCGAGCTCGTGCATGATGACCGCTCGCACCTCGTCCCGGCCGTGCCGGAGGTAGGACTCGGCAAGGTCCGGGGTGTCGAGGTTCACCACGCCCCGCACGTAGTAGCGACGACCGGTCTCCTCGTCGACCACCGAGGTGCTGCCGCCCAGCCCGACGGTCTCACCGGCCAGCCGCGGCTCGGTCTCCGGGTCGCTCCAGGTGATGCGCACCATGGCGTCGGGGGCGCTGTGGCCCAGGGGGACGAACGAGAGGCCGGTGTCGGCGACGATCTGGGCGACCGCTTCGTCGATGAGCTCCTGCCCGCCCCGCAGCGACGTGTCGCCGAAGACGGCGTACGAGATCGGGCGGCACGCCGGATAGGTGACCGGGTCGCCCCCGCGGTCGACGACCATGAACTGGTAGTGGCCTTCTACGAGCCCGAGCTCGTATCGCAGGGAGTAGAGCAGCCCACCCCCGAAGATGACGACGCTGGTGGCGACGGCGAGCAGCTTGGTGGCCAGGCTCGGGGCGTACGGCGACCGCTCGGCGGGTGTGAGAACGGGGCCGTGCTCGAGCGAGGGCTCCGGCTCCTGCTCGATCGGAGGCCCCTCCTCCGGTTGGTCGTCCGTCACCCCATCAAGGATGTCACGCGACGCCAGCGGCCTTCTCGAGCGCTTCGAGCTCGTTCTCGACGTGCACCAGCAGCCGTTGCAGGTGCGGCACGGTGCGCCGGCAGCCCGTGAAGCCGAAGGCGAGGTTGTCGACGTACGAGGTGCAGGTGATGTTGAGGGCGATGCCGTTGACCGGGATCGACACCGGGTACATGCCGTCGAGCTTCGCACCGTTGAGGTACATCGGCCTCTTCGGACCCGGCACGTTCGAGATCACCACGTTGTACGGCGGACGTGCGATCCCCTGCAGCCGCAACAGCGGGGTGAGGACGGTAGGGGTGTTGCCGATGGCCGCCATCGCGATGATCTGCATGGGGGTCATGGAGGACAGGGCCTCCTTGCCGGACCGCATGTCGTTGTGGATCGACTGCAGTCGCTCGGCGGGGTCGCTCAGGTGGGTGCCGAGCTTGACCATGATCGAGCCGACGGCGTTGCCGCCCTCGGCTGACGCGATGCCCGCCTGCTTGGCCTTGAGCCCGACGGGGACCATCGACACCAGCGAGGACTCCGGCAGTGCGCCGAGCTCCTGGAGGTAGGCGCGGAGCGCGCCGCCGCACATCGCCAGCACCACGTCGTTCAGCGACGTGCCGGTCGCCTTGCCGACGGCCTTGAGCCGCTCGATCGGCCAGTCCTCCGCGGCGAAGCGGCGGGCGCCGGTGATGTTCTTGTTCAGCACCGTCTTCGGCGCGAACCACGACATCGAGGTCGGCTCGTTGCGCAGGCTCCGGTTGAGGGTCTTGACCAGGGCCCCCGGCATCCCGGCGGCCTCGGACGCGATTCCGAGCGCGGAGCGCACCGCGCTCATGGGCATCTCCGTGATCGCCTCGTCGAACCGGTGCTGGGCCTTGTCGGCCTTCTTGGCGGCCTTGCGCTTCCCCCACGGCGGCGGCATGTGCCGCTCGTCCGGGTCGGTCGACAGGACGCTCTGCAGCAGCCGCATCGAGGAGACGCCGTCGACCAGCGCGTGGTGCATCTTCGTGTAGGTCGCGATGCGTCCGTCGTCGAGACCCTCGATGACGTAGAACTCCCACAGCGGCCGCTCGAACGACAGCCGGTTGCCGTGCACGCGTCCGACGAAGTCCAGAAGCTCACGGATGCGTCCCGGCTGGGGGAGGGCCGCGTGCCGCACGTGGTGCTCGAGGTCGAACTCGCTGTCCTCGGTCCACATCCACTGGCCCGCCGTCGTCACGCCGCGCGTCGGGCGCTTGAGGAACAGGGGCGCGATCTCCTCGGTCGCCATGAAGTCGGCGAGCATCTCGCGGATGAAGTCCGGCCCGGCGTCCGGCGGCGGCGAGTACAGCTGGAGCCCGCCGACGTGCATCGGGGTGTTGCGCGAGTCCGCGAGCATGAAGCCGGCGGCGGTGGGATCCATGGGAGCAACCATGCTTGGGATCCTCGCGGGGTTCACGCGTCGAGGCAACCGCACAGTCGTCGAGCCGCCCTGGGGAATGATGCTCCTGTGACCGAGCTGCACCCCTGGGACGTCGTCTGGAACCGCGGGCGAACGTCGATGCGCATGCGCCTCGACCGGCTGAAGGCGAAGCGCTTCCACATCGCGCAGTGCGCGGTTGCCGCCGGAGTCGCCTGGCTCATCGCGAAGGACCTGCTCGACCACACCACCCCGTTCTTCGCGCCGGTCACCGCAGTGGTCAGCCTGGGCACGTCGTACGGGCAGCGGCTACGTCGGGTGGCCGAGGTGACGTTGGGTGTCGCCATCGGCGTGCTCATCGCCGACCTGCTCGTGCTGTGGCTGGGGTCGGGCTGGTGGCAGTTGATGATCATCGTGGCGCTCGCGATGTCTACCGCTCTGCTGCTCGACGCCGGCGCCCTGTTCGTCACGCAGGCCGCAGTGCAGTCGATCGTGATCGCCTCGCTGGTCCCGGACCCTGGTGAGGCGCTGGTTCGCTGGAGCGACGCTCTCGTCGGCGGAGGCGTCGCGCTGGTGGCCGCGACCGTCGTACCCCGGGCGCCGCTGCGCCGACCGCGCGAGGAGGCCGCGCGCGTCGTGCGCAAGGTCGCGTCGCTCCTCCGGGGCGCTGCCGCCGGGCTCGAGACCGGCGACGTCGACACCACGATGGCCTTGCTGGCCGACGCTCGAGCCACCGACGTCCTCATCCGCGAGCTGCAGGACGCCTCCGCCGAAGGACTGTCGGTGCTGGCCAGCTCGCCGTTCCGGATGCGGCACAAGGGTCAGGTCCGGCAGATGGCAGAGCTCGTCGAGCCCCTGGACTATGCGCTGCGCAACACCCGGTTGCTGGTGCGCCGCGTGGCGGTGGCGGCGTACCGCCGGCAGCCGGTGCCGCACGCCTACGCGCTGCTCTGCACCGACCTGGCCGACGCTGCCGACCTGGTCGCCGAGGAGCTGGAGTCCAACCGGATGGCGGTCGCGGCGCAGGAGCAGCTGCTGCGCCTGGCGGCGGCGACCAGCGAGGTCGAACGGAGCTCGGAGCTGTCCGCGGAGGTCGTTCTTGCTCAGCTGCGCTCGATCATCGCCGATCTGCTGCGCATCACCGGCATGGGCGTCCTGGAGTCGACCGACGCCATCCCGCCCCTGCGGTGACGCGAACGGTGCGCGGCACCTGATCGGACGAGTGTCTGATCCGATGGGGTCAGGCGGGATTCACCCGAAAGGCCGACGTAACGCGGGCCCGGATGCGGCAGTTTCAGATGCGAGAGATCTACCTCACAGTCAGGAGCCCGGAATGCCGGTAGACCGCAGCACTCTCCCGCCGCTGCCGGGCAAGCCCGACTGGTACGTCGAGAACGCGCCGCAGGCGATCGACCTGAAGGCCGAGGAGCGCTCGGAGGACGCTCGTCGGCCCTTCTCGATCCCGTCCCCGGCGATGGGCGGCCCGCTCGACGCCGAGGCGTTCCGGGCCAGCCTCGGTGTCACCGACCCGCCCTCGTACACGGCTGCCCCCCAGTTCCCGACGGCTCCCACCGAGCCCGCGGAGCACCACGGCCGCAGGTTCGGCAAGGTGAAGGCCCTGGCAGGACGCATCAAGCACTAGTCCTGGAGAGCATGGCTCGGGAAAGGTGCTTGCCTAAATAGCACGACCGTGCTGAAATTGTCTGCATGGGCAAGGGTGAGGCGACGCGGGCTGCGATCCTCGACGACGCGATCGACATCGCGAGCAAGGTCGGGTTCGGCGCGCTGACGATCGGGATGCTCGCCGAGCAGGCCGAGATGAGCAAGAGCGGTCTCTTCGCCCACTTCAAGTCCAAAGAGCAGCTCCAGCTGCAGACCCTCGACCGCGCTCGCGAGCGCTTCGTCGACGTGGCGATCCGGCCGGCCCTCAGCGCGCCCCGGGGAGAGGCTCGCGTACGGGCGCTGTTCGACCACTGGCTGCGCTGGGCGAGCGACACGCTGAGCGGAGGCTGCGTGTTCGTGGGCGCGGCCGCTGAGCTCGATGACCAGCCCGGCCCGCTGCGTGACGCCTTGGTGCGCAACGAGCAGGACTGGCTCGACGTCATCGCCCAGGTCGCACAGACCGCCGTCAGCGAGGGGGAGTTCGCGCCTGACACCGACGTGGTCCAGTTCGCGTTCGACGTGCACGGCATCACGCTGGCGTTCCACCACGCCAGCCGGCTCATGCGGGACCCACGCGCCACCGAGCGCACCCGTCGAGCGTTCGAGAACCTGCTCGCCTCCGTGCGGGCCTGATCGGCGAGTCCGCCGAGGAAGAAACCGGAGATCAACGTCATGGCACCTTCAGCAGCAAGAAAAAGCACGATCGTTCGTACTATGACCGCCAACCTGCGGGTCGCCGAGTGGCTGGCCCCCGGCGCCGCGGCGCGCTGGGTCGCCGACCAGTGGTTCCGCCTCCCCCCGGGTCCTCGGCCTGTCGAGGTCCCCGAGGGCGGGACGCCGTTCGAGGTCGCCTGGGAGCACGGAGTCGTCCGCGGGACCTGGTGGGGCGACGGACCCGTTGTCTACCTCGTCCACGGCTGGGGCGGGCGCGGCGACCAGTTCGGCGCCCTCGTCGAGCCGCTCGTCGCCTCCGGGCACCGCGTCGTCGTGTTCGACGCGCCGTCGCACGGCGCCTCCGACCCGGGCTCCTACGGCCGTACGTCGACCACCGGGCTCGAGTTCGCGAAGGCGCTGGACGCCGTGTTCACCCGCTTCGGTCCCGCGCAGGCGGTCGTGGCGCACTCGATGGGGACGCTCGCCACGTTGCTGGCGCTCCGCTTCGGCTGGCTGGGGACCGAGCGCCTGGTCTTCGTCGCGCCGATGTCCGGCTATGCGTCGACGATGGACGGGTTCCAGGCCATGCTCGGCTTCGGCCCCAGGATCCGTCGGCGGGTGGACGCGCGCGTGTGGGCTCGGGTCGGCCTTGCGCCGGACCAGTTCGAGCTGCTGAGCCTGTGGAGCGGGCTCGAGGGGCCCGTCCCGGCACTCGTCCTCCACGACCTCGAGGACCCCCAGACGTCGTACAAGGAGTCGCGTCAGGCTGCCGACGCTGTGGGCGCCGAGTTCGTCGGGACCTCTGGGCTCGGGCACAACCGGATCCTGCGCGACCCGGCGGTCGTGGCGCGGATCGTGGGCTTCCTCGAGACGCCTGGTCGACAGGACGAGACACGCGTGACGCTGCCTGCGACGGCGTGAGATTCTGCGGGTCCGCACCGGGCGTCGGTGCGGACCCGCACCCACGCCCGCACCGCCAAGGACGCTCGTTGACCACAACCCCTCCCGCCGGCTACTGCCGCAGGTGCGGCACGCCTTTCGGGATCGGCGCAGCCACCTGCCCCTCGTGCGGGCTCCAGGTGTCGGTCGCGCTCGCCGAGCGAGCCGCCGCAACACCGGTCTACGGCGCGCCGCCGGTGCAGGTGCCCAGTCAGGAACCCGTCCAGTCGCCGGTCCCGGAGGCTGTCGACGCGCCGGTGATTCTCGAGCCGGACCCCAGCTACGAGCCGCAGTTCGCCGCTCCTGCACCCCCACGGCGATTCGGGCTGCCAGACCGGGCGAGTTTCAGGCCGTCCGCCCTGACCCGGTCGCGGCTGACTGTGCCCGGGTTCGACCCACGTCGCACCCGCGACATCGTGGTCGGTGGGGTGCTCGTGCTCGCCCTGATCCTGGGCGGGCTCTGGACGTGGACATACCTTCAGAACCGACCCGTCCACGACGCGCTCGACCGCGCCGCGGCGTCGTACGGCCGGCTCCTGCAGGCGCTCGACGGCGCGTCCTCCCTCAAGGAGGTCCGCGCGGCTGCCGCAGTGGCCACCGAGGTGGCCGACGCCCTGGCCGACACGCAGATGGATCTCGCCGGCCGTAGCGGAGACCTGGCCGACGCCGCACTCGACGTGGTCTCGGGTCAGCACGAGATCGCCATCGCAGCGGCTCGCCTCGGTGCCGTCTCCGAGCGCGAGCTGGGGGTCTGGGGCTCGGTGGAGGGAGCGCTCGCATCGGCCCGCACCCAGCTCGTCGACGCCCGCCGGGAGCTGTCGGACGTCGACGGCGACGAGGCGGCGCGGGTCGACGACCCTGCCGCGGCGATCGACAACGTGCGCACCGTCGTGGGGGACTCCGCCACTCGGGTCCTTGCGACCTCGATGCAGACGATCGTCGACCGGCTCGGCACCGCTCGACGAACGGCCCAGGTCCGCGACACCGCGGCGGACGCCCACGCCGAGAGCGCGGTCGTCTCGGCTGCGCTCGTCGGCCTCTCGGGTGACACCGCCGCCGTGGTGTCGGCCATCGGCGAGGCGCTGAAGCAGGTCGCCCTGCTGCAAGGGCTCGATGCCGACCACCTCGACGCCTGGGAGAAGGCTCGCGAGGGCGTCGTGTCCTCGCTCGGCGTGCTCACCGAGGCCGATCGCATGGGCGACCGCTTCGGCGACCGTTTCGGGGCCCAGGCGACCAGGGCGGTCGACAACCTGGACGGCCTCGTCTCCGCGGGTCGCGTCGCGATGCGGCAGTGGGAGGCCGACCTGGCTCGCGCCAAGAGGAAGCAGGCCCGTGCGCAGCGCGCGCTCACGGCGTACGACGATGCGGTGGCGGAGCAGCTCACGAGGTACCAAGAGTTGCGCTCGGAGCTGGCTGCGTTCCTCCTGCAGGTGGCCGAGTCGGACGAGGAGCTCGACGCCCGCGGCGTCCTCGACTCTGCCGTCGAGGGTCGGACCGCGGTGCTCGAGGCGTTGGAGGAGCTCACGCCGCCTGCTGCGCTCGACGAGGTCCATGCCGGGCTCGAGGACGTGCTGCGCACCGCGGTCCGCGTCGTGCGCACGGCCGCGGACGACCTCGACAAGGCGTACTACTGCGGCGACTGCGACTACGCGGAGTCCGACAGCTATCAGACGTTCTCCGATGCCTCGGAGCAGCTCGCGAGCGACTACGCCGAGGCCGAGGCGGCATGGCGAAGGGCAGTGGGCCGCCTCGAGGTGCGGATCTCGGACAAGTCGCTGCCCACGAAGCCGGTGGTCTGACACGCCAAGTTGCTAAAGTCTAGTGAAATACTGGACTATGCTGTCCGGAGGGACGGCGCCCTGGGCCGTCCGGATGGAGGTCAGAAGATGGGCGGCATCATCGGTTACGCGCCGGGTGTCTACGACCTGTTCCACGTGGGACATCTCAACGTGCTGCGCAGGGCCAAGCAGCAGTGCGACCTGCTCATCGCCGGGGTCGTCGCCGACGACGTCGTCGTCCGCACCAAGGGCTTTCGACCGGTCATCCCTCTGAAGGAGCGGCTCGAGATCGTGCGGGCCATCGACGTCGTGGACCGCGTCTACGCCGAGCGGACCACCGACAAGCTGGACTCCTGGCAGGACCTGCACTTCGACCGGATCTTCAAGGGTGAGGACTGGCGGGGGACCGAGCGAGGCCGGCTGCTCGAACAACGCCTCGGCGCCGTGGGCGTCGAGGTCGTGTACTTCCCGTACACGCTGGAGACCTCCAGCACCCAGCTGCGTCGCGCGCTCACCCGGCGCGTGACCGCCAGGGTGCCCCTGGTCGCGACGTGACTGTCACGGCCGCGCCACCAGGCCGAGTCGACGACCGCGGCATCGTCGTACCGCTGACGGCGACCGGCCCGGTCACGGTGTCGTTCGATGGTCAGCACGTGTGGTCGTTCCGTCCGGCGCTCGACGGGACGCTGCGCTCTCGCGGCTGGTTCGTGCCGTGGCCGGCGATGCTGGTTCCCTACCTCGACGGCACGACGCGCGTGAACGCCATCGGCTTCAGCGACGGTCACGTGTACGTCGACGAGGAGGTGCGGCTGGGGTCCGGTACGCGCCGGATCGCGGTCCGTGACCGGAACGGCTTCCCGCTCGCGGTGAACAAGGTCGGAACCCTGTCGCGGGCGTTCCTCGCGACCGATGCCGTAGCGCGCGAAGCGATCCTGGTCGGCACGGCGCGCATCCTCTCCGACCTGCACGGGGCGGGTGTCGCGGCCTACCTCAACTACGGCGCCCTCCTCGGTGCCGTCCGCGAGGGCGTGATGATCGGGCACGACTGCGACACCGACGTCTGCTACCTGTCCGAGCAGGAGAGCCCTGCGGACGTGATCCTCGAGTCCTACCGGATCGAGCGGGCGATGCGTGCGCGGGGATGGTGGACCACCCGGATGTCGGGGGGCGACTTCAAGGTCGCGCTCGAGCTGCCCGACGGTCGCCGCGAGCAGGTGGACGTGTTCGTCGCGTTCTACGTGTACGGCCGCTTCTACCAGCTCGGCAACCGCAGCGGCACGCTGGCGCGCGACGTCGTGCTCCCGTTGGGCACGGTCGAGCTCGAGGACGTGGCGTTCCCGGCCCCGGCGAAGCCCGAGGCGATGCTCGAGTTCCTGTACGGGCCGAGCTGGCGCACCCCCGACCCGTCGTTCCGCTACCTCGATCCTCCGGACGGCGTCCGCCGCCTCGACGGCTGGCTCCGCGGTTTCCGCACCGAGCAGCCACGCTGGCACCGCTGGTACGTCGCCCATGGCCGGACCGTGCCTCGGAGCCGGTCCCCGTTCGCGCGCTGGGCCCGCGCCCGCCTCCCAAGGAACGCGGTTGTCGCGGACCTCGGGTGCGGGCTCGGCCGCGACTCGGTCTTCTTCGCGGCGAAGGGGCACCGGGTGCTCTCGTTCGACTGCGCACCGGAGGCCCGCTCCCGGACGGCACAGCGGCTGCGAGCTCGCGGGCTCCCGGCAGACGTCCGCCGCCTCCAGCTCAACGAGCTGCGCACGGTGCTGACCGCTGGTGCGGAGCTCGCGCTCGAGCCCGGTCCCGTCGCTCTCTATGCGCGGCAGCTGCTCGGCTGCGTCGACGACGAGGCGCGCCTCAACTTCTGGCGGCTGGCCCAGATGGCCGGCGGGGACGTGCTCCTCGAGCTCTCCACGGGCGAGGGTCCGGCACTCCCGGAAGGGCTGGTCCACCGTCTCGACGCCGACGAGGTGCTGCGCCTGGCCGAGAGGTTCGGCGGTCGCCTCGTCGACCGCGTCGACGGCCCCGGCACCGACATGTTCGACCACCCTGATCACCAGGTCACGCGGTTGCACCTGACCTTCGCGAAGGAGTCTTATGTCTGACGTTCGTTCCGCGGTTCGTCGGGCCCGGCAGCGGCACCGCGGAGTCCGCGCCCGGCTCGATGCGCTCGAGCGCGAGCTGCAGGAGCATCGCCAGCTCAGCCGTCGGGTGGCCGAGCTGACCGATCTCGTCGCCGAGCTGCTCGTCCCGCTGGCCCGTCAGGACGGTGCTGCCGCGGAGGAGATCGTCCAGCGGTACCGGTTGTCGATCTAGCCGGTCAGCCCTTGTAGGCCACCTCGGTCTGCCAGCCGTCCTCGTCCTGGTGGGCCGCTGCGTAGAGCGCCTCGGCGACGTTCGCTGGGGTGAACGCGCCCTCACGTGACAGCACACCATGCACGGTCACGGAGACCGCGCGAATGCCGGAGTCCTTGAGTGCCCCGTCGATGCTGCGGACCAGGTTGCGCAGCGCCGCCTTCTGCACGCCCAGGCTCGGTGCCTTCGGGTCGGGCTGGTCGGCGGCCACGCTGCCGGTCGCGGTCACGCGGCCGCCGGCCGACATGAACGGGTGGGCCGCCTGCAGCGCCACGAGGATGCCGCCGGCGCCGAGCTGCATGTCCGACGCGAGCTGCGCCGAGGTCAGCTCGAGGGGACCTGCCTCGCGGTAGGTGCTCGGGTTGTAGTGCAGGACGTCGATGCGACCGGTGTACTCGCCGAAGCGCGTGACCGCCGCCCGCAGCGCCTCCTCGTCGGCGATGTCGGTGGAGTTCCAGCCGACGTTGACGCCGAGGGGCTCGATCTCGGCCGCGAGTGCCTTGAGCACCTCCTCGTCCAGGCCGAGGAGTGCGATGTCATACCCCTCGCGTGCCCAGCGCTTGGCGACGAACCCGCTCACGCCCGGACCCGCCCCGACCACCACCGCCACCGGTCTGCTCATGGCCCCACCCTAGGCTGACCACGTGGCGCAGTGGGTGCTGCACGTGGACCTCGACCAGTTCATCGCGGCCGTCGAGGTGCTGCGGCGTCCCGAGCTGGAGGGGCTGCCCGTCGTCGTCGGCGGTCGCGGCGACCCGACGCAACGAGGCGTCGTCGCCACCGCGTCGTACGAGGCCCGCGAGTTCGGCATCGGGTCGGGGATGCCGCTGCGGACAGCGTTGAAGAAGTGCCCCGACGCGGTGTTCCTCCCGATGGACATGCCGGCCTACCTCGAGGCCAGCGAGCAGGTGATGGCGGTGCTCCGCAGCTTCCCCGTGGTTGTCGAGGTGCTGGGAATGGACGAAGCGTTCGTCGGGGCCGAGACGGACGAGCCGCACGCGCTCGCCGAGGAGATCCGCGCCCACATCCTCGAGCAGACGGGTCTGCACTCAAGTGTCGGCATCGGCGACAACAAGCTGCGCGCCAAGATCGCCACCAGCTTCGGCAAGCCCCGGGGAGTCGGGCAGCTGACCGAGGAGGACTGGTACGACGTGATGGGCGACCGCCCCACGATCGCGCTGTGGGGGATCGGGACCAAGACCGCCCGGAAGCTGGCCGAGCTCGGCATCGAGACGGTCAACGATCTCGCCCGCGCGGACACGCAGCTCCTCGCCGACCGGCTCGGACCTCGCATGGGCCCGTGGTACCGGCGACTCGGCCGCGGCGCCGACACCTCGCCGGTCGACCCGACCCCCTGGGTTCCGCGGGGGCACGGCCGGGAGACGACGTTCCAGCAGGACCTCAGCGACCGAGCCGCGATCGCCGAGGAGGCTCGCAAGCTCGCGGCCCAGGTGGCAGCGGACATCGAGCGGGAAGGGCGGCCGGCCGCGCGGGTCGGCATCAAGGTGCGTTTCGCGCCGTTCTTCACCACGTCGCGGTCGCTGACCCTCCCGGGCCCGACGTACGACGCGACAGTGATCGGGGAGGCGGCCGTCGAGCTCTTCGAGCGGATCGAGGACGACCGCGCGGTGCGGCTGTTGGGGGTACGCGCGGAGATGCTGCCGCCGGAGGGCGGCTACTGAGGGCTCCACCGGAGACGCACCGACCAATTCTGACAGTGATACTGTCAGCGTCGTGATTGACACGGTGTCAGTAGCGTCCTGGATGGACGCCCAGGGCCTGGGCGAAGGGCCGCTCGAGGGCCTCGCACCCGTGACCGGTGGCACGCAGAACATCATGGTGCGCTTCTCGCGCAGCGGCGAGAGCTACGTGCTGCGCCGTGGCCCGCAGCATCTCCGCCCGCGCAGCAACGACCAGATCCGACGCGAGTTCAGGGTTCTCGAGGCCCTGCGACACACGGCTGTCCCGCACCCTCGGCTGATCGCCACCTGTGACGACGAGGACGTGCTCGGTGGTGCCGTCTTCTACCTGATGGAGCCCGTCGACGGCTTCAACGCGAGCGTCGAGCTGCCCGCCCTGCATGCCGGCGACGCCGGGGTACGACACGAGATGGGCCTGCAGATGGCCGACGCCCTGGCCACGCTCGGCGAGGTGGACCACGAGGCGGTCGGACTCGCGTCGCTCGGCAAGCCCGACGGCTTCCTCGAGCGCCAGGTCGCGCGCTGGCTCGGCGAGCTCGCGTCGTACGACGCCTTCCCGGAGTACGACGGCCCCGACATCGGTCCGGTCGACGACGTCGCGCGCTGGCTGGAACGGCGGCTGCCGTCGTCGTACCGGCCGGGCATCATCCACGGCGACTTCCACGCCGCCAACGTGATGTTCTCGCGCACCGGCCCCGAGCTGGCCGCGGTCGTCGACTGGGAGATGTGCACCATCGGTGACCCCTTGCTCGACCTCGGCTGGCTGCTCGCAACCTGGGAGCTGCCCGGTGCTCCGCAGGAGTTCGCGGGTGAGCTGGTGCGGGCGGGCGGTCTCGCCACCGCCGACGAGCTGGTCGAGCGCTACGCGTCGCGCTCCTCTCGTCCTGTCGACGACATCGACTGGTACGTCGTACTCGCCTGCTTCAAGCTCGGCATCGTCCTGGAGGGCAGCTACGCGCGCGCCCTGGCCGGCAAGGCCCCGATGGAGATCGGCGAGCGGCTCCACACCACGACCGTGCGGCTCTTCGAACGGGCCGTGACCCTGATGAAAGCGCCCCGATGAAAGCGCCCGATGAAAGCGCCCGATGAAAGCGCCCCGATGAAAGGCACAGCATGATCGACTTCGAGATCCCGAGCGACCTGGTCGAGCTGCGCGACACGGTGCGCAGCTTCGTCGAGGAGAAGGTGGTCCCGTACGAGAAGGACCCGCGCGTCACCCAGCACGGCCCGACCGACGACTTGCGGCAGGAGCTCGTCGAGCTCGCCCGCGAGGCTGGCCTGCTGACGCTCCAGGCGCGCCCGGAAGGTATCTCCCACGTCGAGCAGGCCGTGATCTTCGAGGCGGCCGGCTGGTCGACCCTGGGCCCGATCGCGATGAACTGCGCGGCGCCGGACGAGGGCAACATGTTCCTGCTCTCGAAGATCGCCAGCGCGGAGCAGGCCGAGCGGTTTCTCAAGCCCGTCGTCGAAGGCCACCAACGGTCCGTGTTCGCGATGACCGAGCCCGACGGCGCGGGGTCCGACCCGGGCCAGCTCGCGACGACGGCTGAGCGCGACGGCGACGAGTACGTCATCAACGGCCTCAAGTGGCTGATCACCGGAGCCAACGGCGCGAAGACCTGGATCATCATGGCCAACGCCGCCGAGGGCGCCACCCTGTTCCTCTGCGACGGCGACACCCCCGGGATCGTGATCGAGCGGACCATGGACACGATGGACCGCAACTACGCCGAGGGCCACGGCGTGGTTCGGTTCGACAACCTGCGCCTGCCGAGGAGCGCCGTGCTCGGCGAGCCCGGCCAGGCGTTCCGCTATGCCCAGCTGCGGCTCGCGCCGGCGCGCCTCACGCACTGCATGCGTTGGCTCGGCGCCGCGTCGCGAGCGCAGGCGATCGCGGTCGACCACGCCAAGCGCCGTACGGCGTTCGGCAAGCCCATCGGCCAGCACCAGGGCGTCGGCTTCATGCTCGCCGAGAACGAGATCGCTCTCCAGCAGTGCCGACTGATGATCTGGTGGGCCTGCTGGACCCTCGACAACGGAGCCAAGGGCCGCCACGAGTCGAGCATGGTGAAGTCGATGGTGTCCGAGGAGCTGTTCAAGGTCGCCGACCGCTGCGTCCAGGTCCTGGGCGGCATGGGCATCAGCGACGAGACCCCGGTGGCCGGCATCTTCCGCGACATCCGGGCGTTCCGGCTGTACGACGGCCCCACCGAGGTGCACAAGTACGCGATCAGCAGGGAGCTGCTCCGCTGACGCCCAGGGATCAGCCGATGAAGACCGCAGGCTCCTGCTCGTGCTCGGCGTGGCCCAGCTTGGCCAGGACGCTCTTGATCTGCTCGACCGTGTCAGCCTCGTCGTGTCCGAAGCTGCGGAGATAGGCCGTCATTCCGTGGCGGGCCATCTCGAGCTCGGAGTCGGTGAGATGGATGGTGTTCACGCTTCCAGCGTATGTCGGCGGAGCAGGTCCATCCAGGGCTCGTGGCTCCCGTCGAAGGGTGGCGCGCCGGCCCTCACTGCGGCCGCCACGGCCTCGCAGGAGGCGACCGCCGTCGCGACCACGTCGTCGGGGTAGGACCACTCCACCCGGTGCTGGGCGAACTCGTCCTCGTCGTCGATCCACACCCGCCCGTGGTTCCCGACGATCACGTCGAGATCGAGGTCCGTCGACGTCACCTGCGCGGCGCTCACCACGGGCTCGGTCCCGATGTCGACGTACACCCGGCACGGCGGCTCGGGCTCGGAGGAGTAGAACGTCGCGACGTACGGCAATGCCGGGAACAGCACCACCTGCAGCTGGCGCGTGACGATCGTGAGTCCTGGGCGACTGATGACCGTGCCGACGGGCACGCCCGCCCACAGACCGTGCTGGTCCGAGCCCAGCCGGAGGGCGTCGAACTCCCAGTGCGGCCGGTCACCCCACTTCCTCGCGACGACGCGGAGCGGGGTCGGAGACATAGGGGCACGCTACCGAGCAAGATGGTTCTCATGGATCTCGTGGAGCGCGCACTCGCCGAGCTCGACGAGGGAACAGCACGTCGGGTGGAGCCGGCCGCGAACCGGCTGTTCGGTCCTCCCGACGACCGCATGCCGCTCGAGGAGCTGACGCAGCTCGAGCTGCAGGACTTCCTCTGGGTGAAGCTGCCCACGAAGTTCTGGACCGAAAGCAAGGAGCACCACGAGATCGCGTGGGCGCTCGGGGACCTCCTGGAGCGGCTGGGGATGGTGCGGTACGCAGCGCTGTGTCGTCACCGGCGCACGCACGAGATCCTCGCCAGCTGGCACCGCGACGAGGACGAAGGCGTCGCTGCCGCGACCGCGGCGATCGAGCACAGTGGGGTCGTCCCTCCTGACACGGCGACGGTCGAGTTCGGGGAGGTGATGGGCCCGGACGAGCTCCGCGTCTACCTCGAGCTCGCGGCGGCGATCGAGGCTGGGATCACCGAGGGGCGGCTTCATCCCGGAACCACCGGCTTCGAGCGCGAGAGGGTCGCAGCCACCGAGGCCTTCTGGCGCTCCGGCGACTCGCTCGCACGAGTACGGCGTGACCGCGCGGCCTCGTGGGCGATGGGCTTTCGGGCGGACGCGGGCTGGCTCGACGCCGCCCTTCCCGTTCTCGAGCAGGCGTGGGCCCTTCCGGAGAACGTCGAGCTGTCGCTGCTCCCTGCACGAGCCTTGATGCAGGCGGTGGGCGACGGCGTGGGTCTCACCTCCGCGGGCTACCTGCCTCCTGCAGTGGCGCTCGACCTGAACGACCGCTTCGGGTGGTACGACTTCATCGGCAAGAAGCCGCGCAGCGAGAGCGACCTGCCACAGCTGATGTTCGTGCGTGAGCACCTCACCCGCCAGCGGCTCCTGGCGCTTCGGAAGGGGGAGCTCCGCCTCACCTCCCTCGGGCGTACCTGCCTCGAGGACGTGGAACAGTTCTGGGCGAGGCTCACCGACCTCCGGCCACGCTTCGACGCGTTCACCTGCGAGGTGGTCGCGGTGTCGTCCGCACTCCTCATGCGCACTCCGGACGTGGGTCGGGCGGACCTCGCTGCGGAGGTCGCGGCCATGATCCGGCATCGCTGGCGAGGCGACGGTGACTTCGAGCGTGACGTGCACTGGGCCTACATCGACTGGTACCGGGTCGGCTACGCACTCGGCTGGTGGGAGGCCCGCCGCGGCCGGTGGCTGGACAGGCTCAGCCCGCGCGGCGTGGGTGCTGCCGCGCGGGCGTTCTGGTCTGTCGCAGGAGCGCCTCAGGCCTTCGAGGCCTGACGCTTCGCCTCCTCAGCCTTCTTGCGCTTGCTCATCCGGTCGAGCACGACGCCGACCGCGGTGCCGATTCCGAGGGCGATCAGCAGGGCGCGGCCCGGGCGACGTCGGGTCTCCGTGATCACCTTCTCGTTCGCGGTGGCCATCTCGGACATGACGTTGTCACGCACCGAGGCGAGGTCGACGCTCTGGGCTGCGCTCTGGGCGGCCTCAGCCGCGCGCGCCGCCTGGGCGGCCAGGGTGTCGCGTACCTCCGCGACGTCGACGTTCTGCGCGGCCGAGCGAGCCGCGTCCGCTGCCTGGCGGACGATCTGGACGGGCTGGGCTGTGGACGTGTGCCGGCGCATGGTGGGTGTCCCTCCTCGTAGTCGGTCCCCCACGACGTACCCGGGGGTCGGCGAGGACAAACCGGGGACACACGAGGACGCCGCCCGCGTACCAGTAGCGAACGGCGTCCTCGGGCAGACTACTTCCCCTTGCGGGCCCTGGTCATGATCACCTTGGCCGCAGTGGCGAGGACCCGTTGGTAGCCGGGGTGCGACAGCCTGATCAGCTTGTCGATGACGACCGCGTCGGTGCCGACCAGGACCTTGGGCTTCCCTTTGAGGATGCCGGTGATGATGACGTGGGCGGCCTTCTCGGGCGTGGTGCGCGCCAGCACGGTGTCGAACAGCCGGTTGAGCGAGTCGTGGTCCTCGTCGCCCGCGGTCTGTGCGTTGCGCACGATGTTGGTCTTGATCCCGCCTGGGTGGATCACGGTGACGCCTACCGGGTGCTTGGCGATCAGCATCTCCATCCGGAGCGCCTCGGAGAATCCGCGCACCGCGAACTTCGCCGCGTTGTACGACGTCTGGCCCGGCATGCCGTGCAGGCCGAAGATGCTGGAGACGTTCGCGACGTGGCCGTCGCCCGAGGCGATCAGGTGGGGGAGGAACTCCTTGGTGCCGTTGACGACACCCCAGAAGTCGACGTCGATCACCCACTCGAACTGCTCGTAGCCCACCGCCTCGAAGTCACCGTGGACGGTGACGCCGGCGTTGTTGATCAGCACGTTCACGACGCCGAACTCGACGGCGACCGAAGCGGCGTACGTCGCCATCGCGGCGCGGTCGCGCACGTCGAGCTTGTCGGTGCGAGGCTCGGTGCCGGTTGCCGCCTTGATCATCGAGGCGGTCTCGCCGAGGCCCTCGGTGTTCCAGTCCGAGAGCGCGAGGACGGCACCCCGGTCGGCGGCGTCGAGCGCGAGCGCGCGCCCGATGCCCGAGCCCGCGCCGGTGATGACGACGACCTTGCCGTTCAGCGTCTTCATGCCGTGACCTCCACGTCGTACTGGTCGATGTCGAAGCGGGCGAGTGCCAGGCGGAAGGCGAAGGTGGTCCTCGGCCACAAGGTGACGTTCTTGCCGTGTGCGTCGAGGTACCAGCTCGCACAGCCGCCCGAGCTCCAGACGGTCTTCGCCATCCGCTTCTGGATGTCGTCCGTCCAGGCCTGCTGCGCCTCCCTCTTCACCTCGAAGGTGGAGACACCGCGCTTCTCGATCTCGTCGAGCGCGCCGAGGATGTAGGCGAGCTGGGACTCGATCATGAACACCATGCTCGAGTGACCCAGGCCGGTGTTCGGCCCGACGATCTGGAACAGGTTCGGGAAGTTGTGGATCGTGGTGCCCTTGTACGCCGACATCGACTCGGCCTCGAACTGCTCGGCCATCGTGCGCCCGTCGCGACCGACGACATGGTGGGCGATCGGCAGGTCGGTGGTGTGGAAGCCGGTGGCGACGATCAGGACGTCGATCTCGCGCTCCACGCCGTCCGTGGTGACGACGGCGTTGCCGGTCACCTTGGCGATGCCGTCGGTCACGAGCTCGACGTTGTCCTGCGCGAGCGCCGGGTAGTAGGTGTTGGAGATCAGGATCCGCTTGCACCCCATGTCGTAGTCGGGGGTCAGCGCCTTGCGCATCTCCGGGTCCTCGATGCTGCGCTTGATGTTGTCGAGCGCGTCGAGCTTCGCCGGCAAGGCCAGCTGCGGAGCGAGGGTGAAGGCCGGCACGAAGCACTCGCGACCCCAGTAGATGGCTGTCCGGTAGGCCTTCTGCACGATCGGGACGTGCTTGAACGCGAACTTCTCCAGCGGGAGGTACGCGCGGTCCTTGCGCTTCATCACCCACGGTGCGGTGCGCTGGTAGACGTCGAGGTGACCGGCGACCTTCGCGACCTCGGGGATGATCTGGATCGCGGAGGCACCGGTGCCGATGACGGCAACCCGCTTGCCCTCGAGGTCGATCGAGTGGTCCCAGCGTGCGGAGTGCATGACGTCGCCGGCGAAGGAGTCGATGCCGTCGATGTCCGGCATCTTCGGCTCGGAGAGTCCGCCGGCAGCCGAGACGACGAAGTCGGCGGTCAGGGAGCCGGCGCTGGTCGTGATCGCCCAGTGGCCGTCCTGCCAGCTCGCGTCCAGGAACTCCACCCCGAAGCGGAAGTGGTCCCGCACCCCGGCCTTCTCCGACACGTCCTGGATGTAGGCCTGGATCTCCGGCTGGGGGGAGAAGGAGCGCGACCAGTGCGGGTTCGGTGCGAAGGAGAAGCTGTACAGCTGCGACGGCACGTCGCAGGCGGCCCCCGGGTAGGTGTTGTCACGCCAGGTGCCACCGACGTCAGCGCCCTTGTCGATGACGAGGAAGTCGGTCTCGCCACGCTCACGGAGCTTGATCGCGAGGCCGAGACCCCCGAAGCCGGCGCCGATGACGAAGATCCGGACGTGGCCGGGAAGGGTCTGCTTCTTCTTCATATACCGACGGTATTCGAACTATTGAACGCGAGTCAATAGCGTTGTTGAACGAAATTCAGTAACGTGGAGCACGTGGCAAGGATCCGGCTGACGCCCGAGGCGCGTCGCGAGCAGCTTCTCGAGCTGGGCACGGAGCTGTTGGCGACCCGGCAGCTCGAGGACCTGACCATCGACCTGCTCGCCGAGGAGGCGAGGATCTCCCGCGGGCTGCTCTACCACTACTTCACGAGCAAGCAGGAGTTCCAGCGAGCCGTGATCGAGCGAGCGGCGTCCGAGCTGATCCGCGCCACGGCCCCTATCGAGTCCCCGGACCCGCTCGTGCGTCTGATGGGCTCGATGGAGGCGTACGTCGACTACGTCTCGGCCAACCTGACGGGCTACCGGTCGCTGATCCAGGCGGCGCACGGCGGCGACCCCGTGATCGCTGCGCTCTACACGAACGCCCGGGGTGAGCTGATCGACCGGATGTTCGTCGCCGCCGAGGGCAACGCGGTGGAGGAGCTGGGATTCGCGGACACCCCGGCGATCAGGTTGGTGGTCGACGGGTGGATGTCGATGGCGGAGACCATGGTGACCGCCTGGGCCGAGGACTCCCGCGGACTCGGTCGCGAGCAGATGCTCGCCATGCTGCTCGCCGCGCTGCCGGCGATGCTCACCGCCTCCACCTCTAGTCAGTGAGACAAGATAGTGTGGGCGCGTGGCCCACGTGAGCGAGTACCCCTTCGTCTACCTCGCGGTGGACATCGTCGTGCTCACGATCCGCGACGACGCGCTGCAGGCGCTGGTCATCCGGAGGGGCGAGGAGCCGTACGCCGGTCGCTGCGCCTTGCCCGGCGGCTTCGTCGGGGTCGACGAGGACCTCGAGGCTGCCGCACTCCGCGAGCTCCGCGAGGAGACCGCGGTGTCACCGCGCGGCGTGCGCCTCGAGCAGCTCCGCACCTACGGCGACCCCCGGCGCGACCCGCGTCATCGCGTGGTGTCGGTCGCCCACCTCGCCGTACTCCCGGAAGGTCCGGAGCCCACCGCGGGCACGGACGCCGCGTTCGCCGAGTGGCACGCGGTGGACGACCTGTTGCGGGAGGACGCGCTGGCGTTCGACCACGCCCAGATCCTCGCGGACGGCATCGAGCGCGCCCGGGCCAAGCTCGAGTACTCCAGCCTCGCCCTGGCCTTCGTCGGGCCGGAGTTCACGATTGCTGACGTGCGAAGGGTCTACGAGATCGTGTGGGGACGTGAGCTCGACGCAGGCAACTTCCACCGGAAGGTGACCGGCACGGCAGGACTCGTGTCGGCGACCGGGCGGCAGCGAGTCCAGGAGCGGGGGCGTCCGGCCGAGCTGTACGTCGCCGGGGGTGCGGACGCGCTGCACCCGCCGCTCACCCGAGAAGTCCTGCGCTGAGCGCAGAAACGTAAACCAAAGTCTCCTGCGCGGCAGCCGGAGCCGACATACGATCGCCGGGATCGGCTTCACGTCCAGGGGGAGTTCAGTGCGTCGTCCCACCGCGGTTCTTGCGACCGCGTTCCTCGTCCTCACGATGGTGGCGACACCCGCCGACGCGGCTGTCCCGGTGATCTCCACCCCCGACGTCTCCGTGCCGGGCAAGGCCACCGGAACGGTGACCACGACCGCCGCCTTCGTCAGGATCGACCTGTACCAGGGGCAGTACGTCGTGAAGGGGAACCCCGTCCAGGTGGTTCCCGGTGACACCCATCAGGTGGCGTACAGCTTCAACACCTGGGGCTTGAACAACCCCAGCATCGTCGCGCGGGAGTGCTCGGCACTCGACACCTGCTCGGCCGAGCAGACAAGCGTGAGCTTCGTGCCGACTGACCTCGCTGCGGCCATCACGTGGCCGTCGCTCACCAAGGTGAACCCGAACGAGACCGACTACGACGTCACTGTCACCGACAGCGGTGGTGGCTACCTCTTCGCCATGTGGCAGACGAGGCTCCAGTCGATAGCGCGCAACACACCCCAGACCATCGACTTCCCTTACGACGGGCTGGGCGTGCTCGTCATCTTCCGCTGCAACAACGCCGCGGGCTACTTCTGCAGGTCCTTGGGTGTCAGCCCCACCCTCGAGGTTCGGCGCTACCTCGGTCTCGCCGACGAGAAGCTCTCCCGCGACAAGCTGAGCCCGAACGGAGACGGCCTCGCCGACTCGGCCGTGTTCAGCATGGTCGTCAACTCGGGCCTTCCGGTCGACGTCGCCTGGCGGGTCACGTCGAACGGGGTCGACACCGGAGTCCAGGGGTCGCTGACCAACCTGGTGCCGAACGCCAGCAAGATCGTCACCTTCCCCGTCGACCCGGCGGGTCTGCCGGAGGGTCAGTTCGGTCTCGTCGTGGACGTCTCCAGCGCCACGGACGACTTCGGAGAGATGGCTGAGACCCTCGAGCGCGGGTTCACTATCGACCTCACCCCACCGACCGGTCCGCTGACCCTCGCCGCCACCTCAGCCACGACGTTCTACCCCTACCCGGACAGGTACCACGACCGCATCACGTTCAGCGTCGGTGCTCCCGGGGACAACCCCGCCTTCCTGGAAGTGCGCAGTGCGGCCACCGGGTCGGTCGTCTACCAGGGACACCCTGAGTGGTTCACCACCCCGAGCACGTACGGCTGGGACGGCCACGCGACCAACGGGAGCCTGGTTCCCGCAGGCGACTACCTGGCCCGCATCGTTGCTGCCGACGCAGCCGAGAACCGGGTCGTGTCGAACGACGTTGCCCTCGTGCTCCGGCCCGAGCGTCTGGTGACCCGACTCTTCAAGAAGACCGTCAGCGCCCAGCGTTCGCTCCTGGACCAGAACGTGGGTAAGTGCAGCACCGTCAAGAAGGGAGTACGAGGGTGGCGCGGATCCCTCGGGATCTACACCAACACCCGGTGCGACGGGAACTTCAGGGAGAGCGTCACGTCGACCATCCACGGCCTGCGGCTGCCGGCCGCCTACCGCTACGACACGCTTCACATCTCGGTGTACGGCGGTGCCGCCAAGTCGAGGCCAGGCAGCTACCTCTTCATGGACTGGCTCAACAACCAGGACGAGTGGGGGGACAAGGACTACCGAACGGGTTACAAGCTCGGCCACTACGGGCCGGGGGGACGGGCGGCGAAGTACTTCGTCTACCCGGACCGGTGGATCGTGTGGGGTGTCTACACCTACCTCGGCGCCCGATGGGACGTGAAGAGCTTCACGGTGACGTTGAAGTACACGGTCCTGGCCTGACAGGGCTGAATCATCCTTCGATCGGAGCCGGGACGGCTACGATCCCGGAGTCGCATCCACGTCCACGGGGGTCATGCCTTGCGCGCACGCCGCATCCTCACACCTGTTCTCGTCGCCCTCGGGCTCTCCCTGGGCACGGTCTCGCCTGCGCAGGCGGTCGAGCCGGGCATCAGCTTCGACACGAGCGTCCCCGGGCAGGTCACCATCACGACCACCGGGATGGCGGACGGTCAGGCCATCGTCGGGATCGGGAACGAGACCGGGCTCTACGCAGTGAGCGAGACTCTCAACGTCTCCGGCGGAGGCCTCCAGAAGACCTTCGCGACCTGGGGTCTCGGAGGTCAGGCCCAGGCATCGGTCTGGTTCTGCCCGACCGGCCAGGGGTGCGACTACGCCTTCGCCAACGAGCCGTTCACCCCGTCCGACGTCGCGCCCGTGGTCACCTGGCCCGCGGTGAGCGTGATCGGTCCGGACGGCCCGACCTTCCCTGTCACGGTCTCCGACACGTCGGGCGGCGGTGTGCTGCGGGCGGTCTACGACGGCGCCCGGGAGGTTCTCGCACGCAGCGGCCAGACCGTTCTCACGTTCCCATCAGTGGAGAACGCCAGCGGCACTGTCGTGGTGCTGCGCTGCAAGGACGACAGCGAGGAGTTCTGCGCCGAGACGGGCGTCGTTTCGGACACCCTCGGAGTGCGGCGCGCGATCCCGCTGCAGGTCTCCATGGACCCGACCGGAGCCACGACCGCGGTGGGCGCGACGTACCGCACGGACGGCGTCGCCGAGACCCCAGACGTCCGCCTCACCCTCTACACGACCGACCTCGGCGGCTATGACTTCACCTGGTCCGTGTCGCAGAACGGCACGCCAGTCGGTGGCCTCGGTGGAACCGTCCCGGTCACGGTGGTCCAGGAGGCCGACGAGACGCCGCACGCCTTCGTCGACCTGGACCTCACCGGGCTGGGCAGCGGCAGCTACGTGATCCATCGCCACCTTGCCCGCGAGTACGTCGGCGCAGGCGTGATCGAGGGCGAGCAGGACGCGTCGTTCGACATCGACGTGACCGGCCCCAGCGCCGGCGTGCTGGTGAACAGGAGCACCTTCTACCCGGTCGTCGACGGCTACCTCGACAAGGTCGGCCTCACCGCCACGACCTCGAACGACGAGTACAACCCGACCGGCGAGATCGAGATCCGCAGCTCGCTGGGCGCCCTCGTTCACAGCTTCGAGGCGCCCGGCACGCGGATGGACTGGAACGGCCGCAACGGCGGCGGTCAGCTCCTCCCGGCCGGGACCTACACGGTGACCGCAGTGGTGACCGACCGCCTCGGCAACGAGACCAGCAGCGCGTCCAAGTCACTCGTGCTGTCGCACAAGAAGCTGGTCGCCAAGACCTTCAAGAAGACGATCGCCGCGGCGAAGACCTTGGAGAAGGCATTCGTGGGCAAGTGCTCGTCGCTGGTGCGCGGAGTCCGAGGCTGGTCAGGCTCGCTGGGCCTCCACACGAACACCAAGTGCAAGGGCAACTTCAAGGAGAGCCTGGTCGAGACGATCCATGCGACCAAGGTGCCGGCCGCGCACAGCTACGGCGACCTGCGCATCTCGACGTACGGCGGCAACGCGAAGTCGATGCCCGGTAGCTACCTGTTCTTCGACATGCTCACCAACAAGGGCGAGTGGGGCTCCCGCGACACACGCCTGGGCTACAACGTCGGCCTCCACGCCGGTCCGAGGAAGAAGGGCGCCAACTACGTCTGGGGCGACCGGTACGTCGTCTGGGACGTCTACACGTGGGGTCCCGCGAGGTACGACGTGAAGAGCTTCACGATCACGCTGAAGTACACCGTCCTGCAGTGACGGCGGCTGGCGGTGGGAGGGAAGCCCCTCCCACCGCCAGGTCGTCAGCTCTGTGGTGCGATCGTGAACTGCACGCCGCCGTTCGCCTGGTACTCCGCGTCCAGGACCTTGTCGTCCAAGGCCTCGTGCGCCTTCTCGTCCAGGAACACGCGGGCGCCGGACTCCTCGACGACCTCGTCGCCGGGAAGGGGTGACTCGACGACTGCCAAGCCGAGGCTGGCCGAGGCGGGGTCCTCGGCGATCCGGAGTCCGGCGTCGGCGCTGCCGCCGGCGGCCTGGCCGACGATCGTGGTGACGGCGTTGCTTGCATTCTCGGTGAGGGTGAGCACGTGCTTCTCCTTCAAGGTTGCGGGCACGTCCTTGTCCCATAACCGTTGGACGTCTCCCATAAACTTCCAACGCCATGTCCCAGCCGAAACGGAGCACATCGAGGAGGGGCCGTCGGCCACAGCCGACCCGTCGTCGGCTCTCCGCCGAGGACATCGCCCGCCGTGCACGGTCCGTGCCGACCGTCCGCTACCCGGACGAGCTCCCGGTCAGCCAGCGCCGAGACGACCTCGCCGCGGCCATTCGCGACCACCAGGTCGTGATCGTCGCGGGCGAGACCGGGTCGGGCAAGACGACGCAGCTGCCGAAGATCTGTCTCGAGCTGGGCCGAGGCGTGAACGGCATGATCGGCCACACCCAGCCCCGGCGGATTGCGGCGCGTAGCGTCGCCGAGCGGATCGCCGAGGAGCTGGGGGTGGAGCTGGGCACGGTCGTGGGCTACCAGGTGCGCTTCACCGACCACTCGTCGAAGGACACCCTGGTCAAGCTGATGACCGACGGCATCCTGCTGGCCGAGCTCCAGCACGACCGGCTGCTGTCGGCGTACGACACCCTGATCATCGACGAGGCGCACGAACGCAGCCTCAACATCGACTTCCTGCTCGGCTACCTCAAGCAGCTGCTCCCGAGGCGGCCCGACCTCAAGGTGGTGATCACCTCCGCCACCATCGACCCCGAGAAGTTCAGCCGCCATTTCGACGACGCCCCGATCGTGGAGGTGTCGGGCCGAACCTACCCGGTCGAGGTCCGCTACCGCCCGCTGGTGGAGGCGCTCGACGACGAGGGAGACATGCTCGTCCGGGACCAGACCGAGGCCATCGTCGACGCCGTGAAGGAGCTGCTGCACCACGGTCCTGGCGACATCCTCGTCTTCCTGCCGGGGGAGCGCGAGATCCGCGACACCGCGGACGTCCTGGCCAAGCTCGTGCCGGCCCGAGCCGCGGACGCGTTCGACGTCGTACCCCTCTACGCCCGGCTCTCCGCCGCCGAGCAGCACAAGGTGTTCGAGCGGCACACGAAGCGGCGCGTCGTCCTCGCCACCAACGTCGCCGAGACGTCGCTGACCGTCCCTGGGATCCGGTACGTCGTGGACAGCGGGGTCGCCCGCATCTCGCGCTACTCCCACAAGACGAAGGTGCAGAGACTCCCGATCGAGCACATCAGCCAGGCATCCGCCAGCCAGCGGTCGGGGCGCTGCGGCCGGGTCGAGGCCGGCGTCGCGATCAGGCTCTACTCCGAGGAGGACTTCGAGTCCCGGCCCGCGTTCACCGACCCGGAGATCCTGCGCACCAACCTGGCGTCGGTCATCTTGCAGATGACCGCGCTCGGTCTCGGCGACGTGTCGCGCTTCCCCTTCGTCGACCCTCCAGACCGGCGCAACGTGACGGCCGGCGTGCAGCTGCTCGAGGAGCTCGGCGCGCTCGCCAGCAGCCGGCTGACCCCGATGGGCCGCAAGCTTGCCGTCCTCCCCATCGACCCGCGGCTGGCCAGGATGGTCGTGGAGGCCGACAAGCGTGGCTGCCTGCGCGAGGTGCTGGTGATCGCAGCAGCACTGTCGATCCCCGACCCGCGGGAGCGACCGGCGGACCAACAGGCGCAGGCCGACCAGAAGCACGCACGGTTCCGTGACGACCGCAGTGACTTCATGACGCTGCTCAACCTCTGGCGCTACATCCGCACCCAGCAGCGCGAGCTCTCCTCGAGCGCGTTCCGCCGGATGTGCCGCGCCGACCACCTCAACTACCTGCGGATCCGGGAGTGGCAGGAGCTGGAGGCGCAGCTGAGGCAGATCGCCAAGCAGTTGCGGATGGAGGGTCGACCCGCCGAGTCCCCCGACGAGGACGCGGTCCACCAGTCGCTGCTGGCCGGGCTGCTCTCCCACATCGGCCTGCGCGACCCCGACCGTCGCGACTACCTCGGCGCTCGCAACGCCCGCTTCTCGGTCTTCCCCGGATCCGGTCTGTTCAAGAAGCAGCCGCAGTTCCTGATGGCCGCCGAGCTGGTCGAGACCTCGAAGCTCTACGCGCGGGTCAACGCCGCCGTCAAGCCCGAGTGGGCCGAGGAGCTGGGCGAGCACCTCGTGAAGCGCAGCTACTCCGAGCCGCACTGGTCGAAGAAGCGGGCGGCGGTCCTCGGCTACGAGCGCGTCACCCTGTACGGCGTACCGCTCGTCGCCGACCGGCTCACGTCGTACGCCAAGGTCGACCCCGCGCTCGCGCGCGAGCTGTTCATCCGGCACGCGCTGGTTTACGGCGAGTGGAGCACCCGCCACACGTTCTTCCACCACAACCGCGCCCTGCTCGAAGAGGCCGAGGAGCTCGAGCACCGCGCCCGCCGGCGTGACATCGTCGTGGACGAGCACACGTTGTTCGACTTCTACGACGCCCGCGTCGGCAAGGACGTCGTCTCCGGCGCCCACTTCGACTCGTGGTGGAAGCGGGTCCGGCAGCGCAAGCCGGACCTGCTCACGTTCGACCCCGCCATGCTGGTTCACGAGGGAGCAGCGGTCGACGCGGGCGACTTCCCCGACGTCTGGCACGAGGGTTCCCTGACGATGCCGCTGTCGTACCACTTCGAGCCCGGCGCGGCAGCGGACGGTGTCACGGTCGACCTGCCCGTGGCGACGCTCAACCAGGTGTCGCCCGAGGTCTTCTCCTGGCAGGTTCCGGGTCTCCGCGAGGAGCTGGTCGTCGCGCTCCTGCGGTCGCTGCCGAAGTCGCTGCGGGTCAGCTTCGTCCCGGCGCCGAACCACGCCAAGGGGTTCCTGGAGGCGGCGTCACCAGGGGAGGAGCCCCTCCTCGACGCTCTCGAACGGCACCTGCGGGCGACCACCGGGGTCGTGGTGCCGCGCGACGCGTGGGACTGGTCGAAGGTCCCGGAGCACCTCCGGCCGACGTTTCGGGTCCTTGCCGACGACGGGTCCGTGCTGAGCACGGGGAAGGACCTCGCCGCCCTCAAGAAGCCCCTGGCCGGGTCGTTCGCCCGCGCGATGGAGTCGGCGGCTGCCGACGTCACCGTCACGGGCCAGACCACCTGGACCTTCGGCACGATCGAGCAGACCTTCACGCGCTCCCGAGCCGGGCACGAGGTGGTCGGCTACCCGGGTCTGGTCGACGAGGGGAGCAGCGTCGGCCTGCAGGTCTTCGCCTCGGCGAAGGAGCGCGACGCCTCCCACCGCCTCGGTGTCCGCCGACTCGTCTCGCTCGCGGTGGCGTCGCCGGCGAAGCGGATCGCCGACGGGTTCAGCAATGCCGACAAGCTCACTCTCGCCGGCTCGCCGTACCCCAGCGTGGGCGAGCTGCTCGACGACTGCGTGCTCGCGGCGATCGACGAGCTGGTGCCTGACCAGGTCTGGGACGCAGCGTCCTTCGACCAGGCGGTCGCCCGGTGCTCGGACCTCGAGCCGACGACGCGGGAGGTGCTCGCCCTGGTCGTGCGGGTGCTGGAGTCCTGGCGCACGACGGACCGTGCGCTCAGCGGGTCGGTGGAGCTGGCCAAGCTGCCCTCGCTGACCGACATGACCGCCCAGGTCGGACGCCTGGTGCGGCGTGGGTTCGTCGCCGACGTGGGCATGGCCCAGCTGCGCCAGCTGCCGCGGTACCTGCACGCCGTACGCCTGCGGCGTGAGCGGCTCGACGAGTCGGTGAACCGGGACCGAACGTTGATGGACCAGATCGCGTCCCTGCAGGACGCCTACCTCAACCGGGTCGCCGCGCTGCCCGAGGGGCGTCCGCCGACGCAGGGGATGACCCAGGTGCGCTGGATGCTCGAGGAGTACCGGGTCAGCCTCTGGGCGCAGCAGCTCGGCACCGCACACCCGGTGAGCGACGCACGGATCAGGAAGGCCCTCGACGCGCTCTAGCTCAGCGGACCAGGTACGGCGCCGCTGCCGCGACGACCTCGTCGAAGATGACCTGGTCGAGAGCCGCGCCCTCGCGACGTACCTCGTCCTCACGCAAGATGATGAGACGGTCCAGGCGCACCTCGCTCGGCCTCAGCTCGCTGTCCCAGGCACCGGTGCCGACGTCCATCCAGTAACGGCCGTACCGCGCCTCGTCGTCCAGGTCGCGGTCGTGGTCCTTGCTGGTCAGCATCAGGCAGCTGAGGAGGCCGTCCACGGCCTCGATCACGAGCACCGGGCGGTCCTTGCCCTGGGAGGGGTCGTCCTCGTACGGGACCCACGCCCAGCAGACTTCGCCAGGATCGGGCAGGCCATCGGCTTCAGGTGCGTAGCTCACGGGAGGATGCTCCCATGACCCTGAGGGTGGCCACCTACAACCTCTACCTCGGTGCGGACCTGAGCCTGCTGTTCGGGGTGCCGGAGGAGGGCATGGACGAGGTGGTCGTCGAGCTCCTGCGCCAGCTCGCCGTCACGGACTTCCCGGTGCGGGCGCGAGCGATCGCGCGGCTGCTGGTCGAGAACGACGTCGACCTCGTGGGGCTGCAGGAGGTGACGACGTGGACGCGTGGTGACGAGCTCGTCTGCGACTTCCGTGCAGAGCTGGTCGCCGCGCTGGCCGAGGCCGGAGGCCAGTACGACGTCCACGCGGCCAACGAGAACTTCTCCGGCGCCGGCGCGGACATGACCATCGCCGGCGTCAACCTGATCCTCGTCCGGCGCGGCCTGCCCGTCCTGGCCGAGCGGACCGGCGACTTCGCGGCCGGCCTCACCGTGCCGACGCCGATGGGCGACGTCCGCATCGCCCGCTCCTGGGGCTGGGTCGACGTGTCGTACGACGGGCGCCGGATCCGGTTCGCCACGACGCACACCGAGGCCTACGACGAGACCGTCCGCAACGCCCAGCGCGACGAGCTCCTGGCCGAGATCGGAGATCCAGGCTGCCCCGTCGTCCTGGTCGGTGACTTCAACGCCGCGCCGGACAGAGTGGGCCTTGGAGCGCCGTACACCGACGCCTGGCTCGCAGCCGGAGGCGATCCGGCGGGAGGCTTCACCTGCGGCCAGGCAGCCGACCTGCTGAACGAGCAGAGCTCGTTGACCGAACGCATCGACTACATCTGGGTCCGGGACACCGAGGTGACCGCGTGTCGCCTGCTTGGAGTGGAGCAGACAGACCGAACACGATCGGGCCTGTGGCCGTCCGACCACGCGGGAGTGCTTGCCGAATTGAGCTGAGGAGGACGGAGCCGCGGGTCCCGGCCGGCAGCGAGGCGTGAGGGCCCTTCCGGGACTTGGACCGAGCGCAGCGAGGGAAAGTCCCGCAGGAGGCCCGAAGACTCGCTCGGCCAATCACAGACAGCGTCGGGCCGGGAGCGCCTCACGGCGCGTGGCCGCTCGCAGCGGCTGACATTGGGACCCGGGGCTACCGCGGCCCGACGCGGGTTCCATCGTACCGGCCGTGGGGTGACGTCAGGCCAACTTGCCGGCAAGCTCCTGGTGCCCGGCGTGCTCGAGCTGCTCGGCCAGGGTGAACAGACGCGAGGCGGAGACGTCGGAGGCGTGGGCGTCGGCGAGATGCGCGCGCCCCGAGGCCGCGACGCGGGTGAAGGCGGCTGCTCTGAACAGCGTGTCGGCGAAGTCGCCTCGCACGACCCCCCGCAGGACGTCGTCCACGAGGTTGCGGACCTCGTCGGGTCCGGGTGGCTCGACGACGCCTGCCACGACGGTCTGGACCGGTGTGTGCCGTCGCCCGGCGTCGAACTCCCGGGCTGCTCGGGCGGGGTCGGCGTGGACCCAGGCCCGGACGAGGTAGAGCCGCCACAGGCAGCCGGCCAGCGAGTCCGGCGGCGCGCCGGCCCAGAGGTCGGCGATGGTGTCGAGGCCCTCCGTCTCGGCCAGCCGCATCACGCGCTCGACCACGGCTGCGTCCTCGGGGTCGTGGGCTCCGCGGACGAGCAGCGTGGCGCAGCGGTCGGCGGCCTCGGAGCGCGTGGCCGGGTCGCCTTCCCCCTCGAGGGTGTCGAAGTGCGCCGGGCCCGGGAACGCCGGTCGCCGGCGCCGGGGGCCGGACGTCTCGCTCATCCCGGCCAGGGTACGTCGTGTCGCTACAGCAGGGCGGCGGCTCGCTGCAGCGCCGTGACCATGGGTTCCTGGCCGGGCTCGTGGTTGTAGTCCTGCGCGTCGCGCAGAGTCAGCACGACGACGGCGATCCGTGCGCCACGCTGCACGATGCCGTGCGCGTCGAAGGTGGTGCCGTAGGTCAGGAGGTGCCATCCGGCCGAGCCGGTGGTGGCGAGGGTGACCGCGGCGTACGGACCGACCTGCGGGTCGCCGTCGTGGTCCCGGGGGCAGTCGCGGTACCAGGACTGCAGCACCGAGAGCGCGCGCTTGGCGGTCATCGCGTCGGGGAAGTCCGCCACGATCTCGAGGGCGCTGCTCGTCGACCCGTCCGCGGGGACGTAGGTGCGGTGGGCTGCTGCCTTCGCGCCGATCGACAGCAGACCGAAGGAGTGACACTGCAGGGCCTCCGCGGGCTCGCGCGGCGCGCTGCCTTCGAGCTCCCACGTGAACGACTCGTTGAACCCGGGAAGGGCGGCGGCCGGGAGCAGGCGGTCCGTGAGGGCTCGAGCAGGCTTCGGCGGCGCGCTCGGCGTCGGGCTCGGCGAGGGGCTCTCCGAGCTGCCCGTGGGGGTGCTCGTGGGGGCGCTCGGCTCCGGTGTCAGGGTCGAGGTGCTGCTCGGCGTCCGCGTCGCAGCGGGCTCGGCAGCGGTCTCCTCCCTCGCACTCCCACAGCCCGCCACGAGCACCGTCACTGCCAGCACCACAAGAGCCTGTCGCGCGTTCCAGGGCGTCACCCGAGAACCCCTTCCCTGTCAGGAGATCGGTCATGAGATCCGGGGACTGACCCTAGTGGTCCGCCCGGTAGGTTTGACCTCGCCCCGCAACGGCGGGCGGAGGGGAGTCGGTGTGGTGAGCAGGGTGGCGCGGCGTCGGACGCTCGCGGCGGTCGGATCGGTGCTGACGCTCGCGATCCTGGCCGGCTGCACCGGTGGTGACGAGCCTGACACCCAGCCGACGACCACCCCCACGGTCTCGGAGACCCCCGAGCCCGTCACGCTTCGCCTCGCCGTGTACGGCGACGAGACCGACGTCGCGATGTACCAGGACATCGCCGACGCCTTCACCGCAGCGAACCCGGACGTGACCTTCGAGATCACTTCCACCAGTGATGCGTCTGCCGCAGCCGAGGCCGCGCTCGGCGCGATCAGCTCAGGAGCCGAAGCGCCCGACATCTTCCTCCTCGGCGTCGACCAGCTCGCGGCCGTCGTGCAGGCCGACGCAGTCCAGCCGGTCAACGAGCTGCTGGAGGCGCGGGACATCCCGTTCGGTGACGGCATCCAGCGGATCGGGCTCACCGCCTTCTCGGCCAACGCCTCCTTGGCGTGCATGCCGAACGAGGTCTCGCCGATGGTCGCCTACTTCAACACCAGGCTGGTCAAGCCCCGGCGCCTCGTCGTCGACGAGGAGCGCGTGGGTCCGATCGACAAGGGCTGGGAGTGGGAGGAGTTCGTCGCGGCCGCCCGGCAAGCGGTGGCGCTCGACCCCGAAGCCAAGGGTGGCTTCCTGCCACCCGACCTCGAGCACCTCACGCCGTTCCTCCTCTCCGGCGGTGGCCGCGTGGTCGACGAGGAGCTGGACCCGCGCACCTTGACCCTGTCCGACGACGGCACGCGGGACGCGCTCAAGACCCTGGCCGCCTTCACCCGCGACCGGACGGTCAGCCTGACCAGGCCCGAAGCCGCGGAGCAGACTCCCTTGGAGCGATTCGCCGCGGGCAAGCTCGGCGTCCTCTTCGCGACCCGGGCGGTGCTCCCGTCTCTGCGGGCGGTGCCCAGCCTGAGGTTCGACATCGCCCCCTTGCCGCGGCTCGACGGCACCGAGTCGACAGCGACGATGAGCGCGCTGTGCATCGCGAAGTCCTCGGAGCATGTCGAGGAGGCCGCCGACTTCATCGCGTTCGCCGTGGACGGTCCCGGCGTGGAGATCTCCGCGCAGACCGGGGCGACGGTGCCGGTGCAGCTCGACGTGCTGCACTCGCCGGTGTTCCTGCAGCCGGACCAGCTCCCGCGCAACGCTCAGGTGTACGCCGAGTCGGCGCGCCGTGCGGCGTTGCCGCCGTACTCCCCGCACTGGACCGCGGCGCGCTCCTCGGCCGACGCGGTCCTCGAGCGGGTCCTCTACGGCCGCACGATCGACGTGACCAGCGAGGAGACCCCTGAGCTCGACGAGCTCCTTCAGATCACCGACGAGGACTCGCAGCTGATCTTCGACCCGCCTGAGCCGACCGAGACCCCGACGCCCTGACGCCCTGACGTTGGTCGAGCGGCTACTCCGGTGCCGATGCCGGCTCCGGACCCTCCACGGCCAGCGCCTCGACGAGCAGCCCGGTCGTCAGCTCGACCTGCCACGGCCGCGCACCGAGCTCGGTCAGCCTCGACGCGACCTGCTCGGCCGGGTCACCGTCGCCAGTCGGAGGCTCCCACATGATCCGCCGGATGTTGTCGGGCGACAGGATGTTCTCGGTGGGCATGGACAGCTCCTCGGAGAGCTTCGTCATCGCCGCTCGCGCGTGGGAGAGCCGTGCGGCCGCGACAGGGTCCTTGTCTGCCCAGGTCCGCGGCGGTGGGGGCCCGTCGTACCGGGCGGCGAGCTGCGGCAGCTCCTCCTCGGGCAGTGCCCGAGCCTCCTTGAGTGCCGCCGCCCACTGGTTCGCGTAGCGTTCGGCGCCGCGACCGTGGAAGCCCTGCACGGCAAGCAGGGCGTTGCGGTCCTTGGGCAGGGCGTTCGCCGCCTCGACGATCGCGCTGTCGGGGATGATCCGCCCCGGGGTGACGTCGCGCTGCTGCGCGATCGCGTCGCGGGTCTCCCAGAGCGCCCGGACGGCCGCGAGCGAACGGCGTCCGCGGACCCGGTGCAGGCCCGAGGTGCGACGCCAGGGGTCGGGCTTGGGGCCGGCGGGACCGAAGGACAGCAGGTGCTCGAACTCCTGCCTGGCCCACTCCGCCTTGCCCGCGTCCTCGAGCTCCTGGGCCAGCGCCGCGCGCAGCTCGACAAGGACCTCGACGTCCAGGGCGGCGTACTCCAGCCACGGCTCGGGCAGTGGTCGCGTCGACCAGTCGACGGCGGAGTGCTCCTTGCGCATGCTACGACCGAGGATGGTCTCCACGAGTGTGGCCAGGCCGACGCGGGGATAGCCGAGCAGGCGCCCGGCCAGCTCGGTGTCGAAGAGCGACGCGGGGCGGAGGCCGAGCTCCGCGAGGCAGGCGAGATCCTGCGAGGCGGCGTGCAGGATCCACTCGGCCCCGTCGATCGCCTGCTGCACACCCTCGAGGTTCTCGAAGGGGATCGGGTCGATCAGGGCCGTTCCGGCCCCCTCCCGCCGCAGCTGCACGAGGTACGCGCGGGCGGTGTAGCGGTACCCGGACGCACGTTCCGCGTCGATGGCGACCGGACCGGTGCCCGAGGCGAGCGCTGCGACGTACTCGTCGAGCCGAGCCTCGTCGTCGATGACGCCGGTGAGCCCGTCTCGCAGCTCGAGCAGCGGGGCGGGCTCAGGGATCTCTTCCGGGGCGGGCTGTTCTTCGTCCGACATCAGCTAGCGCCGCGCTGTCCTCGGCGGCTCGGCAGCGAGGTGACTCCATCGGGCACAGGCGGCAGCCCACTGGCTGTGCAGAGGAGCTCGCCCCAGGCCTCCACGTGCGGGGTGATGTCTCCGATCGGCGTCCAGGACGCCCGGATCTCCAGCTGCGCGGTGGCGGCTTCGTCGGCCATGCCCCCGAAGCTCTCCGACGCCACCTTGGTGACCGTGCCCGAGGGGGCGGTGTACTCCGCGCCGTGCGCTGCCAGGGCCTCGACCAGCCAGGACCAGGCGACCTCACCGGCGAGCGGGTCGTTGGCGATCTCCGGGTCGATCTCGGCTCGGGCGTAGGCCACGCAGCGGAAGGTTCCCGACCAGGCGTCGTTCCCGGCGGGGTCGTGCAGGAGCACGATGCGGCCGGTGCCGACGTCCTCGCCCTCGACCGTGACGTCCGCCGAGAGTGCCGATGCGTACGGCGCGATGCGCTGCGGCGCCGGCATCTCCTCGCAGAGAACCTCCGGGCGGAGCCGGGCAGCCCGCAGCTGCGCCACGGCGATCTGGAACTCATGAGGCGCAGCCGTGGCGTCCACACGGGGCTGGTGACGTGTGGCCATGTCCACAGACTAGGCCGGAAACCGGCCCGCAGTGGCTCGACACGCGATCTGACCTGGGAAGATGGCGGCGTGACCTCAGCCCCGACCGCCTCGGCGACCTCCCCGGCCGACTCCGCCTTCCTGCGTGCCGCGCGCGGTGAGCCCGTGCAGCACACCCCCGTGTGGTTCATGCGCCAGGCCGGCCGCTCGCTCCCGGAGTACCTCAAGATCCGCGAGGGCGTGGGGATGCTCGAGTCCTGCATGCGCCCCGACCTGGTCACCGAGATCACCCTGCAGCCCGTGCGCCGGTACGGCGTGGACGCCGCCATCTTCTTCTCCGACATCGTGCTGCCGCTCAAGGCGGTGGGCGTCGACCTCGACATCAAGCCGGGCGTCGGTCCGGTGGTGGCGGACCCGGTCCGGACACTGGAAGACGTCGCGGCGATCCCCGACCTCGAGCCCGGACACGTCGACTACATCACCGAGTCGGTGCAGCTCCTCGTCGCCGAGCTCGGCGCAACCCCGCTGATCGGCTTCGCGGGGGCGCCGTTCACGGTGGCGTCGTACCTCGTGGAGGGGGGACCCTCCAAGGAGCACGCCAAGACCAAGGCGATGATGTACGGCGCCCCCGAGGTGTGGGACGCGCTGATGCAGAAGATCGCGGGCATCTCCGCCGCCTACCTCAAGGTCCAGGTCGACGCGGGTGCGTCAGCGATCCAGCTGTTCGACTCGTGGGCCGGCGCCGTGAACCCGTCGGACTACCAGCGGTTCGTGATGCCGTACTCGGCCTCGGTCCTCGCCGCGGCAGGCGAGCTCGGCGTGCCCCGTATCCACTTCGGCGTCGGCACCGGCGAGCTGCTCGGGCTGATGGGCCAGGCCGGCGCCGACGTGGTCGGCGTCGACTGGCGGGTGCCGCTCTCGGACGGCATCGCCCGGGTCGGGGACAGAGGCGTGCAGGGCAACCTCGACCCCGCACTCGTGTTCGCCCCGACCGAGGTGATGCTCGAGCGGGCCCGCCAGATCGTCGAGGCCGGCCGCCAGGCCAAGGGACACATCTTCAACCTGGGCCACGGCGTGCTGCCCTCGACCGACCCCGACCAGCTGTCACGTCTCACTGACTTCGTGCACGAGCTTCCGGTTCCTGCGTAGCGCCACCCAGAGGGGCGCGCCGAGAACGATCCCGAGGATCGCGAACGGGACCACCGCGCCCACGATGGTCGCGCCGACGAGCAGGACGTCCTTGAGAGCCTGCCAGCCGTTGTCGAGACCGGTGAAGAAGCCGGCTCCCTCGAGCGGGTCGTCCTTCTTGGGGGTCGGCGGGGGAGCGGTCGGCGTCCGGAGGTCGAGGTTGATCGTCGACATCGTCGTCTGGTCGTTGAGGTACTCCCGCTGCGCGGTGAGCGAGGCGATCTGCGACTCGACGTTGGTGATCCGCTGCTCGAACTGCAGCATCGCGTTGAGGTCCGTCGCGTCGCGGAGGAAGGCACGGAGCCTGCCCAGGCTGACGCGCAGGTTGGCCAGCCGCGACTCGACGTCGATCACGGTGTTGTGGACGTCCTCGGTGTCGGTGGTGGAGGTCTTGACCTGAAGGTTCTCCTCCAGGTCGCTCATCATCGAGCCGAACGAGCGGACCGGGACCCGGATGACCAGCTGCGACGTCTCGGTCTTGCCCTTCGTGTCGTTGACGGTCTTCTCGTCGGAGACGACACCGCCGTACTTCCTGAGCAGGTCGTCGACGATGTCGCGCGCTGCCGCGAGGTCCTCCTCCACGACGCTGACGGTGGCGGTCTTGACGAGATCAGGACTCTCCAGGAGGGGGATCTCGGCCGTGGTGACCTTGCCGGCCCCACCCGAGGCCTGGGGTACTTCGCCTCCGGAGGCGGTGTCCTCGTCGGAGACGAATCCGTCGGGGAGGCCCAGGCCGTCCCTGGCGGACGAGGGCTCGGGAACCTCGGCTGCGGTCGGCGCGCTACCACTGTCTGCTGCGCCGCCGCTACAAGCGCCCAGGGTGACGAGAACGAGTGCTGCTCCGGCGGCCGAGAAGCGCCTGATCCGTGAGGTTCGCATGCGGTTGTGACGCACTCCATCGACCCGGGGTTCCTCCCAGGTGGAGAACATCGGCGACAGATGCGAACCTGTGACCTATGCACGTGGTGGTCGTCGGAGGCGGGATCAGCGGGCTCGCGGCGGCTGCAGCCGTCCGGCGCGCGGAGCCGTCGTACTCCGTCACCGTCCTCGAGGGCAGCCCGGAGGTCGGCGGCAAGCTGAAGGTCGCCGAGGTCGGCGGCGTGACGGTCGACGTCGGCGCGGAGTCCATGCTGGCGCGACGGCCCGAGGCGGTGACCCTGGCGGCCGACGCGGGCCTGTCCCTGGTGCACCCGGCCACGACCCAGGCGAGCATCTGGAGCCGCGGCGCCATGCGCCCGATGCCGCGCTCGCTCATGGGCGTTCCCGTCGACCACAAGGAGCTCGCCGAGTCCGGGGTGCTGTCGCGTGCCGGCCTGACCCGGGCCGCGCTCGACCAGGTCATGCCCGCCACGCGCCTCGGCGACAGCGACGTCAGCGTCGGGTGGCTGATCGAGGAGCGCTTCGGCAAGGAGGTGCTCGACCGGCTCGTGGAGCCCCTCCTCGGCGGGGTGTACGCCGGGCATGCGCGCGAGATCTCCGCTCGTGCGGCGGTGCCGCAGGTGGTGGCGCTGCTCGACCAGGACAAGTCGCTGTCGAAGGCGGCCGCGACGGTCCTCGGCCCGGCAGACAAGAAGGCGCCGGTCTTCGCGGGCATCGAGGGCGGCGTCGGCACCCTGCCGCAGGCGGTCGTCCGCGCCTTCGACCTCGCGGTGCGCACCGGTGCCATGGTGCGAGAGCTCGCCCAGGCCGGCGAGGGTGGGTGGAACCTCGTGGTCGGGCCGGCCTCCGAGCCGGAGGTCGTCCACGCCGACGCCGTCGTCCTCGCTCTCCCTGCTGCCGCCACGGCGCGGTTGCTGAGCAACGTCGCCCCCGATGCGGCTCTCGAGCTGGCGCGTATCGAGACGGCATCGGTTGCCGTGATCACCATGGCCTTCCGGGCCCGCGACCTCCCGGCCGTGACCGGCAGTGGTTTCCTCGTCCCGCCCGTGGAGGGGCGGGCTGTCAAGGCCTCGACGTACTCCTTCGCGAAGTGGGACTGGGTCGGCGAGGCCGGCGGTGACCTGCACCTGATGCGCACGTCCATCGGCCGGCACCGCGAGGAGACCGCGCTGCAGGCGAGCGACGAGGACCTCGTGCAGCAGTCGGTCCTCGACCTCGCCGACGCCATCGGGCTCTCGGTCAAGCCCGTCGACGCTCACGTCCAGCGCTGGGGCGGCGGGCTCCCGCAGTACGCCGTGGGCCATCTCGAGCGGGTGGCACGGATCCGGTCGGCGGTGGCGAAGGTCCCCGGCCTGGCGGTCGCCGGAGCGTCGTACGAAGGGCTCGGCATCCCGGCCTGCATCGCCTCGGGGCAGGCGGCTGCGGCGGAGGTTCTGGCCGCTGGAAGAATGGAGCCATGAGCTCCGAACGCCCGGCAAACCGGGGCAAGATCGCCCGGGACCTCAACGACGTCATCCGCTACACGATGTGGTCGGTCTTCCACCTCCGCGAGCCGCTGGGTGCGTCCGACCGCGAGGCCGAGGCGCGTGAGGTCGAGAAGCTCTTCGAGGAGCTCGCCGGCGAGGACGTCACCATCCGCGGCCTGTACGACGTCGCCGGGCTCCGCGCCGACGCCGACCTCATGATCTGGTGGCATGCGGAGACCGCCGACCAGCTCCAGTCGGCCTACCACCGCTTCCGCCGGACCGCCTTCGGTGCGCGTCTGACGCCCGTGTGGTCCCAGATGGCGCTGCACCGCCCTGCGGAGTTCAACCGGTCGCACATCCCGGCCTTCCTGGCCGACGAGGTCGCGCGCGACTACGTCTGCGTCTACCCGTTCGTGCGCTCCTACGAGTGGTACCTCCTCGAGGAGTCCGAGCGTCGGCGCCTCCTGGCTGAGCACGGCATGATGGCGCGCGACTACCCCGACGTTCGTGCCAACACGGTGTCGTCGTTCGCGCTCGGCGACTACGAGTGGATGCTCGCCTTCGAGGCAGACGAGCTCTACCGCATCGTCGACCTCATGCGGCACCTGCGCGGCTCCGAGACGCGTCGCCACGTGCGCGAGGAGGTGCCGTTCTACACCGGACGTCGTCGCGAGGTCAGCGCGCTGCTGGCCGAGCTGCCCTGAGCTGCCTGGACTGCCCTGGGCTGCTTCCGACCCGTCAGCGCCACGCTCGCACGTAGTCGACGTACATCGTCGCCGGCAGCGGCGTTGTCGCCGGGTCGAAGGGGTTGAGGCCCCGGCCCAGCGCCTGGGTGAGGTTGATGAAGAACGGCTGGTTGAACGGCGCCGGCATGAGCAGACCGTCCGGGTACCAGCTCGTGGTCGACAGGCAGACCTGGCCGTCGTACGAGATCGTCAGCGAGCCGGGCAGCCACTCCAGCGTGTAGGTGTGCCAGTCGGCAGGGTTGCTGATCATGCAGAAGTTGTTGGTGACGTTCGCGTCGACCGAGGCCTTCTTGTAGTGCAGGTGCGGGATCGCGCGGTCCGGGTACTTGGTGAAGAACTCCGCGATGTCGATCTCACCGGAGGCGGGCCACGCGCCGTACAGCAGTGACTTCGGGTAGAGCCAGAGCGCGCTGTGCACGCCGGTCGTGGTGACCGCCGGGAACTTCGCACGGATCTCGAACCGGCCGTAGGCCTGCGCGAACTTGCCGTACGTCGCGACGTACCCGCCCGTGTACTGCGTGGTGTACGAGCCGTGTGGGCTCTTGCAGAGGAACGGCTGCGACTCCTTGCGCACCGTGAGCCGGAGGCTTCCGCCGCCCACCGAGATGTTGCTGCTGTGGTTCCGGAAGCACTCGCCGCCGTTCGTGTAGCCGTTGCTGGCGGTCGTGATCGGCAGCCACTTGGTCGTGTCGAGGCGACTGAGGCTGAACTCGTCGGCGAACGTGCAGATCCAGCTCGAGCCGTCCGCCTTGGCGACGGCAGCACCGCACGAGGGGGCGGCCGCGGCCGGCTCGCCGGGCAGCAGGGCAGGGACCCCGGCGCCGGGCAGGGTGCTGAGCAGCGCGGCGGCAGTCAGCATCACGGCAAAGCGGATCCGCCGGGATCCGAGGCGGGCTCCCATGGGGGGTCTCCTCTGGCTGGAACGGGTGCGTGTTCCCCCCACAGCTCCAGGGTAGGGAGGCAAATGTCCGTTTCGGCCGTTTTTGCGAGAATCTGAGGAGTCGTCAGCTCCAGACTCGGACGTAGTCGATGTGCAAGGTGGCCGGGAGATCGAGGTCGTCGTCTGGAGCATTCGTGCCCCGACCGAGCGCCTGGGTCAGGTTGAGGAAGAACGGCACGTCGAACGGTGCCGGCCTCACCAGCCCGGCGGCCTGCCAGGTGGTGTGGAGGCAGACCCGCCCGTCGTAGGCGATCGTCATCGTCTCGGGCGTCCACTCGAGGCTGTAGGTGTGGAACTGGTCCGGCCGACTCACGGAGCAGTCGGTGTTGGTGACTCGCTGACCGGCCACGGCCTCGTCGAAGTGCAGGTACGGCACGACCCGGTCCGGGTACTGCGTGTAGTACTCCGCGACGTCGATCTCGCCAGCCGCCGGCCGCCCGCCGTACCTGTTCTCGTCCTCCGGCCACAGCCACAGTGCGCCGTGCAGCCCCGGACCGTCCGTGGTCGGGAACCGGGCGCGGAACTCGAACCGGCCGTACGCCTGGCTGAACTTTCCGGTCGTCGTCACCATCCCCGAGGTGTACGACGTCAGCGGGCTCACGCCCTCGGGCAGCCCGGTGCAGGTGACCGGTGTCTCCTCGCGGCGCAGCGTGAGGTGCAGCGCGCCGCCCGACACGGAGACGTTGTCGGGCGAGTCCAGGAAGCACTCGCCCCCGTTGGTGTACTTGCTGCGGGCGGTGGTGAGGACCTCCCAGCGGTCGCGGTTGAGCGCGGCGCCGTCGAACTCGTCGGCGAAGGTGCAGACCCAGGTTCCCCCGCCGGCTCGCGGCGGAGCGGTTCCGCAGTGCGGGGGCCCCTTCGGCAGCACGGTCGACGTGGGCGACGGGGTGGGGGCGGGTCGCGTCGTACTCGGCGGTTCGCCGTCCGTGGCCCTGCCGAGCGCAAAGCCGCCGCCGGCCAGAGCGGCGGCGACGGCGAGCGCAAGAAGGGTGCGACCTGGGTGCATCGCGCCCCACCCTAGGCGGAGCGCGCTACGAGGTCTCGGCGGGCTCCAGCGTCAGGCTGATCGAGTTGATGCAGTACCGCTGGTCCGTCGGGGTGCCGTATCCCTCGCCCTCGAAGACGTGCCCGAGGTGCGAGCCGCAGTTCGCGCAGCGCACCTCGACGCGCTTCATGCCCAGGGACCTGTCCTCGATGTACTCGACCCGGTCCTCCGCGAGGGGGGCGTAGAACGACGGCCAGCCACAGTGCGAGTGGAACTTGGTATCGGAACGGAACAGCTCTGCGCTGCAGGCGCGACAGCGGTAGACGCCCACGGTCTCGGTGTCGGTGTACTCGCCCGTGAAGGCGCGCTCCGTGCCGGCTTGCCGGAGAACGTGGTACTCCTCGGGCGAGAGCTCCTCGCGCCACTCCTGATCGGACTTCTGCACTGCGTATCCCATGGGTTCCACGGTAGCCAGCCGGTCCAGCGAGCCGAAGGGCGTGGCCTTACCCGCTGCTTACGCCTGGCTGTCGGCCCACTGACCTAGGGTTCTGCTCATGGCGACCCCAGCTGCGGAGGTGGAGGCAGGCGGCCGCGCCGTGCGCGTGAGCAGCCCGGACCGGGTCATCTACGAGGCGACCGACCGGACGCCGACGATCACCAAGCTGCAGGTCTGTGAGTACTTCGCCGCTGTGGGCGACGCCTTCATGCGAGCCAACGGCGACCGGCCCGTCGCGCTGGAGCGCTGGCCGGGCGGGTGGCGGGAGGGCATGAAGCTCACGGTCGGGCCAATGGGTCAGCAACAGGGTGACGGCTTCTACTCCAAGCGGCTCCCGAAGGGTGCCCCGGACTGGGTCGTGACGACGCTCGTGCACACGCCCAACGGCCGGCCCATCGACGAGCTGTGCATCACCGAGCCGGCCGCCGCGGTGTGGGGTGCGCAGATGGGGACGCTCACGTTCCATCCGTGGGCCGTGCGCGCGGTCGACGTCGACCACCCCGACGAGCTCCGCATCGATCTCGACCCGCAGCCCGGCGCCTCGTTCGCCGATGCGCAACGGGTCGCCGTCCTCGTCAAGGAGCTCTTCCGCGAGCGGGGGATCCGTGCTTTCCCGAAGACGTCGGGCAACCGCGGCATCCACATCTACGTCCGGATCAGGCCGGAGTGGACCTTCGACGACGTCCGTCACGCAGCCATCGGCGTAGGACGTGAGCTGGAGCGCCGCGACGACAGGGTCACCACGAACTGGTGGAAGGAGGAGCGTCCTGACGGCTCGATCTTCCTCGACTTCAACCAGAACCTCCGCGACCGCACCGTGGCCGGCGCCTGGAGTCTTCGGCCTCGTCCTGGCGCGCCGGTGAGCACGCCACTGACCTGGGATCAGCTGGCCGACCTGAGCGACCCGCGAGACTTCAACCTGCTGACGGTCCCGGACTTCCTGGCGGACGGCGATCCCTGGGCGGAGATCGACGACGTCGCGCACTCGCTCGACCCACTGCTGGAGCTCTGGGAGTCCCTGCCCGGCGGTGAGGTCAACTTCCCGCCCGACTATCCCAAGATGCCGGGGGAGCCGCCGCGCGTGCAGCCGTCCAAGAAGGTTGCCGCCCACTGGGACGCCGAGGGCAACCGCATCGACGGCTAAGGCTTCGGCCCGTGCCCGTTGCCGTTCCCGCCACCGTTGCCACCGGGCTCGTGCGGCTCCTCGGACGCAGGCTCGACGGCGACGTCGACCCCCACGACGTACGGGAGGACGAGGCCGTCGTGGTCGGAGTTCAGCGGCAGCCAGCTCGGCTTGTCCGCCACGCCGATCCGGGTCGTCACCGAGTGGACGAGATTGTCGATGCGACCGCTGGAGAGCGTGTCGTAGACGGCGACGTCACCGATGAACTCGACGTTGCGTCGGTTGATGTCCCCACCGCCGAAGACAGGGATGCCCCGCGAGACCAGCCGGAGGTGGACACGGCGTACGACGCGAGCCTGGTCTGTCCAGGCCTCCTGGCGGGCCAGCTGAGTGCGGTAGCGCGCGTCACCCCAGGCGTTCGGGACGAAGTGCACGTTCCAACGGGCGACCAGGCGACCGCTCCTGCGGTGCTTCAGGACCACCCAGGAGACGTAGCGGTCCCTCGACACGTCCTCGATCTCGGGGGCGCTGAGGCGGCTGCCCTGGTCGACACGCCGCCAGACGTCGGAGCGGTACGAGATCGGGTTCGTGTTGCGGGGCGTCATCAAGGGGCGACCCGACGCCGAGCGGCCGCCCGGCCACCAGGTGTTGAACCGGTCGAGGGCGTCGATCGCACGCGCCTGGTACGGGTTGGAGATCTCCTGCCAGCCGATGACGTCCGCGTGCCGCGCCATCGCCCGGATGTCCTGGCGGGCCTGGTCGGCGGACAGGGTGAAGGCGATGTTCGCCGTCGCCTGTCGTGTGGTGAGCTCCACCGTGGCGGCGCCTGCGGACGCGGTGGGAAGCAGGTACGAAAGTGCCAGGACGAGGAGAAGAAGGAGATGGACGTAGGCGGTGCGACGCATTGTTCCGATCCGGTTCCGGCGTTCAGGACTCCCGGGTGATCGGCGATTGATTGCGTTCTTCAAGTGTTTTTACGACGCGTTTTGCTCCGTGACCGCCGGGTACCGGCGGGGTCTGGGGCCACCTGGCCCCGGAGGGAACCCTGTCAAGGGGAGGGAGAACAAACCATGGATGACTTCGAGATCTGGAGCTACCGCGGCACCGGCGGCGACTGGGGATCGATGGACCTGAGCGGGTACAAGGTCGAAGCTGCCGACGGCAGCATCGGCCACGTCGACGAGAAGTCGAACGAGGTCGGCGCCGACTACATCGTCGTCGACACGGGCCCGTGGATCTTCGGCAAGAAGGTCATGCTGCCGGCCGGCGTGATCAGCGGCGTCGACATGGACGAGCAGAAGGTGTTCGTCGACCGCACGAAGGACGACATCAAGAACTCGCCCGAGTTCGACGAGAACGAGTACCGCGACGCGGCGTACCGCGACAAGCTCGGCGGCTACTACCGCGGCCCGCTGGCCTGACCTGGGGGCGAGTCACACGAGCCGCCCCGCGCCCGCGGGGCGGCTCCGCCGACCCGGCAGATTGTGAGCCCGGAAGGTACGCCGACCCGGCAGATCTTGAGCCGGAAGGTACGCCGACCCGGCAGGTCTTGACGTTCAGAGCCCGGTGACGCCTTCGCCCTGCCCAGACTGCTCGTCGAAGTTCTCGTGCTCCAACAGGTGCAGAACCGGTACGCCGAGCTTGCGCCGGGCGCGTGACGTCCAGTCGAGGTGGAAGAACTCCGCGATCACGTGCGGCCGCGTCAGGATGATCGCCTCGGCGGCATCGACCTCCTTGACCTTCGCGATCAGTGCATCGACGGGGTCGATGCTCACCACTTCGCCCGTCGCGTCCCCACCGCAGGCGTGGAGCCGCTGCACGCAGTCGCCCACGTCGGTGCGGGCCTGGTCCAGCAGGTCGCGCTGCACCTCCGCCACGTCGGTCGGGTCCATCGTGGGGATCGGTCCCGCGAGCATCTCCCCGCCGGCGAGAGAGCCCATCGCGGACTCCACGCGTGCCGCCGCGTCCTCGACCGGGAGGAGGAGGTGGTAGCGGACGGGGTCGGCGACCTCCTCGTGGAGGCTGCGGACCTGCTTGGCGTCCTGGACCGAGAGGGGCTGCTCGATGAGCAGGACCACGTCGTACGTCGTCGGCGTGATGGTCATGCCTCCAGCGTAGAGATGGGCAGAACAGGACGAAAGCCCTCCCCAGCAGGACGGGGGAGGGCTTTCGTCGTGTTGCTGTGCTACTTGGTCAGACAGATGTCCGTGTACTGGCTGGTCCCGTCGGCGAGAATCGCAAAGATTCTCCACTCGCCTGCCTCGAGGCCCTTGGTGCTCCAGTTGTAGTGGTACTGCGAGCCGTCCCACTTGTAGTAGGCGCCCGCGTCCGCGGTGAGCGTCGAGACTGCCTCCGTCGTGCCGCTGGCGTCGCAGGTCTTCCCACGGAACACCTTGCTGAACTGAGGCTGGCTCGACTGCTGAACCACAGTGCCGAACGCGTCCTTGATCACGAACTTGGCGGGAATGGTCTGGCCCAGCTTGAACTTGCTCTGGGCCACGCCCACCTGGTGCGCCGTGTCGTTGATCGGCTGGAGGAAGCCACCCCACGCGTAGGTGATCGACGCCGTCGTGGTGGCCGTCGTGGACGTCAGCGCGTAGTTGCCGCTGTCGGCGCCGCTCAGCGACAGGCTTGCGGTCACCGTCTTGCCGGTGCCCACCGACGCCGTGTCGAACAGCGGGTTGGTCACGACCAGATTCACGACGTCAGGAGCGATGACTCCGGTGAGTGACGTGTTCTTGACCGTCGCGCTCCTCGTGCCGTCGACGACCTTGTCGTAGGCGGTGAAGGAGCCTGACACCGGTGCCGGCGTGATGCTCGCCGTGGTGGTCGCAACCGAGTCCAGGACGTAGTTGCCAGCGTCATTCCCGGCCAGCGTGGCGCCCGTAAGGGTCACGGTCTTCGCGGTGCCGACGTTCTTGTTGGCGAACGCTGCGGTACCGCCCGACAGAACGACATCGTCGTCCGACACCTGGCCAACGAGGCCGCGGGTCAGGACCTCTGCCGCCGTCGTCCCGGTGTAGACCTTGTCCTTGGCCGTGAACGTTCCCGCGATGTGCAGCGGGGTGATGTTCGCGGTCGTGGTCGCGACCGAGCTGAGTGTGTAGTTGCTCGCGTCGGCCCCGGTCAGCGATCCGCCGGTGAGCGTCACTACCTTGGCGGTGCCAACGTTCTTGTCGGCGAACGTCGCAGTTCCACCGGACAGCGACACGACGTCGTCGTTGATCACGCCGGCGAGCCCACGCGAGAGGACAGTCGCGCTGGTGTTTCCGTCGTATTCCTTGTTGTCGGCGGTGAAGGTACCGGTGATCGACTTGGCGGTGATGTTCGCCGTGGTCGTGGCGACCGAGGCGAGCGTGTAGTTGCCAGCGTCGTCGCCGTCGAGCTCGGCACCCGTGAGGGTGACGGTCTTGTCGTTGCCGACGTTCTTGTCCTCGAACGAGGCGGTGCCGTCCACGAGCTCGACGTCGTCACCGTCAATCGCACCGACCAGGTCGCGGGTCACGACGGTCGCGTTGGTGTTGCCGTCGTATTCCTTGTTGTCGGCGGTGAAGGTACCGGTGATCGACTTGGGCGTGATGTTGGCCTTCGCGGTGAACACCAATGACAGGCTGTAGTTGCCAGCGTCGTCGCCGTCGAGCTCGGCACCCCTGAGGGTGACGGTCTTGTCGTTGCCGACGTTCTTGTCCTCGAACGAGGCGGTGCCGTCCACGAGCTCGACGTCGTCACCATAAATTGCACCAACGAGGCTGCGCGTGAGGACGGTTGCGTTGGTGTTGCCGTCGTATTCCTTGTTGTCCGCCGTGAACGTGCCCACGATTGGCAGCGCCGTGATGTTCGCCTTGGCCGTGTTGACCGAGTCGAGGGCGTAGTTCCCTGCATCACCACCGGTGAGACTTGCGCCGGTCAGCGTGACGGTCTTGTTGTTTCCGACGTTCTCGTCGTCGAACTTCGCTGTCCCGTCGGTGAGGAAGACAGCGTCGCCACCCAGGGCACCAATGAGCGTGCGGGTCAGGACCTCCGCAGAGTCGTTGCCGTCGTAGACCTTGTCGTCGGCGGTGAAGCTGCCCGTGATGTGCAGAGCGGTGATGTCGGCCGTAGTCGGGTTGACCGCGATGATCGTGTAGTTGCCACCATCGGCGCCACCGAGCGTGAAGCCGGAGGCCGAGGCCGTGACTGCCTTGCCGGCGCCCACGTTCTTGTCGTCGAAGGAGGCGCTGCCTCCGCTAACGGTCACCACGTCACTGCCGAGCACACCGGAGACCGAGCGGCCGGTGATGGTCGCCACGGCGTTGCCGTTGTAGACCTTGTTCCCAGCCGTGAAGCTGACGGTCACGCCCGCAGCCGTGATGTCGGCAGTGGTGGTGCCGACCTCGGTGAGGGTGTAGTTTCCAGCGGCGGCGCCGGAGAGCGTGGCGCCGGTCAGGGTCACGGTCTTGCCAGTGCCCACAGCCTTGGTGTCAAAGGCAGCAGCGCCGCCATCGAGCGACACGGCGTCATTGCCGACCACCCCCGTAAGCGTTCGGGTCAGGACCGTGGCAGAGGTGTTGCCGTCGTAGGGCTTGTTGTTGGCCGTAAACGACCCCGTGATCGGCTTCGGCGTGATGTCGGCCGTCGCGGTGTCGATCGAGCCGATGGAGTAGTTGCCGGCGTCGGCACCGGTCAGTGTGAAGCCTTCGGCGGTGATGGTCTTTGTGGTGCCCGCGTTCGAACTGTCGAACGCCGCTTCACCACCCGTGACCGCCACATCGTCATTGGCCAGGAGCCCGGCCGTGATGGTGCGGGTCAGGATCGTCGCCGACCTGTTGCCGTCGTAGACCTTGTTTGAAGCCGTGAAGTCGACGCTGAGGCTCAGCTCAGTGATGTTCGCTGTCGTGGTCAATGTGCTCGAAGCCAGCGTGTAGTTGTCCGCTGCGGCGCCGGAGATCGAGAAGCCAGAGCCAGTGACCGTCTTGCCGGTGCCGACGCTGTCGGTGTCAAACGTCGCCGTTCCGCCGACGAGGTTCACGGCGTCAGTGCCGACGACACCGCTGAGCGAGCGGGAGGCGATGGTCGCGGAGGTGTTGCCGTCGTACGCCTTGTTGTGGGCGGTGAACGAACCGGTGATCGACTTCTTGTTGACGACCTGGTTCACCGTGTTGCTGGTGCTGGTCAGGAAGCCGGTGCCTGGGTTGTACGTTGCCGTGATGGGGTGAGTCGCCGCGGTCAGCGTGGCGGTGCTGCACGTAGCCGTGTTGCCGGTAAGGGCGACCGCGTTGCACAGCGTGGTGGCGCCATCCTTGAAAGTGACCGTTCCCGAGCTGCTTGGGTTGCTTGGCGTCGACGTCACTGTCGCCGTGAACGTGACCGACTGGCCGTACGTGCTCGCGTTGTTGTTGCTCGCGAGTGCGGTGCTCGTGGCCTTGGCCGAGGGCTCATAGACGGCAACAAGGCTGGTGTCCGACGCCGGGGCCGCCGACACGCACGGAGTCTCGAGGGTCGAGTACTGAGTCGAGCCGTTGGTCCAGCGGGCAAAGCTGTACTGCACGCCGTTGGCCGTGACGTTCTGCGGGGCCGTGAACGTCGCCAGCGAGCCGCCGCCACCTACGTTTGTGGGGCCACCCGTGACCGTCACAGTTGAAGTGTTGGCCTTCGGGTCCGTGGGACAGACCTCGTTGGCGTTGAACTTCTTCACGGTGATCGTGACGGGTACGCCGCCCGGAGAGATCGTCAGGGAGACGTTCGCGTCGGTGAAGGTCGTGACCACCTCACCTGACACAGACCCGGTGGCGGTCACCCGGTAGTTCGCAACGAACCAGTTCGGGAGCGAGAAGGTGTCCGTGATCATGCCGGTCTCGTCGGCAACGACGTCGGAGTGGCGCTCCCACGTGCGGTTGTCGTCGTCATTCACATAGACGTGGACAGCCTCGCCCGGCTGCCATCCACCGCCGGAGAGCACCACGGTGGCGCCTGGCGGGTAGTCGGCCTGGTCGCTCGCGATCGTGGGCGCGCCAGTTGGCGTACTGGTGCCTTCGTCGGCTGCTTGGGCCACACCGGCCACGCCGAGGACGAGTGCACTTGCAGACACAGCAGCAAGCGCACGGAAAAGTCCGTGCTTCATATGTGATTGCCCCCCATAGGCAAGATTTTGTAGGCAACGAGTAACGGCTGCCCTCCCCAACGAGAAGCGTGTCACGTGGACACGGCTCTCCCGACCTAGACCACCCCAAACCACTCACCTGGGAAAGAAAATGGCCCTAGTAGGGGGCCTTTACCGACGAAAAGGACAAGGCGGACTAGGGTCTAAGGACCTTCTGCAGGTCGTAGGACACCGGCTCGTCGAGCTGCTCGTACCCGCACGACGCCGGGTCCCGGTCCGGCCGCCACCGCTTGAACTGCGCCGTGTGCCGGAACCGCCGCCCCTCCATGTGGTCGTACCCGACCTCCAGCACCCGCTCGGGCCGGAGCGGCACGAACGACAGGTCCTTGCCAGCGCTCCACCGGCTCTGCGTCCCGGGCACTCGATCGGGGTTGGCGATGGCCCACTCCGCCCACTCGCCCCAGGGGTGCTCCTCGAGGGGCACCTCCAGTGGGCTCAGCTCCTGGATGAGCTCAGCCCGGCGCGCCGCCGTGAACGAGGCGGAGACTCCGACGTGCTGGAGCTTGCCGTCGGCGTAGAGGCCGAGCAGCAGCGACCCGAGCAGCGGCTTCTCCGGCGTCGACGTCTTGTGCAGCCGGTACCCCGCGAGTACGACGTCCGCGGTGCGGTCGTGCTTGATCTTCAGCATGGTGCGGCCGTTGGGGGAGTAGGGCTCTGCCATCGGCTTCGCGACGACGCCGTCGAGGCCCGCGCCCTCGAACTGATGGAACCACTCCTCGGCCACGGCGGTGTCTGTCGTCGTCGGGGTGACGTGGATCGGCGCAGCGACAGAGGCCAGCTCAGACTCGAGCCGGGCCCGCCGTACCGCGAAAGGCTCCTTCATCAGCGACTCGTCACCGATGGCGAGCAGGTCGAAGGCGACGAAGGCGGCCGGTGTGGTCTCGGCGAGCATCCGCACTCGCGAGTCAGCGGGGTGGATGCGCTCCTGGAGCTTCTCGAACTCGAGCCGCTCACCGATCGCGAGGACGATCTCGCCGTCGAGCACGCACCGTGGCGGGACGTTCTCGAGCAGTGCCGCAACCACCTCGGGGAAGTAGCGCGTCAACGGCTTCGTGTTCCGCGAGGCCAGGATGACTTCGTCGCCGTCGCGGAAGACGATGCACCTGAACCCGTCCCACTTCGGCTCGAAGGACAACCCGTCGGCGAACTTGCCCGGGTCGGGGATCCCCTTCACGGACTTGGCGAGCATGGGTTCCACGGGCGGCATGACGGGAAGGTCCACGCTGGTGACTCTAATAAACTCGCCCGGTGCCCATCGCCCTCTGTGATCGCAACCCGTCCGTGCCCGCGGACCGGCTGCTCGCAGAGCTGGTGCCGCCGCCGCGCTTCGCGCAGGTCAGCTTCGACTCCTACCGCCCTGACCCCAACCAGCCGTCGCAGGCCGAGGCGGTCGCGAGACTCGAGGCGTTCGTTGCGGGGCTGAAGCCGCAGAAGAAGAGCCTGTTCGGGAAGAAGGCCCCCAGCGGCCCGACCGGGGTCTACCTCGACGGCGGGTACGGCGTGGGCAAGACCCATCTCCTGGCGAGCACGTGGCACGCCGCCCCCGGGCCCAAGCTGTTCGCGACCTTCGTAGAGCTCACCCACCTCGTGGGCGCGCTCGGCTTCCACCAGGCCGTCGAGGCGCTCTCGACGTACACCCTCGTGTGCGTCGACGAGTTCGAGCTCGACGACCCGGGTGACACCGTCCTGGTGAGCACGCTCCTCACGAAACTGCGCGACGCCGGGGTCCGGTTGGTCGCCACCTCCAACACGCTGCCCGACAAGCTCGGGGAGGGGCGCTTCGCCACCGCCGACTTCATGCGCGAGATCCAGGGGCTGGCCGCGTCCTTCGAGTCGCACCGGATCGACGGCGAGGACTACCGCCACCGGGGCCTCCCGGCGGCCCCGCGGAGCACCGACCTGGCCACGGTGAAGGAGCACGCGCAGCGCGACGGCGCGAGCTTCGACCACTTCGTCGACCTGCACCGACACCTGGCCGACGTACACCCGAGCAAGTACGGCGCGCTCCTCGACGGTGTCACCGCGGTCTGCCTCGAGGACGTGCGCACGGTCGACGACCAGGCTGTCGCGCTCCGCCTGGTGGTCCTCGCCGACCGCATGTACGACCGGGACCTCCCCGTGGTCGCCAGCGGAGTGCCGTTCGATCAGCTCTTCGCGCCCGAGCTGCTGGCCGGCGGCTACAAGAAGAAGTACTTTCGCGCGATCAGCCGGCTGGTGGCACTGGCGCGTGAGGGCGCGGGACTGACCGACGCCGAATAGTCTCGGCTCATGACGATCTCGGACCTGCTCAAGGTCAAGCCCGGGGCGGTCGACCTCGCCGACTACGACCCCGAGGGCACGCCCGGCTTCGACGGCGACAAGGCTGCCGGCGAAGCGGCCCTCGAGGAGCTCGCTCCCAGGCTCGCGGACCTCCAGGAGAAGCTCTTCGCCCACGGCTACACAGACGGTCGCAAGAGCCTCCTCCTCGTGATCCAAGGCATGGACACCTCGGGCAAGGGCGGAACCCTCAAGCACGCCGTCGGGATCTTCGACCCGGGGGGCATCCGCATCAAGTCGTTCAAGAAGCCGACGCGTGAGGAGCTCGCGCACGACTTCCTCTGGCGGGTGGAGAAAGAGGTGCCGGCGCACGGGTACGTCGGGATCTTCGACCGGTCCCACTACGAGGACGTGCTCGTGGCCCGGGTGCACGAGCTGGCCAACGCCGGTGAGATCGAGCGCCGTTACGGAGCGATCAACGACTTCGAGCGCCGCCTCGTCGACGAGGGCACGACCATCGTGAAGTGCATGCTGCACATCTCTCGCGAGGAGCAGCGTGAGCGTCTTCTGGCCCGGCTCGACGACGAGACCAAGCAGTGGAAGTACAAGCCGGGCGACGTCGACGAGCGCAAGCTCTGGGACAAGTACCAGGAGGCGTATCAGATCGCACTCGAGCGCTGCAGCACCGAAGTGGCGCCCTGGTACGTCGTGCCGGCGAACAAGAAGTGGTACCGCACCTGGGCCATCGCCAGCCTGCTCACCGAGGCGCTCGAGGCGATGGAGCTCGACTGGCCCGCACCGTCGTACGACGTGAACCTCGAGAAGGACCGCGTGGCTGCGTCATGAGGCAGGTCAGGGCGACGAGGTACGTCGCGCCGCTCCGCGAAGGCGGGTCGCTTCCGGGGCTGGTGGAGGCCGACGACCTCGGCACCTACGTCTGCAAGTTCTTCGGCGCCGGCCAGGGACCACGCGTGCTGGTCGCCGAGGTGATCGTGGGAGAGCTCGCGCGTCGACTCGGCATCCGCACGCCGGAGCTGGTGGCCGTCCAGCTGGAAGCAGCCATCGGCAAGTACGAGGCCGACGAGGAGGTCCAGGACCTCCTCAACGCGAGCATCGGGCTCAACCTGGGCGTCGACTTCCTCCCGGGCTCCTTCGGGTACGACGCCTCGTGCCGCCCCGAGCCGGAGGACGCGGCTCGGATCCTGTGGCTCGACGCGTTCACCGCCAACGTCGACCGGTCGTGGCGCAACCCGAACCTGCTGATGTGGGGCGGTGACCTCTGGGCGATCGACCACGGTGCGTCGCTGTACTTCCACCACGCGTGGCCAGGCGGGTCGGCCGAGCGCTTCGCGGCCCAGCCGTTCGACGCCTCCGACCACGTCCTCCTGGGCTACCGGGACGGGGTCGAGGCGGCAGATGCCGAGCTGGCGCCTCGGATCACGCCAGACCTGCTCGACGAGGTGCTGGCGCTCGTGCCGGACGAGTGGCTCGGCTCGCCGGAAGACAGGGGGCGCTACCGGGAGTTCCTCCTCGCCCGGGTCGGCGGCGACCGTGCCTGGCTACCGCAGGAGCGCGCCGCATGAGCCCCTACCAGTACGTCGTGCTCCGCTGTGTTCCCCGCGTGGACCGCGAGGAGTTCGTGAACGTGGGGGTGGTCCTCTACTGCCAGGAGGTTGGCTTCCTCGAGGCACGGTCGCACGTCACCGCGGAGCGGCTGAGGGCCTTGAACCCGACGATCGACGTCGACACCGTCTGCTCCCATCTGGGGGCGATCGAGGCGGTGTGCCGGGGCGACGAGTCCGCGGGAGCCGCGGGGGAGAAGCCCCTCGGGACCCGTTTCGGCTTCGTGAGCGCGCCGCGGAGCACGGTGGTGCAGCCCGGCCCCATCCACGGCGGTCTGACCGATGATCCGGCGCGGCAGCTCGACCACCTGCTGGACCGCCTCGTGCGCTAGGTGAGCCAGCCCACAGAGCCAGGTGTGCCATCTGACATGTAACATGGATGATGTCAGATAGAAACCTGGAGGTTGCACCCATGGCTGCTGTCACTGTCGAGAGCACCGAGGGCACGGCACGCGAGGCCGAGCCCAAGAGCGTCGCGAAGCGGCTGCTGGAGTCGTCCGAGATCCTGTCCCTGGACCCCGTCACGGAGGTCGACTGGGAGACGCCGCTCGACAAAAGGTTCTACGGCACCAGCCCTGAGTGGTCGACCCTCTTCGGCACGTCCTACTGGGACGAGATGACCGAGGAGCAGCGGAAGGAGCTGACCCGCCAGGAGGCTGCCTCCGTCGCGAGCACCGGCATCTGGTTCGAGATGATCCTGCAGCAAATGATCCTGCGGGACATGTACGCCAAGGACGTCACCACCCCGGAGTTCCAGTGGGCGCTCACCGAGATCGCCGACGAGTGCCGGCACTCCATCATGTTCGCCCGGGGTGCCGAGAAGCTCGAGGCGCCGGCGTACCTCCCGTCCAAGGTCGTCGTCGAGCTCGGTCGCCTGTTCAAGACCATCGCCTTCGGCGAGACGGCCTACGCCGCGATCCTGGTCGCCGAGGAGGTCCTCGACGTCATGCAGCGCGACTGGATGCGTGACGAGCGCGTCGTGCCCTTCGTGCGCACCGTCAACAACATCCATGTCGTCGAGGAGTCGCGGCACATGGCGTTCGCCCGCGAGGAGACCCGCCAGCGCCTTGCCGAGTCCGGTGTCGTGCGCAAGCAGATCGCCGGTCTGGTCGTCGCTGTCGCGGCCTATGCGATCGTGCACTCGATGTGGAACAAGGACGTCTACAAGAACGCCGGCCTCGACGAGAAGCGCGCACGTCGCGAGGCGAGGAAGAACGAGAACTTCCACACGATGCTGCGCTCGAGCTGCTCGGGGCTCATGGAGTTCCTGTCCTCCGCCGGTCTGCTGACCGGTCCCGCCAAGCTCGTCTACCGGGCTGCTCACTTGTACTGAGGAGCCCGCCATGGCCTTCGCGATCACCCAGAACTGCTGCAGCGACGCCACCTGCGTGTCGGTCTGCCCGGTCAACGCCATCCACCCGACACCCGAGGAGCGCGCGTTCGGCAGCACCGAGATGCTGCACGTCGACCCGCGCTCGTGCATCGACTGCGGTGCCTGCGCCGACGCGTGCCCGATCGACGCGATCGTCCCGGTGGAGACCCTGTTCGGTCCCGAGAAGGTCTACGCGCAGATCAACGCCGACTACTTCGAGGGAACGCCGGAGCCCGTGCGCACCGGTCCGAACTTCCACCCGTGGGGCGAGCCGAGCTTCGACCGCCTGGTGCCCAGTGCCTTCAAGGGGCTGGACGTCGCGGTCGTCGGCACCGGACCGGCCGGGATGTACGCGGTGGAGGACCTGCTGCTGCACACCGCGTCGCGCATCACGCTGATCGACCGGCTCGAGACGCCCGGCGGCCTGGTGAACTGGGGTGTCGCGCCCGACCACCCGTCCACCAAGAAGGTCGGTCACACCTTCGCGCGCCTCTTCGAGCACCCGCGCGTGAAGCTGGTGCTGGGCACCCAGGTCGGCCGCGACCTCACCCACGAGGACCTGATGAAGCGCCACGACGCGGTCATCTACGCCGTGGGTGCACCTGACGACCGCAAGCTCGGGGTGTACGGCGAAGAGCACGCCTTCGCGGCGACCCGGTTCGTCGCCTGGTACAACGGTCACCCCGACGTGCCCGCCGACGCCTTCACGCTCGACGCCGAGCGAGTCGTCCTCGTGGGCATGGGCAACGTGGCACTCGACGTCGCCCGCATCCTGCTCTCCGACCCGGAGTCTCTGGCCACCACCAGCATCGCCCCGCACGCGCTCGCCGAGCTTCGTCGCAGCAAGGTCCGCGAGGTCGTGCTGCTCGCCCGCGGCGAGTCGGCGTCGTACACCCGCAACGAGCGGCTGGGCTTCGACGCGGCCGTGCCGAGCGGCGCAGTCTTCCGTCACAACGTGCAGGTGGCGTCTGTCAGCCCCGAGGGCGTGGTCACCACCGACGGCGAGCTCATCGAGGCCGGACTCGTGCTGCGTGCGATCGGCAGCCGCGGGGTCCGCACACCCGGACTCCCGTTCGACGAGGGCTCGGGTCGCATCCCGAACGACCGTGGGCGCGTGGCAGGCGTTCCCGGAGCGTACGTCGTGGGCTGGGCCAAGCGAGGTCCGTCCGGTGGGATCGGCGCCAACCGGTCCTGCGCGAAGGAGACCGTCGGTGAGCTGCTCGAGGACGCCTGGGCAGGAGTCCTGCCCGAGCGTGGCGCCACCAGCCGGCTCGGTCGCGTCCTGGAGCTCGTGGGTCGCTGACCCCTTCTGCACGAAAGGCCCGGATCCCACGGGGGAGATCCGGGCCTTTCGCCTGTGCCCGTGCTCTCCGGCCTTCCCTCTGATCTGACTCCCGGCCTAGGGTGCGACCAGAGGGGGCACCATCAATCACGGGAGACACAATGCAGCGAAAGCACAAAGGCGTGCTCACAGCAGCTCTCGCCGCCATCACCTTGGTGAGCGGGGGAGTCTTGGTGGGGCCGGCTGAGGCCGACAGCAGCAAGAAGAAACCACCCAGCAACCTGTCCATGACCTCCGGGTACCGCAAGGCCGTCACGGTCGACGCGATCCGGTCTCACCAGGCCGCCTTCCAGTCGTTTGCCGACAACGGCGGGACCGGCAACCGGGTGGCGACCAGCGCAGCGAACCAGGCGTCGATCGACTATGTAGTCGAGAAGGCCGAGGCCGCCGGCCTCGACGTGACCCTCGACCCGTTCGAGTTCGTCTTCAACGCAGACGTGACGCCGGCGGTCATGCAGCGGATCAGTCCCAACCCGACGACCTACGTCGACGGAGTGGACTTCGCATCGATGACGTTCTCTCCCAACGGTGACGTCACCGCCGGCGTGCAGCTTCCGAGCGGCGACAACCGAGGGTGCGAGGCGGCTGACTGGGCAGGGTTCCCGGCAGGGTCCATCGCACTCGTCCAGCGTGGCACGCCGGCGACCTTCCCGGTGGCCTGCACGTTCGCGATCAAGGCGCAGAACGCCGCGAACGCCGGTGCGGTCGGGGTCATCGTCTTCAACAACGTGCCCGGGACGATCAACGGCACACTGGGTGGTCCCGTCAGCTTCGGTGTGCCCGTGCTCGGCACCTCGCAGGCGATCGGTCAGGAGTGGTCGACCCAGGTGGGCGCCGGACTGACTGCCCGCATCAAGGTGAACCGGGTCAACGAGACGCGTACGTCGTACAACGTCATCGCTGACACTCCCGGCGGGAACCCGGACAACGTCGTCGTGGTCGGTGCACACCTCGACAGCGTCTCGCGCGGGCCGGGCATCAACGACAACGGCTCGGGCTCGGCCGCACTTCTGGCGATGGCCGAGGCGCTCGAGGGTCGCGCTATCGCCAACAAGGTCCGCTTCGCCTGGTGGAACGCGGAGGAGTTCGGCCTGCTCGGATCGGCGGCGTACGTCGCGCAGCTGAAGGCGGAGCAGCCCGCGGAGCTGGCCGACATCGCACTCAACCTCAACTTCGACATGATCGGCTCGCCGAACTACGTGCGCTTCGTGTACGACGGCGACAACTCCGCGTTCCCGGTGGGGACAGGAGTTGCCGACGGTCCGGACGGCTCCGGGCTGATCGAGAAGGTGTTCTACGAGTTCTTCGGGGGTGTAGGCCTGGCGAGCGAGCAGACGCCGTTCAACGGACGTTCGGACTACGGTCCGTTCATCGCCGAAGGCATCCCGGCCGGTGGCCTGTTCACCGGCGCCGAGGGCGTGAAGACCGCGTCCCAGGCCGAGCTGTTCGGCGGCGTGGCGGGGGTGGCCTACGACTCGTGCTACC
>DASSPN010000084.1:0-105408 GCA_035699605.1 Nocardioidaceae bacterium | reverse complement strand
GCTGAGCCCGTCGCTGGCCGCGATGGTGTACGTCGTCCGCCCGCCCCTGGAGCCCCCGACGGGGCGGCTGCTGGGGGTGGCGCACATCCAGCGGCTGCTGCGTGAGCCCCCGTCGACGCTGGTCGGCCACGCGGTCGACAGTGACGTCGAGCCGCTGAAGCCGTCGGCGAGCCTGGAGGACGTGGCCCGGCACCTCGCGACGTACAACCTCGTCGCCGCCCCGGTCGTCGACGAGGACGGCCGGCTGGTGGGCGCCGTGACCGTCGACGACCTGCTCGACCACCTGCTCCCCGAGAACTGGCGCGACACCCCGAGCCGCAGCCGGGTGCGCTTCGACGGGCGGTACAGCCACCCGGGGGGTGCTCGTGGCCAGAGATAAGGAGCGCGAGCGCCCGGAGAAGCGCGAACGCCCCGAGAAGCGCGAGCGCCCCGAGAAGCGGAACGCCCGGCTCGACGCCCCCGTCGAGGCCCGGCGCCCGCTGATCCGGCGACCCGAGATGGACAGCGACACCTTCGGCCGCTTCGCCGAGACCTTCGCGCGGTTCATGGGCACGGCCCGGTTCCTGCTCTACATGACCGCGTTCGTCGCGATCTGGCTCGTGTGGAACTGGGCGATGCCGGCGGACTACCAGTGGGACGCCTACCCGTTCATCTTCCTCACGCTGATGCTGAGCCTGCAGGCGTCCTACGCCGCGCCGCTGATCCTGCTCGCCCAGAACCGGCAGGAGGACCGCGACCGGGTGATCGCCGAGCAGGACCGCCAGGCGGCCGGCCGTGCGCACGCCGACATGGAGTTCCTGGCCCGCGAGATGGCGTCCCTGCGGATGGCGCTCGGCGAGGTGGCGACCCGGGACTACGTGCGCTCGGAGCTGCGGACGCTGCTCGGCGAGCTGGAGGAGATGGACCGCCGCAGCCGTGACCGGCTGGAGGGCGACGACCCGGACCGCGAGTGGGACGGCTGACCCCACCGCCGTACCCTTGAGGCCATGACCTCCCCCGCACTCGAAGAGATCCAGGCTGCGCTCGCGACGGTCAACGACCCCGAGATCCGGCGGCCGATCACCGAGCTCGGCATGGTCGACACCGTCGACGTCCGCGGCGACGGCACCGTGGCGGTCACCGTGCTGCTCACCGTCGCCGGCTGCCCGCTGAAGGACACCATCAACCGCGACGTGACCGCCGCCGTGTCGAAGGTCCCCGGGGTGACCGGCGTCGACCTGACGCTGGGCGTCATGACCCAGGAGCAGCGCGCCGGCCTGCAGGAGACGCTTCGCGGCGGCCAGGCGCAGCGCGAGATCCCGTTCGCTCGCGCCGACTCGCTGACCAAGATCTACGCGATCGCCTCCGGCAAGGGCGGCGTCGGCAAGTCCTCGGTGACCGTGAACCTCGCCGCCGCGATGGCCAAGCAGGGCCTGAAGGTCGGCATCGTGGACGCCGACATCTACGGCCACTCGGTCCCGGCGATGCTCGGCGTGGCCGACACCCGGCCCACCCAGGTCGACGACCTGATCATGCCGGTGCCGACCCCCAGCGGCGTCTCGGTCATCTCGATCGGCATGCTCAAGCCCCGCCGCGACCAGGTGGTCGCCTGGCGCGGCCCGATGCTCGACCGGGCGCTCGTGCAGATGCTCGCCGACGTCTACTGGGGCGACCTCGACGCCCTGCTGCTCGACCTGCCGCCGGGCACCGGCGACGTGGCGATCTCGCTGGGCCAGCACCTGCCCAGCGCCGAGGTCATCGTCGTCACCACCCCGCAGGAGGCCGCCGCGGAGGTCGCCGAGCGCGCCGGCACGATGGCCTCGATGATGCACCAGCGCGTCGTCGGCGTCCTCGAGAACATGTCGTACCTCTCCCTGCCCGACGGCTCGAAGCTCGAGGTCTTCGGCTCGGGCGGCGGTCAGCGCGTGGCTCAGACCCTGTCCCAGCGCTTCGGGTACGACGTGCCGCTCCTCGGCTCGGTCCCGCTCGACACCCGCCTGCGCGAGGGTGGGGACGCCGGCAGCCCCATCGTGCTGGCCGAGCCGGCCGCTCCCGCGGCCGCCGAGCTCGTCGCGATCGCCGACAAGCTCGCCGGGCGGGGCCGCGGCCTCGCCGGGCTGCAGCTCGGCCTCACCCCCTCGGGTCGCCTGTAAGGTCTCCCCGTGTTCGGGATCGGCATACCGGAGCTGGCGGTCATCGTCGTGGTCGCCATGTTCGTCTTCGGTCCCGACCGACTCCCTGACTTCGCCCGGCAGTCGGGCCGGTTCATCCGGCAGGTGCGCAAGCTGACCCAGCAGGCGCGAGACGACATCCGCACCGAGCTCGGCCCGGAGTTCTCCGACTTCGAGCTGACTGACCTGGACCCGCGCCGGGCGATTCGCAAGCACATCATGGAGGCGTGGGACGACGCAGACGAGTCGGCTCCGGCCGCCAAGGTGCGGTTCAACCCCCTCGCCGACGGCGAGCGCCCCCCTTACGACGCCGACGCGACGTAACTCCTTGGGCCGAGCCGGCCGGTCAGTCTTCGGTCGGCTTGTCGGATTGGGCGTCGAGGGTGATCTCGACGTCCCGCTGGGCTCCTGCCCGCAGGATCGTCAGGGTGACCGTCTCGCCCGGCTGGTGCGAGCGGATGGCGACGATCAGCCCGATGCTGTCCTGGACGGGCTTGCCGTCGACCGCCACGACGTAGTCGTTCTTCCGCAGGCCCGCTGCCTCGGCCGGCGCGCCCGCGTTCACGTCGACGATGTGTGCGCCGCTCTTGTCCGGGACGGTGTTCACGTTGGCGCCGATGATCGGGTACTGCGCCTCGCCGGTGGCGAGGATCTGCTCCGCGGTCACCCGGACCTGCTCGATCGGGATGGCGAAACCGACGCCGATGTTGCCGGACTGCTCGCCACCTATGCCGCCGGTCGTCGCGATCGCGGAGTTGACCCCGATGACCTGGCCACGGAGGTTCACCAGGGGTCCACCGGAGTTGCCGGGGTTGATGGCCGCGTCGGTCTGCACCGCGTTGATGTACGACGAGTCCCCGGACTCCCCGGACGTGGTCACCGGGCGCTCGACGGCGCTGACGATGCCGGCCGTGACGGTGCTGGAGAGGCCGAGCGGGGAGCCGATCGCCACGACGGTCTCGCCGATCCGCATGGCGCGCGACGCACCGAGAGCCGCAGGGACGAGCCCCTCGTAGTCGGTGATCGAGAGGACGGCGATGTCGTACACGGTCGAGCGTCCGACGATGCGGGCCTTGTGCGACCGCCCGGCCTGGTCGACGACCTCGAGCTCATTGTCTCCCGTGGCGCCGGCGATCACGTGGTTGTTGGTGATGACGTGACCCTTGTCGTCGACGACGAAGCCCGAACCGGTCGCGCCGGTGCCGTCGCCGGATCCGCCGTTCGCGTTCACCTGCACGGTGCTGGGCAGGACCTTCGCGGCCACGGCCGCGATGCTCGCATTGCCCTCGGGGAGCGGCGCCTCGGACGTGGGCAGGTCGTCGGGGTCGTCTGAACCGTTGTCGGTGGTCTCGAAGAAACCGGTGTCGTCGTCACCGGCGACGATGGTGCCGCCGATGGCCCCTCCGATGGTGCCGACAACGAGTGCGGTCGCCGCCACGACCGGCCAGAGCCAGCCGGGGACCCGCGCCCGAGGGGCCGCCTCGGTCTGCTGCGGGAGCTGCTCGGGCTCGTGGGCCGGCTGGTACTCCGGGTACCCGTACGGCTGCGTCTGCTGGGGCTGCTGCGGCTGCTGGGGCGGGGGCTGACCGTAGGAGTACGGGGAGGCCGGCGGCTGCTGCTGGTACGTCGGGGCAGGCTGTGGCCAGAGCTGCGCGGTGTCTTCGGTCCGTGGCTCCGCGGGAGGTGCGGCCCCGGGCTCATCGGGCGCACCGAGCACCTCGGTCGGCTCGGAGTCGGGGTCGAACGGTCGGTCCTGCTCGTTGGTCACTGCACCATCCTGCCCCACGACCGGTGATGATCCGACGGCTACCGGGAGACTGCCGGAACGGCCGTGGCGACGCCCGAGGCTCCCTCGGGGAGCCGCCACCCGCGGAGCCGACCGTGCACCTCGGCGACGGTCGGGGTGATCGAGGCCGTCGGGCTCGAGCTGGGCAGGCCGTCGCTGATGTTCGCGGTCGGCGCTGCTCCCCCCAGGCCCAGCGAGCCGAGGGCGGCGAACCCGAGGACGGCGGCGGAGACCGAACCGGCACCCGCGAGCGCGAAGCCCGCGCGGCGACGGTTGCGACCGGTGCTCTCGATGCGCTCCACGTCGGCCCAGGCGTCCCGTGCCGCGCCGGCAGAGTCAGCACCCGCAGAGTCAGGACCGGCGCACAGGCCGTGCAGGGAACCCAGGAGGCGGGCCGAGGGCTCGTTGCCGCCCATCATCGACAGCCGTCTCTTGATCCAAGCCTCGCGCTCGACCAGCCCACGGCACTCTGCACAGTCCACGACGTGCTGCCAGGCGCGCTCCGTCGACTCGGCATCGAGCTGACCGTCGACGAGCGCGCTCACCGAGGTGCCCAGGTGTCCGCCGAACCGGCGCATCACGTCGGGATCACCAGGGGCTCGACAGGGCCTGAGTAACGAACCCGGCCGGCCGTCGGGGCACGGTGGGCGAGCGCCTTCCGCAACATCGAGCGACCACGGTGGATCCGCGACCGCACCGTGCCCAGCTTGAGCCCCAGCACGTCGGCGATCTCGTCGTAGGTGAGGCCCTCGATGTCGCAGAGCACGACGGCCGCGCGGAAGTCCGGTGGCAGCGCGGCCAACGCAGCCTCGACGTCGTCGTCGAAGTGCATGTCCATCAGGGCCAGGTCCGGCGACAGCGCTCGGCCGGGCAGGCGCTGGTCGGCGTCCTCGGCAAGCGCGTCGAAGCGGATCTTGGCCTTGCGGCGGGCCTGGTCGAGAAACAGGTTCGTGGTGATGCGGTGGAGCCAGCCCTCGAAGGTCCCCGGCGTGTAGGAGGACAGCGAGCGGAAGACGCGCACGAAGACCTCCTGCGTGAGGTCCTCCGCATCGTGGGGGTTTCCCGTCAGACGGTAGGCCAGCCGGTAGACCCGGGCCGAGTGCTGCGCGACGATCTCCTCCCAGGAGGGGGGCGCCCACTCCTGCGTCACGCGGTCCGGTGTGTGCTCGGTCACCGCTTGCTCCTTCCCCCGCCTCATCAGCATCGCCATCTGCTCTGCCTTCTCCTCTGAGACTAGGAACGCGGTCTGAGAGTTCCCTGAAGGGAACCTCTTTTTCACCAACGGCCCGGGCTCCCCTGGTGTTCCCAAACCGGGCGATAGGGTCGCGCTATGGGACTCAAGCCGGGCAGCTGGGACTACGCCGAGGAGTTCGTCGCCGAGGACGACGTCCTGGCCGCGGCACGGGGGCGGGCGTCTGAGGTCGGCGTCGTCCCGATCGGCCAGGGCGGCGGCGCTGCACTCCGGTTCCTCGCCGCGGTCACCGAAGCGCGGGCGGTCGTCGAGATCGGGACGGGCACCGGGGTCTCCGGGCTGTGGCTGCTGCGCGGCATGCGATCCGACGGGGTGCTCACCACCGTCGACACCGAGGCCGAGCACCAGCGGCTCGCCAAGCAGACGTTCACCGAGGCCGGGGTCCCGTCGCAACGCGCCCGGCTGATCAACGGCGCCGCGCTCGACGTACTTCCTCGCCTCACCGACGGCCACTACGACCTCGTGTTCTGCGACGGGGACAAGTTGGAGTACTCCGACTACCTCGCCGAGGCGCTGCGGCTGCTCAAACCGGGCGGCATCGTGGCGTTCGACAACGCCCTGTGGCACGACCGCGTCGCCGACCCGGCCCAGCGCGACGCCGAGACCGTCGCCATCCGCGAGCTCGGCCGGGCCGTGCGCGACTCGGAGTCGCTGCTGCCTCTCCTGCTGCCGATGGGTGACGGGCTCCTGGTGGCCAAGAAGCTCTGGAGCCCCGAGGAAGCCGGTTAGCCGAACGTCGGGAGGGCGGCGAAGCCGCTGCCTCCCTCGGCGACGGCGACGATCTCGCACGGCTCGATCAGCTCCGGGGGCGTCGCGACCAGCTGCGAGACGGGTGACTCCGGGGCGACGTTCGTGAACTCGCGTTGGAACGCGTCGCGGGCAGCCGCCGTCTCGAAGACGTAGAGACCCTCGAACCACTCCCCGTCACGCATCCGCCACGTCTTGAACCGCAGGCCTTCCTTGCCGGAGAAACGGGCGTGCGACGTCGCTTCGACGTAGGCCCGGAGCGCGTCCTCGACGCCCTCGGGCGCACCGGACAGCGACCAGCGAACGGTGAGTCCCTGCATGGCTAGGAGCCTACGCCCGCCAGGGGGTCCTCGAGCTCCAGCCAGTGCAGCAGCGCGCGAGCACCGAAACCGGTGGCACCGGCTGACCACTCGAAGGCGTCCACGGGCGAGTCTCCGACGGAGGCGATGTCGAGATGCGCCCAGGGCAGGCCGCCGGTGAAGTGCTGGAGGAACAAGGCTGCGGTGATCGCACCCGGGCCACCGGCCGCATTGTCGGCGTCGGCGATGGAGGACTCCAGGCGCTCCTCGTAGTCGGCGTGAAGAGGCATCCGCCACAGCGGCTCGCCCGCTGCGCGCCCGGCGGCCTCGACCAGACCTGCCAGAGCGTCGTCGCTCGCGAAGTAGCCCCCGACGCGCTGCCCGAGCGAGATCTTCATCGCGCCGGTGAGGGTGGCGACGTCGACCAAGGCGTCGGGCCTGACCTCGGCCACGGCGTACGCGAGCGCATCGGCCATGACCAGGCGCCCTTCCGCGTCGGTGTTGGTGATCTCCGAGGTCCGCCCGCCGTAGTGGCGCAGGACGTCGCCGGGGCGCATGGCGCGACCGCTCACGGAGTTCTCGGCGCACGCGAGAAGGCCGGTGACGCGGACCGGGCAGTCGATCGCCGACAGCGCCCCCATGACGGCGATGACCACACCTGCCCCGGTCATGTCGCGCTTCATGTTCATCATGGCGTCGCCGGGCTTGATGGAGTAGCCGCCGGTGTCGAACGTGATGCCCTTGCCGATCAGCGCGACGTGCTTCGTGCGCCGCCCTGCCTTGCGCGGCGTGTAGTCGATCCGCACGAGGCGCGGCGGGTTGGCGGAGCCCTGCCCGACTCCGACGATGCCGCCGAACCCCTCCTCGCGAAGCCGGCGTTCGTCCCAGACGGCCACGGAGAGCCCGGCCGCAGTGGCCATCTCGCTCGCGCGCTCCGCCATCCAGACGGGGTTCTTCTCGTTGGAGGGCACCAGCGCGAGGGTGCGCGACAGCCAGGCCGCACCGGCGACGGCCATGGCGCGCTCGAGGGCGGGCTTGCGCTCGACCGGTTGGGACAGCCCCGCGAGCACGACCCGCGCCACGGGCGGTGAGCTCGGCTCGACAGACTTGCGGTGGAAGGCGAACGAGCCCAGGACCAGCCCCTCCACGAAGGCCCTCAGGCTGGCGTCGTCGGCGAGCGCGGCGATCGAGGTCGCCACGGTGGACATCCCGCGGGCACGGCGGGCGAGGACGGCGCCGGCCCGGCGGAAGTCGGCCGCTTCCGCGGCCCCCAGGCCGATCAGCAGGACGACACGCAGGGAGTCATTGGTCAGGCCCGAACGGTCCAGGACGACGTGCTCGACGCACTCACCCGCCTTGCCACTCGCCTTGTGATGCTCCAGGAGCGCGAACAGGTCGACGGCGAGCTCGTCGAGCAGCTCGGCCGCACCGGGCCCCAGGGTGACCCCCTCATCACCGGGCAGCACGGGGATCGCCACGACCTCGGCGCCCACCACCCGCGACGGAGGGAGCTCGTTGAGCGCCACGTCCGGTGGTGACACCTGGCTCGTCCTCGTCACGCGGTGCTCCTCCCCGTTCGTCGTCCGGTCGCCGGTGACCGACGGCATGACCCTAACAACACGCAACGGGCCCGGTGGCTGCCACTGAGCAACCACCGGGCCGGTGCAAAACGTGCGTGGGGATCGTGGTCAGCCCACGACCTCCTTGAGGGCCTCGCCAAGCGCGCCTGCCTCGTCGGCGTTGAGCTCGACCACGAGCCGGCCGCCACCCTCGAGCGGGACGCGCATCACGATGCCGCGACCCTCCTTGGTGACCTCCAGCGGACCGTCGCCCGTCCGCGGCTTCATCGCCGCCATGCGCACACCTCTTTCTGCCGTCTGTGCCCCGGGGCACGCCGGGTTGGCCCGACTATTATCGCGCATTCTGTGACGCGCCCGACAACCAGGGCGGCACGGCCCGCCGACGACCCCGCGCGACGACGGTGACAGACTGCCCGGAAACAGCCAGAACCGAGGCAGGAGACCGCATGTCCGAGCCCGTCCTGTACGCCGTCGACGGCGGTGTCGCCACCATCACGCTGAACCGACCCGACGCGATGAACGGCCTCGACGTCCCCAGCAAGGTCGCCCTGCGCGACGCTGTGCTGCGGGCTGCCGGTGACGACGACGTGCGCGTGGTCGTGCTAGCCGGATCTGGCCGTGCCTTCTGCGTCGGCCAGGACCTCAAGGAGCACATCGGCCTGCTCCGCAGCGGCGACACCGGCACGCTGTTCTCGACCGTCGAGGAGCACTACAACCCGACCGTGACTGCGCTGCTCACCATGGCGAAGCCCGTGGTCGCCGCGGTCAACGGCGTTGCTGCCGGGGCCGGCGCCTCGCTGGCTCTCGCTTGCGACTTCCGGGTCCTGGTGGACACCGCCGGCTTCAACTTCGCCTTTGCCGGCGTCGGGCTCTCCTGCGACACGGGAGTCTCCTGGACGCTCCCTCGCATCGTGGGCAGGGCCAAGGCGACCGAGCTGCTCTACTTCCCTCGGACCGTGGACGCGTCGGAGTCGCTCACGCTCGGGCTGGCCACCTCAGTGGTGCCGGCGGACGGCTTCGAGCCTGCTGTCACCGAGCTCGCCGGGAAGCTTGCGGCCGGTCCGACCCTGGCGTACGGCGCGATGAAGCGTGCGATGAACACGAGCGCGACCTCCGAGCTGCCCGAGGCGCTGGCCTTCGAGGGCCGGATGATGAATCTGACGGGGGCGACCGAGGACCATCACCGAGCGGTGGAGTCCTTCGTCGCCAAGGAGAAGCCGGTCTTCAGCGGTAGGTGACCGTCACGGGACCTTGTCGAGCACCAGGAACGCCGTGAACAGCGCGACCCCGACGAACATGCCGACGTGGGCCAGGATGGACAGCCCGGGACCCTCACCCCAGCTGTCCGCGACCGGGCCGGAGGAATGGCGGCCGTGGGCCGGCATCCAGCGCAGCAGGAGCAGCAGCCCGGCGCCCGTGGTCACCCACAGCAGGGCGAGGCCGGCGTAGCCGACCAGCTCCCTCTCCATCACCAGCGCCGCCGCCCACGTCAGCACACCAATGGCCCCGACGAACGTGTGGGTGTTCAGCAGAGTCCTCGGGATCGAGAGCCGGCCGGCTCCCTCGTGGTCCTCAGCCCCCAGACGGACACGAGTGAGTACGACCACGACCCCGGCCAGGCCGGTGAGGACATACGTGATGGTCTGCGGGTTCACGGTCCGAGCATGCCGTAAACGGGTGGTTACCGGACGGTTTTGACCCTCTGGGTGTAACCGCGTGTCACACCCGGACCGACCCTGTCTGCCGAGTGAAGCAGTCGACCACGTGGTCGTTGACGATGCCCGTCGCCTGCATCAGGGCGTAGGCCGTCGTCGGACCCACGAACCGGAAGCCGCGCTGCTTCAGTGCCTTGGCCATCGCGACCGACTCGGGTGTGGTCGCGGGTATGTCGGCCATCGTCGTGGGCACTGCGTGCCGTTGCGGCGCGAACGACCACAGCAGGTCGGTGAGCCCCCCGGCCAGCGCGAGCGTGGCCCGGGCGTTGGCGATCGTCGCCTCGATCTTCGCGCGGTTGCGCACGATCCCGGCGTCCCCGAGCAGGCGTACGACGTCCGCCTCGTCGTAACGGGAGACCGCCTCCGGGTCGAACCCCGCGAAGGCGGCACGGAACGCCTCGCGCTTGCGGAGGATCGTGATCCACGACAGTCCAGACTGGAAGGCCTCGAGGCTGATGCGCTCGTAGAGCGCGGCGTCTCCCCGAAGGGGGCGACCCCACTCCTCGTCGTGGTAGACGACGTAGTCGGGCGCGGAGCCGGCCCAGGCGCAGCGAGCCTCGCCGGTCACCCCGCCTCCACGATCGCGGCCGCACGCCGGAGCAGCCGACCGAGCCCGCGGTCGACGAGGCGTCCACCGACCCGCCATGCCAGTCGTCCGGGACGCCCGAACTCGAAGTGCTCGACCCAGCGCAGCCGGCTACGTCCCTCGCCGAGCGGGGTCACGGTGATCTCGGCGTCGCCGCGCACGACCTTGCCCGTGTGGACCAGGGTGCAGGTGCCGCCCCCGTCGGGCCACTCGTCCCACGCCGTCACGCGAAGCGGGTCCCAGAAGCCGAGCGGTCCCACTCCCGACCGAGTGCGGAAGACACCCCCCACCTCCCGGGCAGGCCCGCCGACCAGGTCGACGCGGGTCAGGGGGATCCAGTCGCCGTGGCGCTTCCAGTCGGTGATGAAGTCCCAGAGCACCTTCGCGTCGACCCCCACGTCGAGCGTCTGGTCCACGACCTGACCCGGGGTCACGGTCACGATCCCCGCTCCCGGTCCTCGAGCTCCGACGTCAGCCGGTCCAGGAGCGCGTCGACCTCCGACATGCGGTAGCCGCGGAAGGCGGTGGTGAAGCGCACGGTCGCGATGTCGTGGGCCGTCAACGGCCCGTCGGCCTGCACGCGGGAGTCCGGACGGTCGTCGTACACCTCGCCCAGCGACCCCCAGCGGCCGCTCGCCACCACGGCCACGACGCCGAGCAGCGCCACGATGACGAACGCGAAGAACCACATCATGGGGACGATTATTCAGGCTGGTGCGGCGGGACCGGGGTCTCGCCTCCACCCGGAGCCGGCGAGGCTCGTCGCTCGTCCGCCTCGACCATGATGTGGACCGCTTCGTGGACGTCGTCGGTGAGCTGGAGGAGGTCCAGGTCGGCGGCGTTGACCTTGCCGTCTGCCAGGACGGTGTCGCGCAGCCACGACAGCAGCCCGCCCCAGTACGCCGACCCCATGAGAACGATCGGGAACGAGGTCACCTTCTGGGTCTGGACGAGCGTCACCGCCTCGAACAGCTCGTCGAAGGTTCCGAAGCCGCCGGGCAGCACGATGAAGCCCTGGGCGTACTTCACGAACATGGTCTTGCGGGCGAAGAAGTAGCGGAAGTGCACGCCCAGGTCGACGTACTGGTTCATCCCCTGCTCGAACGGGAGCTCGATCCCGAGGCCGACAGACGTCCCGCCCGCCTCCCGGGCTCCGCGGTTCGCGGCCTCCATCGCGCCCGGGCCACCACCGGTGATCACGGCGAAGCCGGCCTCCGAGAGCGCACGTCCCACCCGGATCCCGGTCTCGTAGAACGGGTCGGTCGGCTTGGTGCGGGCCGAGCCGAACACCGAGATCGCAGGGCCGAGCTCGGCAAGGGTGCCGAAGCCCTCCACGAACTCGCTCTGGATCCTCATCACCCGCCATGGATCGGTGTGGACCCAGTCGGTCGGGCCGCGCGAGTCGAGCAGGCGCTGGTCGGTGGTGCCGCTGTCGACCTGGCGCCCCCGCAGGGTGACGCGCCCGCGGATCTTCTCCGCCATGCCGGGGATGAGCTTCTCGGCCATCGCCGGCACGTCGACGCCGAGGATCTTGCCGTCGTCAGCCACGGGTGAGCCACTTCGTGAGGGCGGCCTCGACGTCGAGGATCTGCTGCACGGGCACGAACTCCTCCTGCTTGTGGGCGTAGACCGGGTCGCCCGGCCCGAAGTTCACGGCCGGCACACCGAGCATGGTGAAGCGCGCCACGTCCGTCCAGCCGAACTTGGGAGCGGGGGCCCCACCCACGGCTTCGACGAAGGCCGCGGCGGCCGGCACGGACAGGCCGGGGAGAGCACCCGGAGCCGAGTCGCTGACCTCCACCTCGAAGCCGTCGAAGAACTCGCGGACGAACGCCTCGGCATCGGCCTCCGATCGGTCGGGGGCGAACCGGTAGTTCACCGAGACCCGGCACTCGTCCGGCAGCACGTTCCCGGCTACGCCTCCGCTGACGAACACGGCGTTGAGACCCTCGTGGTACTCCAGCCCGTCGATCATCGGCCGCCGGGGTTCGTAGTGGTTGAGCCGCTCCAGGACCGGCGCAGCCGCATGGATGGCGTTGACGCCCATCCACGCGCGCGCCGAGTGCGCCCGCTCGCCGCGCGTCACGACGTCCACCCGCATGGTCCCCTGGCAGCCGGCCTCGACCACGCCGTTCGACGGCTCCATGAGGATGGCGAAGTCGGCATCGAGGAGCGACGGCTCGCTCTGCGAGAGCTTGAAGAGGCCGTTGCGCTCGGCCTCGACCTCCTCGCACTCGTAGAAGACGAAGGTGACGTCCCGGTTCGGGTCTGGGATTGTCGCCAGCTTGAGGGCGACGGCGTCCCCGCCCTTCATGTCACAGGTGCCGAGACCACGCAGCACGTCGCCGTCGCGTACGGCGGGCAGGTTGCCGTTCAGCGGGACGGTGTCGAGGTGACCGGCGATGACCACGCGGTCTGCGCGACCGAGCCGGGTGCGGGCGACGACCGTGTGCCCGAAACGGCGCACCTCCAGGTGGGCGAGACCACGCAGTGCGACCTCGACCGCGTCCGCGATCGCCTGCTCGTTGCCGCTGACCGACTCGATGTCGACCAACGCCTGGGTGAGGGTGACGGCATCGGCGGAAAGGTCCAGGACCGGGCTCATGGGACCCATCCAACCAGGGTTCGGTTAGCGTTTCCGCGTGACCACTCCCGACCTTCCCACCTCGGCGTGGGGCTTCGGCCTTGCCACCTTCGGCCCCGCCGGCGAGGTCCTCGACACCTGGTACCCCACTCCTGCACTCGGCGACCCCGACGGGGCCGAGGCGCCGTCGGAGCTCACCGCCCTCGAGGGCAGCGACGAGCTCCGCGGGGTCACGCGCCGCGTCGTCCAGACCGTGGCGAAGGACCTCCAGGCGGCCCCTGCGGACACGCACGACGTATGGCTCCGGCTGCACCTGCTGAGCCACCGGCTCGTCGCCCCCCACGGCATGAACCTCGACGGCATCTTCGGGCTGCTGGTCAACGTCGTGTGGACGTCCGCCGGACCGTGCGCGGTCGACGGCTTCGAGCTCACGCGCGCGCGGCTGCGCGCTGCCGGTCAGACGGTGGCCGTGTACGGCGTCGACAAGTTCCCGCGGATGACGGACTACGTGGTTCCCGCGGGCGTGCGCATCGCCGACGCCGACCGGGTGCGACTCGGTGCCTACCTCTCGAGCGGCACCACGGTGATGCACGAGGGCTTCGTGAACTTCAACGCCGGCACCCTCGGCGCCTCGATGGTGGAGGGCCGGATCAGCGCCGGTGTCGTCGTCGGTGACGGCTCGGACGTCGGTGGTGGCGCCTCGATCATGGGCACCCTCTCCGGCGGCGGCAAGCAGGTCATCTCCGTCGGCGAGCGCTGCCTGCTCGGCGCGAACGCGGGCATCGGCATCTCGCTCGGCGACGACTGCGTGGTCGAGGCGGGCTGCTACGTCACCGCGGGCACGAAGGTGATCGTGCAGGACATCGACAGCAAGCCCAAGGTCATCAAGGCGGCGGAGCTCTCCGGCTCGTCCAACATCCTGTTCCGTCGCAACTCCACCACGGGCGCCATGGAGGCGGTCCCGTGGAAGGCGCAGGGCATCGAGCTCAACGCCATACTGCATGCGAACGACTAGGCGCACCCAGCATGGACGCCTGAGAACGGTTGCAGCCCTCGGCGTCCTCGCGATCTTCGCCGGCGTCGGCTACCTCTTCTGGTCGGGCGCCGGTCCCCTGCCGGACCGCGAGGGATGTGCCGTCACGGTCGGTGGTGTCGACGTCGAGCTCTCCACCGAGCAGACCGAGAACGCCGCGCTGATCACCGCCATCGCCGTCCGTCGTGGCCTGCCGGCCCGGGCAGCCTCCATCGCGATCGCGACGGCGTTCCAGGAGTCGAAGCTGAGCAACATCAGCTACGGCGACCGGGACTCGATCGGCCTGTTCCAGCAACGGCCGTCGCAGGGCTGGGGCACGCGTGAGCAGATCATGGACCCCTACTACGCGACGAACGCCTTCTACGACGCCCTGGTGAAGGTCGACGGGTACCAGGACATGCGCATCACCGAGGCCGCCCAGGAAGTGCAGCGCTCAGCCTTCCCCGAGGCCTACGAGGACCACGCCGAGGGCGCTCGGGCGCTGGCATCGGCACTGACCGGCTACAGCTCGGCTCGAGTCTCGTGCGTCGTCGACGACCAGGACTTCGACGCCCAGGACATCGGGGAGAGCGGCCTCACGGGTCGCGCAGACGCCGTGCGGAAGGACCTCGAGAAGGCGTTCGGCGACCTCGCGCTCGGCGGCTTCGCTCCGGGCGGCGTCTCGACCGGGCACATGGAGGGCTCCGCGCACTACGAGGGCCGCGCCATCGACGTGTTCGTGCGGCCGATCAGCGTGGAGAACAAGCGCCGCGGCTGGGTCATCGCCCAGTACCTCGTTGCCCACGCCAAGCGGTTGGGAGTCAGGCACGTCATCTTCGACGACCGGATCTGGACCTCCGGCCGGCTCTCCGAGGCCGGCTGGCGCGACTACGACCCGCCGGAGCGGTCGGGCGACCGGAGGATCCTGGAGCACCGCGACCACGTCCACGTCGACGTGCACTGAGTCGACTCCCCGGCCGCGACTTTCGGGACCAAGGACCCGGTGCTCCACCCGAACGGGCCATTGCTTCACGAACTGGCATGGATCATCCTGAATAGGACAAATCCCGCGGCGACCTTGGGGAAGGCGCCGATGATGCGGGAACCGGGGTAGTGAGAGATGCCGGGGGGCATACATGTACAACTCGTCGATGCTCTACACCATGGGCATGGCGCTCAGCCGAGCGCTGGACAACAACGCCACGGTCGACGTCCTCGTCGACGGCGAGTGGCTGAGCGGCTCCGTCGTGCTCTACGACGGCATGGGGGTCGTGCTCGACAACGGCACCGACCACTCCATCGTGAAGGTGGAGCACATCACCGCCGTGAAGGTGATGTCGATGTCACCCATGCGTGCAGAGCTCGAGGGGCAGGTCGACGTCTTCGGAGAGCCCATGCCGATGCCGGGGCCGATGCCGGGGCCGACGCCGGGGCCGATGCCGGGCCCGCGGGTGGCGCAGGCCGTCTGACGCGGACGACCGATCCATCCGGCACTTGCGATGCGCATAGGCGGGGACGCATCCTGAGTGTCACAGGTCCCACAGGGGTGGCGGGACCGATGGATTGCCTTGGGGGGCATGAGCATGGGCTACGAGTCTTCGATGCTGTACACGATGGGTACGGCGCTCGACGCTGCGCTGCGTGACCAGACGGAGGTCTCCGTCCTCGTCGACGGAGCATGGCTGACGGGCAACGTCGTCCTGTACGACGGCACAGGGGTGGTGCTCGACAACCGGGACAACCACTCGATCGTGAAGGTGGCCAGCATCAGCGCCGTGAAGGTGCTGGCCCAGGTGCCGTGGCAGCGCAGCATCACCGAGGGCGACGAGGCACCCTTCGCCCCGGCGTTCGACCAGCCGATGCCGATGCCGGGGCCGCGGGCAGGCTCCTGACGAGCTCGGTCAGACCAGACGCTCGACCGCGGCGTCGACGCGCTCGTCGGTCGCCGTGAACGCCACGCGGACGTGCCGGCTGCCCGCAGGGCCGTAGAAGTCTCCCGGGGCGACCAGGATGCCCTGGCCAGCCAGCGCGTCCACCGTGTCCCAGCAGCTCTCGTCCCGGGTCGCCCACAGGTAGAGCGACGCCTCGGAGTGGTCGACACGGAAGCCGGCACCCAGCAGCGCGTCCTTCAGCTTCGACCGGCGCGCCGCGTAGCGCGCGTGCTGCTCCTCGACGTGCGCGTCGTCGTCCAGGGCCGCCTTCATCGCGACCTGCTGCGGGGCCGGGAGCTGCAGCCCCAGGTTCTTGCGTACGGCGAGCAGCTCGCCCACGACCGCTGGGTCGCCGGCGACGAACGCACAGCGGTAGCCCGCGAGGTTGGAGCGCTTCGACAGCGACTGCACGACGAGGATGCCGGTGGGGTCGCCGTCGCAGACGTCGGGATGCAGCACGCTCGTGGCGCTCCCCTCCCACACGCACTCGAGGTAGCACTCGTCGGAGACCAGCAGGACCCCGCGTTCGCGGCACCACTCGACGACCTTGCGCAGGTGCTCGGGGGGGAGCACCCGGCCGGTCGGGTTCGACGGAGAGTTGAGCCAGAACAGGGCGGGGACCTGCGGTCCGAGGCTCGTCAGGGAGTCGGCGGCCCGCGGAGTGGCCCCGGCCAGCACCGCCCCCACCTCGTAGGTCGGGTAGGCCAGCTCGGGGTAGACGACCAGGTCGCCCGGACCCAGGCCGAGGTGGGACGGGAGGCTCGCGATGAGCTCCTTGGAGCCGATGGTGGGCAGCACACCGTCGAGGCCGAGGCAGCGCACACCGAAGCGTCGCTCGAGCCAGTCGATGCACGCCTGGCGGGTGTCGACCCTGCCGATCGTCAGGGGGTAGCCCGGCGCGTCGGCCGCGTCCCGCAGCGCGGCCTGCACGATCTCAGGCGTCGGGTCGACCGGCGTACCGACGCTGAGGTCGACGATCCCGCCGGTGTGAGCGCGCGCGCGCTCGGCGTACGTCGTGAGCTTGTCCCACGGAAAGTCCGGCAAGCGTCCCGAGACGGAACGTGCCGCCCACCTCTGACTCGAGGGTGACGGCACGTTGGCGAAGCGGGAGGTCACTCGTCGTGTTCCTGAGGCGGCAGCGCCGCGACGATCGGGTGGTCCTTCTCGATGACGCCCATCTTGGCGGCACCGCCAGGGGAGCCGAGGTCACTGAAGAACTCGACGTTGGCGGTGTAGAAGTCCTTCCACTGCTCCGGGGTGTCATCTTCGTAGAAGATGGCCTCGACCGGGCAGACGGGCTCACAGGCGCCGCAGTCCACGCACTCATCCGGGTGGATGTACAGCATGCGCGAACCTTCGTAGATGCAGTCGACGGGGCACTCGTCGACGCAGGCGCGGTCCTTCAGGTCCACACAGGGCTGCGCGATGACGTAGGTCACCGTTGTCCTCCTCGTCCAGCGAACAATCGGGCTACAGCCTAGTGTGTCGATCCGAGCACCACGTCAGAGCCTCCCGAAATCAGGACTGGTGACCCGATGACGACCCAGAACCCGCCTCTCGGCCCCCACTGCGTGGGACAGCGTGTCGTCGTCCGACGGCTGCTGCGCGGCGAGACCGGGCCCTCCGGCGGCGCGGCCATGACCGACGTGCTCGGGGTCATGGAGTCGTGGGAGGACGGGATGACGGCGGTGCGGACCAAGGACGACGAGCTCGTGGTGATCGCGGTCGCCGACATCGTCTCCGGCAAGCCGGTGCCGCCTCCCCCGGGCCGGGCTACCCGTCGCAGATGACGGTGTCGCTCGGCGTGTAGGTCGTGTGGAAGGTCTCCTTGCGCACGACCTTCGTCGACCCCGGCTTCCGGAAGTACCGGTAGACGTCGATCTGGAACCCGCTGTAGCCGGTGTGCGGCTCGCACTCCGGCCCGCTGAGACGGCGAGTGTCCGGCGACGTGTAGGCATAGCGGTCGGAGGCGCCCGCCTCGATGTCCCACACCTTCGTCGACCACATCCGCACGTTCATCGAGCCCTGCGTCGAGTACGTCGACGGGGTGCGCCAGGCTTGGATGAGCACGCCGTACTGGGTGTCGTTGGTGAAGCGCAGGTCGACGGTCGGCCAGGCCACGGTCGCCTCGCGGCCCACCGGGTAGCGGTCGATGTAGAACGAGTGCGGCTTGTGCTCGACGTCCTTCAGGCCGGCGAAGAACATCGCGTTGAAGGTGGTGGTCGCGACCTGGCTGACCCCGCCACCGAGGTCCTGGACGAGGATGCCGTCGCGGATGACGTAGCCCTCGACGAAGCCGTTGGCGGCCGTGCGCTCGCCCACGATGTCGTTGAGGCTGAAGGTCTCGCCCGGCTCGAGGATCGTGCCGTTGATCAGCTCCGCCGCGCGGCCGATGTTGGTGTTGCGGTAGTCGGCGTGCGGGTAGTAGGTGGTGAACGACGACACCACCTCCTTGATGCCGAGCTTGCTCACCTCCTCAGCCGTCAGGTCGGGGGTGTCGATCTTGGTGGGAACGCGCAGGGAGCGAGCTGGGCCGTCGGCGACCACGAGGGTCAGGAACGTGCTGGTGATCGCTTCTGGGTCGAACGTCACGCCGGCGGTGCCCTCGACCACCTGCGGGACTCCGTCGACGATCTCCACCGTCGCGTCCTCGGGCTCGAGCGCGACTGCGTCCATCGCGGGCTCGACCGCGGCGAGAAGCAGCTTGGGCCGCAGCACCGGCTCCAGCCGGCCGTCGCGGATCCTCATCGCCAGTGCGGAGGCGTAGTCCTCGGGCTCGAGGACGATCGCCTGGCCGGCGATCCGGAACGTGACCGGGGCGGACATCGCGGGGTTGGCGAACTCTCGCATCGCGCGCGACACCTCGTCACCGGTGAGCGCAGGCTCGACATCGGTCACGGGCAGCTCGACGTCCTCGTCGGTGTGCTCGGGGTACGCGGCGAGCACCGCCTCGCGCGCGGCGGCGGCGTCGACCTCGCGCCCTCCCTCGGGGAAGACCGCGACCGCCTTGCCCTCGCGGGTGAACCGCACGGCGCCGTCCACCACCGGCTCCTTCGCCTGACGGGCGACGCGCGCGATCGTGCTCGCGAGTGCCGCGTCGTCCACGGTCTCCACGGCGTCGTACGACGAGCCGCCGGACACGAACTCCCACATGTCGCGGGGATCCCAGCTGCGACCGACGACCACCTGGGCGACGGAGGCCTCGGCGTCGACGGCGAGACCCGCACGACGCGGCGGAACGGTGACGAGCACTCCGTCGGCGGACAGGGAGAGCTCCCGCTCGGCCGAGGGCAGGTTCGCGAGGGCGGCGACAGCACCCGCGCGGGTCTTCCCCCCGACGTCGACGCCTGCGACGGTCGTGCCGCGGGCGATGCGGTCGCCGGTGAAGAGGTACGCCGCGACGTACAGCCCTCCGAAGAGCATGACGAGACCAAGCAGCAGCCAGCGCAGGATGCGTCGATCGCGCTTGAGCGCAGGCAGGGTGGCCGTCACGCGGGCGAGTTTACGAGGCCGGCGAAGAGGTCGTCCTCCAGGCCGTTCTCGCCCACGGGACCCTTCTCCCCCTTCGCCAGCCGGAAGAACTCCTCTCCCCACGCACGTGCGCCGATGTTGTTCGACAGGGCGAAGAAGGGTCCGTCGACCTGGATCTGCGTCGCGTGAGCGCGCATGGCGGCGAGCTTCCGGTCGGAGAACTCGGTGCCGTCGACGACGGCGTCGAGCTGATCGTCCTCGAGGAAGATCGACCACACCGGGCTGTCGAGCTCCAGCTCCGCGAACGTCGTGGTGTCTCCGGCCTCTCGCAGGGCCTTGATGCCCTCACGCATCCGGCTCGCCGACATCCCGCCCCAGTAGATCTTCGCGATGTCCCAGGCGTCACCGAGGCCCGGCTTGAAGGTGGGAACGGCAGCGAGCTGGGCGGCGTACATCGCCACACGGTGGGCCTGGATGTGGTCGGGGTGGCCGTAGCCGCCGAACTCGTCGTAGGTGACCATCACCTGAGGGCGGACCTCCCGGATGATCGCAACGAGGTGCGTGGCCGCCTCCAGCAGGTCGGCCTTCCAGAACGTGTCCTCGCGAACGGTCTCCATCGGGACCGCGTGACCGTCCGCGTGCCAGGCCATCCCGGAGTCGCGGTAACGCCCCTGCCCACCGAGGAAGCGGAAGTCGGTGACCCCGAGCTCCTTCATCGCCGCAGTCAGCTCGCCGACCCGGTGGTCGCCGAGCAGGTCGTCCTTGTCGGACGCCAGGTGGGAGAGGTCGGGCACCAGCACCTCGCCCTCCTCGCCAAGGGTGCAGGTCACGAGCGTGACGTGCCGTCCCTGCGCGACGTACTTCGCCATCGTCGCGCCCTGGTTTATGGTCTCGTCGTCAGGGTGCGCGTGCACCAGCAGCAGCCGCTCGTCCATGGGCCCGAGCCTAGTCGGCGGCAGGGACAGGACGGGGTGCAGGAGTGAGGGGTCCGGCGCTGACCGCCGCTGCCGTCCTGCTCCTGGCCGGCTGCGGGGACGGGGCGGAGCAGCCGGAGCCCCCCGAGCCCGGGCCGCTGGACATCGCCAGCGGCGAGATGACCTGCCACCGCGGTGAAGCCGGGGCAGTGGTGGTCGCGGTCTCCGCGCCGGGCAACACCGCCGACATCCCGCTCACGATCGACGAGGTGGCCCTGGTGGGCGCGGACAACGCCGTGCTCGACGAGGCGTTCGTCGGGAGCTCGTCGGCGATCGACTTCACCATGGCGGAGCGGATGCAGCTCGGCGGCCGGTCGACGCTGACTCTGGTGCTGCGCCCGGCGGGGCCCAGCGGGGCCATGACCGTCGACGCGGTCGCGGTCGACTACCACAACGTCGAGGGCAGGTTCAGGGCGATGTCGGCGTCCCTGGACGTCACGAGCGACTGTCGTCCCTGAAGTGGCCTTTCACCCGTCGCGGTGCGTCGGGCAGCTCCAGAGGAGCCGTCGGCGCAGACGTCTCCTCCTCGTCGAGCCAGCCGTCGAAGCGGTCCACGAGCACCTCGACGACGATCGCAGGCGCGTCGGTGAGCACCGCCCAGGGATGGTCGGCCTCGTCGTCCTCGCCGTGAAGCCGCTCGCGGACCACCCGGGCGTCGAAGCCGTCGGACACGAGCAGCGCGGCCACCCGTTCTGCCGCGTCCTCGTCGAAGAAGACCGCGCGCCCGTTCAACGCAGCAGCTTCTCGAGGTGGGGCAGGAAGGGCAGGTCCGGCTCCAGCCAGTCGACCGCACCGAGCGCGTCGGCACGCAGCCACCGGATGGCGTCGTGCTCGTGCGGGATCGGTTCCCCCGCGACGAGAGAGGCGCTGAGGGCACGCAGGACGTAGCCCGGCTTGATCGAGACCTCGCCGGGAAGCTCACCAGTGACGGCGACGGTGCAGCCGAGCTCCTCGGCGATCTCGCGTACGGCGCACGCGGCCGGCGACTCCCCCGGCTCCAGCTTGCCGCCAGGAAGCTCCCACCGGCCGGCCGTCGACGGCGGGTCGACCCGACGTGCGGTGAGCACGCGCCCGTCGTGGATGATCGCCACGCCGACCACGACCACCCCGGGTGTCTCAGACATACCCGCGCGGCTTCCGCTCCCGGTACAACCAGTCGCGGAAGAGGGTGTCGAGCTGCTTGCCCGACACCTTCTCCGCGAGTCGCTTGAAGGCGTACGTCGTGACGTTGCCCCACTTGTTGTCGGCTGCCCAGCGGCGCAGGACACGGAAGAAGGCCTTGGTGCCGATGCGCTCGCGCAGTGCCTGGAGCGTCATCGCCCCACGGTCGTAGACGACGTTGTCGAAGAGCGTCTTCGCGGTGACCTTGCCTGGCGCGGGCGACCAGCTGGTCGTGTTCGCGAAGACCCGGCGGAACGTCGTGGCCGTGCTGGGCCCGCCGTTGCGCGCCTTCCACAGCCACTCCGCGTAGGTGGCAAAGCCCTCGTTCAGCCAGATGTCGTTCCAGCGACGCGGCGTCACGGAGTTCCCGAACCACTGGTGCGCCATCTCGTGCACGACGAGGGACGGGCTGGCGATGCTGGGGTAGAAGGGGCGGTTCTGCAGCTCGAGGGCGTAGAAGACGCCCGGGTTGTCCACGATGAGGCCGGCGTCGGCGAACGGGTAGGGGCCGAAGAGATCCGACAAGACCCGCACGACACGCGGCAGCATCCTCAGCGCCCTGGTGTTGGACGGCTGGCCCTCCGCGACGAAGGAGTCGTAGCGGATGCCGTCCACGGCGCGAGTGGTGCGGACATAGCGGCCGATCGCCACGGTCGCGAGGTACGTCGCCATCGGCTCAGGGACCGTCCAGTGCCAGACACCGTCGGGTGTCACCGCGGTGTTGCGACCGTTGCTGACCGCCTGGACGCCGGAGGGGACGTCGACCGAGATCGTGAAGGTGGCCTTGTCCGCAGGGGTGTTGTTGTTCGGGAACCAGGTCATCGAGCCACGCGGCTCGCCGAGCACGATCGAGCCCCCGCCCATGGTCGGCAGCCAGCCCTCGGTGCCGCCGTCCGGGTCCTCGATCGACCGCGGCTTTCCGGTGTAGTCGACCTGGACCACATGCACCGAGCCGGCAGGAAGGTCGGCCGCAGGGTCGACCACGAGCTTGTCGCCCTGCCGGGACTTCGCAGCGAGAACACCGTCCACCCGCACGTGGGACACGGCCAGGACCCGGTCGAGGTCGAGGCTGAAGGTCGCGATCGCGGTGCGGGCGCGCAGCGTGATGGTCGCGCGCGTGCCCGTGTCGAGCGAGTCGGTGCCGGCGGCCCACTTGAGGTCGAGGTCGTAGTGCTGCACGTCGTACGCCGTGCTTCCGAGACCGGGGTAGATCGTGCTGCTCTGCTGCGCGCTCGCGCCCGCCACCGGCAGCACCAGTGCCAGGACCAGCAGCGGGGTGAGCGCGCGCGTTCTCATGGGCCGATCGTAGAGACTTGATCGCGTGCTGCCCGCCGTACACCTGGAACGAGATGCCGAGCGCGTCGAGGAGATCGAGCTTCTCGCCGCCTCCGCCGGGGGTCGGGTCGGGCTCGAGGGCGTGCTGGGCGACCTGAGCCGGAGGGGCAGGCGTCAGCCGGCTCCCGGGCGCGCTGTGCGCTGGGCCGTGGCCCTGGGCCTGCGCGACAGCCTCACGCTGCGTTGGTGGCCTCAGGGCATCACCACGTCCGCCGACAGGAGTGACGAGGAGACGTTCGAGGGACGCCAGGTGGTCCTGACCTCGTCCTACGCCAAGAGGCTGCGCGGTGTCGGCCACGGCTCCCGCCTGACCGTCTTCGACGTCACCGACCGCAGCCGGGTCCGGTACCAGCACGTGCTGCTCGTCGAAGTGGTGGCAACGGACGGCGTACCCGTGCTGCGGCCCGTCCCGATCCACGCAGGAGGCATCGTCTGGCACGGCTCGTTCGTGCACGTCGCCGGCACCGCGCGAGGCCTGTTCACCTTCAAGCCAGACGACGTGGTCAGGCTCGAGGAGCCGTTGTACGGACATCGCTACGTGCTCCCGATGCGCTATCGGTACCGCGCAGTGACCGGCGACGGGGAGCAGCGGCTGCGCTACTCGTTCCTCTCGCTCGACCGGACCGGGGCAGAGCACCAGCTCGTCGCGGGTGAGTACGGCCGCGGCGACCAGACGACGCGGGTGATCCGCTACGCGATGGACCCCGCGACCGGACTGCTCAGCACCGATCCGGCGGGCGCGTCACGACCCCGCTCGCTGGACATCAGCGGCATCGAGCAGATGCAGGGGGTCGTGTCGGTGGAAGGCGACCTCTTCGTCACGCAGAGCCTCGGCCGGCGACGCCGAGGAAGTCTCTGGGTCGGCCGGGCGGGCGCGTTCACCGAGCACCCGCACGCACTGCCACAGGGACCCGAGGACCTCTGCTACTGGCCGTCACGCAATGAGCTGTGGTGCGTCTCCGAGCACCCCCTGCTCAGGTACGTGTTCGCTGTGGACCGCCCGCCGAGCGAGCGATCCTGACCCGGGGCCCCTGTCAGGCGGGCGTGCGCTGGGCCGGGATCCGAGCCTTCTGTGCGACGAGGTGCACGGTCGCGTAGTGACCGCCCGAGCTGAACCGCGTCGCGCCCTCGAACTCGACGTGCTCGGGGGCCACGATCGTCGTGTGCGCCTCCCAGAAGGGGTAGCGGACGCGGTCGTTCCAGATCCGCTCGAGGGACGCGGCGATCGAGTCCTCGCTGACGTCCGGCTTGAACTGGCACAGGGCGATGACCAGCGCGTCGGGGTTGTCGGTGACCTCGACCTCGACCTCCTCGAAGAGGTCGCTGGACAGCAGCATCTCCCGGAGATCCCCCTCCAAGGACGCCAGAGCAACTGCGGACGGAGGCGCGGCGTTGTCCCGGACCGCCGTCCGCAGGGTGTGGAAGTGCGTCAAGTCCATACCCACATCGTCCGCCCTCTCAGGGGTCACTTTCACGAGGCCGAAAGTAAAATTTCCCGGGAGATTCCAGAAGAATCGGACTTTTCGCCGTGCATGGTGTAGTGCGATTTGCGTCGATATCAGCAAAAAGCGGACAAATCACCTTCTCGGCCTTTACCCACCACTTCCGGCAGCTCAGAAGACGGCGGCGAGTCCGGCCCGGACCGCGCGGTAGAAGCGCCTGGTCTCGAGCCGGAGGTCGGCGAGCTCCTGGTCGGTGAGGGGGCGCCCGTCCGCCAGCGCGTTGGTGAACAGGTCGAAGATGCCGCCGACCACGGCGACCGCGATGCCGGAGTAGTTCCCCGACAGCCCGAACTGGCGCCACGCCGCCTCGAGGAACTCGGCCGCTCCCTTGCGGGTGTCGCGCCGCACCCGCTCGATCGTGGGGGTGACTGCCCGAGAAGGGCCTTGGATGACCAGCGCCCAGCGCGCGTCGTCGAAGTACGTCGAGACCAGGGCGTCCACCAGACGCTCCTCGGCGGTCGCCTCACTCGACGAGACCTCGGTGATCGTGGCCGACATCCGTTCGAAAGCCATGGCGCGAAAAGCGTCGTAGACAGCGAGGTAGAGGGCCTCGCGGTTGTCGAAGATCCGGTAGAAGCTCTTCGTGCTGACGTTGGCTCCTGCGCACACCTGCTCGACCGACGTGTTGGCGTAGCCGTGGTCCGCGAAGAGGGTCAGCGCCGACTCGAGGATCTGCTCCCGCCGCTGAGCCTCGCGCTCGACAGCGTCGAGCCCGTGGATCTTGCGTCCGGCCTTCGCAGGGAGCTCCGTCCCTGGCCCGCTGTCGTCGGTTGACACGTGGCACACGATATCGGCGGTGCGGGGCGTGGTCGCGTGTCGAGACACCTGGTGGGCGGATGCGGGGTCCTCAGAACCACGTGTTGCACCAGGGGCGGACGGCACTGGCGAACAGCCGGTCCGCGAGCGCGGCCGCACCCGGCGTCTCCTCGTCGAGCCATCCCGCCGCGTGGAGCCGTGTGACCGACAGGCCCCCGAGATAGACGGCACCGAGGGTGCGTACCGGCAGGGTGAGATCGGCCGGCCGGTCGGTCCGCGTACAGGACGCCCCCTCGCTCGTCGCGTCGAGGAGGTACCTCCCTTCGGCGATGTCCAGCGGGTCCTTCACGTCCAGGACCAGGCGACCCTCGGCGCCGTACGCCCGGGACTGCAGAGCCGCGACGACGTCGAGCAGCCGCACCCAGAGGAAGTCCCCGCGGTAGGCCTCCCGTGCGGCCCTGCCGTTGTCGAGGAGGAACGGCAGCACCTCGTCGACCGGGCGGTCGCCGGCCCTGAGGGAGACGATCAGGTCGAGCTCGGCGAGGAAGCGCCACAGTCGCGCCTCCGCGGCGGGTGTCGCGGCGCAGAGCTCGTCGACGTGGGCGACGCTCTGCGGTCGCATGTCCTCCCACTTGTCCTTGACCGTCCAGCTCGCCCAGCCCTGCGGCACGCCGTCGTCGTCGCGGCAGAGGACCCGGAACCCCTTCCACGGCTTCTCCTCCGGCGGCCGACGCAGATCGGTGAGGTGGTCCCACTGGAGGTCACGGCGAGCGATCATCCCCGGCCGGACCGCGCGCACCCGCTCGAAGATCGGGGGCGCCTCCTTGCGGAGGGTGTCGTTGGCGATGATCTCGACCGTTCCGCTACCGCCGTACGTGAAGGACGCCTTGCCCTTGTCCAGCTCCCATGTGGTGGCCTGCACTGCCGGGCCGTAGCCGAAGCGCCCATAGATGGGGTACTCCGACGCGATGAGTACGTCGGCCACCTCGCCTCGCTCGGCGCTCCCCCGCAGGTCCCGAGTGATCATGGAGGTGAGCAGACCCTGCCGGCGGTGGGTCGGCTGGCAGGTGACCGCCGTGAGCGCCCCGGCGTCAACGGTGGCTCCCCCGGGGACCGTCAGCTCGGTGGGGAACGACCTCAGCGTCGCCACGATCTGCTCCCGATCGAAGGCGGCCAGGGCACGGTCGACCGGCTGGGTGGCGTCGGCGGCCCAGGCGGGGTCGTCGTCGCTGGTCTCGGGCTGGCCGAAGCCCGCACGGACCCGACGGCGGAAGGCGAGCGTCTCCTCGAGCGTGATCGCCCTGATGTCAGTCATGCGTTTCACCCTAGGAAGCGCTCCGCCCCCGTGCCACCCGTTATCGCCGGGTCACCACGGCTGCACCGATGCGCGCCGTGCCGCCCGCACACGTGGCGGCCGCCGACTCGGCGAGGCCGCTGCAGAAGGGCACCACCCAGCTGGGCACCACGGGGTTCGTGTCGTCGAGGGTGACGGCCTCCGCGCACGCTCCGGTCGCCTTCCACGTCAGGTCCTCGCCCGGGTCGAGGCTCACCCGGACCGTCCCCTCGAAGGGATACACCTGGAAGCCGTCCGCCACGAGTCGCAGGTCGCTGCAGTCGGGCTCCGCCGGGATGGGCCCGACTACATGCGCGCGGACCGTCGTACCGACCGCGACGACGCTGCCGGTCGGGGGCTCGACCGAGACGACCCGGCCGGGAACCTCTCCGTCGACCGGCTCGTACTCGACGCGCAGGCCGAGTGACTCCGCCCACTCGCGGAACCGGCGGGCGTCGGTTCCCGACGGCTTCTCGGAGTACCGGAACTCCGGCACCGCGACGCGGTCGTCGAGCACGTGCACCCCGTCCAACAGCTCGTCGACGTCCGCCGCGCTCGCGCCCCGGACCAGCACCACGACGTGCTCGGACGGCACCACGATGCGACCCGTGCACCCGTCGACGTCGCAGGTGGCGGGCGCGCGGACGGCAGCGGTGCCGTCGATGAGCACGGCCTCGTCACGTGGGGAGACGGAGTCGTCCACCGAGAACCCGATGCTCACGGTGGGGCGTTGGGCACTGCCACCGCCCCCACCAGGGCAGGACGGCTCGGCGCAGCCCGAGGTCTGGCTCTCCCAGTCGTCGGGAACGGACACCACGACGTGCCCACTTCCGACCCAGCGGAAGCCGTCGGCGGGCGCCGTCGGGGGTGGGGGCTCAGTCGTCTGCACGGGCTCCTCGTCGCCGCCGACGCTGCGCAGCACCCAGGCGACCACGACGATGAGCGCCGACACGAGGGCGGCGAGGACGAGGCGGCGCCGGTCGTGGGACATGGTCAGCTCGGGGTGAGCACCACGACGGGGATCGGCCGCCGGGTCTTCTTGCGGTACTGGTCGAACTGCCCGCGGTTGGCGATGTTGCACAGCTTCCACAACCGGTCGAAGTCAGGCTCACCAGGAAAGACCCAGCTGGCCCGGACGTGCTTGCGACGGACCCCGATCCAGATGTCGGCGTCGGGGTTCTTGCGCAGGTTGTGGAACCACGACGAGTGCCGGTTCGCCCCGCCGTTGCTGGGCACGACGAGGTAGCGGCCCTGGTCCGGTGCGTAGACGAGGGCGCTGGTGCGCCGCAGACCCGACCGTGCGCCCGTGGTGTGCAGGACCAGGGTCCGCATGCCGAGCAGCAGCCGGTGCCCGACCAGGCCGTGCGACCGGACGTAGATCACCTGGTGCACCTTCAGGGCGTTGACGAACACCGATCCCATGCCTGGCATAGGGAAAACCCTAGTCCTTCAGGGCGAAAGGGACGCGTTCTCTGATTCTCCAGCGCAGGCGGGGACGGGCGGGGAGACTGGACCGATGCCGACTCCGGAGCAGCTCCTCAACCACGCCCTGCGCCAGCTGGCTGGTGCTGCCCTCATCGTGCTCGCGGCCTATCTCACCGGAGAGAAGCAGTACGCCGTGATCGCGGCCGCGCTCGCCCCCTCGGTGCTCGTGGACCTGCTCGCCCTGCGCGACCACGACCGCCGCCGGGCGCTGCGGGTGAGCCGTCGCCCGGTGCTCGTCCTGGTCGTCTGCGCGGTCGCGCTCGCCGCCGCAGCCACCGTCACCTGGGTCACGGGTGACCCGCTGCCGGCGTACCTCGCGGCCCTGTGTGCGGCGGGCGGCCTGGTCGTCGCGGGATCGCCGAGCTCGATCACGATCGCACCGCGCGCTCGCTGACCTCGGCGGGCGATCGACCTAACGGGGCTCCATCGCCTTCACCGTTGCCTTGGCCATCAGCCGCGCCATCCGGTTGCGTCCCATCGGGAAGAAGCCTCGCGAGCCCAGGCGCAGCTTGCGGTCGGCCATCCGGATCGGCCCTCGGCCCAGGTTCGCCAGACCGTCCGCGACCACGTCCTCCGCACGCGCGGCCCCGGGCGGGCGATCCTCCACCGAGTCCGCGAGGCCGAGCCGGTGGCGTGACCGCCGCAACGCGGGGGTGTCGGTCTCGCCGAGGACCAGCCCGAGCACGTCGACACCGTGCGGCTTGAGTTCGGCCCAGAGACCCTCGGCGAACACCATGTCGAACGCTTTCGTGGCGCCGTACGTCGCGAGCTTCGGTGCTCCGGCGAACCCGCTGCCCGACCCGAAGATCACGATGCCGCCACGGCCGCGCGCCACCATCGGGGCAGCGAACGCGTGGCACAGCTGGACGAGCACCGTGCAGTTGCGCTGGATCAACGCCTCCGCCGCCTCGACCCGGTTGTCGAGAAGTGCGGCGTAGTCCGCGTCGGCCCCGGCGCAGTACACGAGGAACCCGACCTCGACGTCCGTGAGCGCGGCCGTGATCGTCACGGCTGCGTCGGGCTGTGCCAGATCGACTGCGAGGGTGCGCGTCTCCACGCCGAACGCCCCGCGGATCCGCTCGGCGACCTCGTCGAGCGCCTCCTGGCGTCGCGCGAGCAGCACGACGTCGAGACCGCGCTCGGCGAGGGCCTCGGCGAACACCGCTCCGACGCCTTCACTGGCGCCGGCGACGAGGGCCCACGGGCCGTACTTCTCCAGGAACTCCACGATCACCCATTCAAGCGGAACCTTCAGCCGCCCCGGACGGCCGGGACGGGCGCGACCGTGGAGCTCCAGTCACCTGGTGGCCGAAACACCACAGCGAAGCGCTCGGATCTGCCCAACGGCGAGGCGGCAGGCGGTCGGACAGGGGGCATCGCCGATCTCCCCACGGCTGTGAGCCTCTTCGAACAGGCCGTCCAGCAACGAGACGCGGTGGCCGCCGAGGAGGTTCTCCATCCTGACTTCGCCCTGGTGCTGGTGCAGCCGTCCGCTGGTGCGATGCCGGGAGGCTGACGGTCGATCAGACGTTGAAGCGGAACTCCACCACGTCGCCGTCCTGCATCACGTAGTCCTTCCCCTCCATCCGGACCTTCCCGGCCTCCTTGGCCTTGAGCATGGACCCGGCCTCGACCAGGTCGTCGAAGCTCACGATCTCGGCCTTGATGAAGCCCTTCTGGAAGTCGGTGTGGATCACGCCGGCTGCCTCGGGAGCGGTCGCGCCCTTCTTGACCGTCCAGGCCCGCGACTCCTTGGGACCGGCCGTCAGGTAGGTCTGCAGACCGAGCGTGTCGAAGCCGACGCGGGCGAGCACGTCGAGACCGGGCTCGTCGATGCCCATCTCGGCGAGCATCTCCCGGGCCTCGTCGTCGTCGCCGAGCTCGACCAGCTCGGACTCGAACTTGGCGTCGAGGAAGATCGCCTCGCTGGGGGCGACCAGCTCCCGCATCTTGGTCTTGAGCGACTCGTCCGACAGCTCGTCGTGGTCGCAGTTGAAGACGTAGATGTACGGCTTCGCGGTCAGCAGGCTCAGCTCACGCAGGAGGGCCAGGTCGATCTTGGTGGCGATGATCGGGGTGCCCGCTTCGAGCGCCGCCATGGCCTCCTTCGTCGCCTCGAGGTTCGCGACCAGCTCCTTCTTGCCGCGTGCTTCCTTCTCGAGCCGCGGGATCGCCTTCTCCACGGTCTGCAGGTCGGCCAGGATCATCTCGGTCTGGATCGTGGAGATGTCCGACGCGGGGTTGACCTCACCGTCGACGTGGGTGACGTCCTCGTCCCGGAAGACTCGGGTCACCTGGCAGATCGCGGCCGCCTCGCGGATGTGCGAGAGGAACTTGTTGCCCAGGCCCTCACCCTGGGACGCGCCCTTCACGATGCCGGCGATGTCCACGAACTCGACGGTCGCGGGCAGGATCTTCTCGGACCCGAAGATCTGTGCGAGCTTGGCGAGGCGATCGTCCGGCACGCCGACCACTCCGACGTTCGGCTCGATCGTCGCGAACGGGTAGTTCGCCGCGAGGACGTCGTTCTTGGTCAAGGCGTTGAAGAGGGTGGACTTGCCCGCGTTGGGGAGTCCGACGATGCCGATGGTAAGAGCCACGTGGCGGGATTCTACGGTCTACGGTTGCTCCATGACTCCGGGGGAACGCTTCGCCACCGCCTTCGCCGCCAAGGATCGCGCCGGGCTGCGCGACGTGCTCGCCGAGGACGTCGACTTCCTGGGGCTCACCCCGGGTCGGCACTGGGAAGCGTCCACCGTGGACGATCTGCTCGCGATCCTGCTCGGCACGTGGGTCGAGGACAGGGACCGCGTCGACGAGCTCGTGTACGTCCAAGCGGGCGACGACGTCGTGGACACCCACCGGGTCGCCTACCGCTTGGCACTGACGACGCCCGCCGGTCCGCATGTCATGGAGCAGCAGGCGTACTATCGGACCGATGGCGACCGGATCACCTATCTCAGGGTGATGTGCTCGGGGTTCCGCCCCACCTCATAGCCTCGCCCCATGCGCATCGCCACCTGGAACGTGAACTCCGTCCGCTCGCGGATCGACCGGGTGGAGGCCTTCCTCCAGCGGCACGACATCGACGTGCTCGCCCTGCAGGAGACCAAGGCGCGCGACGACCAGTTCCCGGTCCTGGGGCTCTCGATGCTCGGGTACGACGTCGCGAGCGTCGGCTACGACCAGTGGAACGGCGTGGCGATCATCTCCCGCGTCGGGATCGAAGACGTGTCGGTGGGGTTCGAAGGCATGCCCGTCTGGTCGGAGGCGTCGGAGGCACGTGCGATCGGTGCGACGTGCGGCGGAGTCAGAGTCTGGTCCCTCTACGTCCCGAACGGCCGCGCCGTCGGAGACCCACACCTGGACTACAAGCTCAGCTGGCTCGAGGCCTTGAACAAGTCCGCGGCCGCCTGGGTCGACGGACCCACCGCCCTGATGGGCGACTGGAACATCGCGCCGCAGGACGACGACGTCTGGGACATGGCGGTGTTCGCGCGGAGCACGCACGTCACAGCCCCAGAGCGCGCTGCCTTCCAGGCGGTGGTCTCCACGGGGTACGTCGACGTCGTGCGGCCGCACGTGCCGGGTCCGGGGGCGTACACGTACTGGGACTACTACCGCCAGCGCTACGAGCGGAACAAGGGCATGCGGATCGACTTCGTGCTCGGCTCGCCGTCGTTCGCCGAGCGGGTCACGCACGCGTTCATCGACCGCGAGGAACGCGCCGGGAAGGGTGCCAGCGACCACGCGCCAATCGTGGTGGAGTTGGCCGAGTGAGGACACCCAGGCCGCCATCAGTCATCGCCGGTAGCGTCGTTCTGCTCGCCACCGTGCTCGCCGGGTCCGCGTCGGCGGACTACTCGCAGGGCGGAGTCATCGACAACACGCATCCCACCCTGGTCGCCCCTGCTGGCGACGAGAGCGGCACCTGCACGGCCGGGAACGTCGAGGCCCACTACGTCACGAAGTCGTTCACCGCTCGAGCCGCGGGCCTCCACCACCTGCGGCTGACCCACAACTCGGCATTCCCTACGAGGGTGATCGTCTACGACGGCTCCTTCGACCCCGCTGCGCCCTTGACCCACTGTCTGCACGCCGCGACGCTCCCGGGGTCCCCCGACACGTCCCACGGGACCGTCGACCTGACCGCGGTTCGCGGGCACGTCTACAACGTCGTCGTCGCGGTGATCGCCATGACCGACTACACCCTCGAGATCGACGAGCCGGACGGCGCCGCGGCGGGTGCGGCCCGGGGGGCGGGCACGCGCTTCGTGCAGTTGCCCGCGAGCCTCTCGTGCCGCCGTCTGGCGCTCAACGCGACGTGGACGATGCGCGCCCGCGAAGTGCGCTCGGCGGTCTTCTTCGTCGACGGGGACCGCGTCGACCTCGTGCGCCGCCCCGAGCCTCGGGACCGCTCCGGAGTTCCGGTCGGCCTCGGCGACCTCACGGTCAAGGCGACCCTGAAGCTCACGAACGGCAACGTCGTGTCGGTGCGCCGCAACTACCTCAGCTGCTGACGTCGACCCTCACGGTTTCTGTCGGGCCTGCCCTGCACGCTTCCGCCATGGAGATTCTCGCGGTGGTTCTGGCACTGGCGGTCGGCCTGGTGGTCGGCTTTCTCTGGGCTCGCGCGGAGGCGCCCCGGCAGGCGCTCGACGCCCGGGTGGCCGACCACGCGGTCGTGAAGGAGGGGCTCGAGCGACTGCACGACCAGCTGCGTGACCTCGAGGACCACCGCATCTCGTGGCAGAGCCAGCTGGGCCAGCAGGTGACCGACATGCGGCTCACCGCCGAGTCGCTGCGGCGCGAGACGGCCGGCCTGGCCACCGCCCTGCGCAGACCCCAGGTCCGTGGCCAGTGGGGCGAGCTGCACCTCCGCAAGGCGGTCGAGCTCGCGGGTCTCGTCGACCGCTGCGACTTCACCGAGCAGCACGTGCTCGACGGTGGCCGGCTGCGACCGGACCTCGTCGTGCACCTGGCGGGGGGCAAGCACGTCGTGGTCGACGCCAAGGTGCCGCTCGACGCGTTCCTGGATGCGACGAGCTCGGAGGACGAGGAGGTCGCCGCCGCGGCTCTTGCCCGCCACGCCCGGCAGCTGCGTCAGCACGTCGACTCCCTGTCCGCCAAGAGCTACTGGAAGGCACTGCCGTCGGCACCGGAGTTCGTCGTGCTGTTCGTGCCCGGCGAAGCCTTCTTGTCTGCGGCTCTCGAGGGCGACACGTCCCTGCTGGAGTACGCCGCCCGCAGGCAGGTCATCCTCGCCACGCCCACCACTCTCATCGCGTTGCTCCGCACGGTGGCGTTCGCCTGGACTCAGGAGGCACTGGCCGAGCGAGCCCACGAGATCCACGACCTCGGCCGCGAGCTGCACGAGCGCATCGGCGTGATGGGCTCTCACCTCGACAAGCTGGGCCGCGCACTCACCGCGGCCGTCGGGTCGTTCAACGCGACGGTCGGCTCCCTCGAGTCGCGGGTGCTGGTCTCGGCGCGGCGCTTCACCGAGCTCTCACCGACCGCTCCTGCGCTCGAGACGCCGCGAGTAGTCGAGGAGTCGACGCGCACGCTGTCGGCCCCGGAACTCCTGGAGGTGGTGGCGGACGAGCGGCCCGAGCTGACCCTGTTCCACGGTCCCGGCGATCTCGAGGACGGGCAGCGCGAGACGGGCTGACTCCGGCGTGGCGCCCCGACCCTGCCGGGATGCGCCTTTACCGTGAAGACGTGTCCGGCAACCGCACGTTGTGGGAAGAGGGCCGCACACCGGGTCGCCTGGTGGCGTATGCCGCGTCCGGTGCTGCGCTCGTGGTCGTGCTGCTCAACCTCGTGGGAGCCGACCAAGTCGGGCTCTTCTACGACCTGTCGTTCGTGCTCATCTCGGTCGCAGCGGCACTGGCCATCCGACCGACGGAGTTCTTCGTCGCCGGCGTGCTCCCGCCACTCCTCATGGCGGGGACGATGCTCGCGCTGGCGATCGTCGACCGCAGCGCCGTGGCCGACCCCGACGACGGACTCGTCCAGGCGGTCGTGTCCGGCCTCGCGCACCACGCGACCGCGCTCGTCGTCGGCTACGGCCTCGCGCTCGCCGTCCTGGCACTGCGTCAGGTGGCGATGAAGAACAGCGGCCGGCTGCGGAAGCCAGCTCCTCCGGCCCGGAGGTCGGCCGCGCCGAACACCCAGCCGCGCGTTGCCCGCCAGCGGGTGCCGGGTGGCATTCCCGAGCAGCGCGCAGTCCGCACCGAGAAGACCGGCTGACCGCCCGGCCAGAAGGTCAGCCGACGCCGGCCGCGCGCATGTCCTTGCGGAGCTCGGGCGGCAACGCGAAGATCAACGACTCCTCGGCGGTGTGCACCGCCCGCGCGTCCGGGTAGCCACGCTCGGCGAGGAAGGCCAGGACCCCTTCCACGAGGTCCTCGGGAACCGACGCACCCGACGTGACGCTGACGCTGGACACGTCGTCGAGCCACTCCTCCTGGATCTCCGAGGCATCGTCGACCCGGTAGGCCGCCTTTGCTCCGGCTTCGAGCGCCACCTCGACGAGTCGAACCGAGTTCGACGAGTTGCCCGAGCCGACCACGATCACGAGGTCGGCCGCGGTCGAGATCTCCTTGATGGCCATCTGACGGTTCTGGGTGGCGTAGCAGATGTCGTCAGATGGCGGGTCGAGCAGCTCGGGGAAACGCTCCCGCAGCCGCGCAACGACGGCCATGGTCTCGTCGACGGAGAGAGTGGTCTGGGAGAGCCACGCCACCTTGGACGGGTCGCGGACGACGACCTTGTCGACGTCGTCGGGGGTCTCCACCAGCTGGATGTGCTCGGGAGCCTCGCCCGCGGTGCCCTCGACCTCCTCGTGACCGGCGTGACCGATGAGGAGGATGTCGTAGTCCTCGTTCGCGAAGCGGCGAGCCTCGTGGTGCACCTTGGTCACCAGCGGGCAGGTGGCGTCGATCGTCTTGAGCCCGCGTTCGGCCGCTTCCGAGTGGACCGCCGGCGAGACGCCGTGTGCGGAGAACACGACGGTCGCGCCGACCGGGACCTCGTCGAGCTCCTCGACGAAGACCGCTCCGCGCGACTCGAGGTTGGCCACGACGTGCTTGTTGTGCACGATCTGCTTGCGGACGTAGACGGGCGAGCCGTAGAGGTCCAGCGCCTTCTCGACCGTGATGACCGCGCGGTCGACGCCTGCACAGTAGCCCCGCGGGGCGGCCAGCAGGACGGCACGCTCAGCGTCCTCCGCGGAGAGGACAGGGGGCATGCCGAGGTCGGAAGTCATGTCCGCAGTCTAGAAGGTCGGCGGTGACGGATACTCTCCGAGTCGTGGCCCTGGAGACCAGCCCCGAAAAGCCCGCCCCCGTGCGGGTGATCGCCAACGCGATCGCAGGGTACGTCGACCGCCTCGGCGCGGTGTGGGTCGAGGGGCAGGTCGCTCAAGTCAGCCGGCGACAGGGCATGAACACGGTCTTCCTCACGTTCCGGGACCCCGTCGCGGACGTCTCGCTCCCGGTCACCTGCTCCCGGCAGCTCTACGACTCGCTCAACCCACCGGTTGTCGAGGGCGCCAGCGTCGTGGTGCATGCCAAGCCGTCCTACTACGCGAACCGCGGCACGCTCAGCCTCTACGCCACGGACATTCGCATGGTCGGCCTCGGCGAGCTGCTCGCCCGGCTGGAGAGGCGGCGGCAGCTGCTGGCAGCCGAAGGACTCTTCGCGTCCGACTTGAAGAGACGCCTGCCGTTCCTCCCTCATGGCATCGGCCTGATCACGGCGCACAACTCGGCCGCCGAGCGCGACGTGCTCGAGAACGCCCGCCGTCGGTGGCCGGCGGTGCGGATCAAGGTCGCGTACGCCGCCATGCAGGGCACCAACGCCGCCCGTGACGTCATGGAGCAGCTGGACCGGCTGGACCGCGACCCCGAGGTCGATGTCATCGTCGTCGCCCGCGGTGGCGGCTCGGTCGAGGACCTGCTGCCGTTCTCCGACGAGGCGCTGATCCGGGCGGTGCACAAGACTCGCACCCTCGTTGTCAGCGCGATCGGGCACGAGCCGGACACTCCCCTGCTCGACCTCGTCGCGGATCTCCGGGCCAGCACGCCCACGGACGCAGCGAAGCTCGTGGTGCCCGACGTCTCGGAGGAGGCGCAGCGGATCTTCGCTCTGCGCGACCGGATCCGGTCGATCCTGGTCACCTGGCTGACCCACGAGGAGCGGCAACTCGACTTGCTGCGGCACCGACCCGCCCTCGGCAACCCGCGCAGCGGCCTCGACGACCGGTCCGCGGAGGTCGACGACCTGCTCGGTCGCGCGCGTCGCTGCGTCGGGCACCGGCTCGACCGGGCCCACGACGATGTCGGCCATCAGCTTGCCCGCGTCCGCGCGCTGTCGCCGCTCGCGACGCTGGAGCGCGGCTACGCCGTGCTCCAGGACGCGGACGGGCACGTCGTCACGAGCATCGACCAGGCCACGGCCGGATCCCGCCTGCGGGCCAGGGTGGCCGACGGCAGCATCGACGTACAGGTGGAAGGAACCGAGGGACAGTGACCGAGGAGCTCAGCTACGAGGCGGCGCGCGACGAGCTCGTCGAGGTGGTCCGCACGCTCGAGCAGGGTGGCACCACGCTCGAGGAGGCTCTCGCCTTGTGGCAGCGCGGAGAGCAGCTCGCCGCGCTGTGCCAGGCCCGGCTCGACGGCGCCCGCAAGAAGCTCGACGAGGCCCTCGACCCGGGAGGGGTCAGCGCCGGAGAAGGCTGAGCACCGCCGCCGCCTGCGCGCGTGCTCCGGCAGCGTTCGGGTGCGCCGGTACGGCGATGGCCACGTCGTTCAGCGAGAGAACACCGAGACCCTCCACGTAGCGCTGGTTCGGTGCGGCGCAGACATGGTGCCCGAGGCTGGGCGTGTAGGTGTCGACGAGCTCGGCGCCGCCCTTCGCTGCGGCACGCGCGACCATCGCGTTCAGCTCCTGGAACCTCGCGTAGAGGTACTGCATGTCGGAGTCGGTGAAGGGCACCAGTGGCCAGCAGCCGCGCTCGGGAATGCCCGCGAGGTAGTTGACGGCCAGGATGCGCGCGTTCGGGGACAGCTGGTGGATGCGTCTGAAGGCAGCCACGAGCTTGGGCTCCGACGTCCGGATACGTTGCGAGATCACGTCCACCCCACCCTTGGTGAACCGCTCCTTGCACGCACCGGTCGGCGGGTTCTCGAGCGAGACGAAAGGAACGCCGAGGTCCGGCAGCGGCAACGCGAGCGGTACCCCGACGGGCGTCAGGCTGAGACACGACACCGCCGCGGCCGCGAAGCCCGAGTCGTTCCCACCGATCCCCACCGTCACGAGGTCGGTCGTCCTCGTCAGCCGGTCGAACTGGGGCGGGTTGGTCCCTCCGAGCGGCAGGTCGGCCTGCGGGCTGGCGAAGTGCTCGGTCGTTGCGGAGCCGCAGGTAGCGTCCCTGAGGACCGCGACGTCGAGTGCCTTCGCCACGAGCTTGGGGTAGTTCACATGCGACTGCGCGCAGTCGATGGGCACGTGCGTGTCGTCGGGGAGGCCGTGGACGTCGGCGAACACCACGTCGGCCGACCACGAGTCGCCGAGCGCGACGTACTCGCGGAAGCCGGAGGCCGTCGCACGGGCTCGGTGGCGTTCCGGCCCAGGAGCACTCGCCGCCCCGGGTACGGCGGTCGGCGCGGCGGGGGTCGGGGTCACCGTGGTCGGCGGCTCGGCGCGCGGTCGTGGAGAGGAAGCTGCGGGCTCGACGGACGCGGTCCTCAGCTCGCCGGCGACGGCGCTCGCCTGCCGCGGGTGATGCTCGGGCTGGAGCGATCCCACGAGTCCGGCGACCACGACGGCAGACAACAAGACTCGTCGCACGACGTCACTCCCTGGGCAGCGGCTACTGACCGTCAGAACGACTGCCGCGACCTCAGGTCACGGCAGACAGGTCAGCTGTCCCGCAGCGAGGCGACGTAGTCGTGGAGCTCGTCGGCGGAGAAGGTCCCGACCACCAGCACCGTCATCCCTGCCTCGCGTCGGACGACCGCCCGGTCGCCACCGTCGTCCGAGTAGGTGTCCCACGTCGTCCCGGCGATCTCGACCGGATCACCCTTCACGGCGTCCTCGTCGACGTACTCCTCGAGCAGCACCGACACCGCGTCCCGCGCCTGCTCGATGCCGACGTAGTCCCCGGCGTCGGTGTGCACGCCCAGGTGCCACGACTGCGGCCGACTGTCCTCGAACCTCAGGGACGTCGCTTTCCACCCCTCCGGCAGCGAGGGAGGCGCAAGGACCGGAAAGGACGCCTGCTCCCGGATGAACGGCAGGCTGTCGGCATAGTCGATCGCCTTCAGCGGGACCTCCTGGTTGTCCCGGATGCTGCCACGGAAGACCACGAACCCGATGACCACGAGGAGCAGCACGACCATGGCCCCGACGAGGCCGGAGAAGCTTCGTTGGTACCTGGCGGGGCGCTCGCTCACCCGGTCATCCTGCCAGGCCTCGTTCTCGATCGATCCAAGGGGCGCATCCGAGTGAGACGCCGTGAAACGGATACCATCAGCCCATGTCGACCCAGCTCCCCGCAACGCTTGCCGCTGCCCACGAGGCTCCCGACCGCAACCTCGCACTGGAGCTGGTCCGGGTGACCGAGGCGGCGGCGATGGCCGCCGGCCGATGGGTGGGACGTGGCGACAAGAACGGCGCGGACGGAGTTGCGGTCAACGCGATGCGCACCCTGATCTCCACCGTCGGCATGCAGGGCGTGGTGGTCATCGGCGAGGGCGAGAAGGACAACGCCCCGATGCTCTACAACGGCGAGAAGGTCGGTGACGGCACGGGCCCCGAGTGTGATGTGGCGGTCGACCCGATCGACGGTACGACGCTCACAGCCAAGGGGATGACCAATGCCATCTCCGTCATGGCGGTGGCACCGCGAGGCTCGATGTACGACCCCTCCGCGGTCTTCTACATGGAGAAGCTCGTCACCGGTCCCGAGGCGGCTGACCTCGTCGACATCCGCTACCCGGTCAGCGAGAACATCGCCCAGGTCGCGAAGGCCAAGGGCGCCCGGCCCGAGGACGTGACGGTGGTCCTCCTCGACCGGCCCCGCCACCAGCAGCTCACCGACGAGATCCGTGCCACGGGCGCGCGCATCAAGTTCATCTCGGACGGCGACGTGGCGGGCGCGATCATGGCCGCCAGGGCCGGCACGGGCATCGACCTGCTCCTCGGCATCGGCGGCACTCCCGAGGGGATCATCGCCGCCTGCGCGATGAAGTGCCTCGACGGTGTCATCCAGGGTCGCCTGTGGCCGACCGACGACGACGAGCGACAGAGGGCGATCGACGCCGGACTGGACCTCGACGCCGTACTCACGACCGACGACCTGGTCAGCAGCAACGACGTCTTCTTCGTCGCGACCGGCATCACCGACGGCGAGCTGATGCAGGGCGTCCGCTACAAGGCGGGTGGAGCGACGACACACTCGCTGGTCATGCGCTCACGCAGCGGCACGATCCGCAACATCATCAGCGAGCACAAGCTGCAGAAGCTCAAGTCCTACGCAGCCATCGACTTCGAGCACTGATCTCTGCGGCCGAGCCTCGCCGCGCTGCCGCCCTAAGCGCTGCGGATCCCGCGTCGGCGCTGACCCGCGCGGATGTCGGCCAGCGCACCGCTGACTGCGTCCAGCACGACGGGGTCGAGGGCCATCCCGATGTGCGACGTCGGCACCTCGACGGCTTCCGCCTGCGGGTCGAGGCACGCACGCCAGTCCATGATCCCGTCGCGTCGTGAGTAGATCGACGTGAACGGCAGGGCGTCGGGAACCGGGCGGCGCGCCTCGTCCCACATCAGCTGTGCGCACTCGCCGCCGGTGCAGTCGGCACCCATGAGCTTCGGGAAGCCGCGGCTCTGCAGGGCCATCAGCAGCTGGACGTTCAGCAGCAGCAGCTTGTGCACGGCGGACGGTGCGAGCAGCGGGCTGCCCATCGTGACGATCCCACTCACCAGGTCGGGCCGCCGCGCGGCCAGACCGCGCGAGAGGAGGCCGCCCAGGCTGTGTCCCACGAGGACGACCGGCCGCTCCCTCCGGATCACGATGGACTCGATACGTCGCTCGAGACGATCGGCGGTCTCGGCGAGGCACCCCGAGTTGGAGCGGATCTGGGCGCCGTAGGTGCGGTAGCCCTCGCCGCGCAGGTGCACACCCATCAGCTTCAGGCTGTAGTCGCCGGCCATGAAGCCGGGGATGAGGAGCACGGGGTCGGCATCGAGCGGCTCCGGGCTCCGGGTCACGTACGGGAGCCCCCGGCGACCGCGTCTGCTCGCCGCCGTCCGTCCGGCGAACCGCGCCGCTTCAAGCACGAGGCTGGCCTCTCGAGCGAGTGCCAGCCCCCGGGGACCCTCGAACCCTGGCGGGCAGAGGTACGCCGCGATCGGACCTTGCATACAACGACGGTAACCATCTTTACCGTGCGTATGCGGACCAACGCGCCCATCTCCCCGCCTTGCGGAAACGTATGCTGTTCCGTATGGCTCGGATGGCAGGGTTGAGGGCGTGAGCGAGGTCGGCATCTCCATCTCCCCCGAGCAGCTCGCGCCGCTCGAGGGCGGCATCGAGCTGGCCTACCAGACCTTCGGCGACCCCACCGACGAGCCGCTGCTGCTGGTCATGGGCCTCGCCGGCCACCTGACCTGGTGGGACGACGACCTCTGTCGACTCCTCGCACACGCGGGCTTCTTCGTCATCAGGTTCGACAACCGCGACATCGGTAGGTCGACGCGCCTGACGCACGAGCACCCGACGCGTCGGATGCTGGTGAAGGCGTTCCTGGGGCGGAAGGTGCGGGTCCCCTACTCCATGCAGGACCTCGCGGAGGATGCCGCGGGTCTGCTCGACCATCTCGGGCTGCCCGCCGCGCACGTGGTGGGGATCTCGATGGGCGGCATGATCGCGCAGACCCTGGCCCTCGCCCACCCGAAGCGGGTGCTCTCGCTGACCTCCATCATGTCGACCACGGGACGCCGTACCGTCGGCTGGCAGGATCCCAAGCTCCTGCCCCGTCTGCTCAAGCCGGCACCCCGGGACGTCGAGGAGTACGTCGCCATGAACCGGGCCTTCTGGCTCCTGATCGGATCACCCCAGTACCCCCTGGGCGACGACTACTTCACCGCTCGCGCCCGCCAGACCTGGGCGCGCGGCACGAACCCTGCCGGCGTGATGCGGCAGATGCTCGCCGTGCTGACACAGCCCGACCGGACCCACGAGCTCCGCAGCCTGACCATGCCGGCGCTGGTGATCCATGGCCTCCAGGACCGCATGGTGCACGTGTCGGGTGGGCGCGCGACCGCCCGGGCGATCCCGGGCGCGGAGCTGCTGCTCGTCCAGGGCATGGGGCACGACCTGCCGACGGAGCTGTTCCCCCACTTCGTCGAGGCGATCCGGCGCGTGGCTGACCGGAACGGTGCCGACCAGGGCTGACCGTGCGAGTCTTGAACCGTGCGGATGAACTTCTCGCGCGGCCCCGACCCGGTGGACCTGCTGGGTCTGCCGTGGGCGACACCCCTGGACGAGTGGCCGGCTGAGTTCCTGGTGTCGCTGCCTCGCGGCATCTCGCGTCACGTCGTGCGCTTCATCCGTCTCGGAGGCACGGTGTACGCCGTGAAGGAGACCTCGCCGGAACTCGCCACACTCGAGCACGGCCTGCTGCGTCGGCTCGGTCGCGAGGGTCTGCCGGTGGTCCAGGCCGTGGGCATAGTCGCCGACCGCAGCACTCCTTCCGGGGAGCCGCTGGACGCTGCCCTCGTCACCAAGCACCTCCACTTCTCCCTTCCCTATCGCGCGCTCTTCGCACGGAGGATGGACCCCGACCTCGAGCCCAAGCTGCTCGACGCCTTGGCCGAGCTGCTGGTGAAGCTGCACCTCAAGGGCTTCGCGTGGGGGGACTGCTCCTTGTCCAACACGCTCTTCCGACGTGACGCGGGCGCACTCTCGGCGTACCTCGTGGACGCCGAGACAGGCATGTTCCGCGACGAGCTCAGTGACGGCCAGCGGGCCTACGACATCGAGGTGGCGCGCATCAACCTCGGCGGCGAGCTCCTCGACCTGCAGGCGGCCGGCCTTCTCGGGGAGCACGTGGACCCGATCGACACGGCGGAGTCCGTGTGCGTGCGGTACGACCGGCTCTGGAGCGAGCTGACCCTTCCGCAGACCTTCGAGGCGGGTGACTGGGACCTCGTGGAGCGCCGCATCCGGCGCCTCAACGAGCTGGGGTACGACGTCGCCCAGCTCGAGGTCTCCGAAGCAGAGGAGAACCCGGAGGTGCTGATCCAGACCCAGGTCGTCGAGGAGGGCCACCACCGCCGCCGGCTCCAGGAGCTGACCGGTCTCGACGTACAGGAGAACCAGGCGCGCCGGATCCTCAACGATCTCGACGGATTCCGCGCCCAGGCCGTGATGCCGGGGACAGACGTGGACGAGGCGACGGTCGCGCGGCACTGGCTGACCGACGTGTTCGAGCCGGTCATCGAGCGGATCCCGCCGGACCTCGCCTCCAAGCTCGAGGCAGCCGAGGTCTTCCACGAGGTGTTGGAGCATCGCTGGCACCTCACTCACGAGGCGGCCCGCGAGGTCACGCTCGAAGAGGCGGCCGACTCCTACGTCGACACGGTGCTGCGCCACCGGCCCGACGAAGCATCGATGCTGGACAGCAGCCTGATGGGAGTCGGCCAGCTCGAGCCGGACGCGCCCTGACCGTCAGGTGTTGCTCGTCACCCAGAGGAAGCCCCACGCGGGCAGATGGATCCGACCGTCTCGGGCCACGACCCGACCCTGCGTGGAGTGCAGGTGGAAGGGCGAGCTGAACCCGTGGCTCCCGAGAGCTGCGACCGGCACGCTCTGCTCGTGGTCGCTGAAGTTCGCCAGCGCGAGCACCGACGTCGCACGCGGATGGCTACGGACGTAGCCGAGCACGTGGGTGTTGCCGGTGTCGAAGACACTCGTCGCGCCGTCCGAGCGGAACGCCCGCGTCTTCCTCCTCACCTCGCCCAGACTGCGCAGCGCAGCGAAGGCGCGTTGCTCGACCGACCCGGCGCGGGTACGTCGTTCGGCGGCAGCCCAGTCCATCGGCGGCCGGTGCACCCAGCGGTTGTCATCCGCGTGAGCAGGGGTGGCGGCCCAAGCCTCGTCGTTGCGCTGGGCGATCTCGTCCCCCATGTAGACGAGCGGGATCCCGCCGAAGGAGAACGCCACCGAGTAGAGGGTCTCGATCCGCCGCAAGGCGGCTTCTACTGCGCCCTCGTCTCCGGCCTCGAGCGCTCGTTCGAGGCCGGCGAGCGAGGCGCACGAGCCGGAGGTACGAATGTCCCCCGTGGCCTCGTTGCGCTGGAACTCGAGACCTCTCGCGAACGACCCCGGGTGGATGCCGGAGTAGAAGTCCGCCAGGAAGCGCCGGTGCGCCGCGGGGTTCAACCCCAGTGCCCACGCGTCCGTGTCGCTGACCGCCCATCCGATGTCGTCGTGGCAGCGGACGTAGGTGACCCAGCCCGCCTGCGTCGGCGGCGGGCGACGCCTGCCGAGCGCCTGGACGGCGAGCCGGGCATCCCGGGTCGCCAGGGTCGACCACAGCATCACCATCAGCTGGTTGTCATAGGCGAGGTCGCACTCGGGGACGTACTCGTCGTGCGCGCCGAGGTACGGCACCAGCTGGTCCGGCCCGACGATGGCCTCTGCCTTGAGCACGAGCCCCGGGCGGGCCAGCCGGGTCAGCGCCTTGAGCGCCTGCAGCAGCAGGTGCGTCTCCGGCTGGTTCTGACAGTCGGTGCCCAGCCGCTTCCAGAGGAAGGGCACCGCGTCGAGCCGGACGACGTCAACGCCGCGGTTCGCCAACCGCAGGATCACGCCGAGCATCGCGCGGAAGACGTCGGGGTTCGACCAGTCGAGATCCCACTGGAACTCGTGGAAGGTCGTCCACACCCACTCGCCCGTCTCCGGCACGAACGTGAAGCTCCCCGGTGCCATGTCGGGAAAGACCTCGGGAAGCGTTCGCTCGTAGGCGTCGGGTTGAGTGCGATCAGGGAAGAACCGGTAGAAGCGCCGGTACGTCGGGTCGCCCGCCACAGCCGCTCGGGCCCAGGCGTGCTCGCGTGCTGTGTGGTTGAGGACCAGGTCGATGCAGAGGGCGATACCCCGGTCGTGCGCCGCCGCAGCGAGCGCCTCGAGGTCCGCCATGGTCCCGACTCGCGGGTCCACCGCGTCGTAGTCGGCAACGGCGTAACCCCCGTCGTTCTCGCCCTCGCGAGGCTCCAGGAGAGGCATCAGGTGGAGGTAGCTCACGCCAAGCTGCTCGAGGTAGTGCAGGTGGTCCGCCACGCCTTCGAGGGTGCCGGCGAACCGGTCGGCGTAGCAGACGTAGCCGATCATCTGCTCGCTCAGGAACCATGACGGGTCGACCTCGCGTCGGCGGTCCAGCACGGCGAGCGCCTCGGGGCGTGCAGCGGCCGCTTCCAGGGCGTCGAGCACCAGCGCCTCGACGTCCACCTCCTCCCCGTAGACCCCGGTCAGCGCGCGGCGGAGGTCGTGGCCGACCTGCTCGAGGCGAGCGGCGAACGCGGCCCCTTCCAGCAACCCGAGCCGGGCGACGGCTTCCTTCTCGATGCGTTCGGTCACAGTCTCGACGCTCCTGCAGATGGAGTGACGGTGAAGGTGCTCGGTGGCCGGAATCCCCAGCCTGCAAAGGCTTTCTCGACTCGGGCGATCGCGTCCTGCACCCCGTCACGGTCGACGAGACCGATGACGCAGCCACCGAACCCGCCGCCCGTCATGCGGGCGCCGAGCGCGCCCGACGCTTCCAGGGACGTCGCGGCGACGTCGAGCTCGGGGACCGTGACCCGGTAGTCGTCACGCAGCGAGGCGTGCGAGGCCGAGAGCAACGGACCGACATCTTTGAGGCGGCCGGCGCGGAGGAGCTCGACGGCTCGGAGCACGCGTGCGTTCTCGGTGACGACGTGCCGGACGTATCGCCGTTGCTCCTCGTCCTCGAGGCCTCGCAGCGCCGCGTCGAGGTCGTCGACCTCTCGCAGGGTCTTCAGACCGAGCGCGGACGCAGCACGCGCGCAGCCCTCCCGGCGGGCGGCGTACTGCCCGTCCACGAGCTCGTGCGGAGCTCGCGTGTCGACGACGAGCACCGCGAACCCCCAGGCCTCGGGGTCGAAGGGCACGTGATCGGTGGAGAGGTCGCTGAAGTCGCAGAACAGCACGTGCCCCTCGGTGCACCGAAGGGAGGCGAGCTGATCCATGCCGCCCGTAGGCGCTCCCACGACCTGGTTCTCCGCCTGCCGCGTGACTGCGAGCAGGTCGTCCGGTGAGAGGGCAAGACCCAGCAGGTCGTCGAGCGCGCAGGTCACGGCGCACACGACGGCAGCCGAGGAGGACAGCCCTGCGCCGAGGGGCACGTTGCTGTCGACGTGCACCCGCACCGGCGGCACGTCGTACCCGCGGTCCCGGAGGACGCGCGCCGGACCGAGAACGTAGGCCGACCAGCCGTCGCCGGTCGTTCCCGACACCTGCGCGGACCATGCCTCGTCCTCGGCAGGACCGAGCTCGACCTCGGCCACGCAGGCCTGCTCGATCGCGAAGGGAAGGGCGAACCCGTCGTTGTAGTCGGTGTGCTCACCGATGAGGTTCACCCTTCCCGGCGACCTCCAGCGGACAGTCACTGGGGGGCGGACTGCGCGTCAGGCGGAGAGGCGCTCACCGGTCTCGGTGTCGAAGACGTGCACGTGATGGGGGTCAGTCGTCACGTAGAGGGTGTCGCCCTTGTGCACGGAGTCCCGTCCGCTCACCCGGATGATGATGTTGTGCGGGGTGCCCTCCACGCCACTCGTGCCGTAGGCGAAGCCGTCGGCGCCGAGCTCCTCCACCACCGTGACGTCGACGGGCAGCCCGCCCTCCTCGGCCGTGACGAGGCGCCAGTTCTCCGGACGCACTCCCACGGTGACGCGGCCGTTCATCTTCGACGCGGCCTCGCGGTCGACCGGGACGGCGTAGTTGCCCAGCTTCACCTCGCCGCCGGCGGCCACGCCCTCCATGAGGTTCATCTGCGGTGAGCCGATGAAGCCGGCGACGAACAGGTTCGCGGGCTTGTCGTAGAGGTTCAGCGGGGTGTCGACCTGTTGGAGCACGCCGAGCTTCATCACGGCGACCCGGTCGCCCATGGTCATGGCCTCGACCTGGTCGTGGGTCACGTAGACGGTGGTGACCCCGAGGTCCCGCTGGAGCTTGGCGATGTCGGTGCGCGTCTGCACGCGCATCTTGGCGTCGAGGTTCGACAGCGGCTCGTCCATGCAGAAGACCTGGGGCTTGCGCACGATCGCTCGACCCATCGCCACTCGCTGCCGTTGACCGCCGGACAGTGCCTTCGGCTTGCGGTCGAGGTACTCGGTGAGCCCGAGGATCTCGGCCGCCTCCTTGACGCGCTGGTTCTGCTCGTCCTTGCCCATCTTCGCCATCTTGAGCGCGAAGGCCATGTTGTCCGCGACAGACATGTGCGGGTACAGCGCGTAGTTCTGGAACACCATCGCGATGTCGCGGTCCTTCGGCGGAAGCTTCGTGACGTCCTTGTCGCCGATGTAGATGTGGCCGTCGTTCACGTCCTCCAGCCCGGCGAGCATGCGCAGGGTGGTGGACTTACCGCAGCCGGACGGGCCGACGAGGACCATGAACTCGCCGTCCTTGATCTCGAGGTCGATGCCCGGCACTGCGGGCGTGTCCGCGCCGGGGTACCAGCGCTGTGCCTTGTCGAAAGTGATGGTTGCCATGGCAGGTCGTGCTCCCTTCACCGGCAGGAACGTGCCGGACGATCCGTTGTGAAGTGTGGCGCCTGTCACACTAACCCCACCCTGGGCACGCGGCACAAGGGCGAGCAGCTCGGCGCCGGTTCCGACCGACGGACGGTAGTCTCCGGCTGTGGGCAAGCGGCAGCCGCCTGCGGGTCGCGGCGGACGCGTCACGATGGCGGACGTCGCGCAACGCGCGGGCGTCTCGGTCACGACCGTCTCCCTGGTCATGAACGACCGACCCGGCAGCGGGATCTCGACGGCAACTCGCGACCGCGTCCTCGACGCAGTGCGCGCGCTCGAGTACCGCCGGAATCGCACCGCCGCCAACCTTCGGCTGAGCCGCACCCAGATCCTCGGGCTCCACGTCACCGAGTCGATGCTGACCCGACCGAGCCCCTTCGCCCTCTCGCTCCTCCCGGCTCTCATCAGGGAGGCGGACAAGCGCCACTACCAGGTGATGACGTTCACCGACCGCGACAACGGCATCGACCGCATCGCCGATCTCTGCGGTCAACGCGCCGTGGACGGGTTCGTGCTCACCGACAGTGCCGTCGACGACCCTCGGGCCCGGTACCTCGCCGCGCAGCGTTTCCCGTTCGCGTGCATGGGCCGGCTGGCACCGGATCTGCCCCAGCACTGGGTAGACATCGACAACCGAGCCGCCATCCGCACGGCCCTCGACCACCTTGCGTCCCGGGGGCACACCACCGTGGCGATCGCGGCCCCGCGCGAGGACGGGTACTGGTGGGACGAGCGGATCGAAGCGTTCCTGGAGTGGTCGCGTGAGCACGGGGTGGCACGACCCGAGCACTGGGTGGTCCGCGCACCCATGAGCCACCTGGCCCCCCGCGTCAACGCGCTGCTGGCGGACCGGGGCCCGACCGCACTGGTTGCCGCCGGCGACGGGGCGGTCGTCCCGTGCTACCGAGCGGCGCAGGCCCTGGGCCTCCGGGTCGGGCGCGACCTGGCCATCGTCGGCTTCGATCCCGAGCTCTGGATGCTCGACCCTCCGCTGACCACGCTCACCGTCCCGTTCCCCCGACTCGCCGAGTCGCTGGTCGACCGCATCGACCGCCAGGTCGCGGGACTCGCACCGTCGCACCAGGGAACCCTCGTCCGCAGCGAGCTGATCGTGCGCGAGAGCGGCTGAGGGACAAAGGTGGCGAAAAGGACAGAACACCCGCCTAAATCGATTTAGCGCCGAGGTCACGATTGGGTAACAGCCCCTGGACGGTCAGGTAAAAGCGGGTATTGACTCGAAAGCGTCCGGCTGGTGTGACCTGCGTCACCACCGACCTCCAGCGCCGAGGGAGCGTGTGAAGGAGCCGCGACCCCGCTTGGCGACATCCCGTCGCTCTGCAGCCTCGGGACGTTCGCCACCCAACGAAGGAGTTGAGGTGCGCAGGACGAAGAGATTCAAGAGCGTGGTGTCGGCGAGCGTCTTGGCGCTCACGTCCGTCGGGCTGGCGGCCTGCGGGGGCGACGAGGGCAGCGGCTCGGACGGCGGGGCCGTCACGGTGTGGCTGAGCCTCGACCAGTCGGTCATCGACGGCCTGAAGAAGCAGGTCGATGCCCGGGCCGCGGAAGAGGGAATCGAGATCAAGCTCGAGAAGGTCGACAGCATCGACAAGGTCATCAAGACCCGGATCGAGGCGGGCGACCCACCGGACATCGCGCTCGTTCCCCAGCCGGGAGTCGTGGCCTCGATCGTCGAGCTCGGCGCGGCGCTCCCCCTCGATGACGTCCTCGACATGGACGCACTCGAGGCGAGCATGGTCCCGGGTACCCTCGAGGCCGGCACGGTGGACGACCAGCTGTACGGCCTGCTGGTCTCCATGAACGTCAAGTCCCTGCTCTTCTACCCGAAGAAGGCCTTCGAGGCTGCGGGCTACGAGTTGCCGGAGACGCTGGACGAGCTGACCGCACTGGCGAACAAGATCAAGTCCGACGGCGGGACACCGTGGTGCCTCACCATCGAGTCCGGTGACGCCACCGGCTGGGTCGTGACCGACTGGTTCGAGGACCTGGTCATGCGGTTCGGCGGACCCGACGTCTACAGCCAGTGGGTCACCCACGAGGTGCCCTTCGACTCCGAGGTGGTCCGCGAGGCTGCGGGGTACTTCGAGGAGGTGGCCTTCACCGACGGGAACGTCCAGGGTGGCCGCACCTCGATCGTCGCGACGAACTTCAACCAAGCTGCCCAGCCCATGTTCGCGCAGGGCGGGCCCGAGTGCTGGCTGCTGAAGCAGGGCTCGTTCTTCACCGGCGCCGAGTTCCTGCCGGCCAACGTGCTGCAGAACCTCGACGCCGAGCTCGGTGTCACGGGATTCCCGCCTGCAGAGGCCGGAGGCGAGAGCCCCGTCCTCGGTGGTGGTGACCTCGCCGTGCTGTTCAGCGACTCTGACGAGGCCGCGACGGCGATGCAGATCTTGTCCGAAACCGAGATCGGCAACGAGGCGGCGCCTGTGTCGTCGTTCATCTCGCCCCACAAGGACTTCGACTCCTCCCTGTACCCGAACGAGACGACCCGGACGATCGCCGGGGTCGCCTACGACGCCACGACGTTCCTGTTCGACGGCTCAGACGCGATGCCAGCGCAGGTCGGCGCCGGTTCGTTCTGGAAGGAGATGACGGCCTGGATCAACGGTGACCGCTCCCTCGACGATGCGCTGAAGAACATCGACGACAGCTGGCCGAGCAGCTGACAACCGCCTGGTCACGGGCTGCGGGTCGACGATCCGCAGCCCGTGGACGGACGACCGACCCCGGGAGGTTGATCACGTGTTCGCGAAGTTCCTGACCACGATCGTCACGGTGCTGGCCGGCATCGGCGCCGCGCTGATCCTGTACTGGCTCCTCAACAAGCTCGCGGAGCTGATGCCCTCGAAGTACGAGGAGAAGCTGAAGCCGTACTTCTACATCCTGCCGGCCTACACCGCCATCGCGATCTGGCTGCTCTATCCCGCCGTCCAGACCGTCGTCTACAGCTTCAAGACGAAGGTGGGCTTCCCTGCCGAGTCCTGGGTCGGCACGCAGAACTACTCGGACCTCCTCGGGAGCGAGCAGTTCCGCCAGACCCTGATCAACACGCTGCTGTGGCTGGCGGTGGTGCCTGTCGTCACGGTGATCCTGGGACTGGCCATCGCGACGCTCACCGACCGTCTCAAGCCACGGGCCGAGTACCTCGTCAAGACGATCATCTTCATGCCGATGGCGATCAGCATGGTCGGTGCCGCCACGGTCTGGGCCCTGGTCTACGACTACCGCAACAGCGGCAACCAGGTGGGCATCCAGAACGCAGTCTGGACGTCGATCGGCGGTGAGCCCGTCGCTTGGCTCCAGACCAGCGACTTCAAGCTCAACAGCTTCCTCCTCATGGTGATGCTGCTGTGGTCCACGATCGGCTTCGGCATGGTGCTCCTGTCGGCCGCGGTCAAGAGCGTGCCGACCGAGACGCTCGAGGCCGCGCGCATCGACGGCGCGAACGAGCGCCAGATCTTCTTCCGGGTGATCGTGCCGCAGATCTGGCCGACCGTGATCACCGTCTTCATCACGACCCTCATCGGCACGATGAAGGTCTTCGACATCGTCTTCGTGATGACGAACGGCAACTTCAACACCAACGTCATCGCCAACGAGTTCTGGCTGCAGTTCTTCAACAACAACAACAAGGGCGCAGCGGCCGCGATCGTCGTGATGCTGATGGTGGCGATCCTCCCGATCATGTACTACCAGGCGAGAAGCTTCAGGAAGCAGGAGGCCTACGGATGACCACCGCAGCAACACCCCCTGCTCCGACGGTTCCCAAGAGCCGCCGGAAGACCTCCGAGCCGCGCGAAGGCAATCCGGCGAGTGCGGGCTGGTTCACCAAGACCACCCTCGGTCTCATCGTGTTCCTGTGGGTCGTCCCCCTGGTGGGCGTGATCATCACCTCCTTCCGGCCCCGGGACGATGCCGCGACCACCGGCTGGTGGAGGGTCTTCATCGAGCCGAGCCTGCTGGGCAACCTGACGATCGACAACTACAAGCGGGCCATCGAGAACACGAATCTCGGCGAAGGATTCATCAACAGCCTGGCGATCGCGCTCCCCGCGACGTTCATCCCGCTGCTCGTGGCCGCCTTCGCGGCGTACGCGTTCACCTTCATGGACTTCTGGGGACGCGACATCCTCTTCATCACGATCGTGAGCCTGCTCGTCGTGCCGAACTTCGTCTCGTTCGTGCCGATGCTGAAGCTCTACCGGGACATCGGCATCGGCGGGTCGTTCCCCGCCGTCTGGCTGTTCCACGTGGCGTTCGGCATGTCGTTGGGCATCTACATCCTGCGGAACTTCATGAGCACGCTGCCTCGGACGGTGATCGAATCCGCCAAGATCGACGGCGCCAGCCACTTCCAGACCTTCTTCCGGCTGGTGCTGCCGATGTCGGCCCCCGCCCTGGCCTCCATCGCGATCTTCCAGTTCCTCTGGGTCTGGAACGACCTGCTGGTCGCGCTGGTGTTCCTCGGGCCGGGTGACAAGGCGCCGATGACGGTCTCCATCTCGCAGCTGCTCGGGCAGCAGGGCCAGAACCAGGAGCTCGTCACGGCCTCGGGCATGTTCTCGATGCTCGTGCCGATCCTGGTCTTCCTGTCGCTCCAGCGGTTCTTCGTCAGAGGACTCACCGCCGGAGCAGTGAAGGGCTGACCCGGGAACGACCGATGCTGTTCCCCCCGGGGTCCACGCCGGGTGCCCGCACTCGCGTGGACCTCGTGCGGGACGAGGACGGCTACCCGGTCCTGTTGTGGACCGGACTCGCCGGGCCGGAGCCCGTCTCCGGCCCGGCGGTGCCGCTCCTGCCGAACGGCCCGGGACTGCCCCTCCTCGGCGAGCACTCGCGTGGCTTCTTCACACGCCCGCACCTGCGCGGTCACCGCCTGGTCGCGGGCAGGGACGGCGCCCAGACCGGGCGAGCCTGGTCCACCCGGTTCGCCTGCGACGACCTGCGCGACACCGACACCACGCTGACGATCCAGGCCTCCGACGCGAACGCGGGACTGTCGCTCGTCGCGGAGTTCGAGACCGTCCCCGGCGGCGCGCTCCGCGGTCGCTACACCCTGACCAACACTGCACCCGGGACCTACGTCCTCGACGGCCTGGAGGTCGTGCTGCCGGTAGGCGACCAGTACACCGAGGTGCTCGACTTCACCGGTCGTCACGAGCGGGAGCGCACTCCCCAGCGCCACGCCGTCACCGACGGACTCTGGCTCCGCGAGAGCCGCGGCGGCCGGCCGGGCCTCGGCGCGGCCACGCAGGTCGTCCTCGGCAACCCGGGCTTCTCGCCCAGCCGCGGTCAGGTGGTCGCCGCGCACGTGGCGTGGAGCGGGAACTCCGCGCTGCGGGTGGAGCGCGACCCGGCCACCGGGACGACCCTCGGTGGAGGCGAGCTCCTCCAGCCGGGCGAGGTCAGCCTGGAGACCGGCGAGTCCTATGCCACCCCGTGGGTCTACTTCGCCGCGGTCGACGACGGGCTCGACGGGCTCGCTGCCGTCTGGCACGCCTACCAGCGTTCGCTGACCACCCACCCGAAGCTCCAGCCCGTCGTCCTCAACGTCTGGGAGGCCGTCTTCTTCGACCACGACCTGGATCGGCTCACGGCCATCGCCGACCGCGCCGCCCAGGTCGGCGTGGAGCGCTTCGTGCTCGACGACGGCTGGTTCCGTCATCGCCGGGACGACACTGCGGGACTGGGAGACTGGTGGGTGGACGAGGACGTCTGGCCCGACGGGCTGACCCCCCTCATCGACCACGTCCGGTCGCTGGGCATGGGGTTCGGTCTCTGGTTCGAGCCGGAGATGGTGAACCCCGACTCGGACCTGTTCCGCGCCCACCCCGACTGGGTGCTGGCCACCGGCGAGCGACTGCCGCTGACGCACCGTCAGCAGCACACGCTCGACCTGAGTCGGCCCGAGGTGTGGAGCTACCTGTACGACCGGATGCACGCGATCCTGGACGAGTACCCGATCGAGTACGTCAAGTGGGACCACAACCGCGAGATCCTCGAGGGGGGCAGCGCGATGCGTGGGGCGGCCCCAGCACTCCACGCGCAGACCCACGGCTTCTACTCGCTGCTCGACGCCCTGCGCGCCGCGCATCCGGACGTCGCCTGGGAGTCCTGCGCGTCGGGGGGCGGCCGGATCGACCTCGGTGTCCTCGAGCGGGTCGAGCGGGTCTGGACCTCCGACATGACCGATGCCGTCGCGCGCCAGCAGATCCAGCCCTGGACGATGCAGCTGGTCGCACCGGAGTACCTCGGCGCGCACGTGTCAGCGCCCACGTCCCACACCACCGGTCGCACGCTCAGCCTCGACTTCCGAGCCGCCACCGCGCTGTTCGGGTCGTTCGGCATCGAGTGGGACCTCACCAAGGCCTCCAGCGCCGACCTCGAGTGCCTGGCCGAGTGGACCGCGCGCTACAAGCGCCTGCGTGGCCTGCTGCACGGCGGCCGGTGCATCCGTCCGAGCTCGAGCGACCCGACCGTCGTACTGCACGGTGTCGTCGCGCACGATGCGAGCGAGGCACTCATGGCCCACGTGCAGCTCGACGAGTCTGCCCACAACAGAGGGGTCTGGGTCCGCGTGCCCGGACTGCACCCCGAGGCGACGTACGACGTCCTGTGGGAGGGGCCGGTGGCGCACCGCCACGTCAGCATGTCTGCACCGCTTCCGGAGCTCGGTCCGACGGCGGGCGAGCCCGTCGGGGGCCACACGCTGTCGACCCGAGGGTTCTGGGTGCCGCGGCGGCGGCCGGAGACGGTGACCCTGGTGCACCTCCTCCGCCGCTGACGGCGACGGTCAGTCGTAGTGCTCGACCTCGAGCGTGTCGACGTCACCGGTGATCCTGAGCTCGTGCTGGTCGAGGTCGGGGTACACGAGGGCGCTCAGTGCGACCCGTCCGCCGTCGGCGAACACCTCGACCGTGCAGGTGTCGACGACGACCTCGAGCGCCCCTCCCCGCACCGCCGCCTGCGCCACGGGTGCTCCCCCTTCGGGACCGGTGGCCGTGCGGTCGAGAGTGAGCAGACCGTCGGCGACCACCAGACGCGTCCCGCGCACGTCGAGCTCGTAGCGATCGCCCTCGACACGGAGCCGGCCGGCCACGAGCTCCAACCGGTCGGTCCCTGCCCGGCTCCCCGCGAAGGGTGGCGCCGGAGTCTGGACGAGCCCCTCGTCCCACGTGAGCGTGCGCGGCAGGCTCAGGACGCCGCGCCAGGTGTCGGCGGGAACCCGGGCGGCGTACGACCAGTTGCTCATCCATCCGAGCCACGTCGAGTCCTCGACACCCCACCAGGACTGGGGTGCGTAGAAGTCCGGGCCGAGGTCGACCCAGTGGACGCCCGTGTCCTCGGTGGTGAAGGTGTCGCCGTCGAAGGTGCCGGCGAAGTACTGCGTGCCGCTCCCGCCTACAGGACCGCCTGAGATCACGGAGACGCTGAGGACCCAGGTGTCACCGAGGTCGATGAGGTCCGGCGTCTCCCACACCCCGTCGTGCGCGCCGTACCCGCGACCGAACCGACTCGTGAACACCCAGGTGAGAAGGTCGTCCGAGCGGTAGAACCACACCTCCTCGCCGACCGCGAGCACCATCACCCAGTGGGAGTCGCCGTACCTCAGCACCTTCGGGTCACGGAAGTCGGTCACTCCCTCGGGTGGCACGAGCAGCGGGCTCGCGTGGTGCCGGTGCCACTCGTCGCCGTCATCGCTGGTGGCGAGGCACTGCGCCTCGACGCCGTCGGGTGAGACGCGCGTGTAGTAGGCGAGCAGCGGTCCGTCGCCGTCCTGGACGATGGAGCCGGAGTAGACGACGCCGTCAGAATCGGGCTTCATCGCGATCGGTCGCGCCTTCCAGTGGAGCAGGTCGTCGCTCACCGCGTGGCCCCAGTGCATCGGCCCCCACTCCAGGCTGTCGGGCTGGTGCTGGAAGAAGACGTGGTGCCGGCCGTCGAGCAGGACCGGGCCGTTGGGGTCGTTGAGCCACCCGCGGCCCGGCGTGACGTGCACGCGCGGGCGCGCCGGAGCCGGGCGACCGGTCACCCCAGCCAGACCGCACAGTCGGGCTGCAGCCCGCCCCCGACGACGGCTCCCGGCCGGGACTCGAGCAGGACAGGTCGGTCCGGGAGCGGGACAGGCGCTCCGGACGTGCTGAGCCAGCACTCCAGCCCGCCGCGCCGGAAGGCCAGCGTGCCGGGCGGGGAGTCGAGCCAGGTGACGGGTCCGGCGGTCACCCAGTGCTCCCCTCGTAGCGACAGCGCGTCGCGGTAGAGAGCCAGGACCGAGTGCGGAGCGACCGCTTCCGCGTCGGCGCTGAAGGACCCCCAGTCGTCGGGCTGCGGCAGCCACGTCTCGGCGGTCGCACCCTCCGGGCTGAAGCCGTACGGCGGAGCGTCGCCCGACCAGGGCAGCGGGACACGGCACCCGTCGCGTCCGACGTCCCGGTGGCCGGACTGCTCCCAGATCGGATCGCGCCGCCGGTCGGAAGGGATGTCCTCGACCTCGGCGAGGCCGAGCTCCTCTCCCTGGTAGAGGTACGTGGTTCCGGGCAAGGCCAGCACGAGCATCGCCGCCGCGCGCGCCCGGTTGCGGCCGAGCTCGAGGTCGGGTTCCTCGTCGGACCAGCGCTCGCGCTCCCAAGGGCCCTCGGCCCGCTCGAGCGGCTGGGACCGGGCGTACCGCGTCACGTGCCGGACGACGTCGTGGTTGGACAGCACCCAGGTGCTCGGAGCGTCGATCTCGACCGCGGTCTCGATCGCCTCCTGCGCCACGGTCCGCATCCGCTCGGCGACGAAGGGGGCGAGCAGGAAGTCGAACTGGAACGCGGTGTGCAGCTCGTCGTCGCGCAGGTAGAGCGCCAGCCGCTCGTTGTTCCGCACCCACGACTCGGCGACGAAGATCCTCGGCGGCTCGTAGGCGTCGGCGACCTTGCGCCACTCGCGGTAGATCTCGTGGACGGAGTCGTTGTCCCAGGCCGGGTGGATGTCCAGCATCGGGTCGTCGATGTCGCCGGCGTCCGGCAGTCCGGGCTGCTTGGTCAGAGCGTGCGCGACGTCGATCCGGAAGCCGTCGACGTCGCGGTCGAACCAGAAGCGCAAGGTCTCGAGGAACTCCTCGAGCACCTCCGGGTTGGTCCAGTCGAGGTCGGGTTGCTCGGGGGCGAAGAGGTGGAGGTACCAGTCCCCCTGCTCGGTGCGGGTCCACGCCGGACCACCGAAGGTGCTGTCCCAGTCGTTCGGCGGCTCCTCCCCGTCCTTCCCTCGTCCAGGTCGAAAGAGGTAGCGAGCCCTGGCGGCCTCGTCACCGGCGAGGGCGGCCTGGAACCACCGGTGCTCCGACGAGGTGTGGTTGGGCACGATGTCGAGGATCACCTTCAGCCCAAGACCGTGGGCCTCGGCGATGAGCTGCTCGGCCTCGGCCAGGGTGCCGTACTCCGGCGCCACCGCTCGGTAGTCAGCTACGTCGTAGCCGCCGTCCGCCTGAGGGGATGGGTACCACGGGTTGATCCAGATCGCGTCGACACCAAGGTCGGCGAGGTAGGGCAGCCGCTCGCGGAGGCCGGCGATGTCCCCGACGCCGTCCCCGCTGCCGTCACGGAACGAGCGGATGTAGACCTGGTAGACGACCGCGGTGCGCCACCAGTCGGCACTCACCGCGACAGCCTCGGCCGGCGGGGCTCACCCGGCAGCGGCTTGCGCTTCACGTTGACGGCGCCCATGATCGCGACGCCCTTCACCCGGACGACAGGCGACTCGATCGTCGTCTCGGCGGCGGCGCGGGGCTTGGACTCGCTGTAGTCGCCCATGATCCCCATGCCGTCACAGACCACGACGGTCTGCGGGTTCACGATGACCTCGACACCACCCATCAGCGTGGACGCGTTGATCACCACCTCGCGGCTGGTGAAGATCGCCTGGCGAAGGTCGATCACGACACTGCCCATGAGCGCGAACGCCGAGTGGCTCGCGCCCACCTGCCACGGCCCCGAGCGTTTGGTCTCCGACATCATGGCGAACGAGCTGGTGTACGACGGCCCCGCGACCACGTGGCCGGCAGGCCGGTTCACCGGTCTCGACGCCGGGCCCGTCGCGGGCAGGTCGGCGGTGATCGGAACGAGGTCGGCGTAGGTCCGGGCCGCGAAGGTCGCCTCGAGGCGCTCGTCGAGCTCGTCGAGGTCGATGCGGCCCTCGCCGGCAGCCTGGCGGAGCACCTCAGCGACCTGGTGTCGCTCCTGGTCCGAGATGCGGAGCTGCGCGGGTTCCAGTGGTCCCTCCTGCATGTCTCCACCCTAACCGGGCTGCACTACCCTCTTTTCGTGACTGCCCCAGCCTCCAACCAGCCTGATTTCGAGTACTCCGACCTCCTCCCCATCGGAGCCGACGACACGCCGTACCGCCTTCTGACGACTGAGGGCGTGTCTACCTTCGAGGCCGGTGGCCGCACGTTCCTCCAGGTCGATCCGTCGGTCATCCAGCTGCTCACCGCCGAGGCGATGCACGACATCAGCCACTACCTGCGGCCCGCCCACCTGCGCCAGCTGCGCAAGATCATCGACGACCCCGAGTCGTCGGGGAACGACCGCTTCGTCGCGCTCGACCTGCTCAAGAACGTCAACATCTCCGCGGGCGGCATCCTGCCGATGTGCCAGGACACCGGCACCGCGATCGTGATGGGCAAGAAGTCCGAGGGCGTCATCACCGGCGCCGACGACGCCGAGTGGATCAGCAAGGGCGTGTACGACGCCTACACCAAGCTCAACCTGCGCTACTCGCAGCTCGCACCTCTGACCATGTGGGACGAGAAGAACACCGGCAACAACCTGCCGGCCCAGATCGAGCTCTACTCCACGCCCGAGCACGGCTCCCCGTCGTACAAGTTCCTGTTCATGGCGAAGGGCGGCGGCTCGGCGAACAAGTCCTTCCTGTACCAGGAGACCAAGGCCGTCCTGAACCCGAAGCGCATGCTCGAGTTCCTCGACGAGAAGATCCGATCGCTCGGCACGGCGGCGTGTCCGCCATACCACCTCGCCGTCGTCATCGGCGGCACCAGCGCGGAGTACGCCTTGAAGACCGCGAAGTACGCCTCCGCGCACTACCTCGACAACCTGCCGACGCAGGGAAGCATGGCGGCCCACGGCTTCCGCGACCTCGAGCTGGAGGAGGAGGTCTTCAAGCTGACCCAGTCCTTCGGCATCGGCGCACAGTTCGGTGGCAAGTACTTCTGCCACGACGTCCGCGTGGTCCGGCTGCCTCGCCACGGCGCTTCGTGCCCCGTCGCGATCGCCGTCTCGTGCTCGGCCGACCGTCAGGCGCTGGCCAAGATCACCCCCGAGGGCGTGTTCCTCGAGCAGCTCGAGCGCGACCCGGCGCAGTACCTTCCCGACACGACCGAGCAGCACCTGATCCAGGGCGGCGAGGTCGTGACGATCGACCTCAACCGCCCGATGTCGGAGATCCGCGAAGAGCTCTCCAAGCACCCGGTGAAGACCCGCCTGTCGCTCACCGGCCCGCTCGTCGTGGCGCGCGACATCGCGCACGCGAAGATCAAGGAGCGCCTCGACGCCGGCGAGGACATGCCGCAGTACCTGAAGGACCACCCGGTCTACTACGCCGGTCCGGCGAAGACCCCCGACGGCTTCGCCTCGGGATCGTTCGGTCCGACCACAGCGGGTCGCATGGACTCGTACGTCGACCAGTTCCAGGCGGCCGGCGGCTCGTTCGTGATGCTCGCGAAGGGCAACCGCTCGAAGGTCGTCACCGAGGCGTGCGACAAGTACGGCGGCTTCTACCTCGGCTCCATCGGCGGCCCGGCGGCCCGCCTCGCACAGGACTGCATCAAGTCGGTCGAGGTGCTGGAGTACCAGGAGCTGGGTATGGAAGCCGTGTGGAAGATCGAGGTCGAGGACTTCCCCGCGTTCATCGTGGTGGACGACAAGGGCAACGACTTCTTCCAGGACCCGTCGGGCGCGGTGAACATCCCGCTGTCCGGCATCCGGGTCCGCAGCGCCGAAAGGTGACGCGCTCCGTCTGGGACTTCCCGCGCCCGCCCGCCGTCGAGCAGTGGGGCGAGCACGTCGTCGTGACCCTCGGCGGCGTCCAGGTGGCCGCGACCACCGAGGCGTGGTGCATCCTCGAGACGTCGCACCCGCCGACGTACTACCTGCCTCGCTCGTGCTTCGCAGAGGGCGCCCTGGTCGAGGCCGGTGGCTCCAGCTTCTGCGAGTGGAAGGGGCGGGCGGCGTACGTCGACGTGGTCGGCGGCGACGTCGTCGCGCCTCGTGCGGGCTGGTACTACCCGACGCCCGACCCGACCTACGCGATGCTCGCGGACCACGTGGCGCTCTACGCCCATCCGATGGAGTGCTCTGTCGACGGCGAGGTCGTGCAGCCGCAGGAGGGCGGCTTCTACGGCGGCTGGATCACCTCGAAGGTGACCGGGCCCTTCAAGGGCGCCCCGGGGACCCTGGGGTGGTGAGCCCGGACGACGGGGTGGTGGCACGGGCTACCACGGACCGGGGCGAGGTCGTGCTCGTGCGGCGCGGCCCGGTCCTGGAGCTGCGGGTCAACGGGGTCTTCGTGATGGACACCGCGGAGACCGGCTCGGAGATCGAGCTGGCTCGCGCGGCCCTCCGGCTCGTCGACCACGTCGAGGACGTGCTCGTCGGCGGTCTGGGACTAGGCTTCACGTCCCGGGAGGTCCTGGCCGACACCCGCGTGCAGCGCCTGGTCGTCGTGGAGATCGAGGAGGCGCTGATCGGCTGGCTCCGGGACGGCACGGTGCCGCACGGACCGTCGTACCTCGCCGACGGGCGGCTGACCGTGACGAACGCCGACATCAAGGTTGCCGTCGCGGAGGCGTCGGCGGCGAGCTTCGACCTGGTCCTGCTCGACGTCGACAACGGCCCCGACCACCTCGTGTACGACGAGAACCGGGCCGTCTACGAGGACGGCTTCCTCGCGCAGGTACGGCGCGTGCTGCGGCCGGGCGGCGTGCTGGTCGTCTGGTCGGCGGCGGAGAGCGACGACCTGCGCGCGGCGATGTCTCGGACATTTCGGAACTGTGAGGCGATTCCGCACCCGGTGCGGCTGCAGACCCGCGACGAGCGGTACTGGCTCTACCTGTCCCGAGCCGGCGAATAGGTATCCCTACCGGTAGGCCTACCGGTACGTCGCCCGGGCGCGAAGGACAGACTGAGGGAGATCGCTTCGCTGGCAGTCACCCCCGATGCCACCAGACCCCTGGAGCGGTCAGCCGAAGAACCCCACTCGGCCGGGCGGGCCGGTGTCCGCCCGTCCGGCCGCTTTCGGGCCGGCCTGAGCAGTCTGGAACCTGGTCAGCCTGGCCCGCCAAGCCCGGCCGCTAGGCCTGGCCCTGATCGGCCACCCATGCCGCGACCTGGGTACGCGACGTGAAGCCGAGCTTGCTGAGGATGTTCTCGACGTGCCCTTGCGCGGTGCGCTGGGAGATGACGAGGCGTGCTGCGATGGCCTTGTTCGTCAGGCCCTCGGCGATGAGCTCCGCTACCTCGCGCTCGCGCGCAGTCAGCACCTGACCGGCTGCAGCCACGCGTTCCGCCGGTCTGGTCCGCTCGCCGAGTGCGAATGCCATCGCCTCTTGGAAGTCGAGGTCCGACCCGCGTTTTCGGGCGGCCTCGAAGCCCTTGTCCCCCAACGCCGCCCGGGCAGCCGTCTCGCAGTCGTCGTACGCGGTCTCGAGGTCGGGGAAGGTGCCGGACTGGGTGCCGAAGTCACCCGAGAGCTTGGCCGAGGCGCCGAGGAGTATCGCCGCACGGTTGGCGTCGCCCTGGGCCATGGCGACGAAGGCGAGCGCCTCGAGGCACCAGACGGACCCGAGGAGGTCGTCGAGGGCGACCTTGAGCCGGAGGCTCTCCTCGAGCATCGAGTTGGCGCGTGCCAGGTCGCCCTCCCGCCAGACCACGAGACCGTAGGCCCACAGCGAGTAGGCCTGGGACCACGTCTCCGACCGCGGCTGGGTGATCTCGAGGACCTCCTCGTGACACGCCTTGGCGAGCGCGTTCTCCCCGGAGAACCCAGCGGCGAGAGCCAGGCCTATCAAGGCCTCCACGAGGCGGGTCAGGTCGTCGACCTGACGGAACACGTCCGTCGCGTCCTGCAGCTCCTTCACCGCGGAGCGGGGGTCGCCCTCGAAGAGCGCGGTCACCCCGGCGGCGTGCAGCGCCACGCCGCGCAGGTGCTCCTCCCCGAGCTGGGCGGCCAACGACTGGCACTGCTCCAGCAGGGTGTGTGCCGCCGCGAGCTCACCCTGCATCCCGGCCAGGGCCACCGCGCTGTACAGGGCGTTGACACGCTCCGGGAGCGGGAGGTCCGCGGTGTCGGCGAGGGAGCGAGCGAGCCACCGGCGGCCCTCGGTGAGCAGCCCCCGGGACACCCAGTACAGGTGCAGCGACTCGGTGAGCCGCAGCCCGACGAGTGACTGCTCCGGTTCCAGAACGGAGTAGTCGAAGGCGGCGCGGATGTTCGCCAGCTCCCGGTCGAGGCGCTTGGTCCAGGTGACCTGCGTCCTGCTGATCCACTCCGCGCGCGAGCGCACCGCCAGATCGGCGAACCAGTCGCGGTGCCGCTGCCGCACGTCGTGGTACTCCCCGGACTCGTGCAACCGCTCCAGACCGTACTCGCGCAAGCTCTCCAGCAGGCGGAACCGGGCGCGGTCGCCGGCCTCGATGCGCGTCACGATGGACTTGTCCACGAGGGACGCAAGGAGGTCGAGCACGTCGAGGCGCAGCAGGTCGCCGAAAGCGCAGATCCCCTCGACGGCGTCGAGCTCGAAACCCCCGACGAAGACCGAGATCCGGTTCCAGAGCGTCTGTTCCAGCGGCGTGCACTGGGTGTAGCTCCAGTCCACACACATCCGCAGCGTCTGGTGACGAGCCGGGGCGACGCGGCTTCCGCCGGTCAGGACGCGGTAGCGGTCGGCCAGCCGGTCGGCGAGCTCCTCGGGTGACAGCGTCCGTAGCCGCGCGGCGGCGAGCTCCAGCGCCAACGGGACCCCGTCGAGCTGCTGGACGATCCGCAGCACAGCCTCCCGGTTGGCGTCGGTGACCTCGAAGTCGGGCTGGGCTGCGGCAGCCCGCTCGGCGAAGAGGTTCACCGCGTCGAACTGCGGAAGCCCCTTCAGCGCGACCGGCTGGCTGGGGTCGGGTACGGCGAGCGGTGGCACCCGGATCGTGGTCTCTCCCTCGATGCCGAGCGCCTCGCGGCTGGTGGCGAGGATGCGCAGCTCCGGACAGCTCCGACGCAGGGTGTCGGCGAGCTTGGCGACGTGGGCGACGAGGTGCTCGCAGTTGTCGAGGATCAGCAGCAGCCGGCGGTCGGCGAGGTTGGCGACGAGCGAGTCGAGCGTGGTGAGGCCACTCTGGTCCCGCAGCAGGAGCGCCTCGGCCACGGTCTGTGGGATGAGCTCGGGGTCGTTGATCTCGCCGAGCTCGACGAGCCAGACACCGTCAGGGAACGCCTTGGTGAGTCCTGCGGCCGCGCGGAGCACCAGGCGCGTCTTGCCCACGCCTCCAGGCCCCGTCAGCGTCACGAGGCTCGAGGACGTGAACAGCCGCCTGATCTCCGCCAGCTCGTGTCGTCGTCCGACGAAGCTGGTCAGCTCCGCGGGAAGGTTCCCCGTCCGCAGTGGAGCCATGTCGGCATCACCCCGTCGTGGTGGTTCGTGTCCGATTTCATCCTAGGACGGCGAGCGGAGGAGGGGCACCGCCCGTGGGGGCCATGCGAACCGCCCATCCGGGTAAGTTCGGGGGGTGAGCGACAAATACCGCATCGAGCGTGACTCGATGGGCGAGGTGAAGGTTCCGCGGACCGCCTTGTGGCGGGCCCAGACCCAGCGGGCGGTCGAGAACTTCCCCATCAGCGGTCTCCACCTCGAGCGTGACCACATCCGAGCCCTTGCCCTGGTCAAGGCCGCCGCCGCACGCGTGAACAACCAGTTCGGCGTGCTCGACGACGAGAGAGCCACCGCGATCCGGGACAGCGCGGCCGAGGTGTACGGCGGCAAGCACCTCGACGCCTTCCCCGTGGACGTGTTCCAGACCGGGTCCGGCACCTCGAGCAACATGAACATGAACGAGGTCCTCGCCTCCCTCGCGGCGCAGCGCGGCGTCGAGGTGCACCCCAACGACCACGTCAACGCCAGCCAGTCGTCCAACGACGTCTTCCCGACCTCGATCCACGTCGCCGCCACCGAGAGCGTGGCCACCCACCTGATCCCGGCCCTCGACCACCTCGCGCAGGCGCTGGAGGAGAAGGCGCTGGAGTTCGGCCTCACCGTCAAGGCCGGCCGCACCCACCTCATGGATGCGACGCCGGTCATGCTGGGGCAGGAGTTCGGCGGGTACGCCGCCGCCGTCCGCCTCGGCGTGGAGCGGCTCAAGGCGAGCCTGCCCCGCGTGGCCGAGCTGCCCCTGGGCGGCACCGCTGTCGGCACGGGGATCAACACGCCGCTCGGGTTCTCGGCCAAGGTGATCGAGGAGCTCGCCGACGTGACGGGGCTGCCGTTCACCGAGGCCCGCAACCACTTCGAGGCACAGGGTTCGCGCGACGCGCTCGTCGAGCTCTCCGGACAGCTCCGGGTCATCGCGGTCTCCCTCACCAAGATCTGCAACGACCTTCGCTGGATGGCCTCGGGGCCGCGCACCGGCCTGGGCGAGATCAACCTGCCCGACCTGCAGCCCGGGTCGAGCATCATGCCGGGCAAGGTGAACCCGGTCATCCCGGAAGCCACCCTGATGGTGTGCGTCCAAGTGATGGGCAACGACGTCGCTATCGCCGCCGCCGGTGCCAGCGGCAGCTTCGAGCTCAACGTCATGCTTCCCGTCATCGCCCGCAACCTGCTCGAGTCCCTGCGCCTGCTCACCTCCGTGTCGCGACTCCTGGCCGACCGCTGCATCGCGGGAATCACCGCGAACACCGAGCGGCTGCGCATGCTGGCCGAGTCGTCCCCCGCCATCGTGACGCCGCTGAACAAGGTGCTCGGCTACGAGAAGGCCGCCGACGTCGCCAAGCGCGCGCTCGCGGAAGGCCTCACCATTCGTGAGGCGGTGGTCGAGAGCGGGTACGTCGCCGACGGCACCATCAGCGAGGAGCAGCTCGACGAGATCCTCGACGTGGATGGAATGACCCACCCGTGAGCCGGGCCCGCCGCGGCCTGCTGCTCGTCGGCGGGTGCGTCGTCCTGGGCGTGGGCGTCGCGATGCTCCTGCTCGCCGCCCTGGGCTCGGACGGCTACTCGACCCTGGTGAACGGCATCCGTCTCGAGACCGGCCTGCCCTTCATGTGGGTCAACCTCCTGGTGAGCGTGGCGTTCGTGGGGCTCGCCTGGCTCCGTGGACTTCCGCCCGGCTTGGGGACGGTGGTGCAGATCCTTCTCGTCGGTGGGGTCGTCGGTGTGCTCCTCGCTGTGTTCGAGGAGCCGTCGGGGATCGCCGTACGCGTGGCACTGCTGCTCGGTGCGCTCCCCGTCCTCTCGCTCGGCATTGCGGCGTACCTCGGCAGCCACTACGGCGCCGGGCCGGCCGAGGCCGCGGCGCTGGCGTGGGACCCGCCGGTCCCGTTCCGGTGGAGCTACTCGACGGTGCAGGTGCTGGGTGCCGCGGTGGGCTGGGCACTGGGCGCCGCGGTCGGTCCCGGTACGGCCGTCAGCTTCCTGCTGGGTCCCACCGTGGACCTGGCGGCGCGCTTCCTGCGCGTGCAGACTGCCCAGCACCGACTGCACGAGCCTGTTCCAGAAGCCCCCTTGTAAAGTCGAGTAATTCGATCTACATTAGACACATGTTGCTCATCATCACGCTCGGGGTGCTGTCCGGCTGGTTCGTCCTCGCGGTTGCGGCCGGCCTCGGGATCGCCCGTGCGATCAAGCTCGGCCAGCGCGCACCGCGTCCGCTCGCGCGGCCCGCTGCCTCGGCCCCGACCCGGGCGCTCGCTGCCTGAGGGCCCGCGCGTCGGCTCGTAGACGCGGCGCGGGCGTATGCTCGCAGGCACCTGGGAAGGGAGCCCGCCGTGAGTGCAGCAACCCATCTGCTGGAGGCGCTGGAGCCGGTCGTCGCCGAGAACCTCGACCGCCACCTCGGGCTCGCCCAGGAGTGGCATCCCCACGACTACATCCCGTGGAGCGAGGGGCGTGACTTCGCGTTCCTCGGTGGTGAGGACTACTCACCCGACCAGTCCCGCCTGTCGGAGACGGCCAAGGCCGCGATGATCACCAACCTCCTCACGGAGGACAACCTGCCGTCGTACCACCGCGAGATCGCCACGCGCTTCGGGCGCGACGGAGCCTGGGGCACGTGGGTGGGTCGGTGGACGGCGGAGGAGAACCGCCACGGCATCGCCGTGCGCGACTACCTCGTCGTGACGCGTGGGGTGGACCCCGTCGAGCTCGAGCGAGCACGGATGGACTACATGACCTCCGGCTACGACTCCGGTGACAAGACGCCGCTGGAAGCAGTGACGTACGTGTCGTTCCAGGAGCTCGCGACGCGTGTGTCGCACCGCAACACCGGCAAGGTGACCAACGACCCGATCGCCGACCAGCTGCTCGCCAGGATCTCCAAGGACGAGAACCTGCACATGGTCTTCTACCGCAACATCGTCGCCGCGGCCCTGGAGATCGCCCCCGACGAGACCATGCGCGCGATCGCCGACGAGGTGATCGGCTTCGAGATGCCGGGAGCCACGATGGCGGGCTTCCGGCGCAACTCGCTGATCATCGCCAAGGCCGGCATCTACGACCTGCGGCTGCACCACGACGACGTGATCATGCCGATCCTGCGGCAGTGGGACGTCTTCAACCGCACCAACCTCGGCGCAGTGGGAGAGCAGGCCAGGGAAGAGCTCGCCGCCTTCCTGGAAGAGCTCGACAGCCAGGCCGCCCGCTTCGTGGAGCGGCGCTCGGAGCAGCGTGCTCGGACAGCTGCCCGCTCGGACACGGACGAGACGCCCGACATCGCCAGCTGAGAGCGCGACGACAACGCCGCCAGGTGCCGCGGACTGCGGCGATCGATCAGTACCAGCCGACGGACTGGGAGTGCCCCCAGGCACCACACGGAGTGCCGTAGCGCGCCTGGATGTAGCCCAGTCCCCAGCGGATCTGCGTCTCGGGGTTGTACTGCCAGTCCGCCCCCGCGGTCGCCATCTTCGAACCGGGAAGAGCCTGCGGGATGCCGTAGGCACCCGACGGGTTCGCTGCCCGGGGGTTCCAGCCGCTCTCCTTCATCCACAGCGAGTCGAGGCAGCCGAACTGGTCCTGGCTCCAGCCGTACTCGATGAGCATCGCCCGGGCGATGTCGCGCGGGTCGCCGGTGGCGAGTTCCTCGGTGCGAGTGACCTGGCCCCCGGACTCCTGGGCAAGGAAGAGCGCCTTGGTCTGGTCGACGTCGTCACGCCGGTCGGAGCGCGACACCTCACGGGTCCGGTCGCGGTCGACGGTCGGCTCCGCGCTCGGCGACAGGTGAGCTGCGGCGAGGGCCGCGGTCGCCGCGTCCGGCTTCTCGCCGGAGAAGGCCACTCCGCCGGAGACCGCCACACCCGTGGACGCCACGGCGATACCGGAGAAGAGCAGGCCCTTGCGCAGGCCCCTCTTCACGGCCGGTTCGGCAGGCGTGCCGCGGTGCTTCGGCACGGGCTTGTCGGTGCGGCTCACGGACTCACAGACTGCTCGACGACGGGGACGTTCTGCACATACATCGGCCACCTGGCCGGTGACGGAAGTCATAACTTTCACCCGAAACCGGCCCCACGGGCAAATCGGCAGGGCCGGCTTCGGGCCGGAAGGTCTAGACGGTTACGTGCTCCAGCATCTCGGTCACGAGCGCCGCAATGGGCGACCTCTCGGACCGGGTGAGGGTCACGTGGGCGAAGAGGGGGTGGCCCTTGAGGCGCTCCACCACCGCGACCACACCGTCGTGACGGCCCACCCTGAGGTTGTCCCGCTGGGCCACGTCGTGCGTGAGCACGACCTTGGAGTTGGCACCCATCCGGGACAGCACGGTCAACAGGACGTTGCGCTCGAGCGACTGCGCCTCGTCGACGATGACGAAGGCGTCGTGGAGCGAGCGTCCGCGGATGTGGGTCAGTGGGAGGACCTCGAGCATGCCGCGGTCGAGCACCTCGTCGATGACGTCGGTGGAGGTGATGGCACCGAGGGTGTCGAACACGGCCTGCGCCCAGGGCGACATCTTCTCCGACTCGCTGCCGGGCAGGTATCCGAGCTCCTGGCCACCCACGGCGTACAGGGGCCGGAACACCACGACCTTCTTGTGCTGGCGCCGCTCCATCACCGCCTCGAGGCCGGCACAGAGCGCGAGCGCCGACTTCCCGGTGCCCGCCCGGCCACCGAGCGAGACGATGCCGACCTCGGGGTCGAGGAGGAACTCGAGCGCTACCCGCTGCTCGGCCGAGCGGCCGTGGATGCCGAACGCGTCGCGGTCGCCACGCACGAGCTGCACCTGCTTGTCCGCGCGGACCCGGCCCAGGGCGCTGCCACGATCGGACAGCAGGACCAGACCGGTGTGGGTCGGCAGGTCACGGGCCTGCTCGAGGTCGATGGTCTGCTCGTCGTACAGCAGATCGAGGTCGCTCGCCGCGCACTCCACCTCGACCATGCCCGTCCAACCCGACTCGACCGCGAGCTCCGCGCGGTACTCCTCGGCGTCCAGGCCGACGGCGCTGGCCTTGACCCGCATCGGCAGGTCCTTGGAGACGAGCGTGACCTGGGCGCCCTCGTTGGCGAGGTTCCGCGCGACGGCCAGGATGCGCGAGTCGTTGTCGCCGAGGCGGAAGCCCGACGGCAGCGACTCGGGATCCGTGTGGTTGAGCTCGACGCGCAGAGTGCCGCCCTGGTCGCCGATCGGCACCGCCTCGTCGAGGCGCCCGTGCTCCACCCGCAGCTCGTCGAGCGACCTCAGCGCCGTACGCGCGAAGTAGCCCAGCTCGGGATGGTGCCGCTTGCCCTCCAGCTCGGTGATGACCACGACGGGGAGGACCACCTCGTGCTCGTCGAACCGGCGCAGCGCGCCCGGGTCGGCCAGCAGGACGGAGGTGTCGAGCACGAAGGTGCGGACCCCGGTCGGGGGCGTGCTCTGGGGGCGGGCGCTGCTCTTGCTCTGAGCCACAGTTCGCTCCTCGCGACCGGCACGCGCACTCAGCGCCCCGGTCCTTTACTTGGTGCAGACGGACCGGGACCGGGCCCGAAGGTCCGAGTGCGGACCTCCGAGACTGCATAGGTCGTGATCTCTCACGAACGGGCCTCCCGACGGATGCCGGCTTCCCCACCGGCTTCCTGCTGCGAAGGTAGGCCGCTTTACCGACCGTTCCCGGGCGACACGCCCGACCCCAGGGTGAATGTCCTGTGACCGGACGCCTAACGCCCGAGGCGGCGCTCGCGGTCGGTGTACGCGCGGAGCGCGCGGAGGAAGTCGACCCGCCGGAAGTCGGGCCAGTACGCCTCGCAGAAGTAGAACTCGCTGTGCGCGCTCTGCCACAGCAGGAACCCGCCCAGCCGCTGCTCCCCCGACGTGCGGATCACGAGATCGGGGTCGGGCTGGCCCTTGGTGTACAGGTGCTCGGCGATGTGCTCGACGTCGATGACCTCGGCCAGCTCCTCCAGCGAGGTGCCCTTGGCCGCCTCGCCCTGGAGCAGGGAGCGCACGGCGTCGGCGATCTCGCGGCGCCCGCCGTACCCGACGGCCACGTTGACGAGGACGCCGGTGACGTCGCGGGTCGAGTCCGCCGCCTCCTTGAGCCGACGCGCGGTGCCGGCCGGCAGCAGGTCCAGGGCCCCCACCGGGTTGATGCGGTACTCACCGGTCTCGGCCAGCTCGGTCACGACGTCCTCGATGATGCCCAGGAGCGGCTTGAGCTCCTCCTCAGGCCGGTTGAGGTTGTCGGTCGAGAGCAGCCACAGGGTGACCACCTCGATGCCGAGCTCGTCGCACCACTCGAGGAACGGGGAGATGTTGGCGGCGCCTGCGCGGTGGCCGTACGCCGAGTCCTCGCCCACCTGCTTGGCCCAGCGCCGGTTCCCGTCGAGCATGACGCCGACGTGCTTCGGGAGGCGGTCGAGCGGCAGGAACTTGACGATGCGGCGCTCGTACGCCGGGTAGAGCATCCGCTTGACGGTGTCCCTCAGCCTCCGGTCACTGAGCCGCGTGTCCCTCGCCACAGGACCAGACTACCTGTGGGCACTGTCACCCTTCCGCGACAAACCTACGGAACCGTAGGTAACGTGGAGGCATGACGGAGCAACTGAGCGAGGCCATGCGCGTGAAGTACGAGCAGGTCAAGCCCAAGCTGCGCGGCTGGCTGCACGCGGGCACGGTCCCGGCCACCCTCGCCGCCGGCATCGTGCTCATCGTCCTGTCGCCGACCGCGGCCACCCGCTTCGGCTCTGCGGTCTACGTCGTGAGCGCGCTGCTGCTCTTCACCGTCTCCGCCGTCTACCACCGTGGCACCTGGAGTCCCCGGACCTGGGCATTCCTCCGCCGCTTCGACCACGCGAACATCTTCGTCCTGATCGCCGGCTCCTACACGCCGTTCACGATCCTGCTGCTCGACGGCAGCGCGCAGGTGACTCTGCTGTCGGTGGTGTGGGGCGGCGCCATTCTCGGCGTGCTCTTCCGGGTCTTCTGGACCGACGCGCCACGCTGGCTCTACACGCCGATCTACATCGCCCTCGGCTGGGCGGCGGTCTTCTTCATCGACGACTTCGCGGCGACGGCCGGCACGGCGGTGCTGGTCCTGATCATCGTGGGCGGCACGCTCTACACCCTCGGTGGCATCGTCTACGGCCTCAAGAAGCCGGATCCCTTCCCCCGCTGGTTCGGGTTCCACGAGGTGTTCCACAGCTTCACCATCGCGGCGTTCGTCGTGCACTACGTGGGCGTCTCGATCGCGACCTACCAGCTGCGCTGACCAGACCACCGGCCACCATCCGGACACCTGGCGGCAAGGGTCTGGACGACTGTCGGAAGCGGGGTTACCGTCGAAGAGAAGAAGTTCTCGATCTTCGACAGGAGGTATCTACCTTGATGTCACCCAAGAGATCGCACACGGAACCGGAGGGTCCGTGACACCGCACCAACCGTGAGTTTGATGAGGTCCGCAGGAGTGTTCACTCCGCGGGCCTCATCGCTTTTCTCAGCCCCTCCACCGTCGTCACGGGCCGCTCGCAGACCATCCCCCGGCAGACGTACGCCGCCGGCTGCCCGTCGACCAGCACCCGCCCGTCCATGAGAGGTACGCCGTCCGCGTTCGCCACCACGACGGCTCCCGGGCTCGTCGTACGGCGCGCCTCCGCCACCAGCTCCGGAGAGTCGCCGACCACCGCGATCTCCAGCGGCCCCGCGATCGTGGCCTCGGCGGCAGCCAGCGACCAACCGGCAAACCGCGGCACCCGCTCCATCAGGCTCCGCACCACCCTGAGTGCCGCCTCGGCACGGTCCCGGTGCCGACCGGAGCCGGTCAGGGCCGCGTAGCTCAGCAGGGCGTGGCACATCGCCGCGTGGCCGCTGGGGCTGGCGTTGTCCGCGGGATCGCGCGGTCGGGTGATGAGGGTCTCGGCGTCGTCGGCGGTGTCGTGGAAGCCACCGTCGTCGCTCCCGAAGTGGTCCAACGCAGTTCCCAGCAGCGTGGCAGCGCGGGCCAGCCAGATGCCCTTGCCCGTCGCCTGCACCAGCGCGAGGAAGCCGTCGGCGACCAGGGCGTAGTCCTCCAGGACCCCGGCGTGCGCGCCCGCCCTGCCGTCCCGCGAGACCCGCAGCAGCCGGTCGCCACGGAGGTGCACCGACACCAGCAGCTCGGCTGCGTCGACGGCTGCGTCGACGTACCGCTGCTCGCCGAGCAGCGCTCCGGCCTGGGCGAGAGACGCGATCGCCAGCCCGTTCCACGCGGCCACGACCTTGTCGTCACGAGCCGGTCGGGTACGACGGTCGCGCACCTCGCGCAGCCGGTCGCGGACGGCGGCCCACCGAGCCGGGTCGAGCGGATCCTCCTTGAGCTGGAGCGTGGAGGTGCCGTGCTCGAAGGTGCCCTCGAGCTCCACCGACAGCAGCGAGGCAGCCCACTGTCCGTCCTCTCGCCCCAGGGCCTCCTCGAGCAGCTCAGGCGTCCAGGCGTAGAACTTGCCCTCGACGCCCTCGGTGTCCGCATCCAGCGCGCTGGCGAACCCACCCTCCGGCGTACGCAGCTCCGCCAGCAGGAAGTCCGCGGTCTCCCGGGCGACTCGCTCCCCCAGGGGCGACCCGGTCTGCCGCCACCAGCGGAGGTAGACCCCCAACAGCTGGGCGTTGTCGTAGAGCATCTTCTCGAAGTGCGGGACCACCCAGTCCCGGTCGACGGAGTAGCGCGCGAACCCGCCGGCGAGCTGGTCGTAGATGCCGCCGCGCGCCATCGCGTCCAGCGTGCCGTCGCTCATCATCCGTGCCGCCGCAGACCCGGTACGGGCCGCGTGCCGGAGCAGGAACTCGAGCACCATGCTCGGCGGGAACTTCGGTGACCGACCGAACCCGTGCCGCTCCGCGTCGTACTCCCGGGCGAGGGTGTTCACCGCCGCGGCCAGGACGGTCTCGTCGACCGGGGCGGCGCCCTCCAGGTGCATCGAGGACTGCAGGTGTCCGCGCAGCTCCTCGGCGACGTTGGTGACCTCGTCGCGCCGGTTCGCCCAGGCGTCGGCGAGTGCAGCCAGGACCTGCCGAAAAGCGGGCTGCCCGTGCCGCGGCTTGTCGGGGAAGTAGGTCCCGGCGAAGAACGGCACGCCCTCGGGCGTCATCACGACGGTCATGGGCCAACCGCCGTGACCCGTCATCGCCTGCGTCGCCTGCATGTAGACGGCGTCGACGTCGGGGCGCTCCTCGCGGTCAACCTTGACGCTGACGAAGTGCTGGTTGAGGAACGAGGCGGTCAGGTCGTCCTCGAAGGACTCGTGGGCCATGACGTGGCACCAGTGGCAGGCGGCGTAGCCGACGCTCAGCAGAATTGGTGCATCACGACGCTTGGCTTCCTCGAAAGCCTCCCGTCCCCACTCCCACCAATCCACCGGGTTATCCGCGTGTTGGAGTAGGTATGGGCTGGTTGCTGACGCGAGCCGGTTGGCCATTCCTATGACTCCTGACGAGTGGCACCGAGGGTGCGCGGCTTGCCTTGGCGAGCACGAGAGTGATGCACGAAATCTGCGTCGATGGTTCTCCAGCCTAGGACGGTCTTGCGCTCGATCACTTCACGCCATCGGAGTCGGACGCGGCCTCACAGGACGGGTCCGGCGGCTTGGCCGCCGGGATTGCACACGTCGCAAGCCAAGGGTCGCGCACTTCGTAACTGACGATCTAGACGCTCTCCAACCAGGTCCCGAACAGTGTGGGGCTCAAGACTGCCAAGAAGGGCCGCGTCGACGTCGGCTTGGCGCTCGTCCCCTCGGTCTGGCGGACCGCCTCCGCGAACTCGCCGGGCTCCACCAGGAGGGGATCCTCTCAGACGAAGAGTTCACGAACGCCAAGGCCAAACTTCTCAGCGCACTCTGATTGCGGCTGCGCCGGTCCCGCCGAAGAACGACCTCGGGGATCCTCGCCAAGTCACTCGGCGCGTGTCAGCACATTGAGGAACTCGTGGTTGACGAAGAGCAGCTCGCGTCCGACCTTCGCGTCGCGGAGAAGCCCTGCCTCAACCAGAGCGTGCAACCAGGACGACGCGGTCTGACGGGAGACATCGCATCGTTCGGCGACAGTGTTGATGCGGCAGTAGGGCTGCTCGAACAAGACCGCCAAGAACTGCGCGTCTCGTCCACCCGGAGTGGCAGCGCGGGCACGCTCGGCAATGTCCTCCTGACACGTGCGGATGGCTCCGATCTTGCGCGTCGTCGACGCCGCGGAGTCGCGAACAACGTCGAGCATGTAGAGCACCCACTCGATCCACGCACCGTCGGCGGTCACAGCCCGCAGGAGTCGGTAGTAGTCGTTCTTGCGGGCGATGATCGCGCGCGAGAGATACAGGATCGGATCGCGCAGGAGGCCGGCCTCGATCAACATCAGGATGTTGATGACGCGGCCTGTGCGTCCATTGCCATCGTGGAACGGGTGGATCGCCTCGAACTGGTAGTGGGCCACCGCCATACGGACCAACGGGTCAAGATCGTCCTCAGCGTTGACAAAGCGCTCCCAGGCCGCGAGCTTCTCGCGAATGAGGTCCGCCCCCTCGGGTGGGGCGTACACAATCTGGCGCGTGGTCGGGTTCGCGATCCGCGTACCGGGCACCGCACGCACGGCCATCTCCCGACCCTGCAGCTCGGAGCAGATCTGAGCAGCCGTCGCAGACGTGAGCGGTCGGTTCCTGATCGAGTCGACCCCCGCGAAGAGGGCACTCCTGTAGCGCAGTGCCTCCTTCGTGGCGTGGTCGCCGCCACCCGATTCCACGTGCTTGAAGAGCTCATCTGCCGTGGTCACGATGTTCTCGATCTCGGAGCTGGCCTGCGCCTCAAGGAGGGGGACAGCGTGGATCAAGATGTTGGGATTCGGGAGCAGCTGTCCAGCCTGCGCGAGTGTCGCCAGCGCCGTCCGGGCTTCAACCGTGGCCTTGAGGACCATTTTGGGCTCGAGATCGAGGCCTGCCGGCGGCAGCGGTGGCAGATCGTTGAAGGGGACTTCGGGACTCCAGGGCACGTGTCAGCTCTTTCGACTCATCCGCAGAACGTGTTAAGAATTCCAGATAAACTTAACACGTTCTAGGGACGTGTCAGGGGACTCGACATGCAGCTGAGGCGCTGAGTGATCCACGAAAGTGAGGCACGAAGCCTCGCCCACTGCCACTCACCACGGAGAACCCCGGGCAGCTATGTCCGTTTTGACACGTAATCGGTAGCGCCGGGTTACCGTGGAGGTCGGCAGAGGGGCCACCGCCTGCCGTCTGGGAGAGGTGGCGCACAGGGAGCAATCAGACCGCGTCCTTCAAGCCAGGGGGCGACGCGGTTGGGAGGAATCTGGCTATGGGATACAAGCGTTTTTGTGCTGCCCTCACCACGGTGCTCGTCACCGCTCTGGCAGCGCAGACCCTTCCGGCGAACGCCGCCCGCGACACGGGCTGGGAGCGCGAGCCGGTCACGACACTGACGCCGGCGCGCGCCGTCACCAACCCGCTCGCCGGGGACAACTGGGGCGTGTACGACGGCCCTGCCGACGGCATCTACCCCGCGTGGGAGCTGGCCAGCCTGCTGAACAAGCTGCTGCTGGGCAAGATCGCCCTGCAGCCCCGGACCCGGTGGTTCGGCCACTGGATCCCGGAGGAGAGCATCGAGCGCTTCGTCCGCGAGCACGTGGCGAGCCAGCAGGACGGGGACCCCACCCGGCTGGTGCACATGGCGGTGTTCCGCCTGTGGCCCCTGCGCGAGGACGCTCTGGACGTCCCCCTGACCCTGGCAGACCGCGCGGCGTACCGGCGCTGGGTCGACAACGCGGCGAAGGGCATCGGCAATGCACGCGTGGCGCTGGTGCTCGAGCCCGACCTGGGCGTGGCACGAAACGGCTGGCGGCCGAACGTCCGCTACCGGCTGGCACGCTACGCCTCGGAGGTCTTCGGCGCGCTGCCGAACACCTCGGTCTACATCGACGCCAGCTCGGCGGACTGGCTGCCCCTCGACGAGGCCGTGACCATCCTCATGAAGGCCGGGGTCGAGAACGCTCGTGGCTTCGCCCTGGGCGCCACGCACTACGACTCCGTCGGCTCGAACATCCGGTACGGCCGGAACATCGTCAATCGGCTCGCCGCGCGGGGCATCCGCAACCGGCACTTCGTGATCGACACCGCCGACAACGGGCGACCGTTCACGATGCCCCAGTTCCGCATCAAGCACCCGAACGGCGAGTTCGACAACGCTCCGACCTGCCGGACGCTCACGGAGCGGAAGTGCGTGACGCTGGGCATCCCGCCGACCTCCGACGTGGCGAACCCGAAGTGGGGGCTGAGCGACACCCTGCGCAGCCTGGCCACGAAGCACGTCGACGGGTACCTGTGGTTCGGGAGGCCGTGGCTCTTCATGCAGGCGTCGCCCTTCGACCTGCTGCGGGCGCTCTCGGTTGCGAGAACTACGCCGTACTGACCGTCCGCTGCCGCTACGATTCCCCCGGGGAGGCAACGAGACGGGGGTACCATGCTCGCGCGCGCCCGGGGTCGACTGGCCCTCGTTCTGGTTCTGTGCGCCACCCTCCTCGGGGTGCAGCCCGGCTCCACCACGACGGCGGCGCCCCTGGTGATCGGCTGCGGCGAGCCGGTGTTCAAGCCGAACGGGTCCCTCTGGTCCTGCACGTTCGCCGACGAGTTCGAGGGCACCACGCTCGACCCGGCCAAGTGGGTGGCCATCCGCACGCACGCGGCTGGCTTCCGCAACGGCATCGAGTGCTTCGTCAACCTGCCCCAGACCGTCCGCGTGTCCTCCGGGAGCCTCCGGCTGTCGGTGGTCAAGCACGACGAGCTGATGGCGTGCGACGACCCGCTGATCGGTACGTACTACACGCACTACATGGCCGGCATGGTCTCGTCGTGGCGCCGGTTCTCGCAGACGTACGGGCGCTTCGAGTTCCGTGCCCGCTTCCCGCAGGCTGACGTCGCCGGGCTGCAGAGCGCCCTGTGGCTGTGGCCCGTCGACGCGAACCGATACGGCGAGCGGCCCGCCTCGGGCGAGATAGACGTCGCGGAGTTCTTCAGCCAGCACCCCGACCGCGTCATTCCGAACGTCCACTTCACCGGTGACGAGTCCGACCCCACCCGCACGAACACGAACTGCCTCATCAAGCGGCCGGACCGCTTCCACGTCTACACGCTGACCTGGGGCCCTCGCCGGATCAAGATCCAGTACGACGGCACGACCTGCATCGTGAACAGGTGGGTGCAGTACCCGGGCCTGCAACGCACCGCGCCCTTCGACCACCCGTTCCACGTGAACCTCACCCAGGCGCTCGGGATCGGCTCCAACGCCGTACGCCCGCGCACACCGCTCCCCGCGACGATGGTCGTGGACTACGTCCGGGTCTGGAAGTAGACGAGTCGGAATAGCGGCACGCGGGTATCCGTTTCAGTGGACGACTGAGAGGATCACACCGTGGCCACCACCAACCTGACCGCAGCCGACTTCGAGCAGACCGTCCTCGGCAACGACATCGTGCTCGTGGACTTCTGGGCGGCCTGGTGCGGCCCGTGCCGCAGCTTTGCCCCCACCTTCGAGAAGGCGTCGGAGGCCAACGAGGACATCGTCTTCGGCAAGGTCGACACCGAGGCGGAGCGCTCGCTGGCCGCTGCGGCCAACATCACCTCGATCCCCACCCTCATGGCGTTCCGTGAGGGCATCCTCGTCTTCAGCCAGCCTGGCGCCCTGCCGCCGCCGGCCCTCGACCAGGTCATCACCGCCGTCCGCGGGCTCGACATGGACGAGGTGCGCGCGGCCGTCGAGTCGCAGCAGCAGCAGGAGAAGTAGCCGCTTGGACGCGGCGGCCTGGGACGAGCGGTACGCCGCGGCCCCTCTCGTCTGGTCGGCGGGACCGAACCAGTTCGTCGCTTCGGAGCTCGGCGAGCTGACACCCGGACGTGCGGTCGACCTTGCGTGCGGCGAGGGTCGGAACGCGATCTGGCTCGCGGCCCGGGGCTGGGAGGTGACTGCGGTCGACTTCTCAGCGGTCGCCGTCGAGAAGGCGAGGCAGCTCGGTGCCGACGGTCCAGGCGCCGACGTCGAGTGGGTCGTCGCAGATGCGCTCACCTGGACGGGCGCCGGATTCGGCCTCGCCGTCCTCGCCTACCTCCAGCTCCCCGCGGACGAGCGCCGGACCGCCGTACGCAACGTCTGGTCCGCCCTCGTCCCCGGCGGCCACCTGCTGGTCGTCGCCCATGACAGCACCAACCTCACCGAGGGCACGGGGGGCCCGCAGGATGCCTCGGTCCTCTACACGGCCGACGACGTGCTCTCCGATCTCGGCGGCAGCCAGGAGTACGACGTCCTGCGCGCCGAGCGGGTCGCGCGCGTCGTGCACTCCGCGGACGAGCACGGGGGCGAGGCGGAGCGCATCGCCTGGGACGCGCTCGTGCACGTGGTCAGGCGCTAGGCTCCTCGCCCTCGGCAGGCTCGTCCTTGGAGGGACGGGTCGCGACACCGCCCTCGGGAATGTCGATCTTGCCGAGCTGCTTCCTCATCGAGAAGAAGAGGAAGGCGATGAAGGCACCGATCAGCACCACGATGATGAGCGGGATCCAGCCGGGACGGACCTTCTCCAGCTGCTCGTCGCTGGCGGCGAGAGGGAGGAGGATCGTGACCAGGGTGGTGGCGCTCATGCCTCCATTGTCGCAAGCGCCTCGCGCACCCCGGCGAACAGGTCGTCCTCCGGCAGCTCGGTGTCGACCAGCGACCGGGCCAGCTCGTAGTCCTCGGTAGGCCAGGCGGTCTGGTGGATGTCGAGCGGACAGGCGAACCAGATGCCGTCCGGGTCGATCTGGGTGGCGTGGGCGAGCAGCGCCTGGTCGCGGATCGGGAAGTACTCCGCGCAGGGCACCCTCGTCGTGATGCGCGCGGCGTGGACCGGGTCGGGCTTCCAGTCGGCCAGCCGCTCGACGTACGGCGACTCCAGGCCGCGTCGCACCATCTCGTCGTGCAGCGCCTGCGTGCGCTCGCGGTGGAAGCCGTGGTGGTAGTAGAGCTTGAGCGGCTGCCACGGCTCCCCCGCGTCCGGGTAGCGCGTCGGGTCCCCCGCGGCCTCGAAGGCGTGCACCGTGATGTTGTGGCACTGGATGTGGTCCGGGTGGGGGTAGCCGCCGTTCTCGTCGTACGTCGTGAGCACGTGGGGCCGGAACTCGCGAATCAACCGAACGAGCGGCTCCGCGGCCTCCTCGACGGGGACGAGAGCGAAGCAGCCCTCGGGCAGCGGCGGCTTCGGGTCGCCTTCGGGCCAGCCGGAGTCGACCCAGCCGAGCCAGTCCTGCCGGATGCCGAGGATCTCGCGGGCCCGGTCCATCTCCAGCCGCCGGATGTCGGCGATGTTCTCCCACACGTCGGGGCGGTCCATCTTGGGGTTGAGGACCGAGCCGCGCTCTCCGCCTGTGCACGTGGCGACGTGGACGTCGACGCCTTCCGCGACGTACTTCGCCGTGCTCGCCGCGCCCTTGCTCGACTCGTCGTCGGGGTGCGCGTGGACGTGCATGAGGCGGAGCATGCAGACGATCTTATGGTTGAGGCGTGACAGACCTCGCGCACCGGTACGGCACCCCGAGCCCCGCTCGGCGTCGCGTTCTCATCGCGGGGGTGGCGCTCGTCGCCCTCGCCGGGATGGCGTGGCTGACCTGGACCGTGATCTACCAGAGCACTCCTCAGGTGCGGTCAGGTGTCGAGCGGTTCGCCGTCCAGGACGACCACACCTCCACCATCGTGCTGCGCGTCGTCCGCGAGGACGACGACGTCGTGGCCACCTGCTTCGTGCGAGCCGTGTCGAGCGAGAGCCAGGTCATCGGGGAGGCCACCGCCGTCGTGCGGTCGGGCCCCCTGGAGCAGGACGTCGAGGTGACGATCCGCACCGAGCGACGACCGGCGACGATCGAAGGTCTCGGCTGTACCGCCCCCGGTCAGCCACAGCGAAAGTAGCCGCACCTTTACCCCCGGCTGTAGGCTTGGCTACTTGCCCGGGAAGCCGGGCTCCTTTTTTTGGATCGACCAGCAGTACAGGAGCGCACTCATCGTGACCCAGTCCAACGAGCAAGCCGTGTGGATGTCGCCGCAGGCGTACGACGTTCTCAAGGCGGAGCTCGACGACCTCGCCGGACCTCAGCGACAGGCGATCGTCGAGCGCATCGCGGCCGCACGCGACGAGGGGGACCTGAAGGAGAACGGTGGCTACCACGCCGCCAAGGAGGAGCAGGGCAAGCTCGAGGCCCGCATCCGGCAGCTCGAGGAGCTGATCCGCGTCGCGGACACCTCGACGTCGCCCGACGACGGGATCGTCACGCCTGGCAAGCTGGTCGTGACCGACCCGAGCTACTCCGACACCGCCGAGGACGCGTTCCTGCTCGCGTCGCGGGTGATCGACAACGCCTACCCGGACAAGTACTCCGTCTACTCGCCGGAGTCTCCGTTCGGTTCGGCGATCCTGGGCGCCAAGAAGGGCGACGTCGTGACGTTCACGGCGCCCAACGGCCGCGACATCAAGATCACGATCGTCGACGTCACGCCCTTCTCGTAGGGAGCCCTACTCGAAGACCTGGTAGCCGCACTCGCGGAGTCGCGCGAGCACGCGCTCCGCGTGCGGCACCCCCCGCGTCTCGAGCTGCAGCGCAACCTCGACCTCGTTGAGGTGCAGCTGCGCCGACGTCCGCTCGTGGACGACGTCGAGCACGTTCGCCTCGGCCTCGGCGAGCTCGTTGAGCAGGCGTGCCAGCCCGCCGGGCCGGTCCGGGATCCGCACCCGTACGACGAGGAAGCGGCCCGCGGCCGCAAGGCCGTGCCGGATCACGTTCATCATCAGCAGCGGGTCGATGTTGCCGCCCGACAGCACCGCGACCGCCGGTGTCTCGAAACGTCCGGGGTGGTCCATCATCGCGGCTACGGTCGCGGCACCGGCGGGCTCGACCACGAGCTTGGCACGCTCGAGCAGCATGAGCAGCGCCTGGGAGAGCGACTCCTCCGAGACGGTCACGAACTCGACCAGCATCTCGGAGATGCAGGCGAACGGAACCTCTCCTGGCCGGGCGACCGCGATGCCGTCGGCCATGGTCGACATGGACTCCAGTGCCACCGGGCGGCCTGCCTCGAGGGAGCCCGGGTACGCCGCGGCTCCCTCGGCCTGGACGCCGATGACCTTGACGTCCGGCTTCAGTGCGTGGACCGCCGACGCGATCCCTGCGATCAGACCTCCCCCACCGGTCGACACCAGGATGGTCCGCACGTCCGGACACTGCTCGAGGATCTCCAGGCCGACGGTGCCCTGCCCGGCCACGATGTCCGGGTGGTCGAACGGGTGCACCAGCACGGCCCCGGTCTCGTCGGCGTACTTCTGGGCGTGCACGAGCGCCTCGTCGACGGTGTTCCCCGCGAACCGCACCTCTGCGCCGTACCCGCGAGTGGCTTTCTCCTTGGGGATGGGTGCGCCCGTCGGCATGTAGACGACCGCCTTGATCCCGAGCTTCTGCGCGGCCAGCGCGACGCCTTGCGCGTGGTTGCCGGCGGACGCCGCCACGACACCGGCGGCGCGCTCGGCCTCGGTGAGCCGCGACATCCGGACGTAGGCGCCGCGGATCTTGAAGGAGCCTGCCCGCTGGAGGTTCTCCGCCTTGAGCAGGACCGGTCCGCCCGCGATGGCGGACAGCCAGCGCGACTCCTCCATCGGCGTCTCGATGGCGATGCCGCGAATCAGCTCCCGGGCGGCCTGGATGTCGGCCAATGACGTCGTTGTCACGGCTGGCACTCTACGGCGCGGGTGGAGTCCACCTCAGCCCGACCGACTGGTTGCGGCTGTCCGGAGACACGCCGCCCCACACCAGCAGTTCGCGTCCGGCCCACACCGCAGTGTCTGGACGGGCCAGCTGGGGACAGGCCGGGACGTCCAGAAACTGTGGCGACGCCGCGCCGACGAGGACAGACCCACCACCCCCGACCCACTCGGGTCCGACCCCCAGGACGGGCAGGTTGCAGTCATGGTCTTCCGAGGTGTCGAGGCTGGTCCACCTCGCGGCGTCCGGCTCGTAGTACGCGGCCTCCCCGGCATTCCGGGGCGGCACGACCATTCGCCGTCCGGTGAACCACCAGCGCTGCTCGTAGCCGAGCTTCGTCGTGGACTCGCTGACGACTGACCACACCCCGTCCTCGAGTACGGCGACCCGTGACGAAGCCCCTCTCGTCGCCTCGAAGTGGTTCTCGACTGCCATCGACAGGAGCCAGTGCCGCTCGCCGTCCCAGGCGATGCTGCGGTCGTAGGACTCACCGAACGGGTCTCGCGGGAGCGGCGACCACTCGTGGTCCGCGAAGACCCAGTCGACCGGATCCCGGCCGCGCGTCGAGTAGCCGACGACCAGCAAACCCCGGTCGGTGGGCACGATCTGGCTCACGTCGCTGTACGGCCTCCGTGACCAGGTGTCCCAGACGTCCTCGGCCGGGTCGTAGGTCAAGGTGGCTCGAGGCGTCAGGACCACGACCTCGCTGCCGGACCAAGCCGTCGGTGCGTCGAAGACGGGAAGTGGGCTGTCGGCGATGCGCCTCCAGCGGTCACGCGCCGGGTCGTAGGCCGCGCCGTCACGCAAACCATCCGGAACCGCCATGTCACAGACCGCGCCCACCGGGCAGGGCTGGCTCGTCGACCCGCCCACGACGACCAGCTCGCTGCCGGTCCACGCGCCGACGGAGCCGTATCGCGCGGACAGCGGGCTCTGCGCCATCGGCGCCCAGGAACCGGACGCCGACGTCGTACCGAGCGACGTGCCGCAGCCAAGTAGCAAGGCCGCGATCCCGAGCAGCGCTGCGCGACGTCTCACACCTCTCCGACGTACCTGGCAGACAGAACGGTTCCCTCGTGATGCCCCTCACACGGAAGAAACTTGCGTGGTACACGCAAAATCCTGCATAGTTGAACCATGCAAACATCGCCCTACGAGTCACCGGCGACCGCCGAGGACGCCGTGCTGGGCACCCTCATGGCACTGGGGCGCCGGATGCGCCAGCGGATGCCCGAGGACACGCTCGACTTCTCCGTCGTCCCCGTCCTCAAGGTGCTCAGCGGCTGCGGTCCGCTGCGCCTCTCCGCGCTCGCCGAGGCGCTCGAGCTCGACGCCTCCACGGTGAGCCGGCACGTGAAACAGCTCGAGGACCGGGGGTTCCTCGGCCGCACCATCGACCCCGACGACGGTCGCGCCAGCCGGATCGAGGTCACCGACGACGGACGCCGCGCCCTTGCCGGCCACATCGACCGCCGCAAGGCCCTCCTCACCGAGGCCCTCGGCGACTGGAGCCCTGCCGACCGCGAGCAGCTCCGCACCCTCCTCGACCGTTTCAACCGAAGGATGCTCACGTCGTGACCCCCGACAAGGACGGCTACCTCTCCCACCGGCAGATCCTGGTGGTGCTGGGTGGCCTGCTCACCGGCATGTTCCTGTCCGCTCTCGACCAGAGCATCGTGGGCACCGCCCTCCCCCGGATCACCTCCGAGCTGGGCGGCCTCGACAAGCTCTCCTGGGTCGTCACGGCGTACCTGCTGACCGCCACCGCCAGCACACCCCTGTGGGGCAAGATCTCCGACCTGTACGGCCGACGTCCGCTGTTCCAGGCGGCCATCGTCATCTTCATCGTCGGGTCGGCGCTCGCCGGGTTCGCCCAGAACATCGAGCAGCTGATCGCGTTCCGTGCGATCCAGGGCCTCGGCGGTGGCGGCCTGATGGCGCTGGCGATCGCCACCATCGGCGACGTGGTGCCCCCGCGCGAGCGGGCGCGGTACCAGGGGTACATCGCCGCCGTCTTCGGCACCTCGAGCGTGCTCGGTCCGGTGCTCGGCGGTTGGTTCGCCGACGGGCCGGGCTGGGAGTGGATCTTCTTCATCAACGTGCCGATCGGGATCGTCGCCCTCGTCGTCACGAGCGCCGCGCTGAAGATGAAGCACGTCCGTCGCGACCACTCGATCGACTACGTCGGCGCCACGGTGCTCGTCGCGAGCGTGAGCAGCATCCTGCTCTACACCGCGTGGGCGGGCGGCGAGTACGGCTGGGGCTCGCGCGAGGCTCTGGTCTACCTGGTGGCGGGCTTCGTGCTGGCCGGCCTCTTCATCGTCGTCGAGCGTCGCGCCAAGGAGCCGATCCTCCCGCTGTCGCTCTTCGGCAACCCGATCTTCCGGGTCTCGGTCGGCTTCGGATTCCTGGTAGCGATGGCGATGTTCGGCGCGATGGTCTTCCTGCCGATCTACCTGCAGGTCGTCGACGGAATGAGCCCGACCGAGTCGGGTCTGGCGATGATCCCCATGGTGGTCGGCCTGTTCGGCGCGTCGATCAGCTGCGGCCAGTACATGTCTCGGACCGGCCACTACAAGAAGCTTCCGCCGCTCGGCGCGCTCGTCACGATCGTCGGCCTGGCCCTGCTCGCCACGATGGGCACGGGCACGCCGTACTGGTTCGCAGGGCTGGCAATGTTCGTCATGGGTGCCGGACTCGGCATGACGATGCAGGTCCTCGTCGTGGCCGTGCAGAACTCGGTCGACCGGTCCGACATGGGCGTGGCCACCAGCTCGGTGCAGTTCTTCCGGCAGATGGGCGGCGCTTTCGGTACGGCGCTCTTCGGCGCGGTCATGTCGCACCAGGTGGCGCACTACCTGGCCAGCGCCGGCGGCAGCACGGGCGGCGACCTCGCCAACAATGTGGAGCGGATCAAGTCGCTGCCCGAGCCGCTGCACGGGGTGGTCACCGGCGCGTTCGCCGACGCCCTCCAGGACGTGTTCGTCGCGGCGATCCCGCTGGTCGTGGTGGCTTTCGTGATCGGGCTCCTGCTCAAGGAGATCCCCCTGGCCACCCGGCAGCAGCCTGCCGAGTCCATCACCGAGGCGGTGGACCCGGAGGCTGCTGTCGTCTGACAGCTCTCAGGCGGCCACACTGCGGGCCGGGACCCGGCACGCCTTGCGGACCGCCATGATCTGCAGCTCCGCGAACACGGCAACCGCGACGGCCTGGGCGATGACGACTGCCACGCCCAGACCGGTGAGGTCGGCCGCGACGAGGAAGATCACGCTGGCGACGACCCAGCCGAGGTTCGCGTAGCCGATCTCGGTGGTGAGGGTCAGGGAGTCCTTCGTCGACGCCCATCCGACGAAGGCAGCCCAGAAGAGCAGGAAGGCGCCGATCCCGACGCTGAGCCCGGTCGTGATACCCAGGTGCTCCTCGGTCTGGCCGGAGAGGGCGAGCAGCAGCACGCCGACGGCGCCGGAGGCGACAGCGTCGAGCTGGAGGGACTGGCGGGCGGACAGAGAGGTCATGGCGTTCTCCTTCGAGGCGTGGGCTGACGAGCTCTACTGTCCGTCCTCGAGGGAGTCCGGTCGATTACCTCGGAGGTAGGCGATGCTGTCCCCATGAAGACCTTCCTCGTCACTGGCGCATCCACCGGCATCGGTGAGGCATGCGCTCTGCACCTCGACTCGCTCGGCCACCGGGTGTACGCCGGCGTGCGGAAGGACTCCGACGGCGACCGACTGCGAGCAGCAGCCTCCGACCGGCTCCGGCCGGTGAGCCTCGACGTCACGGACGAGGGGCAGGTCGCCGCTGCCGCAGCGCTCGTGGAGCGGGAGGTCGGCAGTCTCGACGGGGTCGTCAACAACGCCGGCATCGCGGTCGGTGGCGCGCTCGAGCACCTGCCGATCGAGGACTGGCGCCACCAGCTCGAGGTCAACGTGATCGGTCAGGTGAGCGTGACGAAGGCCGTTCTGCCCCTCATCCGCCGGGCGACCGGTCGCATTGTCTTCATGGGGTCCATGAGTGGGCGCATCGGAACCGTCATGCTCGGCCCGTACTGCGCCTCGAAGTTCGCGATCGAGGCGATCGGCGAGACGCTGCGCACTGACCTGCACCCCTGGGGCATCAAGGTGGCCATCGTCGAGCCGGGCGGAGTGAAGACGCCGATCTGGGAGAAGGCCGAGGCCGACATGGCCACCGCCCTGAGGGACTGGGACCCGGCGGTCCTCGAGCAGTACGCCGACCACGCGGCGGCGATGCAGAAGGCAATCGCTCTGCAGGCCAAGAACGGCGTGCCGCCCGAGAAGGTCGCCAAGGCCGTGGAGCACGCGCTGCTCGCCCGCAGGCCGAAGCTGCGCTACCCGGTCGGGGCCGACGCCCGCGGGGGCGCGGTGATGGTGCGGCTGCTGCCCGATCGACCGCGCGAGGCCATCCTGCGCAAGGCGCTCGGCCTCTAGCCCTCCTCGGGAACGTCCCCGACCGGGAACTCCTCCTGGGTCGGCTCCTGCGCGACACCTTCTCCGAGGTGCATGGCGACGGCGTTGACGGTCGCGGCCAGAGGTACGGCGATGAGCGCCCCCGGGATGCCCGCAACGATGACGCCGACCGCGATCGCGAGGATCACACCGAGCGGGTGGATGCTGACGAAGCGGCCCATGAGGAACGGCTGCAGCACGTGCGCCTCGATCTGCTGCACAGCGATGACGCCACCCAGCATCACCAGGGCGACCACAGGGCCCTGGTCGACCAGCGCGACGAGGATCGCGACCATGCCGGAGACGGTGGCTCCGACGAGCGGGACGAAGGAGCCGAGGAACACCAGCACGCCGATCGCCGCCACGAACGGCAGGTCGAGGATGGCGGCCACGAGAGCGATGCCCAGGGCGTCGACTCCGGCGACGAGGACGGTGGCTCGGACGAACTGGGTCAGCGACGCCCACGCGACCTGGCCCGATGTGTTCGCGCGCTCGCGGGCGGCGCGAGGGAAGAGCCGCACCATCCATGCCCAGATGCTGGAGCCCTGGGCGAGGAAGAAGAAGGTCGAGAACAGCACGATGAAGAAGCCGGCGACGACGTGGCCGATGATCGTGCCGACGTCCTGGACGCGGTCGACGACCTGCGTCTGGCTCTGCGACACGAGGTCCTGCAGGCCGCCGATCGCGTCGTCGAGCTGCTTCTCGCTGATCTCCAGCGGGCCGTCCTTCAGCCAACGCTCGATCTCGTCGAGGCCCTGGACGACCTGCTTCGCAAGGTCGTCGGCGCCGTCGATGACCTGCTGGGTCGCGAACGTGATCATCAGCGCTATCACCGCGATGACCCCGAAGACCACGAAGATCGAGGCCAGGGACCGCGGCAGCCACTCGGTGAACAGGTCGACGACCGGGATCACGAGCGCAGTGATGAAGAGGGCGACGACAACCGGCATCACGACGACCATCAGGAAGCCCAGCGCCTTGGCGATCAGGAAACCGGCGATGACGATCACGATGAAGCGCCAGGCCCAGGCGGCGGCGAGGTCGACGCCGTACGGCACGCGGGCGGTGCGGAAGTCGGACTCCCCGGCGTTGATGCTCGGTGCCGGGGCCTCGCTGTCCACGCGGGCCCTCCAGCGCGCGTGCGCGAGCGCCTGCTGCCGCTCCCGCATCCGCGAGAACCTCGACGTACCGCGCTTGTCACGCTCCACGCGGTCACCCTACGGGGCATGACCACGTACTGGGCGGTAGGAGACCCGGGTCGCGCTTACGTGAACGTAAGGGGCGAGAATGTGCCCCATGACCCTGTCTGCCGAAGCCCCGTCCACGAAGGCTGCGATCCTCGACGTCGCGCGGGAGCAGGTGCTCGAGCGCGGCGAGCGACTGACCGAGGAGCAGGTCCTGCAGGTGCTGCAGACGTCGGACGACCAGCTCGAGGCGCTGCTGGCCCTGGCGCACGAGGTGCGCATGAAGTGGTGCGGCCCCGAGGTCGAGGTCGAGGGCATCGTGTCGCTGAAGACCGGCGGCTGCCCGGAGGACTGCCACTTCTGCTCGCAGTCGGGCCAGTTCACCTCGCCGGTCCGGTCGGTGTGGCTGAACATCCCCGAGCTGGTGAAGGCCGCCGAGCAGACCCGCGCCACCGGCGCCTCGGAGTTCTGCATCGTCGCCGCGGTCCGCGGGCCTGACCAGCGGCTCATGGACCAGATGCGCGAGGGCGTGAAGGCGATCCACGAGGCGGTCGACATCCAGGTCGCCGCGTCGCTGGGCATGCTGTCGCAGGAGCAGGTCGACGACCTCGTCGACATGGGCGTGCACCGCTACAACCACAACCTCGAGGCCGCGAGGTCGTACTTCCCGCAGGTCGTCACGACCCACTCGTGGGAGGAGCGCTGGGACACCTGCCTGATGGTCAAGGAGTCCGGCATGGAGCTGTGCTGCGGCGGCCTTGTCGGCATGGGCGAGACCGTCGAGCAGCGCGCCGAGCTCGCTGCCCAGCTCGGCTCGCTGGAGCCGCACGAGGTGCCGCTGAACTTCCTCAACCCGCGTCCCGGCACGCCCTTCGGCGACCTGCCGCTGATGGACTCCAAGGACGCGCTGCGCACGATCGCCGCGTTCCGGCTCGCGCTGCCCCGCACGATCCTGCGGTACGCCGGCGGCCGCGAGCTGACCTTGGGCGACCTGGGCACCCGTGAAGGTCTGCTGGGTGGCATCAACGCGGTCATCGTCGGCAACTACCTCACGACGCTGGGACGCGACCCCAAGGAGGACCTCGCCCTCCTCGACGACCTGCAGATGCCGATCAAGGCGCTCAACGCCACCCTCTGATGGACTCTTTCTGCGGGCACTGCGGGAACCCCCTCGCCGAGGGGGACCATGCCGTGTGTCAGCAGCACCTCACCCTCGAGCCGCCGCGCTACTGTCGCGAGTGCCGGCGCCGCCTGGTGGTGCAGGTGATCCCGGGCGAGTGGACCGCTCGCTGCGTCGAGCACGGCGAGACTCGAGCCTCGACATGGACCAGCTGAGCACCGACTTCCTGGGCTTCGACCGGGAGCACCTCTGGCACCCGTACTCCTCGATGACCTCGCCGGGTGCGCCGTACCTCGTGGAGTCTGCGTCCGGGACCCGGTTACGACTCCAGGTGGACGGCCGCACCACTGACGTCGTCGACTCGATGTCGTCCTGGTGGTGCGCGATCCACGGGTACGCCGTCCCCGCGCTCGACGCCGCGGCCCGCGACCAGCTGGCGTCGATGTCGCACGTCATGTTCGGCGGGCTGACCCACGGCCCGGCGATCGAGCTGGGTCGCCGCCTGGTCGACCTGGCGCCCGGCGGTCTCGACAAGGTCTTCCTCGCGGACACCGGCTCGGTCGCCGTCGAGGTCGCGATGAAGATGGCCTGGCAGGCCTCCCCCGGTCGCACCAGGATGTTCACCGTCCGCGGCGGCTACCACGGCGACACCTTCTCCCCGATGAGCGTGTGCGACCCCGACGGTGGGATGCACACGATGTACCGCGGCCTGGTCCCCGAGCACGTCTTCGCCGACCGGCCGCCCGCGATGGGCGAGCCACTCGACGGCTGGCTCGCCTCGACCACGGCCCTGTTCGAGCAGCACGCCGACGAGATCGCCGCGGTGATCGTCGAGCCGCTGCTGCAGGGTGCGGGCGGCATGCACGTGTACTCACCCCTCGCCGTCCAGCACCTCGCGCACCTGGCTCGTGAGCATGGCGCGCTGGTGATCTTCGACGAGATCGCGACCGGCCTGTGGCGCACAGGCACGCTGTGGGCAGCCGACGCGTGCGACGTCGTCCCGGACATCCTCTGCATCGGCAAGGCACTGACCGGCGGCTACCTCACCCTTGCCGCCGTGCTCACCACCGGCAATGTCGCGGCCCGGGTCGACGCCTCCGAGGCCGGCGCGATGATGCACGGCCCCACCTTCATGGCGAACCCCCTCGCCTGCTCGGTCGCGAGCGCGTCCCTGGACCTGCTCGCGACGTACGACAACCACGCGCAGATCACTGCTATAGCGGCGGCTCTCGCCGACGGCCTCGCGCCGGCTCGTGAGCTGTCGTCCGTGCGCGACGTGCGGACCCTCGGCGCGGTGGGCGTGGTCGAGCTGCACGAAGCGGTGGACGTCCCTGCGGTGACCCGCGCGGCCATCGATGCCGGCGTGTGGGTGCGTCCGTTCCGCAACCTCGTCTACACGATGCCGCCGTACGTCGCATCGCCCGACGACCTCGCGGCCATCACCTCCAGCATCGTCGGAGCGGTGAAGCAGGTGCACGGGTGAACGCCTACGACGACTGGCTGCTCGAGCAGGCGGCGTCGCGCGAGGAAGCGGGGCTCACCCGCCGACTCGTCGACTCCGACCGGGGCGAGCCGCTGCTCGACCTCGCCGGGAACGACTACCTCGGCCTCGCCCGGGACCCGCGCGTCGTCGCGGGGGCGCTGCGCGCCGCCGAGCAGTACGGCGCCGGCGCCGCCGCCTCCCGTCTGGTCAGCGGCACCCTGAGCATCCACTCGGAGCTCGAGCGACGACTCGCCGGCTTCACCGGCTACGACGCCGCACTGGTGCTGTCCACCGGCTACCACGCGAACCTGTCGGTCATCACGGCTCTCGCCGACGCCGACACCCTCATCGTGTCCGACGGGCACATCCACGCCTCGATGGTCGACGCCTGCCGGCTGTCCCGCGGCACCGTGACCGTCGTACCCCACAACGACGTCGACGCCGTGCGCACGGCCCTCGCGAACCGCACCCAGACCCGCGCACTCGTGCTGGTGGAGTCGATCTACTCGGTGCTGGGTGACGCGGCTCCGTTCGAAGCGCTCGCGGCGCTCTGCGACGAGTACGACGCCCTGCTGGTCGCGGACGAGGCGCACGGCCTCGGCGTCGCCGGCCCCGGTGGCCGCGGTCTTCTCTGGGGCGGGCCGCGCACGAACGTCGTCGCCACCGCGACCCTGTCCAAGTCCCTGGGCTCCCAAGGCGGCGCCGTGCTCTGCTCCCCCGCCGTCCGGGAGCACCTGGTCAACCGCGCCCGACCCTTCATCTACGACACCGGGCTCGCCCCTGCCGCGGCGGGTGCCGCGCTGGCCGCCCTCGACGTGATCGAAGCCGAGCCCGACCGCGTCGCGCGCGTGCACCACAACGCCCGGCTCCTCGCGGAGGCGTGCGAGGTCGACGTACCCGCGGGCGCCGTACTCTCCGTCCGTATGCCCGGCCCTCGCGAGGCCGTGGCCGCCGTCGCTGCTGCGGCCGCGAGCGGGGTGCGCATCGGCTGCTTCCGCCCGCCGTCGACGCCCGACGGCATCAGCCGGCTGCGGCTCACGGCGCACGCGCACCACACCGACGACGAGCTCGCGCTTGCCGCCAAGGTGCTGCGCGAGGTCCGATAATCAACCCATGACGGTCTACTTCGTCACCGGCACGGACACCGAGGTCGGCAAGACCATCACGACGGCCGCCCTCGCCGCGATCCTGAAGGAGCGCGGCTCGTCGGTCGCGGTGGTGAAGCCCGCCCAGACTGGGATCGGGGCAGGCGCGCCGAGCGACGTCGAGATCGTTCGCGCGCTGGTCGGGGACGTCGATGTCGCCGAGGGCGTCCGCCTGCCCGACCCCCTCGCCCCCGAGCGTGCCGCCACGCTGGCAGGCGTCGAGCTTCCCGACCTGTGCGCGCAGCGCGACCTCGTGCTCACCGCGGCCGAGGACCACGACGTCGTGCTCGTGGAGGGCGCCGGCGGCGTGACCGTGAACCTCGGCAAGGCCTTCAGCCTGCTCGACATCGCCACGATGGTCGCCGACGCCGGGCAGCGGGTGGAGTGGATCGTGGTGACGCGTGCCGGCCTCGGCACGCTCAACCACACGAACCTCACGGTGTGGGCGATCCAGCAGCGCGGCTTCTACGTCCAGGGGGTTGTCATCGGCTCGTGGCCGAACGACCCCGGTCCCGCGGAGCTCTACAACCGCGAGGACCTCAGCTTCTATGCCGGGGTCCCGGTCCTCGGCGTGATCCCCGAGGGAGCGGGGCGGCTCGAGCCGTCGGCGTTCCAGACCCAGGCCGCCGACTGGATCCCCTACCTGTCCGTCGACTGATAGGCACTGCGCACGTGCGCAGTTCGGGCCCTGCTTCAGGGTCAGAACAGGGCCCAACGGGTGCACCTGCGCAGTGTGTGCGCGAGTGCCTATAGGGCGCCGAGGCTCATCGGGTCAGCCGCTCCAGCAGGCGCCGTGCGACCTCACGGTGCTGGGCGGCGAGCAGACCTGCCGGTGCGAGGACGTAGTCGGTGTCCACCACGACCTGCGGATGCTCCGGCAGCTGCCAGCCGCCCTCCCCGGACAGGTGCCGGCGGACGACGGACACGGCGTCTGCCGCGTGCCGCAGGACACCGCCGGAGCCGACCAGCAGCGACACCTCACGCAGGTCCTTGCCGGTCCGCTCGAGTACCCGGCCTTCGGGCGAGTAGACGACCTGGGACCGTCCCGCGTGACGGCGGAGGGCGACGCCGATGGCAGCCGCGGCGATGGTCTCGTCGAGGGCCTGGGAGGCCGGCCCGTCCGGAAGGTAGCCGGGGTGCGACTGCCGTCCGCGGGCGGCGAGCTCGAGCACCGGCCGCGCCTCCTCGTCGACGAGGCCGGCCGCGATCGCCTCCGCAACAGTGGTCACCGCGCTCCACCGCATCCCGAGGTCGCCCTCGACAGTGCGGGTGACGCGGGTGGTCGCGACGACCTCGCGTCCCACCGAGTCGGGGTCGAGCTCGACCACCGAGTGCACGTCGGTCGTGGCGCCTCCGACGTCGACGACGGCGACGTCCCCGGCGGTCTCCGCGAGCAGCTCCACCGCCGTGAGTACGACGTCCGGCGTCGCGCCCCGGACCATCTCGACGAAGCCGCCGCGGGACGAGAGGTGCTTCCCGCCGATCACGTGGGCCAGGAACATCTCCCGGATGGCGGCGCGGGCAGAGTCCGGCGCCAACACCCCGATGCGAGGCATCACGTTGCCGGCCCGGACGAAGGTGCGACCCTGCAACACCTCCTCGACCGGTGCCTCCGCGTTGCCCGCGACGACGATCGGTCCTTCCCAGGCCCGCAGCGCACGGGCGCACTCGAGGAGCACCTCCTCGTTGCCGCCGTCGGTTCCGCCGGTCAGCAGCACGACGTCGGGGTCGTTCAGGTCGTCGAGCGCCGGCGGCCCGGCCACGACGGCGACCACCTTTCCGCCGCTGGAGAGGGCGACACGCTTGCCTGCCTCTGCAGTGACGAGCTCCTCGTTCCCGACCACGGCGATCCGCAGGCCGCCTCCCGCCGACGAGCACGCCAGCACCTCGGCGTCGGGACTGCCCAGCTCCGACAGGCATGCGTCGAGCCCGTCGAGCACGTCGGTGTCGATCGTGGTGCGGTGGCTGGCCGTGGCGATCAGCTCACCGTCGGGTGAGACGTGGGCGGCCTTGGTGAAGGTGGAGCCGAAGTCGACGCAGACGAAGGACCGACCGGTCACGAGGAGCCGAGCGCCCGATCGAGGTCCTCGAGCAGGTCGTCGACCGTCTCGATGCCGACCGACAGGCGGATGAGGTCGTCGGGCACCTCGAGGTCGGTGCCGGCCACCGACGCGTGCGTCATCCGGCCCGGGTGCTCGATGAGCGACTCGACCCCTCCGAGCGACTCCCCCAGCGTCCAAACCTTCGTCCGGGCGCAGACGTCCAGTGCGTGCTCGACGCCGGCCGCGACCCGGAACGACACGATCCCACCGAATCGCTTCATCTGCCGCGAGGCCACCTCGTGACCGGGGTGCTCGGCAAGACCCGGGTAGACCACGTGGCTCACCGCCGGGTGCTTGGTCAGGAAGTCGACGATCGCCTCCGCGTTGTCGCAGTGCCGCTCCATGCGGACGGCCAGCGTCTTGATGCCGCGCAGGGTCAGGAAGGCGTCGAACGGCCCGGAGACGGCGCCGATGGCGTTCTGGTGGAAGCCGATGGTCTCGGCCAGGTCGAGGTCGCGTACGACGAGCGCGCCGCCGACCACGTCGGAGTGCCCGCCGACGTACTTGGTGGTCGAGTGCACGACGACGTCGGCGCCCAGGGTCAGCGGCTGCTGCAGGTAGGGCGACGCGAACGTGTTGTCGACGACGAGGATCGCCCCTGCGTCGTGCGCGACACCGGCGAGCGCCTCGATGTCACCGACGTTGAGCATCGGGTTGGTGGGTGTCTCCAGCCAGACCACTTTGGTCTCCCCCGGGCGGATCGCGGCGCGCACTGCGTCGAGGTCCGACACCGGCGCCGTCGTGTGGGACAGCCCCCACGGCTCCTCGACCCGCGCGAACAGCCGCCAGCTGCCGCCGTACGCGTCATCGGGGATGAGCACGTGGTCGCCTGGCTTGCAGACCGACTTGAGCAAGGTGTGCTCGGCGGCGAGGCCCGAGGCGAAGGCGAAGCCGCGTTCGCCCTCCTCGAGGGCTGCCATGCACTCCTCGAGCGCGGTGCGGGTGGGGTTGGCGGAGCGGGAGTACTCGTAGCCGCCGCGCAGCCCGCCGACACCGTCCTGCTTGTAGGTGCTGGTCGCGTAGATGGGCGGGATCACCGCTCCGGTCGTGGGGTCGGGCTCCTGGCCCGCATGGATGGCGCGGGTCTCGAAGCCGAGCTTCTGGTCCTGTGAGGTCACCCTCCGAACCCTACTCAGAGGACGATCAGTCGGGTCCGCCGATGTCCAGGGCCTCGGCCAGCTCCTCCGACACGTCGATGCACGGGCGGCCCTCCTCGTCGAAACGGGTGATCTGCTCCCAGTGCCCCCCGCGAACCCAGTAGACGTGCGGGCTCAGCGGACCGGGCGCGTCGCCGAAGCCGAGCATCGCCCAGCGGAAGAGGTTGTTGAGCGCCGCAGCACCGTCGCTGCCGTCGATCACGTGGTACGCGAGCTGGTGCCGGAAAGGTACGACGAGCAGCACCCCCCGCCCCAGGTCGCGCTCGTCGGTGAAGTGCGCCATCGCCTCCGGCAGGATCAGCGACAGGCTGGCGGTGAAGAACGACTCCCCCGTTGCCACGGCGAACCGGCCCGACCCGCGCTCCTGGATGTGCTGGACCTCGACCTCCGGCTGCTGCAGCACGCTCCGCAGGTTGTCGAGGCCCTGCGCCTTCAGGAGCTCGAGGTCACCGCGCTTCGCCAGGGCCTCCTCGGGCGGAGTCGTGATCATCTCCGGCAGGTCCACGGAGAGCAGCTCGACCAGGTGTTCCCCGATGTCGCGCGCGGAGGGGTAGAAGCCACGGTCCGGCAGGGAGTTGGCCTCCACCAGCCGCAGGTAGATCGACGACCGGAGCTCGTCGTCGGTGAGGTCGTCGAGGTCGGGCTGCTCAGCCGTGATGCGCTGGACGTGTCCCTCGACGAGGCGACGCCACTGCGAGGTGGGCTCGGTGGCGCACAGCGCGGCGAGGTTCCAGAGCCCGAACTGCCCGCCGGAGTCGTCCACCACGTGGTCGGCGTACACCACGACCTCGCGGCCGCTCTCGGCGAAGACCTCGCGCACCAGCGACCGGAGCAGGGTGGCCTGCGGCTCGGTCATGAAGGTCAGCGCCTCGTCCGGCGGGTCCGACGGCCGCTTGCGCCTGAAAAGTCCCATCACACCCCTCCCGCCGACCTGCCCATCATCGGGGTACCCGTCACCGGTTCGGAAGATCTGGGCCTTCGTTCTTGTTGTGCACGTTGCCAGACTGGACGACTCAGACTGACGTGCCCCACGCGAGGAGTGACCATGCTGTTCAGCCGCCACAAGTCCGAGCTTCCCACCGCCGACCAGGCGCTCGCCGGCCGCGAGCAGCCCTGGTTCTCGATCGCGGACCGGCACAAGGTGCTCGACGCGCCCGTGGTCACTGACGAGGTGCCTGCAGGGCTCGAGGTCGCCATCTTCGGTCTCGGCTGCTTCTGGGGTGCCGAGGAGATCTACTGGCGCATCCCCGGGGTGTGGTCCACCTCCGTCGGGTACGCCGGCGGCTTCACCAAGCACCCGTCGTACGAGCAGGTGTGCAGTGGGCAGACTGGTCACACGGAGGCGGTTCGCATCGTGTTCGACCCGATGGTCGTGTCGTACGCCGACCTGGTGAAGGCCTTCTACGAGTTCCACGACCCGACGCAGGGCATGCGCCAGGGCAACGACGTCGGGACGCAGTACCGCTCGGCGATCTACTTCACCTCGCCCGAGCAGGAGGAGACCGCCCGGAAGCTCACGGCGGTGTACGAGCCGGTGATCCAGGCGAAGGGCTACGGGCCCATCACGACCGAGATCAAGCCGGCCCCGACGTACTACTACGCCGAGGACTACCACCAGCAGTACCTCTACAAGAACCCGAACGGGTACCGCTGCCACAGCGCGACCGGGATCCCGTTCCCGGCAGACGCCTGATCGGCTAGCCGCGCACGGCCCACGTCCCGGCAACCTGCGCGACGTTCGACGTGGAGGACACCGTGAGCGAGAAGCCCAGCGGTGACGTCTTCCCGTCCCCGTAGACCGTCTCGACGTCGGTGTCGACGTTGAGGTTGATCCCGCGCAGGTCGAAGGAGCTCGGGTCGAGGACCGTGAGCTGGGTCAGGTTGGTCTGCTCCGCCACGACGTACAGGCACAGGTGACCGCTGAGCGCCGTCGGCGCGGTGACCGAGCCGGGGCACTCGGCGATGGGCGTCGAGTCGGGGAGCACGACGTGCGCGCGCGGTGCGACGGGAAGGGGGTTCTGGAACGTGATCCCCTCCCCAGAACCCGTCGGACCGCCGGACGCCTGGGACGTGGGGGCGAGAACGCCGCGGAGCTGGGTGCCGGCAGCGACGGTCTCGCCGGGGCCTGGCGGCAGTACGCCGGGCGCGAGGTCCGCCCTGCGCAGCGTGCCGTTGCGCACGTCGTCGGTCGTCAGGGAGCCGTTCTTGACGTCCACCCCTGTCAGCGAGCCGTTCTTCACGTCCCTGCTGCCGATCAGCCCTGCGGCGTGCGCGGTGCCTCCCAGTGCGATGACCAGAGCGAGCGTTGCAGTGACGTGTGCGTACCCGACGCGAGAGCGGCGCTGATCCATGCGGCGAGGCTAGAGCCGTGGACCGGTGGCGCTGGGGTGCCTCGCCGGAGCTTGGGCACCCGACTCAGCCCGGTAGTCCGAGGGATCGCAGCGCGAAGCCCATCTCTGCCGTCGCGCGGTGCTGCTCCAGCCGGCCGAAGTCCTGCAGGTCCTCCCTGACCTCGTCGAGCTCGGCGTCGGTCATCGACATGGCACGCACCAGTCCGTCACCGATGGCGTCACCGGTGTAGGTCACCGCGGGGATGCCGTAGACGGCCGCCGTCCACCGGTCGATGATGGCGGGGATGCCGAGGCCGATCGAGTTCGGGATGGACGCGGTGATCTTGGAGACGCGGTACGTCGTGTCGTCGGCCGGCAGCGAGGGCAGCAGGAAGGTCGACCCGCGCAGGTAGCCGTAGAACACGTCGCCGGACACGAACCCCTGGTCATTGAGCGGGGCGAAGGTGAAGTACTGCGACAGGCCGGCGTCGCGGACCATCTCCTCGAGGGCCGGACGGTCGGCGCCAGGCCCGACGATCGCGATGTCGAAGCTTCCCGGGTCGGCGTGCTCGAGCATCCGCGGCACTGCGGCGACGATCTGCTCGTAGTCCCGGGCGTCGAAGTTCACGGTGCCCGGCACCGCGATGCGGCGTCGAGAGTCCGGCCGGACGACCTTCACCTTGGGTGGCCGCGGGAAGGTCATCGTGATCGTCGCGACCGACGCGAACAGCTCGGTGTCGGAGGCCATCAGGTTGGTCGTCACGTGGGGCGCGAGGGTCACCAGCCCGACGCGGCCCCTCCGGACCAGGGCCATCGAGTCCTCGGCCGCCCGCATCCGGTCGGGGTTGTGCACGACCCCCAGCATCGGACCCTCCCAGAAGTGCGCCCAGTTGCTCGGAGCATTGAACTGGAAGGTGTTCATCACCATGAGGTCGGGCGAGCTGTTGGTGACCTTGCGTGCGAGCCGCCTCCAGTCAGCCTTGGAGTTCATCGGCACGAAGCGCGTCAGGGGGCCGATGTCCGGGAAGCGCACCTTGAACCCGGGGCGGTTCGTGCGCACCAGCTCGTTGAGGTAGACGGTGACGTCCCCGCCGTTGAGACGCAGCAGGTGCACCACGGCCGGAAGAACGTCCTCGTGGATCGGCTCCACCTGGACGACGGCGACGCGGAACCGCGGCGCGGGGTACGTCGTACCGTCGGGCGTCGAGGGGCTCACGGCGGGCCACTCTAGTCGCCGGGGAGCGCACCAGAACTGTCGGCGCGGCCACCTAGGGTCGCTGCATGGCTATCGCACAGTACCCAGGGTTCGTCATCGACTGCCCCGACGCCGCCAGGCTGGCCCAGTTCTACGGCACCCTCCTCGACTGGAAGGTCAGCACCGACGACGGCTGGGCGGAGATCCGGCCTGCCGACGGCAGCAACTGCATCTCCTTCCAGCAAGTTGCCGACTTCCAGGCACCCACCTGGCCGACCCAGGAGAAGCCCCAGCAGATGCATCTCGACGTCGTCGTCGAGGACCTCGACGCAGCGGAGGGTGCCGTCCTGGAGCTCGGGGCCGTCAAGGCGGAGCACCAGCCCGGCACGACGTTCCGGGTCTTCCTCGACCCCGCCGGTCACCCCTTCTGCCTGTGCGTGTCGTGACCTAGTCGCCTTCGGCACGCGCCAGCGCCCACACCAGCGCGGCGTCGGGTTCGTCGCTGGTCGCCACGTAATGTCGCAGCGCCGCGACGAGCGGGCGGCGACGAGCCTCGTCGAGGTCCCTGAGCGCCTCGCCGAGCATGGTGGCGGCCGTCGCGTAGCCACGCAGCCCGAGCAGCGCGAACTCGAGCATCCGTTCAGGCGTCTCCAGGTGCTCGTCGGGCTCCGCGTGGGCGTAGCTCCAGTCCTCGTCGTCGTCCATCACTACTCCCCGGTCAGTCCGTCGACGGCTTCACGCAACAGGTCCGCATGGCCGCAGTGCCGCGCGTACTCCTCGATCATGTGCAGCACGATCCACCGCAGCGAGACGCGCTCCCCGTTGCGCAGCGGGGATGCGGCGAGGGCGTCGAGCTCCGAAGCAGCCGTGACCGAGCGGCTCCGGTCGACCGCGGCCCTCCACAGCGCGCGTAGCTCGTCGGGCTGCTGCTCCGCCGCGGAGTGCCAGTCCCAGTCGGGGTCCACCTTCCAGTCGACCCCCGCCCACGGCTCCTCGGCCGACCTGCCGAGGAACGTGTGGGAGAACCACCAGTCCTCCACGAAGGCGAGGTGCTTGAGCATCCCGCCCAGGGTCATCGTCGACGGCGGATGGTGCTGAGCCAGCTGTGCCGCCCCGAGTCCGGCCGTCTTCCACTCCAGGGTGGCCCGGAGAAACTCCAGGAAGCCGAGAGCGGTCTCGGCCTCCCCTCCCGACCATGGGGGAAGCGGTCGTCCCTCGTCGTCCCTCACGACAGCATCCCCGTCACGGGGTCACGCGAAGTCACGCAGAACGGGAGTCCTCCTGGATCCCGCATGACCACCCAGTGGGTGTCCTCCCGCAGGGCCCGGGCGCCGAGCTCTGCCAGCCGCACGACCACGTCGTGCACGTTGTCCCCGGCCGCGAGGTCGAGGTGAGCGGTGACCGGCCCCGGCCGGTCGTCCACGAGGCGTTGCAGGAGGAGACGGAGGGGTTGTCCCTCCGGACGTGCGAGGACGATGAACTCCTCACGGGACCCGTGCCGGAGCTCCCACTGCGTGAGGTCGGCCCAGAAGTTCCCCTCGCGGTCGTAGTCCGACGGCGAGATGTCGAGCGCGACCTGGTCGACCACTCCAGGTGCCGGCGTGGGCCGGGTCGCCTCGCCGTGCCACGGGACGACGCAGAAGGCGAATCCCGCCGGCGACGTCAGGACCACGAGCTCGTCCTCGTGGTGCAGCTCCTTGGCCCCGAGGGAGACCGCCTTCCAGGCGAACGCCGTCACCTCCTCGACGTGCAGGTCGAGGTGGACCCCACCGGCACCGGAAGCCACCCGCTGCACCCGGAGGTAGGCGTCGCCCTGGTAGGGCAGCAGGGTCGCGAACTCCCCCTCGGCCCCACGACGGTGGGAGAGCCGGCAGCCGGTGGCCTGGGCCCAGAACGCCACCGCCGCGTCGTGCTTCGGCGCGGGGTGGTCCAGGAAGGCCGTGACCCAGCGGATCTCCATCGGGACAGGCTAGTGGAGCGCGTCGACCCAGACCTCGCCCGCGCGTGTCGGAGCGACGCTTCCTGCCGTGAGCTCACGCACGACGGCGGGGAGGTCCCCGTCGGTCGCCAGGTGGAGCGTCGCCTGCTCCGCGTAGTCGACCGAGCGAACCGCCACGCCACGGGCGCGCAGGTCGTTCTCGAGGCGCGCCGCGTCGGCGTGGTCGACCGTGAGGTCCCAGAGCTCGAGCAGCTGTCGCTCGCGCACCCCGGCGAGCTCCAGTCCGGCGCGCACCGCGTCGCCGTAGGCCCGCACCAGACCTCCGGCGCCGAGCAGCACGCCACCGAAGTACCGCGTCACCACGACCGAGACGTCGCTCAGGCCCGCTCCCTTCACCACCTCGAGCATGGGCGCACCGGCGGTGCCGGCCGGTTCGCCGTCGTCACTCGAACGTGTGATCTCGCTTCGCGGCCCGAGCACGAACGCCGAGCAGTGGTGGCGCGCGTCCCAGTGCTCCTTGCGTGCACGCTCGACGAGCGCCCGGGCCTCCGTCTCGGTCTCGGCCCGGGCGACGGCGGCGATGAATCGGGACCGCTTCACCTCGATCTCCGCCGTCGCGGAGCCCGCCACGGTCCGGTAGCGACGCGGGACCTCCAGGTGGTTCACCCCCACAGTCCCAGTACGCCGCCGCCGATCCGCACGATGAACGCGCTCACCACGACGATGAAGAAGGCCCGGACGAACCTCGTGCCCTTCGACACAGCGACGCGCGCGCCGACATACCCGCCGACCAGGTTGCACGCCCCCATCACGAAGCCCACCTGCCACAGCACCGCCCCCTGCGGCACGAAGACGCAGAGCGCTGCGAGGTTCGTGGCCCAGTTGGCCATCCGTGCCTTCGCCGACGCCTCGAGGAAGGCGTAGCCGAGGAGGCCGACCAGGGCGAACACGAAGAAGGAGCCAGTGCCCGGTCCGAGGAGGCCGTCGTAGGCGCCGACGACCACCCCGGCAGCCATCGCCGCGGCCGTGTGCCGATGCCCGCTGAAACGCAGGGCGGTCGCCTCGCCGAGCTGGGGCTTGAACAGCACGTAGGCGCCGACGGCAACCAGGGCTACCAGCACGATCGGCTCGAAGGCCTCCTTCGAGATGTTCGACGCGAGCAGCGCGCCACCGAGCGAGCCGAGGAACGCGAAGACCATGAGCGGGACGAAGGTGCCGGCGTGCGGCTTGACCCGACGGTAGTAGGTGACCGAGCTGACCGACGTGCCGCAGATGGAGCCGAGCTTGTTGGTCGCGAGGATCTGGATGGGCGACGCCGACGGGAGGCCGAGGACGAGCGCCGGCAGCTGGATCAGGCCGCCGCCGCCGACGACGGCATCGACGAACCCTGCCGCCAGCCCAGCGAGCCCGAGCAGCAGCAGGGTGGTGAGCTCGACGTCACCCACGCACGATGTAGGAGAGGAGGTCCTGTCGCGTGACGACGCCGATGGGCTTGCCGTCCTCCTGCACGAGCAGCGCGTCAGCTGACTCGAGCGCGACCACCGCCGACGACACCGGCTCGGTCGAGCCGATCGTCGGGAAGGGCTCGCTCATGTGCGTCTCGACCGGGTCCGTGAGCCGGGCCTGGCCGCTGAACAGAGCGTCGAGCAACGCCTTCTCCGAGACCGCACCTGCCACCTCGGCGGCGACCACCGGCGGCTCCGCGCGGACGACGGGCATCTGCGAGACGCCGTACTCCTTGAGGATCGAGACGGCCTCGGCGATGGTCTCGTTCGGGTGCGTGTGCACCAGGTCGGGGAGTCGCCCGTCCTTGCCCCTCAGCACCTCGCCGACGGTCTGCTCGTCCTGTGCCGGCAGGAAGCCGTAGCGCGCCAGCCACTCGTCGTTGAAGACCTTCGTCAGGTAGCCGCGTCCGGAGTCCGGGAGCAGCACGACGATCACGGCGTTCTCGCCCTCGGGGGTGCCGTCCAGCTCGTGGGCGAGCTGGATCGCGGCGTACGCCGCCATGCCGCTGGATCCACCGACGAGAAGGGACTCCTCACGGGCCAGCCGCCGCGTCATCGAGAACGAGTCCGCGTCGGACACCTCGATGATCCGGTCCGCCACCTCGCGGTCGTACGTCGTGGGCCAGAAGTCCTCGCCGACACCCTCGACGAGATAGGGACGACCGGTCCCGCCGCTGTACACCGATCCCGCCGGGTCGGCGCCGACGATCTGGACGCCGGGGTTCTGTTCCTTGAGGTAGCGGCCGATGCCGCTGATCGTCCCTCCGGTGCCGACCCCGGCGACGAAGTGGGTGATCTTCCCCTCGGTCTGCCGCCACAGCTCCGGGCCGGTGTCCTCGTAGTGCGATCGCGGGTTGTTCGGGTTGGAGTACTGGTCGGGCTTCCACGCGTCCTTGATCTCGCGCACGAGCCGGTCGGAGACGTTGTAGTAGGAGTCCGGGTGCTCGGGCGCCACCGCGGTCGGGCACACGACGACCTCGGCGCCGTACGCCTTGAGCACGTTGCGCTTGTCCTCGCTCACCTTGTCGGGGCACACGAAGACGCACTTGTAGCCCTTGGCCTGGGCGACCATCGCCAGGCCGACGCCGGTGTTGCCCGAGGTGGGCTCGACGATCGTCCCGCCGGGCTTGAGGCTGCCGTCCTGCTCCGCCGCCTCGACCATGCGCAGCGCGATGCGGTCCTTCACCGAGCCGCCCGGGTTGAGGTACTCCACCTTGGCGAGCACGAGTGGCCCGGCCCCGTCGGTGACCTTCGACAGCCGGACGAGCGGAGTGTTGCCGACCAGGTCGAGGAGCGAGTTCACGTAGTCCACGAATCCGACCCTAGTCCCCTGGCCGTTGGGGCAGGTTCCGTATGGTGGACGCGTGGGGAAGGTTGCCGCTGCTCGGAAGCTGGCCGCCGCGGCCGCCTTCGGCGGGGGCGGCCTCTCTGTGCTGGGCGGGTCGCTGTACGGCGTCCTGCGGGCCGAGGCCGCGATGGCTCGGCGCACCATCGGCAACGCCGACCACGATCCGCCGGCCTCGACCGGGTGGTACGGCACGGGCCGACCGGGTCCCACGCTCAAGATCGCCCTCGTCGGCGACTCGGCCGCCGCCGGGTACGGCGTGAGCCGCGTCGAGGACACCACCGGGGCCCGCATCGCGGCCGGCGTGGCGGAGGCGGCGGACCGCCGGGTCTACTTCAGCTCGTTCGCGATCGTCGGCACGGAGACCCGCCAGCTCGGTGACCAGATCACCAAGGCGCTCGCGCTCGAGCCGCACGTCGCGATCATCGTCGTCGGCGCCAACGACGTGACCCACGGCCGCAGGCCGACGGAGTCGGTGCGGGAGCTGCGCGCAGCCGTGCGACGCTTCCGCGACGCCGGCGTGGAGGTCGTCGTCGGCACCTGTCCCGACCTCGGCACGGTCGAGCCGCTCGCCCCGCCGTTGAAGCAGGTCGCCCGCACGCTCTCGCGCCGGCTGGCCGCTGCCCAGGCGATCGCCGTGGTCGAGGCCGGTGGCCGCAGCGTCTCGCTGGCCTCGATCCTCGGCGCCGAGTTCCAGCAGCTGCCGTCGTTGCTCTTCGGACCGGACCGGTTCCACCCGTCCGCGGCCGGCTACGCCCGCCTGGCGTCGGTGCTCGTCCCACCGACACTTGCCGCCCTGGGTCTCCTGCCCGAGGAGGAGCGCGCGCCGGAGCCGGCCCGCGGCGAGGGCATCCTCCCGATCGCGCACGCCGCCGTTGCCGCCGCCAAGACCCCGGGCACGGAGATCGAGCCGCAGGAGGCTGCCCCCGGCGGAGTTCCGTGGGGTCGGTTCGTCCAGCTGCGTCGGCGCCGGCGCCGCCCCGAGGCAGAGCGCGAGTCGCCGTCCGAGGTCAGCCCGGAGGCCGAGGAGGCTACGGCCGGCTGAGCTCGCCGAGGATCTTCTCGATCTCGGCGCCCATGGCGGCCACGACGGCGTTCAGCCCCGACAGGGGTCGAATCATCACGGTCAGCTGGTCCACGAGCCCCTCGTCATCGGTGTGCACGAAGTCGGCACCCTGAACCTGCTTGTCGCCGACCCTCGCCTCGAACACCAGGACCCAGCCGTCCGCACCCTCGTAGGTGTGGGTGTAGCGGAAGTCCTCGAAGACTCGAGTCACCGCGCGGAGGATGACACCGGTCTCGTTGCGCCCGACGTACGGCTTGTGCACGGCCGGGCTGCGGAACTCGACGCCCTCGGCGAGCGTGGCGATGAGTGCGTCGGCGTCGCCGCTCTCGACGGCCTTGCGGAATGACTCCATGCGAGAACCAAAGCACAGAGCCGCCCCCGAAGTGACTCCGGGGGCGGCTCTGCCTTTGGGAAAGTCGTTCGACTCCTGGGTCAGTCCTGTCCGCGCAGGATCGCGAGGATCCGGAGGAGCTCGATGTAGACCCAGACCAGCGTGACGGTGAGGCCGAAGGCCGCGCGCCACGACTCGCGCTCGTCGAGCCCGGCAGCGATACCGCGCTCCACCATGTCGAAGTCCAGGATCAGCGAGATCACACCGAACACGAGGGCGACGACGCCGATGACCAGGCCCATGGCGCCCATGTTCCGCAGCCCGAAGTCCGCCCCGAACATGCTGAGCACGAAGTTCACCAGCAGGAGACCGACGAAGCCCATCAGGGCGATCGTGAAGATCCGGCGGAACCGGTCGGTCACCTGGATGTTGAAGAACTTGTACGCCGCGAGCGTCGCCGCGAAGGCAAGGAAGGTGCCGAGCACGGCCTGCACGACGATGCCGAAGTCGCCGACCCACGCCGCGATGATCTTGGAGAAGGCACCGACGAAGACGCCCTCGACAACGGCGTAGGCGATGACCAGCGGCGGGCTGACCACGCGCTTGAACGAGTTGACCATCGCCAGCACCAGGCCGATGAGCGCGCCGCCCATGGCCAGGCCGTAGGCGGTGCCGAGGCTCTCCTCGGTGACGTCACCGATCATGACCCACGCACCGGCCGCCGCAAGGATCACGAGGCCGAGCGAGATCGCGGTCTTCTGGACGACCGAGTCGATCGTCATCCGCTGCGTGGGGGCGTACTGGGTCTCCGGCGGGTAGCCGGGCGTACCGCCACCCGCGCCGTAGGCCGGGTAGCTCACCCCGCTGGCCGGGTAGGACTGGTTGCCGTAGGCGTTGCCGGTCGAGCGGCCGTTGAAGCCCTCGGACCGGGCGAACACCGGGTTGCTGCTCTGCATGGTGCGGTCTCCTTCGGGGACCTGGGTGCCGTCTCCACCCTGGAAACGGATCGCGACATCTCAAGGGTATGCCGCTTCACGGTGTTCAACGACGTCCGGGGCCGTTCGGTTCCCGAAGTCGGGCCTTTCTCTTGGCGACACTTGCCATTCACAAGCACTCGCCACGGTGGAAGCCTGACCTCCAACTCTCGGAATCAGGGGACCCCATGCATCGACGTATCCCGGGCTCGGTCGGCATCTGCGCGCTCGTCCTGCCCGCCCTCTTCGCGCTCCCGTCCGCCCAGGCCGCCTCCACCGGCGTGATGATCTCGGAGGTCTACGGCGGCGGCGGCAACAGCGGCGCGACGTACACCCACGACTTCGTCGAGCTCGGGAACCCGGGCGCCGACCAGGACCTCACGGGGTGGAGCGTCCAGTACCTCCCCGGCACTCCCTCGGCTGCCTCGCTCTGGCAGGTGACCCCCCTGGGCGGGACGATCACCACCGACTCCCTGTACCTCGTCCAGGAGGCCGCGGGTGCCGGTGGCACGACCCCGCTTCCGACCCCGGATGCGACCGGGAGCATCCCGATGTCGGCCACCGCCGGCACGATCGCCCTGGTCAACAGCACCACGGCCCTCACCTGCAAGACCGCCGCCGCCTGCGCCGCCGACTCCCGCATCGTCGACCTCGTCGGCTACGGCAGCGCCGTCGTGCGCGAGGGCAGCCCCGTCACGGGCGCCTCCAACACGACGTCGGTTGCCCGAGCCGTCCTCGTCGACACGGACGACAACGCTTTCGACTTCGCCGGCGGTTCCCCGACCCCGGACGCTCCCCCGCCGCCGGTCGTGGCGGCGACGATCGCCGAGATCCAGGGCGGCACCCACCTCTCTCCCTACGACGGCCTGCGCGTCCAGACCGGCGGCATCGTGACCGCGGTGCGCGCCTTCGGGTCGGCTCGTGGCTTCTGGCTCCAGAGCGCGGCGCCGGACGCCGACGCCGCGACGAGCGAGGGCATCTTCGCCTTCACCGGCTCGACCACGCCGACCGTTGCCGTGGGCGACGCCGTCACGGTCCGCGCCACGGTCGACGAGTTCTACCCCGACGCCTCGCCGGCGACCGCCGTACACCTCTCGACCACCGAGCTGACGGCGACCACGGTGCAGGTGCTCTCGACCGGCAACGCACTGCCCACCGCCGAGGCGCTCACGCCCACGACCGTCCCCGAGGCGTACGCCCCGCAGCCGGGCGGAAGCATCGAGTCGCTGCCCCTCCAGCCGACTCAGTACGCCGTGGACTTCTACGAGTCGCGCGAGGGGATGCTCGTCTCCGTCACCGACGCCCGCGTCGTCGGCGCCTCGACCTCGTTCAACGAGCTGTTCGTGACCTCCGACCCGAACCAGCACCCGACCGCCCGCGGCGGCACGCTGTACGGCGGGTACGACCAGCAGAACGGTGCGCGCCTGCTCGTCCAGTCGCTGATCCCGTTCGCCCAGCGCCCGTTCCCGCAGGTCGACGTGGGTGACGTGCTCACCGGGGTCACGAGCGGTCCGGTCGACTACAGCCAGTTCGGCGGCTACATGCTGCAGGCGACGACACTGGGCGCCGAGCAGCACAACGGGCTAGTCCGTGAGACCACGCGCAAGCAGGCCGACAACGAGCTGGCCATCGCGACGTACAACGTCGAGAACCTCGCGCCGAACAACCCGCCTGCGAAGTTCGCCGAGCTTGCCCAGGGAATCGTCACGCACCTGAACAGCCCGGACATCGTCGCGCTCGAGGAGATCCAGGACAACACCGGTGCCACCAACGACGGGACAGTGGCTGCGAACCAGACCCTGGACCTGTTCGTGGACGCGATCGTCGCCGCCGGAGGCCCGACGTACGCGTGGCGACAGATCGACCCGCAGAACAACCAGGACGGCGGTCAGCCGGGTGGCAACATCCGGGTCGCCTTCCTCTACAACCCCGCCCGAGTGACGTTCGTGGACCGTCCGGGCGGGGACGCGACCACCGCTGTGGACGTCGTCGCCGGCCCCGGCAACAAGCCGCAGCTGACTGTCTCGCCGGGACGCATCAACCCGACGAGCACAGCGTGGAGCTCCAGCCGGAAGCCTTTGGTGGGC
>DASSPN010000083.1:0-30005 GCA_035699605.1 Nocardioidaceae bacterium | reverse complement strand
GCCCAGCGCGCGGTGGACGCCGTACGCCGCATCCACCGCCGGATCACCGGCACGATGCCGGACGGAACGCCGTACACCGCGTCCGACCCGCACCTGCTGATGTGGGTCCACGTCGCGGAGGTCGACAGCTTCCTGCTCGCGCACCAGACCTACGGCAAGCACCCCCTCGACCAGGCGGAGCGCGACGAGTACGTCGCCCAGACCGGCGAGGTCGCCCGTCGCCTCGGCGTCGTCGACCCGCCGCAGACCGAGGCCGAGCTCCGCGCCGTGCTGAAGTCGTTCCGGCCCGAGCTGCGCGTCACCGACCACGCCCGCGACGCCGTCGGCTACCTGCTCTGGCGCCCGCCGCTGCCGGTCCCGCTCCGTCCGGCGTACGGCGTGCTGATGGCGGCCGGCATCGGGCTGATGCCCCGCTGGACCCGGCGCCCCCTCCGCCTGCCGAGCACGCCCGTCACCGACCGCACCGTCGTCCGCGCCCTCGGCAAGGCCTCCACCAGCACGATCCGGTGGGCGATGGCGCCGGGGCGCGAGGCCGTGCGAAATGCGGTGACGGAACGGCAGGTCGCCGGGTAACCTCGCCGGTCCCATGGCGACCACCGACCCCGAGCTCGAGCGGGAGCAGGCCCACCTCGCGGAGTCCCGGGCCCAGCTGGCCCGGATGCGCGAGCGCACCGCCGCGATGGACTCGGCGGCGGCCGGCGACTGGGTGAGCCGGGAGTACCTCGAGTCGACGTTCGCGCTGCGGATGAAGCAGCTGGCCGACGACCCGACGGTGCCGCTGTTCTTCGGCCGGATCGACACGGCGCCCGGCGGCTCAGAGGGCGACGGCGAGTCGTTCCACATCGGGCGCCGCCACGTCTCCGACCCGACCGGCGAGCCCATGGTGATCGACTGGCGGGCGCCGGTGAGCCTGCCCTTCTACCGCGCCAGCCGGACCGAGCCGATGGACGTGGCCCTGCGTCGCCGCTACGGCTTCCAGTCCGGGCGGCTCACGGCCTACGAGGACGAGGACCTCGTGCACGGCACCGGACCGGACGGCGGACCGGGCGCGGGGCCGGAGCACTCCGCGATCCTCGAGGCCGAGATCGAGCGCCCCCGCGTCGGCCCGATGCGCGACATCGTCGCCACGATCCAGCCCGAGCAGGACGTCATCGTCCGGGCCGGCCTGAGTGAGTCCGTGTGTGTCCAGGGAGCACCGGGGACGGGGAAGACCGCGGTCGGGCTGCACCGAGCGGCGTACCTGCTCTACACACACCGCGAGCAGCTGGTCCGGCAGGGCGTTCTCGTGGTCGGCCCCAACGCGAGCTTCCTGCGCTACATCGGCGACGTCCTGCCGGCGCTGGGTGAGATCGACGCCCAGCAGGCGACCATCGAGCAGCTGGTGGCGAAGACCTTGAGCAGCCTCAACGCCAGGTACGCCGTCACCGGCGAGGACGACCCGCAGGTGGCAACGCTCAAGGGCGATGCGCGTCTGGCCGACGTCCTGCAGCGCGCCGTCTGGTCGAGCGTCACCGCTCCGACCGAGGCGCTGGTCGTGCCCCGCGGCTCGGCCCGGTGGCGCGTCCCGGCGTACGAGGTCGAGGAGATCCTCGCGTCACTGCGCGATCGCGGCGTGAGGTACGGCGCGGCGCGCGCGATGCTCGCCCAGCGGCTCGCCCACGCGATCCTCGTCAAGATGGAGAACGCCGGCGACTCCCCGGACGACCGGGTGCAGGACGCGGTCGCCCGAAGCCGCCCGGTGAAGCAGTACGTCGATCAGATCTGGCCGCCGGTGGACCCTGCGCGGCTGGTGCACCGGCTGCTGTCGGACCCCGACACCCTCCACCAGGCGGCCGACGGACTGCTCTCCGAGGACGAGCAGGCGCGGCTGCTCTGGGCGAAGCCGGCCAAGGCTCCGACCAGCACCCGCTGGTCACTCGCCGACGCCGTGCTCGTCGACGAGGCTGCCGACCTCGTGGAGCGGACACCGAGCCTGGCGCACGTGGTCGCGGACGAGGCGCAGGACCTCTCCCCCATGATGCTGCGCGCCGTCGGACGTCGCTGCACGACCGGCTCGACCACCGTGCTGGGGGATCTCGCCCAGGCGACCACCCCGTGGGCCACGCGGAGCTGGGAGGAAGCGCTCCACCACCTCGGCAAGACCGCACACGTCGAGGAGCTCACCCAGGGCTTCCGCGTTCCCGGAGCGGTCATCGAGTACGCCGCCCGGCTGCTGCCGCACATCGCCCCCCAGCTGAAGCCGCCGACCTCGGTACGGCGCAGCCGGGGTGACCTGGTGATCGAGCCAGGACTGGACGTCGTCGCCGCGCTCGCGACCGACCGGGTCGGGTCGGTGGGCGTCATCGTCCCGGACACCCTGGTCCCCCAGGTGAGGACACAGCTCGACACTGCCGGGATCGGCTACGAGGTGCTGGGGAGCGACGAGGAGCCGGTCTTCGACAAGCAGGTCGACGTCGTGCCGGCGAGCGTCGCCAAGGGTCTCGAGTTCGACCACGTCCTCCTGCTCGAGCCCGCTGCGATCGTCGCCGGGGAGGCCGACCACGTCACCGGGCTGCGCCGGCTCTACGTGTGCCTGACGCGTGCGGTCACCAGCCTGGTCGTGCTGCACGACCAGGACCTGCCGGAGGAGCTCGGCGGCCTCGAGGTCTAGGAGACGCTCTCGATGATGACGTCCTCGGCGGGCGCCACGCCGTCCGGGCCGTTGCCCTCGGCCTCGATCTCCTGGGCAACCTCCATGCCGGCCTCGTCGACCGTGCCGAAGACGGTGTACGCCGGCGGCAGCTGGGCGTCCTTGAGCACGATGAAGAACTGCGAGCCGTTGGTGTCCGGCCCGGAGTTGGCCATCGCGAGCGTGCCGACGGGGTAGGTCTCGTCGCCCTCGAGCTCGTCGGCGAACGAGTAGCCGGGGCCGCCCATGCCGGTTGCCGACGGGTCCCCGCACTGGAGCACGAAGTCGACGACCAGGCGGTGACACTTGGTGCCGTCGAAGTAACCCTGCGAGGCGAGCCACGTGAACGAGCCGACCGTGCACGGCGCGCTCTCGGCGTCGAGGGTCACGGTGATGTCGCCCCGGTTGGTCTCGATGGTCAGCTCGCCCGCCGTCTCGGGCTCGGCCGGCGGCGGCTCGACCTCCTTGGCGGCGGGACCCGCCGCGTCCGTGACCCAGGCGCAGGTGCCGCTCGTCCCGTCCGTGGGCGAGTCGGTGGGCGCGTCCGTGGTCTCGCTGGTCGTCGGGTCGGAGCCCGCTGGGGTCTCCGTCGTGCCGGTGTCGTCACCGCACCCGGCGAGGAGCGTGAGGAGCAGGGCGGCCGGGACCACGAGCAGACGCGTCTTCATGGGTCCGCAGACTAGTCGCCCGACGCGTCCTCCGGGGCAACCGGGTCGTCGTCGCGGGTGCGGCTCGAGCGGAGCCGGCGCGCGGGAGCGCGCCAGAACTGCGCCCGGTCGAGGCTGCCCTGGAGCGAGTCGATGTGCTCGTTGAGCGTGGTGACGACCTCCGGCAGCTCCCGGATGTTGCGGTTCAGGTCTTCCACGGCGTCCGGCAGCCGGCCGATGTCGCCGCGCAGGTTGCCGACCTCTGCGGTGAGCCGGTCCACGGCGGCGGGCAGCTCGGTCAGCTCGGTCGCCAGCCGCAGCAGCACCACCGCGAAGCCGAGGGCGATCCGCATGCCCGTCACCAGGACGACGTACAGCGCAGGCCCCAGGACCAGCCCCCAGACCAGCCCCCACACGACCGTGGAGCGCTCGAAGGCGAGCACGGTGAAGACGACCCACGGAAGCGCGGCGACCAGGAACACCAGGCGGTAGATGGCGGCCAGGAGGTTCCAGCTCAGACCCTCGCCGACGTCGAAGACGTTCCGGACGAGACTGCGCGCCTCGTCGACCATCGAGGGTCGCTCGCTCATGGGTTCATGGTGCCGGACCGGGAGCGCTGCGGGCAGTGGCCCAGACGTGTCATCAGTCATGTGCCATCGGGGCTGTCGCATCGCAGGGTTGGTGTGACACGATGTCTCACGTACCTGGACACCGCTGTCCCGATGGAGGCACCACCATGACCGCGCAGCAGACGTACGACGAAGTTCTGGCGACTCTTTCGGAGGGGTCGGTGAACGCGCACTTCGACGCGTTCCGGGACATCAACTGGGATGACCCCGACTTCGAGATCGACCGCACCGACCCGCGCTGGGTGCTCCCGGAGGTCGATCCGCTCGGCGCCCACCCCTGGTACCAGGCGCTCCCCCTCGAGCGGCAGATCGAGATCGGGCTGTGGCGGCAGGCCAACATCATGAAGGTCGGCCTGCAATTCGAGAACGTCCTGATCCGCGGCGTCATGGAGTACGTCTTCAAGCTCCCGAACAACACGCCGGAGTTCCGCTACCTCACGCACGAGGTCACCGAGGAGACCCACCACACCCAGATGTTCCAGGAGTTCGTGAACCGCTCCGGCACGAACGTCCCTGGGGCGCGGAAGCTCTTCCGGCTCGTCAGCCCGATCCTGCCGCTCGCGGGCAACCTGCTCCCTGAGCTCTTCTTCACCGGGGTGCTCGCCGGCGAGGAGCCGATCGACCACATCCAGAAGAACATCCTGCGCGCCGGCGACGAGATGCACCCGCTGCTCCAACGCATCATGCAGATCCACGTCGCCGAGGAGGCGCGGCACATCTCGTTCGCGCACCACTACCTGCGCGAGACGGTCCCCACGCTGCACCCGCTGCGCAAGGCGGCCCTCTCGATCACCTACCCGCTGACCATGCGCATCCTCTGCGACGTCATCGTGATCCCGACCAAGGAGCTCACCACCGAGATGGGAGTCCCGGCGGAGGTCGTGAAGGAGCTCTACTGGGACGGCTCCGACCAGATGCTCGTCGACCTGTTCGGGGACGTTCGAGCCCTGGCCGAGGAGATCGGCCTGATGAACGTCGTCTCCCGGCCGCTCTGGAAGCTGCTCGGCATCGCCGGCCGACCGTCGCGCTACCGCAGCGAGCCCCAACTTCGAGCAGCGGCGTGAGGTGGCGGCCATGACGACGCAACAGACGACGTTCGAGCAGGTCCTGGCCACCCTCTCGGAGGGATCGGTCCACACGCACTTCGACGCCTTCGAGGACATCGACTGGGACAACCCCGACTACGCGTTCGACCGCACCGATGCACGCTGGGTGCTGCCCGAGGTCGACCCGATCGGGAAGCAGCAGTGGTACCGCGACCTCCCGCTCGACCGGCAGATCGAGATCGGCATCTGGCGGCAGGCCAACGTGATGAAGGTGGGTCTCCAGTTCGAGAACCTGCTGATCCAGGGCCTGATGATCTACGTGCTCAACCTGCCGAACGGCTCCCCCGAGTTCCGCTACTGCACGCACGAGGCGACCGAGGAGACGCACCACACGCAGATGTTCCAGGAGTTCGTGAACCGGGCCGGGGTCGACGTACCCGGCATGCGTGGCCTCATCAAAGGGCTGAGCCCGGTCATCGTGCAGTTCGCGAAGCTCTTCCCCGAGCTGTTCTTCACCGCAGTGCTCGCCGGCGAGGAGCCGATCGACCACGTGCAGAAGCAGATTCTCCGGTCGGGAGCGGAGCTCCCCCCGCTGCTCGAACGCATCATGCAGATCCACATCGCCGAGGAGGCGCGGCACATCTCGTTCGCGCACGAGTACCTCAGGACGCGCGTTCCCGAGCTGGACCCGGTGCGCAAGGGACTCCTCTCGGTGCTCTACCCGGTCGTCATGCGCGTGGCGGGTGACCTCATCCTGATCCCCACGCAGGAGATCACCACCGAGGTCGGCGTCCCGCGGTGGGTGCTGGGCCAGGCCTTCCGGCACAGCCCCGAGGCCAAGGAGATGGTGCGTGGCCTGTTCGCCGACGTGCGCGGTCTCGCCGACGAGATCGGGTTGATGAACCCCGTGTCCCGTCGGGTGTGGAAGCTCATGGGCATCGACGGCCGACCGGCGCGGTTCCGCAGCGAGCCCACCCTGCGCGAGGCGGTCTGACGCATGCCCTACGTCGTGACCCAGTCGTGCTGCGCCGACGCCTCGTGCGTGCTGGCCTGCCCGGTCAACTGCATCCACCCCGCGCCAGGTGAGCCCGGGTTCGCCACCGCGGAGATGCTGTACGTCGACCCGAAGGCCTGCGTGGACTGCGGCGCCTGCGCCACCGCCTGCCCGGTGGACGCGGTCAAGCCGCACACGAAGCTGACCGCCGGCGAGCAGCCGTTCGTCGCGCTGAACGCGGCGTACTTCGACACCGTCGACCCGCACCTGGACCGCACTCCCCTCGCGCTGGTGCCGGCGAAGCGGCCGGTCGAGGGTCCGTTGCGCGTCGCGGTCGTCGGCGCCGGCCCGGCCGGCATGTACGCCGCGGACGAGCTGCTCAAGCACAGCGGAGTGACCGTCGACGTGTTCGACCGGCTGCCCACGCCGTACGGCCTCGTGCGGGCGGGAGTGGCGCCCGACCACCCGACGACCCGACAGGTCACCACCCTGTTCCGCCACATCGAAGGTGAGCGCGGCTTCTCCTACGTGCTCGGCGTCGAGGTCGGCAAGGACATCCGGCACGACGACCTCATGCAGCGCTACGGCGCGGTCGTCTACACCGTCGGCGCCGCGACCGACCGGACCCTCGGCATCGAGGGTGAAGAGCTCCCTGGCAGCGCGAGTGCCACGCACTTCGTCGCCTGGTACAACGGCCACCCGGACCACACGGAGCCGCCGGTTGCCCTCGACTCCGAGCGCGCCGTCGTCATCGGGAACGGCAACGTCGCGCTCGACGTGGCCCGCATCCTGGCGACTGACCCGGCTCGGCTCGAGACCACCGACATCGCGGACCACGCCCTCGAAGCACTACGAGCCAGCATGGTCCGCGAGGTGGTGCTGCTCGGCCGCCGCGGTCCCGAGCACGCTGCCTTCACCCTGCCCGAGCTCATCGGGCTGGCCGGCCGTACGGACATCGACGTGGTGGTCGAGGGCGAGCTGGCGGTGACCGACGACAAGACCGCCCTGCTGGCCGAGCTGGCCGCGCGCCCGAAGGACCCGGCGCGGCGACGGATCGTCCTGCGGTTCCACACCTCCCCGGTCCGGCTCGTCGGTGGCGACCGCGTGAGCGGGCTGGAGGTGAGCTCCGGTGACGTCATCGAAGCCGGCGTGGTGCTGCGCGCGATCGGGTACCGCGGCGTGCCCGTGCCGGACCTGCCGTTCGACGAGGCCACCGGCACCGTCCCGAACGACCACGGCCGGGTGGCTCCCGGCGTGTACGTCGCGGGGTGGATCAAGCGCGGGCCGAGCGGGTTCATCGGCACGAACAAGACCTGCGCCGAGGAGACCGTGGACCGCATCTTCGACGACCTCGAGGCCGGCCTCCTGACGACGCCGATGCGGCGCGACCTGCCTGAGCACATCGACCTGCGCGGCTGGCGGGCGATCGACCGGCTCGAGCGAGAGACGGGCGCTGCGCAGGGGCGACCGCGGGTGAAGCTCACCGACCGGGCGGCGCTGCACGCCGCCGCGACCCGGACCAGGCGCAGGGGTCGTCGTCGAGCCGGCTAGCGCCGTGGGCACTAGTGTCCGCTGTGTGAGCACGGACGGCAGGGCCTTGCGCTGGGAGCAGCACAAGGCTGAGCGCCGTACCGCCATCCTGGATGCGGCCGTCACGGTCATCGAGCGTGAGCCCGTCGGGACCGTCCTGCACGTCCAGCAGATCGCCGAGGAAGCGGGCCTGAGCCGGCCCGTGGTCTACCGCCACTTCGCCGACCGAGCCGACCTCGACGACGCCATCCAGCGACATGTGCTCGGCCTCGTCACGTCCGAGGTGCTCCCCGCGGTCGTGCTGAGCGGCACGATCATGGGCGTCATCGAGGGGATCGTCTCGTCGTACGTCCGCTGGGCGCACGCGCACCCGAAGCTGCACCGCATCGCCGAGGAGCGCGCCTCGGCCCTCGACTCCGCACTGACCAGCGTGGGGATCGGGATCTCGAGCCTGATCGCCACCGGCGCCGACCTGTACGGCGTCACGCTCACCGACGAGGAGCGCGCGGCTCTCCCCGCCCTGACGGCCGGCCTCATCGGCTGGGTGCTCGGGAGCGTGCACGTGTGGATGCTGCGCCCTGCGCGGGAGCCCAGTGCGGAGGCGATGAGCGACCTGCTGAGCCGCTCGATCTGGTACCTGCTGCAGGGGCACGCGCGGAACCACGGCCTCGAGCTGGATCCCGATGCGCCGCTACCGCTGTAGCAGAGCACCCCTCGCGGCATGGTCGGGCCGTGGGGCAGGGGGCCAGAAGAACATGCACTTCTCTGCTTCTGGGCTCGTGCCGAGCCACTTCAGCCACAACTGCATGTCGAAATGGCCCCTGCGAGCCAAGCGACCATCGGCAGTTTCGTTCGGATTCGTCGTCTCAGCGTTCAGAAACGACGAGTTGGAACGGAATCAGCTCGCGCAACTCTCGGCAGCGGAGTACGCCTATCGGGTGAGCTCCCCCAGCGGCGCGACCGCGATCCCGCTGCTCTCGCAGACCCAGGTCGGGTCCGGACCGCCGAGCTCGGGGTGGATGTAGAGGGCGTGCGGATCGAGGTCGTCGCACGCGCGGCACAGAGGCCACCGACCGATCCGGTCGAGGATCGCGTCCTGGACGTCCTGGGCGACGAGACCGGCGACGTACTGCTTGCCCTCCTCCCACTGGGACGTCCACCAGCGACGCGTGGTCACGGAGGCCTCGAGTGCGGAGACGGACTGCGGGTCGGCTGCGCCGGTCGCCTCGAGGTCGTGCAACACGAGTGCCCGGGCGGCGAGGAGCGGGTCGTCGGATGTCACGATGTCCATTGTGATCACCGACGCCAGCCCGCCCCTCCTCGAGGTGGTGGCGCTGCACCCCTCGGATGCAGGCACGGCGCAGGAAGGTGGCGCGGACCGGCTCTACGTCACCGACGCGATCGAGGCCGGCGGCCTCTCCCCTGAGGTCGGCGTGGTGTCGACGATCTGTCGCGAGACCGACGTCGCGGTTCGCGTCATGGTGCGGCTCACCGAGAGCTGGTCCACCACCGGTGGTGAGCTGACCCGGCTGATCGGGCTCGCCGAGGACTACCTCGCGGTCGGCGCGGAAGGCGTGATCTTCGGCTTCCTCGACGCCGACCTGCTCGTGGACGTCGAGGTGTGCACTGCACTGACCGACGCACTGCCGGGTGTGCCGTGGACGTTCCACCGCGCCATCGACGCAACACTCGAGACGGACAAGGCGTGGCGTCAGCTCGCCGACCTGCCCGGGCTCGATGCCGTGCTGTCTGCGGGCTCGACGCGAGGCATGGCGGTCGGGCACGAGGAGCTCACCGAGCGGGCCGTCGCGTCACCGCGGGTCTCCCGGCTCCTGATGGCCGGCGGCGGCCTCGCGGGTGAGCACGTGCCTTGGCTCGTGCAGGCAGGAGTACGCCAGTTCCACGTCGGACGCTCTGTGCGCCCGGGCGGATCGTGGAAGGCGTACGTCGACGCGCGGCACGTCCGCTCGTGGCGGCTGTTGCTGGACGACGCCGTCAGCCGACGTCGCTGAACGACCCCTTCACGCCGCACCGGGTCTGGGTCGGCACGACGAGGTCACCCTCGGGCAGCTGGATCCGCCAGGCGTAGACGCCCGGCTTGCTCACCTCGATACGACGGGGTGCGTAGTCGCCGTTGCGGTTGACGCGCACCTCGACCTGACCCACCTTCTTGCCGGGCTTGCACGTGGCATCGGCACGGCGGGCGTAGGGGCCGAACAGCTTGAGCACCGCGGCATCGTCGTACCCGGCCGGCAGGTCCGCGAGGCTGAAGGCGAGGCGTGGCCCGGCGGTCGCGTTGAGCGTGAACCGCGGCGCGATCCGGACCCGCACCAGGCCGCCGCACGCCTCGGCCGGCGCGTTGAACGTCGTCTCGGGCACCTGCACCCGCCAGACGTAGCGACCAGGCGCGGGCACCGCGACAGCTGCGCTGCGGTAGCCACCGTCGCCCGTGACCGTCGCCGTCGTGGTGCGGACGACAGGCCCGCTGCACCCGGGAGTGGTGTCGCCCAGGAAGGGACCGTAGAGACTGAGCACGGCGTCTCGGCTGACGAACCCGTCGCTGCCCTCGATGCTGAACAGCGCGGCGAAGAGGGTGCCGGTCTGGCGCGGCGTCGCCTCATCGGGCACCGTGACCACCGGCGTGGCACGGACGATGAGGTCGATGCTGGAGCGGAGCGTGGTCTTCCTCCCGGCAAGGGCGATGCGGGACGCCTTCGCCACCACCGGTCGCCGCACCGAGAGCCGCCAGTCCGGCACCAGCGACACCTTGGCGGTCAGCCGTCGGGCGCCCACCTCCTCCGCGGGGAACGACGTCGCCACCCGCCCCTTGGCGTTGGTCTCGTGGGTCTCCGCGACGCCCGGGAGCGTCAGCAGCACCTGCAGGTTCGGCACCGGCTCACCCGAGAACGAGGTGACGCGCAACCGGACCGGCACGGTGCCTCCGACGGCTGCCGGCTGGGTGGTGAGGGTGAACGTGTACGGGCCGGCGTACTTCCTCGACAGGGCGAGCAGCTGGCGCGCGATCATCCGGATCTCCTCGGCCCGACCGGTCTGGCGCAGCCGGGAGGATGCCCGCTTGCCGGCGAGCGGCTTGCCGGCGAGGAGGGCGTAGACCGCGACGTCGACCGCGGCGGCCTGGTCGGCCAGCTGCAGGGCGCCGTACTTCGAGAGGATCCACGCCGCCCGAGCGACCTCGCGCTCGCCGGTCACCCGGCGCACCCTGCGGTACTCCGTGGCCAACCGGCGCGCGTCGGGGTCGATGCGGTACGAGACCTTCCCGTCGACGAGCCGCGCACCGATGAAGCCGCTGTCGGCCGTGCGGGTCGCGTCGATCTCGTAGCCCGACCAGAGCGACGTCGAGGCCTGGGCCAGGCCGCCGGAGATCAGTGCCAGGGTGAGGAGGGCCAGGACCAGTCGTCGCATCGCTTACCTGTCGTCGGGGTCGATGGGGGTCGTGATCGGCCGGTTGGGTCCGACCTGGTTCGGGGGCGTCTCCGGGTCGTCCGGCGACGGCGGAGGGGGCTCGGGCGTCGGCGCCGGCGAGGTCACGACCACCGTGACGGTCGACGTCGGGACAGGAGTGGGGGTGGGCAGAGGGGAGAGGGTCACGCGCCGCGCACGGGGTGGCTCGACCGGCGTCGACTGCTCCGAGTCGGTGGGCTGCGGGTCGGCCAGGGGCTCTGACGGCTCGTCCGAGGTGAGCCCGAGCACGAAGGCACCGACCACCAGGACCGTGGTCAGGACCGAGCCGAGGACGATGTGCCAGGACACGCGGCGGCGTACCTTCGCCGTCGCTGCGACCTGCGCGGCCAGCTGCGAGACGGCCCACTCGGGGTCGTCCTCGCCGAAGAACCGGTCCCCTTCGTCCACCACGCGAGCATGATCCTTTACTTCGCAAGGATCAGGCAAACACGCCGATCAGCGGCGACGACGCACGGCTCGCAGCACGACCAGCAGTGCGACGAGGACTGCGAGAGCCTGCTTCCCGTAGTTCTTGACCAGGACAGGCAGCAGGGCGCCGCCGAGGTCCAGGGCGTCGTCGTCCGCCTCGGCCAGCGGCGGCGGAGCACCCACCACCGGCGGTGGGGCTTCCGGCTCGGGTTCGTGGGGGGCCGTTTCCGGTGGCGTCAGTCGCTGCTCCAGGCAGCTGACGAACTGCTGCAGCAGCTTGTCCGAGACATCCTGGATGACACCCCGCCCGAACTGGGCGGGCTTGCCGGTGATCTGGAGGTCGGTGACCACCGCGACGGCGGTGCCCGAGCTCACCGGCGTCAGGGTAGCGGTCACGGTCGCGCCTGCGGTTCCGTTCCCGCGCTTGTCCTTCCCCTTCGCCTCGATGACGAAACGCCCCTGCTCAGGATCTTGCTCGACGAACCGGCCGGTGCCGGAGTACACCAGCGCGATCGGACCGAGCTTCACCTTGCAGGTGCCCTCGAACTCGGTCCCGTCCGTCTGTGTGACCTCCGCACCCGGGAAGCATCCCGCGACGCTCGCGACGTCGGTGAACGCCTCCCAGGTGTCGGTCGGCGAGCTCGGCACCGTGAAGCTGTGCTGGAGCTCCATCAGACTCCACAGGCGTGGAGCACGGCGCGCCGGGCCAGCACCACGGCGAGGTCACGTCGGTACTCCGCGTCGCCGTTGAGGTCGCTCGGCGGGTCGGTGCCCTCGGCGATGTTCGCGACGGCCGCGCGGACGTCCTCGTCGGTGGCGAAGACCCCGTGCAGGGCGTCCTCGGTCGCCCGCGCCCGGAGGGGCGTGGCGCCCATGTTCGTGAGCCCGATCCTGGCCTCGTGGATGGTCCCGCCCTCGTGGTGGACGGTGGCGGCGACCGCCACGATCGACCACTGGTGGACGACCCGCACGAACTTCTCGTAGTGCGCACCCCAGCCGGTGTGCTTCGGGATCCGGATCTCGGTGAGGATCTCGCCCTCGCCCACCGCGGTCTCGAAGAGGCCGACGAAGAAGTCGTCCGCCGCGACCGTGCGGCTGCCGTCGCGACCCATGATCACGAAGGAGGCGTCGAGCGCGAGGGCCACCGCCCCGAGGTCGCCTGCGGGATCGGCGTGCGCGAGCGACCCACCCAGGGTGCCGCGGTGCCGCACCTGCGGGTCGGCCACCGTCGACGTCGCCTTGATCAGCAACAGCGCGTGCTCGTGCACCAGCGCGTCGTGCATGACGTCGTCGTGTGTCGTCATGGCGCCGATCACGAGCGCGTCTCCCTCCTCACGAATGCCGCGCAGCCCGTCGATCCGGCCGAGGTCGATGACCGTCGACGGCGCGTTGAGCCGCATCCGCAGCACCGGGAGAAGGCTCTGCCCACCCGCGATGATCTTCGCCTCGTCGCCGGCGTCGGCCAGAGCCGCCAGCGCCTCGTCGATCGTGGTGGGGGCGGTGTAGTCGAACGATGCCGGGATCACTGGGCACCTCCCGCGGTCGGGTCCTGGTTGGGCTGGTCGGCACCGAAGTGCGGCTGGGCCGCGTCGGGCGTGCCACCGCCCCTGCTGCCCTCTCTGATCGCCCGCCACACCCGCTGGGGCGTGCAGGGCATCGTGATGTCGGAGACGCCGAGGTGACGGATCGCGTCCACCACCGCGTTCACCACGGCCGGTGTCGAGGCGATGGTGCCCGCCTCGCCGACGCCCTTCGTCCCGAGCGTGTTCGTGGTGCTGGGTGACTCGGTGTGGTCGATGTCGAACGAGATCACGTCAGCCGCCGTCGGGAGCGTGTAGTCCACGAAGGACCCGGTCACCAGCGTGCCCGCGTCGTCGTACACCGCCTCTTCCCAGAGGGCCTGGGCGATGCCCTGGACGAGACCGCCGTGCACCTGACCCGCCACGATCAGCGGGTTCACGATCACTCCGATGTCGTCGACGGCGACGTACTTGCGCAGCTTCACCTGCCCGGTCTCGGTGTCCACCTCGGCGGCGCACAGGTGCGTGCCGTGCGGGAACGAGAAGGTGTCGGGGTCGAAGGTCGCGTCGCTGTCGAGGCTCGGCTCGACACCCTCGGGAAGGTCGTGCGCGTGCCACGCCGCCATCGCGACCTCCTGCACGGTCACGCCCTTGTCCGTGCCGCGGACCGAGAACCGCCCGTCGCCGAACTCCAGGTCGTCCTCGGACGCCTCGAGCATGTGGGCGGCGATCGGCTTGGCCTTGTCGAGCACCTTGTCGGCGGCTCGTACGACGGCCTCCGCACCGACGACCAGCGAGCGCGAGCCGTAGGTGTCCATGCCGCGGTGCGAGATCTGCGTGTCGCCGTGCAGCACCTCGATGTCCTCGAACGGCACGCCGAGCCGGTCCGCGACGATCTGCGACCACGCGGTCTCGTGGCCCTGCCCGTGCGCGGAAGCGCCGGTGATGACCTCGACCTTGCCGGTCGCCAGCATCCTGATGGAAGCGGACTCCCAGCCGCCGGCGCCGTAGTTGAGCTGCCCCAGGACCCGGCTCGGCGCCAGGCCGCACATCTCCGTGAAGGTCGAGACGCCGATGCCCAGCTGGACCGGGTCGCCCTCGTCGCGCCGGCGCTTCTGCTCGGCGCGCAGCTCGTCGTAGCCGAAGAGCTCCTTGGCCCGTGCCGTCGCGGCCTCGTAGTTGCCGGAGTCGTAGGTCATCCCCGCCACGGTGGTGAAGGGGAACTCCTCGTGCTTGATCCAGTTCATCTCGCGGACCTCGATCGGGTCCTTGCCGAGCTCGACGGCCAGCTCGTCCATCAGCCGCTCGATGGCGTACGTCGCCTCGGGGCGCCCGGCGCCTCGGTAGGCGTCGACCCAGGTCTTGTTGGTGAGCACCGGGGTGCAGTTGAACTGGTAGGCATCGAACTTGTAGATCGCGTTGAACATCCACGCACCGAGCACGGGCACGCCGCCGCCGACGATGCCGACGTAGGAGCCCATGTCGGCGAGCAGGTCCACCTTGAGACCGGTGACCTTGCCCTCCTTGGTCGCCGCGAGCGTCAGCTTCTGCCACTGGTCGCGGCCGTGGTGACCGGAGACGAGCGACTCGGACCGGGTCTCGGTGTACTTCACCGGCTTGCCGAGCCGCTTGGCCGCGAGGAAGGTCAGCCACTCCTCCGGCGTCGTCTGCAGCTTGCCGCCGAAGCCACCGCCGACGTCCGGCGCGATGTAGCGGATCTTCGACTCGGGCGTGCCGGTGGTCGCGGCGAGCAGGAACCGCGCGATGTGCGGGATCTGCGTCGCCGACCAGATCGTGTACTGCTCGCCGGTCGGGTCGACCACCGTGGACCGCGGCTCCAGGAAGGCCGGGATGAGCCGCTGCTGGCGGTACTCCCGCTCGATCACGATGCCGTTCGCGCGTGCCTCGGCGATCGCGTCGTCGACAGAGCCGCCGCTGCCCTGGGCGGCGGAGTCGAGCTGCCAGAACGCGATCTTGTTGGTGCCGAGGTCCGGGTGCGCGAGCACCTTGTCCTCCGCCGCCTCCCGCAGGTCGAGCGCCGCGGGCATCTCGGTGTAGTCGACGTCCACGAGCTCGGCGGCATCACGCGCCTCGGCGGCACTGCGAGCCACCACCACCGCGACGATCTCGCCGGCGAACGTCACCCGGTCGACGGCCATCGGCGGGTGCGCAGGAGTCTTCTGCTCGGTCGTGATCGGCCACGCGTTGGCGATCACGCCCTGCTCGTCGGCGACCTCGCGCCCGGTGAGGACAGCGACCACGTTGGGTGCCGCCTTCGCCGCGTCGGTGTCGATGCTGCGGATCATCGCGTGCGCGAACGGGCTGCGAACCATCGCCAGGTGCAACATCCCGGGAAGCTGGATGTTGTCGGTCCACCGGGTCCGCCCGGTGATGAGGCGCTGGTCCTCCTTGCGGCGCCGCGCGGCGCCGATCTCGCGCTGGGTCCCGGTGCCCGACTCGACGGCGGTCATGACGCGCTCCCCCCGTCGCTGCTGGGCTGCAGCTGCCCGGCCGCCTCCTGCACCGCACGCACGATGTTGTGGTAGCCCGTGCAGCGGCAGAGGTTGCCCTCGAGGCCGTGCCGGATCGCTTCTTCACTGGGCTGCGGGTTGTCGTTGAGCAGGTCGATCGACTGCATGATCATCCCCGGCGTGCAGAACCCGCACTGCAGGCCGTGACACTCGGTGAAGGCCTGCTGGACAGGGTGCAGCTGACCGTTGCTCGCGAGCCCCTCGATGGTCGTGACCGACCGTCCATCCGCCTGGACGGCCAGGACGTTGCAGGACTTCACACTCTTGCCGTCGAGGTGCACCGTGCACGCACCGCAGTTGCTCGTGTCGCAGCCCACGACGGTGCCGACCTTGCCCAGGCGCTCGCGCAGGTAGTGCACGAGCAGCATCCGGGGCTCGACATCGTCGGAGTACGCGGTCCCGTCGACGTTGACGCTGATCCGAGTCATCCGACCCTCCATTCAGATGTGACGTGTGGGTGCGAACGGGAGGTCTGGTCCATGCCTAGACCACCAGACGTTGCGGCGACGTTGCAGAGGCTTTGGGCCTCAGTGGTGGATCCGGCCAGAGGTCTCGCCCAGCCGCTTCCCCTGCCCGCCCCACCGCAGCGCGATGATCTCCGCGGCGATGCTGACGGCCGTCTCCTCCGGAGTGCGTGCTCCGAGGTCCAGCCCGATGGGACTGGAGAGCCGGGCCAGGTGCTCCTCGGTGAGTCCGGCCTCGCGGAGGCGCGCGAGTCGGTCCTCATGGGTGCGGCGTGAGCCCATCGCCCCCACGTAGCCGACCTCGGCCAGGTTGAGCGCCACCTCGAGCAGGGGTACGTCGAACTTGGGGTCGTGCGTGAGCACGCAGAGCACGCTGCGCCCGTCGATGCGACCGGCCTCGGCCTCCTTGCGGAGGTACTTGTGCGGCCACTCCACGACGACCTCGTCGGCGCTCGGGAAGCGGCTGTGGGTGGCGAACACGGGCCGCGCGTCGCAGACCGTCACCTGGTAGCCGAGGAAGGATCCGACCCTGGCCACGGCCGCCGCGAAGTCGATGGCCCCGAACACCAGCATCCGTGGCTTGGGAGCGAAGGCCCACACGAAGACGCGCGCACCCTCTCCTCGGCGCTCCCCGTCGGGCCCGTAGGACAGCACGCCGTTCTGGCCGGACGCGAGCAGGCCGAGGGCGTCGTCGACGACCGCGTCGTCCAGCCGGTCCACGCCGAGGGTCCCCGAGCGCTCGCCGCCGGGACGCACGACCATGCGTGCCCCGACCCCGTCGGGGTGGTCGATGAGCGTCGCCACGGCAACCGGCCGACCGTGCTCGAGGTCGTCTGCGATCGCCTCCAGCTCGGGGAACGTCTCGCGGTCCACCTTCTCGACGTACACGTCGATGATGCCGCCGCAGGTCAGCCCCACGGCGAAGGCGGACTCGTCGCTCACGCCGTACCGCTGGAGGACGGGTGCACCCGCCTCGACGACCTCCTGGGCGACCTCGTAGACCGCACCCTCGACACAACCGCCGGAGACGGAGCCGACCGCCTCACCACCCGGTCCGACCAGCATCGAAGCGCCCGGTGGCCGGGGGGCGGACTCGAACGTCGCGACGACAGTGCCCATGCCGACCGTCTCGCCTGCCTTCCACCAGGCGAGCAGCTCGTCGAGGACCTCACGCACGGGCGATCCTTCCCACGAGCTCGTCGAACGCGGCGAACGAGTGCCCGGCCACGAAGTCGTCGCAGAACGGCAGCGCGGCGGCCATGCCGACCTGGACCGGCCGGTAGCCGTCAGCACCCTTGTGCGGGTTCACCCACACCACCCGATGAGCCAACCTCCGCAGACGTTGCATCTGGGTTGCCAAGAGGGAGGCGTCGCCGCGCTCCCAGCCGTCGCTGAACACCACCACCACGGCCCCGCGCGCGAGCCCACGCTGTCCCCACCGGTCGAGGAAGGCCTTGAGCGTCTCGCCGAGGCGGGTGCCGCCGGACCAGTCGGGGACCGCCTCCCCCGACGCCACCACCGCCGCGTCCGCGTCACGCAGCCGCATCGCCCGGGTCACCCGCGTGAGGCGCGTGCCGAGGGTGAAGGTCTCGACAGCCTGTGTCCCTCTCGACACCCGGTGGGCGAGCCGCAGCAAGGCATCCGCGTACGGGCTCATCGAGCCGGAGACGTCGACCAGCAGCACCACCCGACGGCTGCGCGTCGAGCGGTGCTGCCAGGCGATGTCGACCGGCTCGCCCAGGCTGCGGCGCATCTGCCGCAGGGTGGCCCGGCGGTCCACCGTGCCGCGGCGCCACGGGCGGTGGCGGTACGCCGTCCGTCGCGGCAGGCGCGGGTGGAGCCCGTCGAAGAGAGCGGCGAGCCGGGCGCGGTCGGCGGCAGAGAGCTCCGCGATGTCCCGATGGCGGAGCACCTCGATGTCGCTGGCGGCGGTGCGCACGGTCGAGGCGTCACCCTCGCCGTCGCCGGACCCGTCTCCGTCGAGGCTCGCCTGCACGACCGTCACGACGGGACGCCGGCGCGCCGCCGGACCCGCGCCCTCGCCGTGGAACCACTCGTCGAAGACCCGGTCGAACACGACGAGGTCGTCGGGACCTGCGCAGACCGCGGCACGTGCCGCCCAGTACGTCGCCCGCTCGTCACCCAGTCCCACGACCGAGACCGCCTGCAGCATCGTCTGCGAGCGGTCGGCCGTGACGCGCAGCCCCGCGGCCCGCAGTGCCCGTGCGAAGCCGAGCAGGATCTCGTCGGGGTCGCTCAACTGGCCAGCATCCGCTCGAGCGAGGCGCGGACGCGGTCGGCGTCCTCGCGGTACTTCACCACCGCCCCGACCGTCGCCGCCGCGGTCCCCAGGTCCAGCGTCGAGGTCCCGAGACGGTCCAGCGCGCGTGCCCAGTCGAGGGTCTCGGCCACCCCGGGCGGTTTGACCAGGTCCTCCTCGCGCAGCCGGTGCACGAGACCGACGACCTGCCGCGCCAGCGCCTCGCTCACCTCGGGAGCCCGCGATCGGACGATAGCCACCTCGCGCTCGAGACCGGGGTGGTCGATCCAGTGGTAGAGGCACCGACGCTTGAGCGCGTCGTGGATGTCCCGGGTGCGGTTCGACGTGAGAACGACGACGGGCGGCACCTCGGCTCGCACCGTCCCGAGCTCGGGGATGGAGACCTGGTACGTCGACAGCACCTCGAGCAGGAAGGCCTCGAACTCGTCGTCGGCGCGGTCGACCTCGTCGACCAGCAGGACCGACGGGGTGTGCCGCAGTGCCTGCAGCACCGGACGCTCGAGCAGGAAGCGCTCGGCGAACAGACCGCGCTCGACCTCCTCGAGATCGTTGGCTCCCAGGCTCTCGACGGCGCGCAGGTGCAGGATCTGCCGCGGGAAGTCCCAGTCGTAGAGCGCCTGGCTCGCGTCGATCCCCTCGTAGCACTGCAGCCGGACCAGCGGCGCGCCGAGCGCCTCCGCCAGCGCCTCGGCCAGCGCGGTCTTGCCGGTGCCGGGCTCACCCTCGACGAGCAGCGGCCGCTGCAGCTCGAGCGCCAGGAACCCGACGGTCGCCAGCGACTCGTCGCAGAGGTACCCCGTGCGCTGCAGCAGCTCAGCGAGCTCCGCCGGAGACGCGATCATGCTGCCAGCCTACGGCCCGTGGTGGAGGTCCTCGGGACGGTCGAGGTCGCGACCCGTCGCCAGGTCGTCACAGGGCACGTCGACGACACCGTGTCCGTCCAGGTAGGCCCGGGCTCCGCTGTCACCTGCAGCAGTGGCGATGACCCCTTGCCAGTGGTCGCGGCCGATCATCACGGGGTGCCCGGGCTTCCCGCCGTACGTCGCGCGCGCGAGGGCGTCCGGCGCAGCGCGCGCGACGAGTCGGGCCACGGCGTCGTCGCGGACGTCGGGCAGGTCGACCAGCAGGACGAGCGCAGCTTCGGCGTCGCTCGCCCGCAGGCCGGCGACGAGGGAGCCACCCATACCGGACGCCCAGTCGTCGTTCACCACGACGCTCACGTCGTCGTCCTCGAGCCAGCCGTGGATCCGCAAGATGTCTTTCGCCTCGTCAGCGGCTGCGCCGAGCACGACCGTGACGGACGAGCAGCCCCCCTCGAGCAGCGTGCCGACGGCGCGGTCGAGGTAGGGGACCCCCGCGTCGTCGGCGAGCAGCACCTTCGGGACGCCCATGCGTCGCCCCTCACCTGCGGCGAGGAGGATCCCGACGACCGTCAACGGCCCGCTCTGCTCAACGGCGGGGTCCTACCGGAGGCCGCGTCAACGGCACCCACATGGTGAAGCGGTCCGCACGGAAGGTGGAGCGGGAGACCTCGACCGCGATGTTGCCGCTGAACGCGCGGCGCGCGATCCGGAGCACGCTGTCGCCCTCGTTGATGCCGAGCGCCTCCGCCTCGTCCGCACGGGCGGTGTCCGCGTCGACGGAGTCCTCGCCCCAGGTCGGCAGCAGCGCTCGGCGCTGCAGCTCCACGTAGAGACTGACGGGCAGCGGCTGGTCGAGGAAGCCGGGGACGATCGCGTCGGCGAGGTAGGCGTCCTCCAGGCACATGGGCTGCCCATCGGCGTACCGCAGCCGCTGCCAGTGCACCACCTTGTCGCCGATCTCGATCTCGAGCGCGCGGGCGACACCGGGACCAGCCTGCTCGTGCCGCGCCAGGAGGGTGCGGGCGTCGGCCTTCATGCCACGCCGGGTCATCTCCTCGGTGAAGCTGGCCAGCCGGATCTGGTTGTCGGCCAGCGCGCGGGCCACGAAGGTCCCGCGACCGGGGATCCGCTCGAGGAGCCCTTCGGACACGAGCGCGTCGAGTGCCTGACGCACGGTCATCCGAGCGACGCCGAACAGCTGGACCAGCTCCCGCTCCGAGGGGGCAGGGGAGCCGGGCTCGGCGCCGTCGATCAGTCCGCGGACGTACTCGCGGACCTGGACGTGCTTGTGGACAGCCTGGTGGCTTGGCGCTGGTGTGATCACATCACCCATCGATCTGCCCCTCTCCCTTGGCCCGATACTAGACCCCTGACTGGTCCAGTGAGAGTGGGCAGAACGTGCTATTCGGATCAGTCCGTTATTCGGTCGCGATCGCTTTCAGCACGTCGAGGCGGGCGGCGCGACGGCCCGGCCAGACGGCGGCGAGCACCCCCACGAACCCGGCAGCGACGATGAAGCCGACCAGCTGACCCCAGGGAATGGTCAGCTCGGTGATGCCCTGGTCGTTCAGCGCCCGGACGAGGGAGATTCCGAACGCGACCCCCATGACCACTCCGAGGAGCGCACCGAAGACCGCGATCACGATGGCCTCGAGCCTGATCATGGTCCGAAGCTGACCCCTGCTCACACCCACGGCCCGCAGGAGTCCCACCTCGCGGGTCCGCTCGATCACCGACAGACCCAGGGTGTTGATCACCCCGAGGACCGCGATCACGACGGAGAGACCGAGCAGCGCGTAGATGAGCGTCAGGAAGAGGTTGATCTGCTCCTTCTGCTCCTCCGCGTACCCCTGCGGATCCTTGGTCGTGATCGTCGGCAGTGCCTCGGTGACCTTGTTGACCGCCGCGGTCACCGCTGCGAGGTCAGCGCCGTCGTCCTTGACGACGAACAGGATGGAGTCCAGGGGTTTCAGCCCCCCGTCGGTCAGCGTCTTGCGAGTGACCAGGTAGCTCGCGGGCAGCGCCGCGTCGCTCTCGAAGGTCGCGACGACGGTGAGGTCGCGCTTTCCGCCCTGGAACTCCACCGGGACCTTGTCACCGAGCGAGAAGCCGTGCCCCTCGGCAGTGCCCTCCTCGACCGCGATGGTGCCCGGACGCAGGTCGGTCAGCGACCCCTCCACGACCTCGAGGTCGATCGCGTCGCCGATGCTGCGCGGGTCGATGCTCGACATGAAGGTCGAGTCGCCGTCGGCCTTGGGGAACGCCTGCTGCACCTGGACGACGCTGCGCACTCCGTCGACCGCGCGGATCTGGGCTGCGATGTCGGTGGAGAACGGGACGCCCACGACGTTCGAGACGACCAGTTCTGCCTTCATGGAGTCTTCGAGGGCGACGTCCGTGCTCGCCGAGGCCGACTGGCCGAAGATCGCCACCATCGAGACCAGCGCGATGCCGATCATGAGAGCGCTCGACGTGGCCGCCGTTCGTCGCGGGTTGCGCGCGGAGTTCTGCGTCGCCAGCTGACCGACGCTGCCGAAGGCTCGCCGGTACACCGCACCGAAGGCAGCGATCACCGGCCTCGACACCAGGGGACTGACCAGGGAGACCCCCACGAGGATCAGGAGCAGGCCGAGGCCGATCAGGCTGAGGCCGCTGCCACCCTCGCCGATGAATCCGAGGACGACGGCACCGATGCCCGCGAGGACCATCAGCGCACCCATCACGGTGCGTGTCCGGATCGTCGACTCCGGCAGCGCCACGTCGTCGCGTAGCGCCGACACCGGAGCCGCGCGCGAGCCACGCAGCGCCGGGAGCACGGCTGCCACGGTGGTCACGAGCATGCCCAGGACGTAGCACCACAAGACCGTCGGCGGTCGCACGGGGAAGCTCGCGCCGCTGAGGTCGAGGCCGAAGGTCGACAACAGCCCGCGGATCGCCTGGGCCAGCAGCACGCCGAAGCCGAGGCCGAGAGTGGAGCCGATGAGCCCGACGACGAGTGCCTCGAGCAGCACGCTGCCGACCACCTGGCGGCGCGAGGCACCCAGGGCCCGGAGCAGGGCGAGCTCGCGCGAGCGCTGGGCGACCAGGATCGAGAAGGTGTTGATGATGAGGAAGGCGCCGACGACCAGTGAGATGCCGGCGAAGACGAGCATGAAGATGCGGATGTACTTCAAGAAGGCGTTGTCGATGCCCTCCTTGTTCTCCTCCACGACGACGTCGCCGGTGCGCACCTCCAGCGACCGGGGGACCACCTTCTCGATGGCGGCCTTCAGCTCCTCCTGGCTGACCCCGTCCTTGCCGTCGACCGAGATACCGACGTACACGTCCTCGCCACCGAAGAACTGCTCCTGCATGAACTTTCGCTCGAAGACGGTGATCGTCGCGCCGACCAGGCCACCGTTGCCGAACTCGGCGAGCCCGGTGAGCGTTGCGTCCATCAGCGGCGGCGTACCCGGCGTCACGAGCGAGACCGTGTCGCCGATCTGGTAGTCGCCCTTCTCGGCCGTCGTCTCGTCGAGCACGACCTGACCGGGGCCGGAGGGCCAGGACCCCTCCTTCAGCGAGAGGATCTCCTCACCCGCGAGGTTACGGCTGCCGGTGTGGTTGAAGGCCAGCCCCGGTGGACCGTTGCCGCCGACCATCGTGCCGTCCTTGCCGATCACGAAGACCGACAGCAGCTGCATGTAGGGATGGACGGAAGCCACTTCCGGCACCGTCGCGACGCGCTCGGCGACCCGGCCGGGAATCGTGCGTGCGTCCTCCACCGAGTTGAAGTCGATCGCCCCGGGGGGAGCGATCTCGACGTCGGCGACCGAGCCCTCGACGATGTCGTCGAAGGCGCCGCCCATCGCGTCGGTGAAGATGAGGGAGCCGCCGACGAAGGCGACGCCGAGCACGATCGCGAAGGCGGACATCAGCAACCGCAGCTTGCGCGCAACGAGGTTGCGCAACGTGACCCGCAGCATCGGGCTCAGGCCTCCGCGGCCGCGGGGGCGTACGCCGCCGTGAGCTCGTTCATCTTGCCGAGCACGGTCTCCCGGGTGGGGCTCCGCATCTCGTCGACGACCTTGCCGTCGGCGAGGAAGACGACGCGGTCGGTCACGGCGGCCGCCACCGGGTCGTGCGTGACCATCACGATGGTCTGCCCGAACTCGTCGACGCTGCGGCGCAGCAGCCCGAGCACCTCCGCGCCGGACTTCGAGTCGAGGTTGCCGGTGGGCTCGTCGGCGAACACGATCGACGGCCTGCTCGCGAGTGCCCGAGCAACGGCAACGCGCTGCTGCTGGCCGCCGGAGAGCTCCTTGGGCCGGTGGCTGAGCCGGTCCCGCAGCTCGACCGCGTCGATGACCGTGTCGTACCACCCCTGGTCCGGCTTGCGGCCCGCGATGGAGAGCGGCAGCAGGATGTTCTCCTCGGCGGTCAGCGTCGGGACCAGGTTGAAGCTCTGGAACACGAAGCCGATCGCGTCGCGCCGGAGTCGGGTGAGCGCCTTGTCGTTGAGCGTGGACAGCTCGACGTCACCGAGGAACACCTGGCCGCTGGTCGCGGTGTCGAGCGCGGCACAGCAGTGCATCAACGTCGACTTGCCGGAGCCCGACGGCCCCATCACCGCGGTGAACTCACCCGCGTGGAGGTCCAGGGTCACGCCGTCGAGCGCGTGGACCTCCGCGCCGCCCGTGCCATAGACCTTCCTGAGGTCCACGACCCGGGCGGCTGGGAGGCTTGTGTGGTTCTCGGTCACTGTCAGGGCCCCTCCGTCAGCGGCAACCGCACTCTCGACCGCCGTCTGGGCCCCAACGTACCGGTTGCTACCCGCCGAATGCCTGCTGATAAATGCCTGCCAGCGGCTCCTCGTCGGGGCCGCTGAAGCCGCAGCTGTTCACGTGCCCGTCGGCCGCGGACACGAGGTAGCGCGCGCCCTCCTCGAACTCGATCGCGCCGATCAGCGCGATCATGTCGGGGTTGGCCGGAGTGAGGGTGACGAGGTCGCTGTCACCACCCTTGAACCACTGGTCGACCGTCAGCGTGACGCTGTCCTCGGTGACCTCGGTCGCGGTGCCGGCGAGCGCCTGGTCGACCTGCGCAAGCGCCTCGGGCGTCACCATCATGCAGCTCTGCATCGTGTCGCCACCCGGAAGCGTCAGCGACGTCGTCGTCGGTGCCGCGGCGGGAGCGTCCTCGTCGCCGCCCGAGAGGGCGACGCCGGCACCACCGGCCGCGAGGAGGGCCACCGCAGCCGCGGCGGCGAGGGGAACCCAGCGCTTGCGAGCCGGGCTCTGCTCAGGGGTCGTGCTCATGGTTTCCTCCACCGTGTCGTCGATCAGGTCGTCGAGCCATGAGTCGGCCGGGGTGTCGTGCCGAGCTGGATCTGCGTCCTGCAGTCGTGCCAGGAGCTCGTCGTCGTTCATCCGGACCTCCTCTCGTCACCCTGTTCCTGTCCGGCGGGTGCGCTGGTCTTTCGAACCTCGTCCAGCAGTTCGGCGAGCTTTCTCCGGGCCCGGTGCAGCCGGATGCTCACGGCGTTGGGCGTGATCTCGAGGACCGTCGCGATCTCGTGCGGCTGCAGCTGCTCCCAGGCCCACAGCCGGACCAGCTCCCGCTCCTGGTCCGACAGCCGCTCGAGGGCCTCGTGCAGGTCCGTGTCGTCGGGCGGCTGGTCGGTGCGCACGGTGGCGAGCCGGTCGGTCAACCGGTCGCGACGCCGCGCGGCCCGGTGCGCGTTCGCCAGGCACCCGCGGGCCACCCCGTAGCACCAGGGCAGCGGCTCGTCAGCCGGTACGTCGTCCAGCCGGCGCCAGAGCACGAGCAGGGTGTCGGCCAGGACGTCGTCCACGCTGTCCGGGTCGGTACGACGGACGACGTAGCGGCGCAGGGCGGGACCGACGTCATGGGCGAGCGCGGTGAAGCGCTGCTGCCGGTCGGTCGAGAGCACGGTCTCCACACTTCCATCTGTCCGGGACGATCGTGGGTCTTTCACTACCGGACGTTGAAGGGGCGGTACTGGATCGAGATCCGCGGCCCCACCGGCTTCGCGGTCTTCGGCACCGCGTGCTCCCACGTGCGCTGGCACGAGCCGCCCATCACCAGCAGGTCGCCGTGTCCGAGCGCGAAGCCGATGCTCGGCCCGCCGGTGCTCGGACGCAGCAGCAGCCGTCGTGGTTCCCCGATCGAGACGATGGCGACCATCGTGTCCTCGGTCATGCTGCGGCCGATGCGGTCGCCGTGCCAGGCGACGCTGTCGCGACCGTCGCGGTAGTAGCAGAGCCCCGCGGTGGTGAAGTCCTCTCCGAGCTCAGCGCGGTAGTGGTTCGACAGCGCCGTCCGCGCGGACGTCAGCACCGAGTGCGGCAGCACGGCGTCCTCGTCGTAGAAGCAGAGCAGACGGGGTACGTCGACCACGCGGTCGTACATCGTCCGCTGCTCCTCGCGCCACGGCACGCGGCGCACCAGGTCCAGGAAGAGCTGGTCGGAGCCGGAGACCCAGGCGGGCTGGTGGTCCACCCAGGCACCGTGGGCGAGCTCGGTGCGCGTGGGCGCGAGACGCCCGAGCGTGGGGACGGGCGCGTCGAACAGCGAGGCCTGCAGCTCGATCGTCACACGGCCGAGACTACTCGTGTTCGAACAGGTGTTCTACTCTCCCCGCCACGCCGAGGAACATCTGGACGTTGAGCTCGACCAGCTCGTCGCGCGTCACCGGGAGCCTGCCGCCCAGGAAGGCCCCGATCGTCTCGAGGGTGCCGCCGAACAGGTGCGTGGCTGCGACCAGGCCGCCCTTCTCGACCTCAGGGGTGCGCGTCAGGTGCAGCGTGGCGAGCGCCTGGCTCAGCAGGAGCTCGATGAAGGAGCCGGCGAGCGCCTGCCGTCGCTCCGCCAGAGCAGGCGTGCTGCCCGCCTCGAGGAACAGCGCCCCCTTGCGCGGGTCGTCGGTCAGGACGTCCACAGCCGCACCGACCGCCGCCGTCACGCGGGCGTGCTGGTCCTCGTCCGCGGCGGCGAGGCGCTCGAGGATCCGGAGGACGAGCACCTCGGCCACGTGGTCAGCCGCCGCAGCGAGCGCTTCGTTCCGGTCGGCGAAGCTCTCGTAGAAGTAGCGCTCGTTGAGGCCCGCCTTCCGGCAGACGGCCGTCACCGTGAGCGACGCAACCCCGCCGGCCCCGACGAGGTCGAGAACGGCCTCGACGAGCCGCTCGCGGCGGGCAGCCCGGCGATCCCCTGCGGACACGCCTCCGTAGGCGCGCTCTGCGGTCATGGCCACATTGTGGCAGGGCCCCTTGCCAGAATGCGAGCATCTGGCAGACACTGTTGCCAGATGGTCTCGCCCCTGAGAACGGCGAAGCGACCTCGTCAGGCAGGAGGACACCGATGTCCGGGTACTTCGACAAGACGTCGATGGCATACCGCGCTCTCAACCAGCGCGCGGTCTCCCTCACCTACGGCCAGCGCGCGCTGACGATCGGCGCCACCCACTCCCTGCTCGCGCAGGGCACCGCCCAGAGCACCAGCCACCGCGAGACGCCGTACACCCGGCTGGCCCTCACCGCCCGCCTCTTCGAGTCGGTCTTCCTCGGCGACAAGGCGGAGGCCGACCGTGCGCTCGCCTTCACCGCGAAGCGTCACGCCACCGTCAAGGGCACGATCAACGAGTACGGCGGCCCGGCGCACCCGGCCGGCCAGCGCTACGACGCCTACGACCCCGACGGGATGTGGTGGACGGTGGCGTTCACCCTCGACTCGGTGGAGCACCAGTACGACCGGCTCGTCCGCCGGATGCGCGACCGGGACCGCGAGGACCTCTTCGACGACTTCGTCCGCTGGGGCGAGCTGTTCGGCATGCCGAGGTCGGCCGCCCCGCGCGACTACGCGGACTTCCGGCAGCAGTACGACGCCTACCTCGCCTCCGACGCGCCCTACCTCACCGCCGAGCTGAAGCAGCTCGGCCGGTACATCGCCGGCTACGACGTGCCGAACCAGCCGCCCCTGCCCACCCGGCCGGTGTTCTCGACCATCCACTTCCTCACCGTCGGCGGGCTGCCGCCGAGGGTGCGGGCCCTCTTCGACATGGAGTGGTCGTCGCTGGACGAGGTGCGCTACCAGGCGCTGTGCGCGTCGAGCCGCGTCGCGCACGGCAACCTGCCGCTGTTCGCACGCTCACCGATCGCCCGTGGCCGCAGCAAGGAGTTCTACAAGGTGGTCGCCAAGGGCGAGCAGTCGGTCATCCGACGGGGTGGCGTGAGCATGCCGGGTGTCTCGGACGTCCACGCGCCCGAGGCTTCGCGCGTCAGCTAACGCCACACGCGGACGTAGTCGATCGTCATCGTCGCCGGCACAGGCGTCCACCCCGGCGTGAACGGGTTCCAGCCGATTCCCAGCGCCTGCGTCAACAGCACGCTGAACGGCATGTCGAAGGGCTTGTTGGCGGCGAGGTCGGACCGCGTCCTCGTCTTGAGGCAGACATCGCCGTTGTACTTCACGGTCATGCCGCGAACCGTCCAGATCAGCACGATCTTGTGGAAGCGCTCGCTGAGGTCGGCGACGCGGCACTCCTCGTTCGTGTCGTGGTGCTCCTCGCCGTTGCGGAGGTAGTGGATGTAGGGGATCAGCCGGTTGGTGTACGACGTGAAGCGCTCGGCGATGTCGATCTCCCCCGAGGCCGGCCACGCGCCGTACGTCGCGCGGTTCGGGTAGAGCCACACGGCGCTGTGCAGCCCGCTGCGCTTGGACTCCGGGAACTTCACCCGGAACTCGTAGCGGCCGTAGGTCTGCTTGAAGAAGTCGCCTGTGGTGACGGAGCCGGACGTGTAGTTGGTCAGGAAGCCCAGCGCCCCCGGGTGGTTGCACAGGTGCAGCAGCTTGGTCACCGTACGGAGCTTGAGGCTGCCGTTGGAGACGAAGACGTTGGCGGGGTCGTCGACGAAGCACGCGTCGGTCCCGGACAGGTAGCCGTTGTCCTCTGTGGTGACCACGTGCCACTTGTTCCGGTTCAGGCGCGTTCCGTCGAAGTTGTCGGCGAACGAGCAGCGCCAGTAGCCGCCTCCGGGCTTGGCGTACCTCTTCGGGCCGCAGTCCGGGCGCAGGGCGCGCTCCGTCTGGACGGTCGCGACCTGCTCGGCGGCGGCCTGTGTGGACGACGGAACGACGACGCCCAGCGTGCTGCCCAGCAGCACGGCGGCGCACGCGAAAAAGCGCAGCACGATGTAGCGCGGCACAGTGGCCCTCCCAGAGCACTGGACACGTGAGATCTCCCAGACCAACCAGGTTAGGTGCTTATCGGCCGGTATATGTCCGATATGCGCAAAAAGGCAGCAGCCCCGAGCCGGATCGGCTCGGGGCTGCTGCTTGGTTCGTCGGCTGGCGCCTGGATCAGAAGTCCATGCCGCCCATGCCGCCGTCGCCACCCGGCATCGCGGGCGCCTTCTCCGGCTTGTCCGCCACGACCGCCTCGGTCGTGAGGAACAGCGCCGCGATCGACGCGGCGTTCTGCAGCGCGGAACGCGTCACCTTGGCCGGGTCGATGATGCCCTCGGCGATCAGGTCGACGTACTCGCCGGTGGCCGCGTTGAGGCCCTGGCCCGACGGGAGCGAGCGCACCTTCTCCACGACGACGCCACCCTCGAGGCCGGCGTTGAACGCGATCTGCTTCAGCGGTGCCTCGGCAGCGGAGCGCACGATCGCCGCACCGGTGGCCTCGTCACCCTCGAGCTCGAGCTTCTCGAACGCGGCGGTGGTCGCCTGGAGAAGCGCGACGCCACCACCGGCGACGATGCCCTCCTCGACGGCGGCCTTCGCGTTGCGAACGGCGTCCTCGATGCGGTGCTTGCGCTCCTTCAGCTCGACCTCGGTGGCCGCGCCGACCTTGATGACCGCAACACCGCCGGCCAGCTTGGCCAGACGCTCCTGCAGCTTCTCGCGGTCGTAGTCGGAGTCCGACTTCTCGATCTCGGCACGGATCTGGTTCACGCGACCCTGGATCTGGTCCTGGTCGCCCGCACCCTCGACGATCGTGGTCTCGTCCTTGGTGAGGACCACCTTGCGGGCCTGGCCGAGCAGCTCGATGCCGGTCGACTCCAGCTTGAGGCCGACGTCCTCCGAGATCACCTGGCCACCGGTCAGGATCGCGATGTCCTGCAGCATGGCCTTGCGACGGTCACCGAAGCCCGGAGCCTTGACGGCGGCGGACTTGAAGGTGCCGCGGATCTTGTTCACGACCAGGGTCGCGAGAGCTTCGCCCTCGACGTCCTCGGCGATGATCAGCAGCGGCTTGCCCGACTGCATGACCTTCTCCAGCAGCGGCAGCATGTCCTTGACGTTGCTGATCTTCTGGTTGGCCAGGAGCACGTAGGCGTCCTCGAGGACGGTCTCCATGCGCTCGGCGTCGGTCACGAAGTACGCCGAGATGTAGCCCTTGTCGAAGCGCATACCCTCGGTCAGCTCGAGGTCGAGCCCGAAGGTGTTCGACTCCTCGACGGTGATGACGCCTTCCTTGCCGACCTTGTCCATCGCCTCGGCGATGATCTCGCCGACCGACGGGTCGGCGGCGGAGATGGAGGCGGTGGAAGCGATCTGCTCCTTGGTCTCGACGTCCTTGGACATCCCGAGCAGCTGCTCGGAGACGGCCTCGACGGCGCGCTCGATGCCACGCTTCAGCGCCATCGGGTTCGCGCCCGCGGCGACGTTGCGCAGACCCTCGCGCACCATGGCCTGGGCCAGGACGGTCGCCGTGGTCGTGCCGTCACCGGCGACGTCGTCGGTCTTCTTGGCGACCTCCTTGACGAGCTCGGCCCCGATCTTCTCGTAGGGGTCCTCCAGCTCGATCTCCTTGGCGATGGAGACACCGTCGTTGGTGATCGTGGGGGCGCCCCACTTCTTCTCGAGGACGACGTTGCGCCCCTTGGGGCCGAGCGTCACCTTGACGGCGTCGGCCAGCGTGTTCATGCCACGCTC
>DASSPN010000082.1:0-6271 GCA_035699605.1 Nocardioidaceae bacterium | reverse complement strand
CGTGGTCGCCTGCACCGAGGCAGGCCTTCAGGCAGGGTTTCACGTCATCGGTGACCGGGCGGTGGCGGCCGTCGTCGCCGGGTTCCAGCAGGCCGCGGAGAAGCTCGGTGTGCCCGCAGTCGTGCAGGGCCGGCACCGGCTCGAGCACCTGGAGATGGTGGATCCGGACCAGCTCCGGATCCTCGGCGAGCTCGGCGTCACAGCGAGCGTGCAGCCGATGTTCGACGCCTGGTGGGGAGGTCCGGACGGTCTCTACGAGCAGCGTCTGGGCGGACGCGCGCGCGGGATGAACCCCTTCGCGTCGATGAACCGAGCCGGTATGGCGCTCGCGTTCGGGTCGGACACCCCGGTCACGCCGTTCGACCCCTGGGGTGCGGTCCGGGCGGCGACCTGGCACCACAACGAGGCCGAGCGTGTCACGGTGCGGGCGGCCTTCAACGCCCACACGCGGGGCGGCTGGCGCGCAGCCCGACGCGACGAGGGTGGCGTCATCGCCCTCGGCGCGCCCGCAAGCATCGCGGTCTTCGACGTCCCCGGCGAGCTGGTCGTGCAGACGCCTGACGAGCGCGTGGCGGCATGGTCGACCGACACCCGAGCCGGCGTGCCCCTGCTCCCGGAGGTGCGCCCCGACCAGCCCCTGCCCACCTGCGTGCTCACGCTCGTCCACGGTCAGGTGGCCTTCGACAGAGAGGGAGCCCTGGAGTGAGGGAGTCCAAGCTGCAGCTCGACCCCGTCGCCGTGCGGAAGGCGCGCGCCCTGGCCAAGCGCGCTGGCCGCCCCATCGTGCGGCTTGCCCAGCAGCACACCACAGTGTCCGTCGAGCGCGCGACCCTGCGCCTCGCCGGGCTGCAGGGTGCAGATCCGGACGGCAGCCCCTGGGTCAACCGGCTGCTGGACGCCGTACGCGGCGATGTGGGCATCGAGCACGGCGTCTCGCTCCCGGTCTGGGACGCGCTTCTCCGAGGCGAGGCGGAGGACCTGGCCACGCTCGCGCAGAAGGCCTCAGCCGGCTCCGTCCGCTTCCGCCTTCCCGAAGGGCGCGAAGCCCTCCGGGCGAAGGCGGCGGCGACCCGGCAGGTCGGAGCCGGGATCAAGCGGATCGATGCCCGCCGGAGGGAGCGGGAGCGGCTCGTGCGGAAGCACGGCGACCCCGCACAGAAGCCGTGGATCTATCTCATCGTCGCGACGGGTGACATCTACGAGGACATCCCGCAGGCGCAGACTGCCGCGCGCGAGGGAGCGGACATCATCGCCGTCATCCGCAGCACGGGTCAGTCGCTGCTCGACTTCGTCCCGGAGGGCGCGACGCGCGAAGGATTCGCCGGGACGTACGCGACGCAGGAGAACTTCCGGCTCATGCGCGCGGCGCTGGACGAGTCGAGTCGAGAGCTCGGCCGCTACGTCCGTCTGACGAACTACGCCTCCGGGCTCTGCATGCCGGAGATCGCCACCCTGGCCGGCCTCGAGCGGCTCGACATGATGCTGAACGACTCGATGTACGGCATCCTGTTCCGCGACATCAACCCGGTGCGCACCTTCGTCGACCAGAGGTTCAGCCGACAGGTCCACGCGCGCGCGGGAATCATCATCAACACCGGCGAGGACAACTACCTGACGACCGCCGACGCGGTCGAGGCAGCGCACACCGTGACGGTGAGCCAGCTGCTGAACGAGTACTTCGCCAAGGAGGCCGGGCTCGAGGACTGGCAGCTCGGCCTCGGGCATGCGTTCGAGATCGACCCTGACCTACCGGACTCCTTCAGGCTGGAGCTCGCGCACGCCCTCCTCGCGCGGGAGCTGTTCCCCGACGCTCCGCTCAAGTGGATGCCGCCCACCCGGCACATGACCGGGGACATCTTCCGGGGCTACCTGCTGGACGCCTTCTTCAACCTCGTCGGGACGCTGACCGGACAGGGGATCCTCCTGGTCGGGATGATGACCGAGGCTGTGGTGACCCCGTGGCTGTCCGACCGCGACCTCGCCCTGCAGAACGTGCGCTACGTCCTCAACGCAGCCGGGGGCCTCCACGAGGACTTCCGCCCGCAGCCGGACGGGTTCATCGCCCAGCGAGCCCGTCAGGTGCTGGCCGAGTCCATCGAGCTCCTCGAGGCCATCGTCGACGACACCCTGCTCGAGGCCATCGCCGACGGCACCTTCGGCCTGATGCGCCGCCCGGCCGACGGTGGGCGTGGACTCGACGGCGTCGCCCCGAAGGCACCGGCCTACTTCAACCCCGCGACCGACCTGCTGGAGGCACGCTGATGGCGATCCTGAGGCCCTACGGCGACACGACCGGCGACGGGATGGTGCAGATCTCGTTCACCCTCCCGATGCCCTACTCGAAGGTCGCCGAGGGCGCAGCGCAGCAGCTGGCCAACAAGATGGGCATCGACCCTGCCCTGGTGGTGCACCACAAGGCGATGGGGCCTGACTTCACCTTCTTCGTCGTGTACGGCCGGGTGCACCACCTGGTGGACACCGACCAGGTGCAGGTCGTGGAACGTGACTTCGAGCTGCTCAGCCCGAAGGAGATCAACCTCGCGGTCAAGAAGACGCTGCGGCGTCGGCTCACGGTCGTCGGCGCGTGCATCGGCACCGACGCTCACACCGTCGGCATCGACGCGATCTTGAACATCAAGGGTTTCGCGGGTGAGAAAGGCCTCGAGTACTACCGCGAGATCAAGGTCGTGAACCTGGGCGCCCAGGTGTCGGTGCCGCACCTGGTCGAGCAGGCTCAGGTCGAGAAGGCCGACGCCGTGCTGGTCTCTCAGGTCGTCACGCAGCGCGACGCCCACCTGCTCAACACGCAGGAGATGTCGGCGGCCTTCCGGGAGGCCTACCCGAGCAGCAGACGTCCGCTGCTGGTCGTAGGCGGCCCACGATTCGACGAGGCGATGACCGAGGAACTCGGCGTGGACCGGATCTTCGGTCGCGGCACCACGCCGGGCGAGGTGGCGTCGTACCTCGTGCACGCACTGGTGAACAGGAGAGCTTCGTGATCGGGACCCGTGTCACCCACCGCCGCTACGTCCCGTACTCGCACGCGCACTATGCGGGCAACCTCGTCGACGGCGCGTACTCGCTCGGGCTCTTCGGCGACGTGGCGACCGAGCTGTGCATCACGACGGACGGTGACGAGGGACTCTTCGCCTCCTACGCCGACGTGCAGTTCAAAGCGCCGGTGCGAGCCGGCGACGTCCTCGAGATCAGCGCCGAGGTCGTCAGCGCGGGGACCCGGTCCCGGACGATCCAGTTCACGGCAACGGTCGTCGGCCGTGGTCGCCCGGACCTGTCCGAGTCCGCCGCGGAGATGCTCGCCGATCCGGTCGTCGCCACTACTGCGACGGGCACGGTCGTCGTTCCTGCGCGGTGATGTGAACAACGTTCGGCGTGTCCTCTGCGACACGCCGAGTGCTCCGAAAAAAGGTGAGCCCCGTCACACGTGGCCCCGCCTCGCTGACCTGCAGTTTTCCGGGAAAGCGCAGGTCAGTGAGCGTCTTGACAGTGCGCCCGCGGAGCGCGAGAGTTCCGGCGTCCACCAAGCAGGCCGCCTCGCGTGACGGTGTCCAGGTGGTCGCGACGCCCCCGGTCGGTTCCAGAGCACGGGGCCCGCGCGACTCCCGGAGGTCAGGGCAACGCAGGGGCGGGGATGGACACGGAGAGAGTCCGGCGCCCAGTAGACAACGGACCCGACTCGCGCAGCCGGTGCGAGCAGGTTCGGTCCGAAGGGTCCCGGACTCTTTCCGCGCCCAGGGACAGTAGATTTGCGGTGATGCGCAGGCGACAGGCCGGGCGCCCGGGGCCGGGGAGGCACGTGGTGAGGGGGTTGTCCGCGCGTCTGCTGCTCGCCGGCGCTGCAGGGGTCGCCGCGGCGGCTGCCTTTCCGCCGTACGGTCTCTGGTGGCTCGTGCCCCCAGCAGTCGCAGCGCTGTCCCTGGCGACTCGGCCTGGCCAGGGGTTCCGGGTCGGCCTGGTCTTCGGCTTCGCGTTCATGGGTGTCCTGCTTCCCTGGCTGACGGTCATCGGCACCGACGCGTGGCTCGGTCTGTCCCTGCTCGAGGCGCTGTTCTACGGGCTCCTGGGCTGGGGTCTGCACCGCACCTCACGGCTGGCACTGTGGCCGATCTGGCACGCCTGCCTCTGGATTGCGGTCGAGGCGCTGCGTGGCGTGGTGCCGTGGGGGGGCTTCAACTGGGGTCGCCTGGCGTTCGCCATGATCGACGGCACCGTCGCCCCGGCGGTCACGTACGTCGGCGCGTCGGGAGTCACCTTCCTGGTCGCGCTCAGCGGTTCCCTCCTCGCCTGGACCGTGTCCCGAGGCGCGCACCGCGCCGCCGTCGTCGCAGCGGTCGGGTCGCTTGCCCTGCTGTGCGTGCCGACGGCGCTGCCGACGTGGCAGCCGCCGGACGCCCCGACCACGGCCCGCATCGCCGTGGTCCAGGGCAATGTGCCTGGCGAAGGCATGGAGGCCTTCGCGGAGCGTCGCGCAGTCCTCGACAACCACGTGGAGGCCACCCTCGAGCTGGCCGACCGGGTCGCCCGCGGCGAGGTCGAGCAGCCCGACCTCGTGCTCTGGCCGGAGAACTCGACCGACATCGACCCGTTCCGCGATCCGACGGTCATGCGAGACATCTCTCGTGCCGTGGACGCCATCGGCGTTCCCACCCTCGTCGGGGCGATGATCGGCGGCCCGGGACCCATCGACGTGGAGAACCAGGGGATCGTGTGGGTCCCGGAGGTCGGCCCGACGACGGCGTACTCCAAGATGCATCCGGTGCCGTTCGGGGAGTACATCCCGATGCGCGAATTCCTGGCGCAGTACATCGAGCGGCTCGACCAGATCCCTCGCGACATGGTGCCGGGCGACACGATCGGGAGACTCGATCTGGGCAGCACCGCCATCGGGGACGTGATCTGTTTCGAGGTCATCTACGACGGCCTGATCCGAGATGTCGTGGACGCGGGGGCGGAGCTGCTGGTCGTCCAGACCAACAACGCCACCTACATGGGGACAGGACAGGTCGAGCAGCAGTACGCCATTGCCCGACTCCGGGCCCTCGAGACCAGGCGCGTGGTGGCGATCGCAGCGACCAACGGGATCTCGGCGGTCGTCGACCCGAACGGCGAGGCGATCGAACGGGCTCCCACCCGCACCCAGCAGGTCATGCTGCAGACAGTGCCGCTGCTGACCGAGCTCACGCCGGCCGTGCGCTTCGGCGCCCTTGTCGAGGCGTGCCTCGCGGGCCTCGGCCTCCTCGCCCTGGCCTGGTCGCTCGCCCGCTCACGGAGGCGCAGCCGTGCGGAGCCGATCGAGGGAGGGTCTGCACCCGCCGAGCAGCCGGCAGGCGTCCTCCCGACCCGGGGGAGTGCATGAGCACACCGCTGGGCCGCGTCGTGATCGTCATCCCGACGTACAACGAGGCAGACAACATCCGCTGGATCGTGGAGCGCACGCTCGCCGCCAACCCCGGGTTCGACGTCCTGGTGGTCGACGACTCGTCACCCGACGGCACGGGGGACATCGCCGACCGGCTGGCGGACGAGAACCCGCACGTCAGCGTGCTGCACCGGACCGAGAAGGCCGGGCTGGGACAGGCCTACCTCCATGGCTTCGCCGTCGCGCTGGAGCGCGGGTACGACGTGATCGGTGAGATGGACGCCGACGGCTCGCACCAGCCGGAGCAGCTGTCACGGCTCTTCGAGGGCCTGCGCGAGGCGGACCTCGTCATCGGGTCGCGATGGATCAAGGGCGGCCGCGTCCGGAACTGGAGCCTGTTTCGCAAGCTGCTCTCGGTCTTCGGCAACCTCTACGCGCGGACCCTGCTCGGGATACCTGTGCGGGACATCACCGCGGGCTATCGGTTGTTCCGGCGGACCACCCTGCAGAAGATCGACCTCTCCGACGTCCGGTCGGTGGGGTACTGCTTCCAGACCGACCTGACCTTCCGGACCGTCAAGGCAGGCCTCAAGGTCAAGGAGGTCCCGATCGAGTTCGTGGAGCGCGAGCGCGGTCAGTCGAAGATGAGCCCGAACGTCGCCTCGGAGTCGCTCCGGCTGATCACCGCCTGGGGCCTGCAGGAGCGTCGCGCCCAGCTCCGCGCTCAGGTCCGCCGCGTATTCTCGACGAGGTGAGACCCCGCATCGCTCTGCTCGCGGCACTCTTCGTCGTCGTGCCGATCGTCGAGATCTACTTCCTGATCCAGATCGGTCAGGTGATCGGCCCCTGGTGGACGATCCTGCTGCTGGTCGCCGACGGCGTCCTCGGGTCGGT
>DASSPN010000081.1:0-37192 GCA_035699605.1 Nocardioidaceae bacterium | reverse complement strand
GAGAAGGCGCCCAGAACCCGAGCTGACGACCGTCAGCACCAGAGGAACTGATCGTCTATATTCGAAAAATCTGGACGGGGTAGGGACTCAGGAGGAGCGCGTGGCCCAGGTCTTCAGCGTCACGAACGTCGTCCAGCTTCGCACGCTCGTCGCGGTGGTGCGTCACGGGTCGTTTTCGGGTGCTGCCAAGGACCTCGGCTACTCGCCGTCGGCGGTTTCCCAGCAGATCGCCGCCCTCGAGCGCACCTGCAAGGTCGAGCTCTTCGAGCGGCGTGCCCACAGCGTCCACCCTACGCCCGTCGCCCGGCAGATCGCCGAGCGCTCCAACGAGGTGCTGATGGCCCTCGACCGGTTGCGCGACCAGATCCGCGCCATCTCGCAGGGGTGGGCCGGGAGCATCCGCGTCGGTGCGTTCGGCACCGCAAGCCAGCACCTCCTGCCAGCCGCGGTGAGCAGCTTCGTCAAGGACTTCCCCGGCAGTGAGGTCATGCTCGAGGAGGGTCTCCCGACCGAGATGCTCCGTGCGCTCGCTGCCCGCGATCTCGACGTCGCCCTGGTGTACTCCCACGGCCCCTCGCAGCGAAAGTGGAGCCAAGAGCTCACGTTCGTCGAGCTGCTCAAAGAACGCATGGTGCTAGTCCTGCCCGACGACCATCCCTTCGCGAGCTCCGGCCCGGTGTCGATGGCGGACCTGCGCGACGAGAAGTGGATCACCAGCCACGAGGGCACTCCCGGAGCCGAGCTGCTCGAAGAGCTCGGAGCCGCTGCCGGCATGGCGCCCAACATCGGCTTCCGTACCAACGACCCTGACGTCATCGAGCGGCTGGTCCGCGAGCGCGTCGGCGTCGCCCTCCTCCCGGCACTCGGGTTTGTCCCGATGGACGGCATCGTCGGGGCCACGCTCGCCGACCCCAACGCCATGCGGATCGTCTACGCCGCCTTCTCTGCCGACGGTGCGACCCCTCTCGTCGAGGCCTTCGTCGGCTCGCTCCGCGACATCGCGGTGTCCTTGGAGGAACTTCTCCCTTGAGCTCGACGAGGCATCACGTTTCCTGATGCTGACGCGTGGCGGCTTGCGTTCTCGGCCCCTTTCTTTCGGTGCGAGCCGAATGGAACCTTTCTGGTGTGACGACGACAGACGTCGATGAGCCGCGATAAGAGCGAACAGCTCGAATTACCAGAGGAGTTTCAGATGAGCCGCGAAGTCCGGGTGGCGGGGATTCAGTTCACCCGCAAGTTCCGAGATGTGGAGTACAACGTCGACCGCGGAGAGGAGTTCGTGCGGAAGGCCGCGGCAGACGGCGCCAAGATCATCTCGCTTCCGGAGCTGTATTCCACGGGTTACCTGCCGGGTTACATCGAGGACATCGACGTCGATGACACCAGCATCAAGAGCCTGTGGGACCTTGCCGAGCAGATCCCGGACGGCCCGACCACGCAGCGGATGATCGCGCTGGCCAAGGAGCTCGACGTCTACCTGATCTCGCCGATCTGGGAGATCGACGCCGACTTCCATACGTACTACAACACGGCTGCCGTCATCGGTCCGGACGGTCTGCTGGGTCGCTACCGCAAGCGCCACATCCCCTCGATCCCTGGCATGCAGGAGCGCCACTACTTCACCCCGGGCAACATTCCCTACCCGGTCTTCGACACCCCCTACGGGAAGATCGGCGTGGTGATCTGCTTCGACCGGCACTACCCCGAGGTGTTCCGCATCCTGACGCTCAAAGGCGCTGAGATGGTGTTCGTCGTCAACAACACGCCCACCGCGTTCGGTAACAGGAACTGGATCCCCGAGATCCACGTCAATGCGGTGGCCAACTCGATCTTCATCATCCAGAACAACGTGTGTGGCAAGGAGGAGCACTTCAACTGGTTCGGCGGAACCACGATCATGGGCCCGAAGGCCGACCTCCTGGTCCAGCTCGACGCCGAAGAGGGCATCGCTGCCCACACCATCGACCTCGACATGATCCGCAAGTCGCGCGAGCACTACGGCAGCATCCGAGACACCCGCTGGGAGGACTTCGGGATGAGCCCCGACGAGTCCGGTCACTACGACCCGGCCAGCGGCTGGCGCTGAGAGAGAGGACGACGACATGCCTTTGGGTGCACGCATCCTCCCCCCTGCGCCGGCGCCGGACGAGGCCCTGGTCAAGGAGCTGGCTCAGATCCGGACCACTGACCTCTCCGACGTGATGGGCGGGTCCTACACGATCAGCTCCGAGATCGCGCCGGTCCACCGGCCGGTCGAGCGGATCGCCGGCCCGGCCCTCACGGTCTCGGTGCCGACGAACTCCGAGTTCCTCATCAAGTACGCGCTGAACACCGCGCGGCCCGGGGACATCGTGGTGGTCAACGCGGTCAGCAACATGAGCTCGGTCCTGGCCGGCTCGAACATGATGCGTGGTCTGCTCCACCGTGGTGGTGCGGCCGCCATCTTCGACGGCATCGTCCGCGACGTCGACGAGATCGCCGAGGACGGCCTGCCCGTGTTCGCCCGCGGGATCGGCTGTGCCGAGGGGCCGTGCGGCCCCGACCAGGGCGAGGTCAACGTTCCGATCGCCTGCGGTGGCACCGTGGTCTCGCCCGGCGACATCGTGGTCTGCGACGAGGAGGGCATCGTGGTGGTGCCTGTCGCGTTCGCCGACGAGGTGATCTCGGCGGCCCGGAAACTGGAGGCCAAGCACGACGCGGCCCAGGAGTCCCTGCTCAAGGGCACCCAGGCCAACATCGCCAAGATCGAGGAAACCCTTCGCGAAGCCGGTATCGACTTCCCCGACGCGAGCTAGCCGGAGCGCCGGGCGGTCTCTGATGAAGATGCGTGGCCCCTTGGGGCTCCTGACGGCAACCCATGTCGTCAACGACTTCTACGTCGGGGCCGTCCCGGCGCTGCTGCCGTACTTCGCGGTTGAGCGGGACTACGGCTACGCGGCTGTCGGGGGCGTGCTGCTCGCAGCAACGCTGCTGTCCTGCGTGGTTCTGCCGGGCTTCGGCATCCTCAGTGACCGCCGTCGACTCTGGTGGATGGTTCCTGGCGGGATGCTCACCGCCGGTGTCGGCGTCGGACTGTCTGGGCTGGTTGACAGCTACCTGTTCACCTGCCTGGCTCTGGTTCTGTCCGGAGTTGGCGTCGCCGCCTACCACCCGGAGGCCGCAAAGGCGGCCCGGGCTACGGCCGGTGAGTCCACGAAGGGGATGAGCCTCTTCTCCGTGGGCGGCAACATCGGCCTCGCGCTGGGCCCGTTCGGAGTCGCCCTGGTGATCGGGTTCACGGGACTGGCCGGCACTATCCTCCTCGCACTCCCCGCGGTGGCGCTGGCCGCCGTGTACGTCGCGGCGCGTCCTCGCAGCGTGCCAGCGTCAGAAGCATCCGACGCCACGAACAGGGCGCGCCCAGCGGGCACCGACGACTGGCGAAGCTTCGGCATCCTGGTGGCGGTGATCATCGCGCGCGCGATCGGGTCGGTGGGAACCGGCTCGTTCGTAGCGCTCTACCTCATCGCCGAGTTCGACCGCTCTCCTTCCGACGGTGCGCTGGTGCTCGGGGTCTTCAGTGGCTTCGGCGTGTTGGGCACGCTGTACGGCGGCTGGCTCGCGGACCGGGTCGGACGGGTCACGGCGCTGCGGACGACGTACGTCATCGCTCCGGCCGCAATGGCCGGGGTGATCCTGTTGCCGGCCTATCCCTTCGCTCTGGCAGCCACGGCGCTGCTGGGCTTCAGCTGGTTCATGCCGTTCGCGGTACAGCTGGTCCTCGGACAGGACTACCTGCCCAACCGGCACGGGACGGCCAGCGGCGTCACGCTCGGCTTCAGCATCACTGCCGCGGGGTTGTTCACCCCTCTGCTGGGCTCGATCGCCGACGCGCACAGCCTGACTGTCGCGCTGTGGCTCGGCTGTGCCGCGCTGTTCGCCGGGCTGGTCTTCGCGCTCATGCTCCCTCGGATTTCCCAGCATCAGACAGACAACGACAGCAAAGACACTGGAGGAACTCATGACAAAGCAAGCATTCGGCCCGGTGACGGCAGCTCCCTACTCGAGCGGAATCAAGACGGGGGAGCTGGTCTTCGTCTCCGGTCAGGTGGGCCAAGGCGCAACGGTGGCTGAGCAGACCGAGGCCGCCTTGACCAACCTGTCGAAGGTACTGGCCGACGCGGGGCTCGACCTCGGCGACGTGGTCAAGACCACGGTGTTTCTGACCGACGTGACGACGATCGCGGAGATGAACGAGGTCTACCGAGCCACCTTCCCTGAGCCGCTCCCGTGTCGCTCCACGATCGGCGTGAACGGACTTCCGGCACCGGAGTTCAAGGTCGAGATTGAGGCCATTGCGCAGGCCCGTTCCTGAGGATTAGCAGCGGTGGTGGCGTCGATCACCATGCGCGGGGCTCGACCCGTTGTAGCCCGGATTTCGCCGCCATACGCTGATCAAGAACTGACGCCTCCCGGGGAACGAAAGCTCCCTTTCAGACGAGTGAGGAACCGATGACCACAGACCTGCTGACGGTCGTAGACCTGGAGACGCAGTTCAACACGCGGCAGGGCGCGGTGCGCGCCGTCGACGGAGTCTCGTTCACGGTGGCCGAGGGTGAGACCCTCGGGATCGTCGGCGAGTCCGGTTGCGGCAAGAGCGTCACCTCACTGTCTTTGATGCGGCTCATCCCTGAGTCGGCTGGGGAGATCACCGGTGGCCAGGTCATCTTCGACGGCGAGGACGTCCTGAAGATGACCGAACGTCAGGTCCGCCGCATTCGTGGTGACAAGATCGCGATGATCTTCCAAGACCCCATGACGTCCCTGAACCCCGTCCTGACCGTGGGCCGGCAGCTCATGGAAACTCTCCAGGTTCACCTCGGGCTGTCCAAGCGTGCCGCACGTGAGCGCGCCACGGAACTGCTCGAGCTCGTGGGCATTCCCGGTGCGGCGCTGCGCCTGGATGACTATCCGCATCAGTTCTCCGGAGGCATGCGGCAACGCGTGATGATCGCGCTGGCGCTCTCGTGCAACCCGAAACTCATCCTGGCCGACGAGCCCACGACGGGACTCGACGTCACGATCCAGGCTCAGATCCTTCGGCTGCTCAAGAAGCTGGCCGCGGAGACGCAGACGGCCTGCATCCTGATCACCCACGACCTCGGTGTGGTCGCCGGCATGACCCAACGCATCCACGTGATGTACGCCGGCCAGATCGTGGAGAAGGCTGACACCGCCGAACTCTTCGCCAACCCGAAGATGCCCTACACCTGGGGGCTCCTGCGGTCGATCCCCAGACTTGAGGGAGAACGCGATCGCCTGCGCCCCATCCAGGGCTCGCCTCCAGACCTCGCTGCTCCGCGCACCGGCTGCATGTTCGCGTCCCGGTGCCAGTACAAGCGCGACATCTGCCTCACCGAGGCGCCTCCGCTCTCGGTAGTTCCGCATGCGAAACCCGATCACGAAGCGCGATGCTGGGGGACACAGGACGGCGGCTGGCTCACCGAGGTCGACTGGCAGAACGACACGTTCGACCAGGCCCTGACGAAGGCGAGCCGACCGTGACCACGACCGAGGGCAAGGAAGCGCTAGTGGAGGTTCCGGCGAGCACCTCGCAGAAGCTCGTTGAGGTCAAGGACCTCAAGGTGCACTTCCCCATCACCTCCAGCGGGTTGCTCCGCCGGCAAGTAGGAGCCATCCGAGCGGTGGATGGCGTCACCTTCTCCGTGGACCGGGGCGAGACCCTCGGGCTCGTCGGCGAGTCGGGCTGCGGCAAGTCGACTACCGGCCGCGCGGTGCTGCAGATCTACCGCCCCACCGCCGGCTCGGTGAACTTCGACGGCGTCGACCTGGCAACTCTCAAGGGAGAGCAGTTGCGGCGCATGCGCCGACGAAGCCAGATGATCTTCCAGGACCCCTATGCCTCGCTCAACCCGCGCATGACGGTCGCTGAGATCATCGGTGAACCTCTGAAGGTGCACGGCTTGGCATCGGGCGTTGAGAAGACGAGGCGCATCGATGAGTTGCTGAACACCGTCGGGCTCAGCCCCAAAGTCGCCGAGCGCTATCCCCACGAGTTCTCCGGCGGCCAGCGTCAGCGCGTAGGCATCGCCCGTGCACTCGCGGTCAAGCCGGACTTCATCGTTGCCGACGAGCCGATCTCGGCCCTCGACGTCTCCGTGCAGGCTCAGGTGGTCAACCTCCTCGAGGATCTCCAGAAGGAGTTCAACCTCGCCTATCTCTTCGTCGCCCACGACCTCTCGGTCGTGCGTCACCTCAGTGACCGGGTTGCCGTGATGTACCTCGGAAAGGTGATGGAGATGGCCGACCGCGACGACTTCTACGAACGACCCCTCCACCCCTACAGCCAGGCGCTGCTCTCGGCGGTCCCGATGCCTGACCCGGTCGCCGAGGCCACGCGCGAGCAGATCATCCTCAGGGGCGACGTGGCTAGCCCGGCGAACCCGCCGTCAGGCTGCCGCTTCCGCACCCGATGCTGGAAGGCCCAGGACGTGTGTGCGGAGATCGAGCCACTGCTCATCGAGCACGAACCCCAACACTGGATGGCGTGCCACTTCCCGGCAACGATCGAGCGCGCCGGCTGACGAGCAGGCGGCCCACGAACCACAAGAGTCGCAACCCAGAGGGTTGTGCCTCTTGCTGGCTTTCGTCTTTCAGGTGCTCAGCGGTTTCGAGCCCGCTTCACTCGCACCTCAGTCACCTGCGACTCGGCATACGTCGCGAGCCGCCTGCACGACGACGTCCTCACCCAGGAGGACGGTCTCGGCTGCGGGGCCGAGAGGGATGAAGGAGTCCTCGCTGCTCACCCGCGCGGCCCGACCCTGGAAACCGGCATCGGTGAGTGCAGCGAGGACTGACTCGGCGACCCCGCCCGAGCGACGCGTCTCGTCCACGACGAGGACGCGCTTGAAGGCCGCGGCGGTGCGCACGATGTCCCGTGTCGGCAGCGGAGCGAGCCAGCGGAGGTCGAGAACCATGGTGGAGATGGACTCCTGCGCGAGGCGCTCGGCGGCGCGCAGGCTCATCGGAAGGCCGTTCCCGAATGTGATGATCAAGAGATCCTGACCGGTGCCGTAGGCTCGGGCTCGACCGAAAGACTCCCGGGGCGTTGCCGACGAGAGCGCCTCTTGCGGGGCGACCCAGCCGAGGTCTCCGTCCCGGTGCAAGTCCTTGCGGTGGTACAGCGCGATCGGTTCGAGGAATACGCACACCCGTCCCTCCTGGCGGGCTAGTGCGATGCAGGTTCTGAGTAGCTCGGGCGCGTCAGCTGGATGGCTAGGCACGGCGAGGATGAGCCCAGGGATGTCTCGCAGCACAGCTACCGAGTTGTCGTTGTGGAAGTGACCGCCGAAGCCTCGTTGATAGGCGAGCCCGGCAATGCGGACCACCATGCCGTTTCGGTACTGCCCGTCTGAGAAGAACGCCAGGGTTGCCGCCTCGCCTCGCAATTGGTCCTCGGCGTTGTGCAGGTAGGCGAGATATTGGATCTCCGGGATAGGCAGCAACCCGGTTAGCGCAGCGCCCAGCGCAGTGCCGAGAATGCTCTGCTCGTCCAGGAGCGTATCGAAGACCCTTCCGGCGCCGAAGGCTTTCCGCAGTCCGCGAGTGACGCCGTACACCCCGCCCTTGATGGCCACGTCTTCACCGAAGACAGTCGCCTCGGGCCGGGCCCGCAGTTCGTCGCCCAGGGTGGCGTTGATGGCCTGCGCGAGCGTGAGGCCCGGCTGTCCCGGGAGCTGGAGGTCCCGGCGCGGCAGAGGCAGCTCGCTCATCACGCGCGGGTAGGCGATCGGAGCCATCACCCGAACGGCGGAGTCGAGGCGCTTGGTGTCAACCATCGTCTCGGCGACGGCAGCCACACCACGACGTACGACCTCGTACCGCTCCAGCGCTGCCTCGGGCGTGATCGCGCCGCGTAGGACGAGCGCCCGCACCGTGGCGAGGATGGGGTCGCGCCCGTAGTCCGCCAGGATCTCGGTGCGAGAGCGGTAGGCCAGCTCCGCATCGGAGCCGGCGTGGCCCATGAACCGCACGGTCCGCAGGTGCAGCACCGCAGGACGGCGTTCACTGCGCACGCGTTCGGCCAGGTCGCGGGCCGTGGCAAGAGCTTCTTCGGGATCGCTCCCGTCGGCATACACGTAGTCGATCGCCGGCAGGCTCGACAAAGCGCGGGCGGTCCAGCCGCTCGGTGTCTTCGTGGAGATGCCGATGCCGTTGTCCTCGCACACGAAAAGCAGGGGCAGCGGCACGCCCTGGTGACTGCACCAGCTCGCCGAGTTCAGCGCGCCGACGGAAGTGGAGTGGTTGGCCGACGCGTCACCGAAGCTGCAGACGACGATCGCGTCGTCCGGCCACGCGGCGGGAAGGTCCAGCGCGTGCGCGCGCCCCAGGGAGAAGGCGAGGCCCACGGCCCGGGGCAGATGGGAGCCGATCGTGGAGGTCTGCGGGATCACCGCGTAGTCCGGGTGCCCGAAGACCTTGTGGCGACCGCCCGAGATGGGGTCGGACGCCGACGTGGCCATCCCGCTCAGCACGTCGGTGACGGGGTTCGACCCTGGCACCTGCGCGGCGCGAGCAGCGAAGAACCCACCGGACCGGTAGTGGAGAAGAGCGGGATCGGTAGGTCGCAGTGCCATCGCCACGACGGCGTTGCTCTCGTGACCGGCTGAGCCGATCGTGTAGAAGCCCTGGCCCTTGGACTGCAGCCATCTCCCGGCGAAGTCCAGATGCCGAGCCTGGATCTGCGCCTCGAGGAGCGACACTAGGTCGTGGGACGAGACTCGCGGATCGGGCGCACCGGGGGTCGCCGTCGCTTCCCAGTGCTGAAGCCGGCGGATGAGATGGTCGTCGATGGACTCGATCACGGCGACGGCCTAGGCGACATCGACGTGTACCCGGTCGGTGGTGACCTGGCCGCGCAGGCGCATCGCCTCCGCGACGCGGGTCTCGGCCATCTGCTGGGCGGCGACGTGCGGCGTGACCGACAGCCTCTGGCTAGCGCCGAGCACCTCTACGGTATTCGCGCGCAGTTTCTCGGTCACCATGTGGAAGATGTCGTCAGGGTTGACCGCGAAGGGGGAGAGGCGGGCGTCCATGGAGTGCGCCGCAGCGACGATGCCTCCGGCGTTGGCGATGAAGTCCGGCACGAGCGGGATGCCTCGTGCATGCAGGATCTCCTTGGCCTTCGGCGACGTCGGGAGGTTCGCGCCCTCCACCACGAGCCGCACGGTCGTAGCACGTGCGACGTGCTCGTCGACGAGATCCTCACGTGCACAGGGCAGGAGGATGTCCGCGTCGGCGAACAAAATCGTGTCGGCATCGAGCAGCGTGCCGCCGTACTCGCGCAGGCAGCCGTCGCCGTGCTCGGCGCGGAGCCGTGCGAGGCGGTCGATGTCGATCCCGGCGGCCTCGTAGATGGCTCCCTCGGCGTTCGATACCGCCACGATCGTCGCGCCGAGCTCTGTGAGCCTCCGGCACGCCGCCCAGCCCACAGCCCCATAGCCCTGCACGGCGACCCGCGCCGCGGCGAGTGGAAGCCCCTGCGCCAAGCAGGCGGCATCGACGGCCTCCGCCACACCGAACCCGGTCACGCCCAGCTCGTCGTACGGCATGCCTCCGAGGGCTCGGGGCAGTCCCACCGCTGCGCCACGACCAAGCTCATCGAGGAGGATCGCGGCGTCACCCTCAGTGAGGCCGATGTCCAGCCCGAAGACGTACTCCGAGGGCACCTCGTTGCTCAGGGCCCGGCCGAAGGCGCGCAGGGCCGCCTCCTTGTTCGGAGAGGTCGGGTCGAAGAGGACACCTGCCTTGGCGCCGCCGTGGAAGAGGTCGACGGCTGCCCACTTCCACGTCATGGTCCGCGCGAGCCTGGCGACCTCGGCGACGGTCAGCGTGGGGCTCATCCGTGTGCCCCCCTTGCCCATGCCGCGCGCCGTGTTGTCGAGCACCAGGACTCCGCGCATGCCAGTGCGGCGGTCGGACACGCAGACCACCTTCTCGGGTCCCCACTCGTCGATCTGGCTCAGCAGGTCTTTCATGTGTCTTGTCTCTCTCGGCTTCGCAGGTCAGGAGTCAGACGGAGAAGTCCACTCCCTGTGCCAGGGGGAGCTCTCCGGAGTAGTTGATGGTGTTGGTGGCTCGGCGCATGTAGGCGCGCCACGCATCGGAGCCGGACTCGCGGCCACCGCCAGTCTCCTTCTCACCGCCGAAGGCGCCACCGATCTCGGCGCCCGAGGTCCCGATGTTGACGTTGACGATGCCGCAGTCCGAGCCTGCCGGGCTCAGGAAGATCTCGGCCTCGGCCTGGTCCTGGGTGAAGATGCTGGAAGACAGGCCCTGCGGCACTGCGTTGTTGATCGAGATGGCCTCGTCCAGCGTCTCATAGGGAAGCACGTAGAGAACCGGAGCAAAAGTCTCTTCACGCACGATCTCGGTCTGCTCGGCCATCCGGACGACGGCGGGCTGCACGTAGTACGCCTCCGGGGCGGACTCCTCGAGCACCCGCCCACCCCCGACGGCGACCTTGCCACCCTGATCGACCGCTTGATCCAGGGCTGCTGCCATGGCGTCGTGGGCGCGGCGACCGATGAGGGGCCCGACGAGGGTGCCTTGGGCCAGGGGATTGCCGATGGGTAGCCGGGAGTAGGCGTCGGTCAAGCCCTGCACTACCTCGTCGATGACGCTGTGATGCGCGATGACTCGACGCAGGGTCGTGCAACGCTGGCCAGCGGTGCCTGCGGCGGCGAAGACCACGCCGCGCGCCACTAGGTCGAGATCTGCCGATGGCGTGACGATGGCCGCGTTGTTGCCACCGAGCTCGAGGATCGAGCGACCAAACCGGTTAGCGACGCGCGGGCCGACGGCGCGACCCATCCGGGTGGAGCCGGTGGCGCTGATCAACGGGATGCCTGGGTGGTCGACGAGGCGCTCACCGACATCCGGTCCGCCGACCAGGACCTGGCTGAGGTCGGCGGGTGCGCCGGCCTGGGCGATCGCGCGCTGGAGGATCGACGCGCACGCGGCGGCGGTGAGCGGAGCGTGCTCCGACGGCTTCCAGACGACGGAGTCGCCACAGACCAACGCGATCGTGGTGTTCCAGGCCCACACGGCAGCCGGAAAGTTGAAGGCACTGATGACGCCGACGACACCGAGCGGGTGCCAGGTCTCCATGAGACGGTGACCGGCTCGTTCGGAGGGCATCGTGCGGCCGTAGAGCTGGCGTGACAGCCCGACGGCGAAGTCGCAGATGTCGATCATCTCCTGCACCTCACCACGCGCCTCGGAGGTGATCTTTCCGACCTCCAGGCTGATCAGGGTGGCGAGGTCCTCCTTGTGCTCGACCAGGAGCTGGCCGAAGCGTTGGACGAGAGCACCACGCACCGGTGCCGGCACGGTCCGCCACTGGAGGTACGCCGCGTGCGCGCGCTCGGCTGCATCATCAACTGCCTCCGAGTCGACCCACGGAAGTGAGTGCAGTGCCGCTCCGTTGATCGGCGAGGTGAGGACGTGGTCGCCGCGCCAGTCCGCCACGTCCACGCCACACGCACGCGTCGCGTCCACGGCCCGCTGGACGAGGTCCTCCGCTGCGGGGAGTCGCTGGATCGAGCTCATGACTGGTTCTCCTTCAGATGATCAGACGATGTTCAGCTCAGGGCGGATCTCACTGTGTTCGAAGCGCTCCGCCGTCAGACCCGAGACGTCGACGAACGGCGTGCGGCCGAGGTAGAGATCGCGCATGACCTCGCCGACTGCAGGGCCCATGAGGAAACCATGACCCGAGAAGCCGGCGGCGTACAGGAACCTCGAGACGCCGGCTGCCTCGCCGATGACGGCGTTGTGGTCAGGAGTCATCTCGTAGAGACCGGCCCAGCCGCTAGCCATGCCGACGTCCACAAGTGACGGCGTGCGACGCTCGAGAGCTGCCGCGAGACCCGGCAGCCAATCCTGGGACCGCGACATCTTGAAGCCGGGAGTCTCGTCCGGATCGGACATGCCGACGAGGAGCCCGCGTCCCTCGCGATGGAAGTAGTACGTCGTGCCGAAGTCGATCGTGAACGGAGTGTCGTCGGCAATCCCTGGCGTCGGGTCGGTGACCAGGATCTGCCGCCGCAGCGGAACGATCGGCAGGTCAACTCCGACCCACGCCCCGACCGCCTGCGACCATGCCCCGGCCGTGCAGACCACGGCCGAGGTCTCGATGCGTCCACGGTTGGTCTGCACGCCGGTGATATCGCCGGCTACGACGTCGATGCCCTGTGCCTCGCAGTGCGTCACGATCTGGACCCCGAGGCGGCGGGCGGCGGACGCGTAGCCCTGAACCACGGATTCGGGGGTGCAGTGCCCGTCGGTGGGAGAGAACGCCGCAGCGAGAAGACCCTCGGTGCTGATGAGGGGGGACAGCGTCTTGGCCTCGGCCACGTCGATCATCCGGCTGGGCACGCCGAGCTCGTTCTGCAGCTTGATGTTGCGCTCGAAGGCGGCCACGTCGTCGGCCGAGTCGAGGAGAAAGAGGTAGCCGACCTGGTGCAGGTCGATCTCCTGGTCGAAGCGCTCGCCGAAGGCCTCGAAGGTCTGCAGGCTGCGCATACCCAACGCGATGTTGACTTCGTCCGAGAACTGCGCACGAACGCCACCCGCCGCCTTGCACGTGGAGCCGGAGCCGAGCATGTCGCGCTCGATCACGATGATGTCCTTGACGCCGGCCGCGGCCAGCTCGTACGCCGTGCTCAGGCCCATCACGCCGCCACCGATGATGACGACCTCGGCCCGTCCTGCGGGTGCTGTTCGGTTCGTACTCACCTCACCATCGTTACGCCGGTCAGGGCTCAGAACCAGCGAAGGATCGTGAAGAGGATCCTTTAGTGTTGCTGAACCTTGAGGTCACCAGGACTGGCGCTCGGCCAGGCGAAATCCGCGGGCGCGTTACCTACAGTCGAAACGTGACCCTCAACCTCGTCCAGCTCGCAACTCTTCGCGAGTTCGTACGGCGGGGCAGCCTCACCGCTGCGGCCGACGCCTTGGGATACACCCCCGGAGCTGCGTCCCAGCACATCACCGCTCTCGAGCGCACCGTAGGTGCTCCCCTCCTCCGCAAGGCTGGACGCAACCTCGCTCTCACCGACGCAGGGCGCGTCCTCGCCGAGCACGCCGACGTGCTCCTGGTGGCGGAGGCGCGCGCCGTACAGGCGCTGGCCGACAGCTTGAACATGGTCTCGGGCTCACTCGTGGTCGGCACCTGGGGAAGCACGACGGCAGCCCTCCTGGCGCCGGTCCTGAGCGAGGCAGCCAGCAAGCACCCGTTGCTGTCGATCCGCAGCCGTGAGATCGACGTGGACGAGGCCGCCAAGGAGGTCCGGCTCGGTGACGTCGACGTTGCCTTCGGACTCGACTACGACGATGCGCCGATGGCGCGTGACAGCCGTATCAAGGTGGTCAGGCTCCGCAGAGAGGAGTTCGAGCTCGCCGTGGGCCCGGCACACCCGCTCGCCTCCCATGAGGCGGTGAGCCTGCGCGAGCTCGGGGACGCGGAGTGGATTCTCCCGACCGGCCGGAGCAGTTACGGCGTCGCGCTCCGCGCGGCCTGCCGCAAGCATGGGTTCGAGCCCCGGGTCGCCCACGAGGTCACCGACACCGCAGCAACGGTCGCCCTCGCGGCCGACGGGCTGGGCATCGCCCCGGTGACCGAGCTGATGCTGCGGCTCAACCCTTCGGTGCCGATCCGCCGTATCCGGCTCGAGGAGTCGATCGCCCGCCACATTGTGCTTCTCCTGCCGAACGGCGTACACCCGCGCTCGACGCTGGCAGCCCTGGTCCAGGTGATACGTGAGGTCGTCGCGGACTCACAGTGATAGCCGGCTGTGTAGCAAGCCCGCCACTGAGAGGTCCTGCCAGGACATCCCTGTGCCTTTGAAGACCCGTACGACGTCCTCGGGAAACGTGACCTCGCCGAGCACGAGGCTGCGGAGGGTCTGCAGCTCCTGTTGTTCCAGGGCTCCGGCCTTGATGGCCTGGATGACGTCTCCCGCTTCACGAAGTGCTGACACGAGGGACTCCACGACGACGACGCCGCGCGCCATCGTGGTGTCGTCGAGCTCGCGGGCATCAGGTTCGTAGGCGCCGATGGCGACGACGGTTGCTTCTGGCTTCAGCAGGCTCCCGTCGAACAGCGGCGCCCGCGAGGTCGTGCAACAAGCCACCAGGTCGGCGTCTGCGACGGCATCGGCAGTGGCGGGCGACGCGGAGATCCCAAGCTCGTCGCGAATGCGTTGCGTGAGCGCCGTCGCCCGAGAAGTGTCGCGGCCGACGACATCTACATGCCGGAGAGGAAGTACATCGGCGAAGCTCTGCACGTGTGCCCAGGCCTGGACGCCGGCGCCGAACACGGCAAGCCGAGAGGCGTCTGAACGCGCCATGTGTCGTGCCGCGAGCGCGGAGACGGCCGCGGTCCGGAGCGTCGTCAGGTACGTGCCGTCGAACGTCGCGAGCGGCGTGAGAGTCTCGCCGTCCATCAGGACGTAGATCGCCTGGACGAATGGCCGGCCGAGCGCGGGGTTGCCTGGAGCGAGGGAAACGAGCTTCAGGCCAGCCAGCTCGCCGAGCGCAGAGGGCATCATCAGAAACTGGCCTGCGGGAAGGGCGGCACCCGTGCGCTGCAGATCGTCCTCGGGGTCGAATCCGCCGCGCAGGCTTGCTTCCAGGGCGTCTACAGCGTCCCGTGTCGTGCAGAGATCGGACATCGCGGAGGCCGGGACGAAAGGCAGGTCCATGCTTTGGACGATAGGCGGGACGACTTTCCGGCACCACGGTCGAACGCAACCCCAGCACCAGAATCGCTCGCAGACCCGATCACGGATGCGGTTGCTCCGGAGGTGATGGAGGCACTGGCCTCGGCGGTACGGTCGATGCGTCCCGAGGAGAGAGCCTTTGATGAGCGCCACCACCACACTTCCCGCACTCGACCCGCACGACCCCGCGGGTTTGGCAGATCTGATGACCTCGGAGGAGCGAGCTGTCGCGTCCTCCGTGCGCCAGCTGTGCGCGACGTACGTCGACCCCTATGTTTCCGACTGGTTCGAGCGCGGCGAGATCGACGACATCCGAGGCGTCGCCAAGGAGCTCGGATCCCTGGGCCTCCTCGGCATGCACCTGACTGGCTACGGCTGCGCGGGGATGTCCGCCACGGAGTACGGCATCGCATGCCTGGAGCTCGAGGCCTCCGACTCTGGTCTTCGCTCGCTCGTGTCAGTGCAGGGGTCGCTGGCGATGTTCTCGATCTGGCGCTGGGGGAGCGAGGATCAGAAGCAGGAATGGCTGCCCCAACTCGCCGCTGGTGAGGCGATCGGCTGCTTCGGTCTGACCGAGCCCGACTCGGGTTCGGACCCGGGAAGCATGCGGACCCGCGCCGTGCGTGACGGTGACGACTGGGTTCTCGACGGGCGCAAGATGTGGATCACCAACGGCAGCGTCGCCGATGTCGCCATCGTGTGGGCCCGGACCGAAGACGGCATCCGTGGATTCGTCGTACCGGCCGGCACTCCAGGGTTCTCGGCGCCGTTGATCAAGCACAAGCTCTCCCTGCGTGCGTCCGTGACCAGCGAGCTGGTGCTCGACGGGGTCCGCCTTCCCGGAGAGGCCGTGCTCCCGGAGGCATTCGGACTTCGTGGTCCGCTCGCCTGCCTCAACGAGGCGCGCTACGGCATTGTGTGGGGCGCCATGGGCGCGGCCCGCTCGTCCCTTCACGCGGCCCAGGCGTACGCGGGGGAGCGGAGCCAGTTCGGGAAGCCGATCTCGGGCTTCCAGCTCACTCAACAGAAGCTCGCCGACATGTACGTCGAGTACACCAAGGGAGTGTTGCTCGCCTTCCACCTGGGGCGGCGCAAGGACTCTGGCCAATTGCGTCCCGAGCAGGTCAGTCTGGGCAAGCTGAACAACGTCCGTGAGGCTCTCGAGATCTGCCGGACAGCCCGCACCATCCTCGGCGCCAACGGCATCTCGCTGGAGTACCCCGTCATCCGGCACATGAACAACCTCGAGTCCGTGCTCACCTACGAAGGGACCGTCGAGATGCACACGCTCGTCCTCGGCCAGGCCGTGACTGGCGAGGCGGCGTTTCGGTGAGCAGCTTCGAGCGGATCGGCGTCGTCGGTGCTGGCCAGATGGGGGCCGGCATCGCCGAGGTATGTGCTCGTTCCGGTCTCGACGTCATGGTGTGCGAGTCCTCCGAGCTGAGCGCGAACGCTGCAAGAAAGCGGGTGGAGGGCTCGCTCGATCGAGCTGCTCGGAGAGGCAAGCTCACCGACGAGACTCACGCGCGCGCGGTCGGCGGCCTCACCTACACCGCGGACCTCGACGCCCTGGGTGACAGGGACATCGTGATCGAGGCGGTCTACGAGGACCCGGCCGCCAAGCTGGAAGTGCTCGCCCGCCTCGACAAGGTGGTGCCGCCGGAGGTCATCCTCGCGTCCAACACCTCCTCGATCCCGATCATCAACCTGGCGATGGCTACCGAGCGGGCCGAGCGCGTGGTCGGCCTGCATTTCTTCAACCCCGTGCCTGTGATGCCGCTGGTCGAGGTCGTGCCGTCGCTCCGCACCTCGGTCGAGACGGTGGAGGCAGTCACCGCGCTGGTCACCTCTGCTCTCGGGAAGCAGGTCATCAGGGCGAAGGATCGCGCCGGCTTCGTGGTCAACTCGCTCCTCGTCCCTTACCTGTTGTCGGCCATCCGGATGCTCGAGTCCGGCTACGCCTCGGCGGGAGACGTGGACGCCGGCATGCGCCTGGGATGCGCTCACCCGATGGGTCCGCTCGAGCTGGCCGACCTCATCGGTCTGGACACGGTGAAGGCGATTGCCGAGTCAATGTACGACGAGTTCAAGGAACCGACCTTCGCTCCACCCGCCCTCCTGCTCCGAATGGTGGAGGCCAGGCACCTGGGGCGCAAGACAGGTACCGGTTTCTTCGAGTACGCCGCATGAGGTCCTTCCGCGTCGCCGTCATCCCTGGCGACGGCATCGGCCCGGAGGTCATCGCTGAGACCTTGAAGGTCCTCGAGCAGGCTGCTCCCACCGATGCGAAGTTCGAGTTCACTCACTACGACCTTGGTGCGGAGCGGTACCTCGCGACCGGCGAGGTACTACCGGATGCCGTGCTCTCCGAGATCCGGGAGCACGATGCGATCCTTCTGGGGGCGCTGGGCGGCAGACCTGGTGACCCCAACCTGCCCCCCGGTCTCCTAGAGCGAGGGCTTCTCCTCAAACTGCGCTTCGCGCTGGACCACTACGTGAACCTCCGCCCGTCGCGGATCTTCCCGGGTGTTGGCTCACCGCTCGCCAACCCCGGGGATGTCGACTTCGTGGTCGTCCGCGAAGGCACCGAAGGGCCGTACACGGGCAACGGCGGGTCGCTGCGGGTCGGCACGCGTGCGGAGATCGCGACCGAGGTCAGCGTCAACACGGCGTTCGGTGTCGAGCGGGTCGTGCGCTACGCCTTCGCTCTCGCGGCCAAGCGGGAACGCAGGAAGCTGACGCTGGTCCACAAGACGAACGTGCTGGTCAACGCCGGCGCGGTGTGGTCGCGACTTGTCGACGAGGTGGCGCGCGAGTTTCCCTCGGTCACTGTGGACTACCTCCACGTCGACGCCGCCATGATCTTCCTGACGACGGACCCTTCGCGCTTCGACGTGATCGTCACCGACAATCTCTTTGGTGACATCGTCACGGACCTCTCTGCCGCCATCAGCGGGGGCATCGGACTGGCCGCGAGCGGCAACATCAATCCCGACCGCGCCGTGCCGAGCATGTTCGAGCCGGTGCACGGCTCGGCCCCTGACATCGCCGGCCACCAGAAGGCGGACCCGACAGCGGCCATCCTCTCGGCGACTTTGATGTTGAGGCACCTCGGCCTCGACGAAGCCGCCACGAAGATTGAGGACGCCGTGGTCGCCGACCTGGCCGTGCGGACCGGTCCACGCTCCACATCCGAGGTGGGTGATGCGATCGCCGCGCGCGTCGCGGGAGCCCCGTCATCGACCACATACTAGGAGAGTGCCGATGCTCGACATCGTTCTTCGCAGCAGCCAGGTAGTCACCCCGGACGGAGTCGTGCCCTTGGACATCGGGATCCAGGGCGAGGTGATCGACTGCCTCGCTCGACACGGCACCCTCGAGGGACGCCGGGTCATCGACGTGGGCGACTCGATCGTCGTCCCCGGTGGCATCGACCCCCACGTCCACTGTGCCCAGCCGCTGACTCCGCTGGGATTGAAGCCGCAGCCCGGATCGGTGCACAACTGCCACAGCCAGGCGTTCAGCCTAGGCCCCACGGACGTCAGTCGGGCCGCACTCTTCGGGGGCACGACCAGTCTGGTCGACTTCGCTGTGTGGATGCAGGAAGGCACTCTCGCGGAGGCGCTCGAGCGCAACGAGAAGAAATGGGCGTCCCTGTCATACACCGACTACTCCGAGCACGTGATGCTGCTTGGCGACATCCCGGAGCGGATCCTGGAGGAGCTGCCGACGATCGTGCAAGGCGGCAACCCCAGCATCAAGATGTTCACCACGAACGTGATCGCAGGCTCCAAGGGCCGCCGCGTGCACTGGGGGCCGATGCTGGATGTCTTTCGCACCATCGCACCGTTGGGCGGCATGGCGGCGATCCATGCCGAGGACGACGATCTGGTCATGCACAACTACGACCAGCACTTCGCCTCGGGAGACACGCACTTCACCCATCTACCCGAGGTACACACGCAGTTGTCGGAGGAGCTCGCGATCCGTCAGGTGCTGCGCCTGGGTGCTGAGGCCGGCGTACGGCTCTACATCATGCACGTGAGCAGCGAGCTCGGGGTCACGGCGATCCGCGAGGCGCGTGCCGCCGGCCAGGACGTGCACGCCGAGACGCTCCACCAGTACGCCCTGTTCAACCGCAAGAACTACCACGAGGAGCACGGCCAGATCTTCCACACATGGCCCTCGCTGCAAGAGGCGAGTGACAACACCGCCCTCTGGGAAGGCATGCGTGACGGCTCGATCGAGACGGTGGCCACCGACGGCATCGTGACGACGTTCGAGCAGAAGATCCGTGGCGCCCGCATCGACGACTTGACCGGTGGCAGCGCGGGCATCGAGGAGCGTATGACGGTGACGTACTCCGCAGGGCTCAAGCGAGGCTTCTCCCTCGAGAAGCTTGCCGAGCTGACGTCGACGAACGCTGCGCGCCTGTTGGGCATGTACCCGAAGAAGGGGGTCATCCTTCCCGGCAGCGACGCGGACCTCGTCGTGCTTGAGCCGCGTGAGCCGGCGCCGCTGTGCGTCGAAGACCTGCACCAGACCGACTACAGCCCGTGGGAAGGTCACGAGGTCAGCGTTTGGCCGGTCATGACCCTCCTGCGCGGCAGCGTGGTGATCGCCGATGACGAGCTGCTGCCCACAGCGCCGGGCGGCCTGCGCATCCCGCGCAGAACATTGTTGCCCTGATCGGTCCGTGCTGATCTGCTTCTCCTGACCGGACCTGTCCGGGCAGACCAAAAGCACCCGGTTCGAGCTCTCGCTCGAACCGGGTGCTTCTTGTCGTGCGGTCTCTACTCCGAGGGCTCCAGGCTCTCGTAGGCAACGAGCTTGGAGATCCCCTGGATCGGCGTCCAGCCCTGGATCCGCTCTCCGGCGGCGTACGTGGTGTTCTTCAGGGCGATCGGGATCGTCCAGTACTCCTCCTTCAGCTCTTGGTTGATCTCCTGCAGCCGAGCGCTGCGCTCGTTCTCATCGACGATCGTCCGGAGCTCGTTGTAGTAAGCATCCATCTTGGCCGGGTCCCAGTAGGCGCGCAGGCGGCCCCCGGCTTCGGGCGACAGCATGTTCGTCTGGATGTTGGTCAGGACTGACGGACGGTTGGAGGTGGGGAAGCCTGTCACGACGACCTCCTTGCCGTCGGTCAGGCTGCCGTCGAGGATCTTCTCGCTCAGTTGCGCGAAGTCGCCGGGCACGATCTCGACGTTGACGCCCACCTTCTCCCAGAAGCCGGCGATCGCCTCGTTGACGTCACCCGCCTCGGGAGTGTCGGGGAAGGTCATCGTCTGCAGAATGACCTTCGAACCATCGTAACCAGCCTCGCTGAGCAGGCGCTTGGCCTCCTCGGGGTCGTACTCGTACGGCGTCAGGCTGTCGTCGTGGCCCAGCGTCTCCGGACTGAACGGAGTGCTGTCGCCAGGCGAGCGACGGCCGACTTCCTCCGGGTAGAAGGCCCTGATGACCTCGTCCATGTCGATGGCCAGGGCGAGCGCCTTGCGGAACTCGAGCTTGTTGGTGATCTTCTGTGCGTCATAGCTCTCGAAGAAGTACACCTGTGAGAAGACCGTGTCATCTATCGTGAAGATCTCGAAGCCGTCGCTCTTGACGCTCGGCACCTGGTCGGGCGTGATCGCGACGAGGTCGGCCTCATTCGACTTCAGCATCGCCATGCGCGTGTTCTGGTCGGGTGCGAGCACGATGTTGAGCGTCTCGAACTTCGGCTCCCGGTCTGCGTTCCAGTAGTCACCGTTCGCCTTGTAAGTGATGGACTGGCCGACCTGACGGCTGTCGAACGTCCATGGACCCGAACCCATCGGGTCCGACTCGAAGCCATCCCGGCCCACCGTCTCGACGTGGGCCTTCGGCAGCAGGAGTGCGTTGCCCTCGATCGGACCCAGGAGAGCCGGGACGTTCACGTCAGGGTTCTTCAGGTTCATCTGGACGGTGAGGTCATCAACGATGTCGACGCTCGCCAGATTGTTCAACAAGGAGCCGCACACCTGGCCGCAAAGGGCCTCCGGGTCGGCGTACTCCTTGAGTGTGAAGTCGAGGTCGGCCGACGTGACGTCGGTGCCGTCATGCCACTTCATCCCCGAGCGGAGAGTGAGCGTCCAGGCGGTCGCATCCTCGTTGGGCGTGTAGCTCTCAAGGGCTCCGGTCTCCGTGGAGAGCTTGCCGTCCGAGTCTGCGCCGATGAGGAAGTCGAACATGGGTCCGTAGTAGACGAGACCGTTCGAGTCGTGCAGTGGTGGGTAGAGCTTCTCCTTGTTGAACGACGCGTGCGCCACCGTCACGGTGCCTTCGTCGCCCCCTGTCCCCCCGGTTCCTTCCGCCGCGCAGCCCACCGTGAATGCCACTACAAGCGTGAGCACGATGGCGAGTGCGCCTCTCCGTACAAACATGCTTCGTCCTCTTCGTAGATTGGGTCGTCACCCACGTGGTGAGTCTCCGAGACCAGACGGATCACCGTAGGCATGCTCGAAAGCGTAGGCACCGGCGAAGCCCGGCGACTATCGGCTGAGCCTCAGGGTCTGTGGTCCCCACGGCCAAGGAAAGTGGTGCTCGATCGGTAGTCGGTGGATGACACCGGTCGTAGGCTCGAAATGCCCACGATTCCGTTCAGAGCAAAGGAAAAGCTGGAAATGCCGTTGAGTATCGAGGACAAGGGGCTCTTCACAGTTGAGGGTGTAGCGGACGACGCGGCTGGGGTCGGCGCGTCGGTGCCGGGATAGAGGTCGAGGTCTTTCGAAGATGGCGGTTCCTAGGCCAGCCACCCGAAAGACCTCGACGTGCACGACGCTACCCGTGCGGGCGCCTTCGCCTGCGCTGATCTGACGACCTTCTGCCGCCTCGATGAGCTCGGGCTGATCGTGACCGGTCAACGGCTCGAGGAGAAGCGGGCGGTCTTGGCCTGCAAGGTCGTCGAGCCCGAGGGCTCACTTGAGCGGTGGTGCCGTCGCTGCGGGGCCGAAGGCGTCCCGCGCGACACCGTGATCCGCGAGCTGGCCCATGAGCCGTTCGGGTGGCGACCCACCACGCTTCGCATCACCGTGCGCCGCTACCGCTGCGCCGGATGCGGGCACGTGTGGCGCCAAGACACCCACCGCGCCGCCGAACCCCGAGCCAAGCTCTCACGTCGTGGGCTGCGGTGGGCGTTGGAGGCGATCGTGGTCGGGCACCTGTCCATGAGTCGCGTCGCCGAGGGCCTCGGGGTCGCGTGGGGCACCGCCAACGACGCAGTCCTGGCCGAGGGCAGGCGGGTGCTGATCGATGAGGAGCACCGCTACGACGGTGTCACCGCGATCGGGGTCGATGAGCACGTGTGGCGCCACACCAGGCGCGGCGACAAGTACGTCACCGTGGTCATCGACCTGACCGCGGTGCGCGCCGGCACCGGCCCCGCCAGGCTGCTGGACATGATCGAGGGGCGGTCGAAGAAGGTCTTCAAGACCTGGCTCGCAGCCCGTCCTGAGGACTGGCGTCAGGGCGTGGAGGTGGTGGCGATGGACGGGTTCACCGGCTTCAAGACCGCCGCGGTCGAGGAACTGCCCGAGGCGGTCGCGGTCATGGATCCCTTCCACGTGGTGCGCCTGGCCGGTGATGCCTTGGACCGGTGCCGACGCCGGGTCCAACAAGACCTCCACGGCCACCGCGGCCGCCGCAACGATCCGTTGTATCGCGCCAGGCGGACCCTGCACACCGGGTCTGACCTGCTCACCGACAAGCAAGCCGACCGGCTGCGCGCCTTGTTCGCCGACGACAGGCACGTCGAGGTCGAGGCGACCTGGGGCATCTACCAGCGGATCGTCACCGCCTACCGCGACCCCGACCGACGCCGCGGCCGAGAGCTCATGACCAAGCTCATCGACTCGATCAGCACCGGCGTCCCGAAGGCCTTGGTCGAGGTCATCACCCTGGGCCGGACCCTGACCAAGCGCGCCGAGGACGTCTTGGCCTACTTCGACCGCCCCGGCACCAGCAACGGACCCACCGAGGCCATCAACGGACGCCTCGAGCATCTACGCGGCAGCGCGCTCGGGTTCCGCAACCTGACCAACTACATCGCCAGGAGCCTGCTTGAGACCGGCGGCTTCAGACCCCTACTACACCCCGGTCTGTGAAGAGCCGGACAAGGTCGCGATCACTGATCTCCTGAACCGTCTGACGTTTGCCGTCGACGAGCGTGACCCGGAGAAGTGGGCAGCGTGTTTTACCGAGGATGGCTCGTTCCAGAGCCCGAACGGGAAATGGACCGGCAAGGAGGCCCAGCGTGAGCTGATGACGGGCGAGCTGGGCTTCCCGCGTCGCCAGCACATCGTCACGTGTCTCCTGATCGAGGGTGACGGCGATCGCGCATCGGCGCGCGCCAATGGCCCGGTTTTCGAAGAGTCGGACGGCAGCTACTACCCGATGAACTTCTCGGGTCAGGAGCACCACCTTGTGCGGGTCGACGGTGAGTGGCTCATCGAGAGCACGATCCGGCACCGGCCGCAGAACCCCTCGTGACCTCGTGACTGCCGAGGATGATCTCTGCTTCGCCAGCGCGCACGATCTTGCGCGCCGCATCCGCGTTCGCGAGGTGTCGCCCGTCGAGGTGAACGAGGCCGTCATCGCGCAGATCGAAACGCTGAACCCCGAGCTCGTCGCCTTCTGCGCAGTAGACCACGCACAGGTGCGCGCCGCCGCGCGGGAGGCCGAGCAGGCGGTCATCCGGGGTGACTCGCTCGGGCCGCTCCACGGGGTGCCCGTCAGCGTCAAGGACCTCATCTTCACCAAGGACTTCCCGACCGTGGGGGGATCCAAGGCCTACCTCGGTTTCACTCCCGACGAGGACGACGTGGTCGTGGAACGCCTGCGCGGAGCCGGAGCCATCATCGTCGGCAAGACCAACACGCCGGACTTCGGCTATGGCCCGAGCTTCGACCCGGTCTACGGCACCACCCGGAACCCCTGGGATCTCAGCCGGACACCTGCCGGGTCGAGTGGGGGCTCGGCAGTCGCCGTGGCCACAGGCATGGGCCCGGTTTCTCTGGGCAGCGACGGGGGCGGGTCGATCCGGGTTCCAGCCAGTTTTTGCGGGGTCTTCGGGATGAATCCTTCCTTCGGGCGGGTCCCGCTCTATCCAGGTGCACGCGACCCCCGATATCCCGGCTTCAGCGGGTGGGAGTCGCTCGAGCGCATCGGCCCGTTGGCGCGAACCGTCACCGACGCCGCGCTCGTTCTGGACGTCATCAAAGGGCCGGACCCACGTGACCGGCACTCCCTTCCGGCGACAGGAGAGGTGTACCTCGACGAGCTTGCGGTCGACCTCAAGGGCTTGCGCATCGCCTGGACGGTCGACTGGGGAGGGGACGCGCGCGTCGATGGCGACGTCGGCGAACTGGTCGAGCGAGCTGCGCAGCAGTTCGCAGGTCTGGGAGCGTTGGTGGAGAACGCCAGCCCCAAGTTTGAGAACGCGCACAGCACCTTCGACGCGATCAGGGCCCTTGACGCCGACCTGCCGGCAATGGCCGGTCTCATCGACCGCTACCCCCCTGGCACGGCTCCCTCGCGCTTCACGGACATGGTCGACACGAAGCGCTCGTTCGTCGATGCGTCACGCGCCCTCGCCGCCCGTCGGGACATCTACAACGCTTTCTGGCGGTTCTTTGAGAACTACGACCTCATCCTCACCCCGACCGCTCCGGTTGCCGCCTTCCCCCTTGACCTCACCGGGCCATCGGAGATCGGCGGGCAGCCGGTCACGGACCCGATGTCGTGGGTGCAGTACACCGTGCCGATCAGCCTCACAGGAAACCCGTCGGCAAGCGTTCCGTGCGGCTGGACTCCCGAAGGCCTGCCGGTCGGCCTGCAGATCGTGGGCAACCACCTCGACGACCGGCGGGTGCTGCAGGCCTCGCGTGCCTTCGAACTCGTCCAGCCCTGGGCCCAGCGACGCCCGACGTGACGGTCGGAGTTAGGGATGGTGGTGCTCAGCCCATGGTCGATACGTGCCGCCGAGATTAGGCTCGAAGTGCCCCTTGAAACAGGTGACAAAACGAGAAAAGGACAAGCTGGAATGCCGCTGAGTATTGAGGACCAATTCGCGATCAACGACCTTTTGAGTCGCTTGAACTTTGCTATCGACGACCGGGACGCTGACGCTTGGGTGGCCTGCTTCACCCCCGACGGGTCGTTCGAGAACCCGGAGTCGGTGTGGGCCGGCGAGGAGGCCCACCGCAAGCTCGTGGCAGACCAGGTCGGACTGCCGCGCTGCCAGCACATCATGACCAACCTCCTGCTCGAGGGGGACGGCGACCGCGCGACCGGGCGCGCGAACGGCGCGGTCTTCGAAGAGGTCGACGGCGTCTACTCGCTGTCCAACTTCTCGGGCCAGGAGCACTACTTCGTGAAGGTGGACGGCAACTGGTTGATCGAGCGCACCATCCGCCACCGCCCCAAGAAGAAGAACGTCTGAGGGCGTGCACGAGGGTGTGGGCGCGGCGGACTCGTCCGCCCGCCCCACCTCGACAGGATGGATGAATCGCAATGCCGTTGAGTATCGAGGACCAGGTGGCCATCCGGGACCTGGTGAGTCGCATGGAACTCTCTGTCGACGACCGTCAAGCTGACCAGTGGGTGGCGTGCTTCACCACCGACGGTTCGTTCGAGAACCCAGGCGGATCTTGGGTCGGTGAGGACGCACATCGCAAGCTGATCGCAGCGCAAGTAGACCTTCCGCGTGCCCAGCACGTCGTGACGAACATGCTGATCGAAGGGGATGGCGATGACGCAACCGCTCGAGCGAACGGTGCCGTCTTCGAGGAGCAGGACGGTCGCTACACCCTTTCCAACTTCGCCACGCAGGAGCACCATCTCAAGCGGGTCGACGGCACGTGGCTGATCCAGCGAACGATCCGTCACCGTCCCCACTGACCCGCGCGCTGGCTGACTTCGCGCGCGAATCCACCTACGCCTCCCTACCCGAAGACGTGCGCGACTTCGTCAAGCTGTGCATCCTCGACCAGGTGGGTGCGCAGGCCTACGGTTCGACACTTCCCGTGTCGGGGCTGGTGCGGGACTATGTCCGCGGCGGGTCGACCGGCGCATGCACGATCGTCGGCTCAACGGCGACGGTATCCGCCGAGGGAGCTGCCCTGGCCAACGCGGTCGCCGGCCATGGGTTCGAGCTCGACGACGTACACCTTCCGTCGCTCAACCATCCTGGCGTGGCCGTGGTCCCAGCGGCACTGGCCGTCGGCGAGCTAGTGGGTGCGACCGGCGAGGACCTGGTCGCTGCAGTCGCACTGGGCTATGAAGTGATGTGCCGGGTCGGCCGCGGACTGGCGCCGTCGTACGTGAGCGACCGAGGCTTTCATCCGCAGGGCATCGTCGGTCCGTTGGGTGCTGCCGTCGCTGCCGCCGTGCTACTCGAACTTGAGCCGCCCGAGATCGAGCACGCGATGAGCCTCGGCGTCAGCCACTCGGGCGGAACGCTGCAGTACCTCGAGTCCCACTCCGAGAGCCCTCAGCTGCACGCGGGGCTAGGTGCGATGGGTGGCGTGCGCAGCGCCCTTCTAGCGGAGGCGGGCTTCCGTGGACCCCGGCAGATCATCGAAGGCCGATACGGGCTGGCGCGTGCCTACGCCGACACGGTCGACCTCGGCCTGATGACCGACGCTCTCGGGTCGGAGTACTCCCTGCTCTACAACACCTTCAAGGTGCGTCCCTACCACGCCTTCGTGCACGCGGCAGTCGACGCAGTCGTCGAGGCCCTCGCGACCAGGCCGGACGTGAGCCCTGAAGACATCGAGCGGATCGTCCTGGGCGCCTCCTCCCGGATGAACCGGTTCGTCGGTGGCACCACGCTGGGAGACTCGGTCGAGCTGCCGGTGGCGCACGCGGTCGTCCAGGGCGGCGCCGCAACGGAGCTCGTGAGCCGAGTCTTCGTCAGGCACGACGAGGAGTGCGAGCGTGAGTTCAACAGCGGCGGCCAGCGAGGAGCAAAGGTCAAGGTGAAGTCCGAGATCGTGCTACGGGACGGTTCTGTCCTGCGGGCTGAGTGTTACGCGAAGGGTTCCTATGAGAACCCGCTCACAGCGGCCGAGATGCGCGACAAAGCGGAGGGGCTCTTGGAGCGAGGTGCTCTCGGGGAGCAGGCCTCGACCGTGTCCGAAATGGTGCTGGACTGCGAGAGGTTGGCCAGCGTGAAGGACCTCACGCGCTTGCTCTCAGGCAACAGTTCTGCTGCTGCTGACGCTTGATGGCTTGGATGCTCGGCGTCTTACCAAGGCCGGAGCCAACTGCGAGCATTCAAGGGTGACGGCAACCCTGATGCGAGGTCCCCGACCCACACCCCAGCGCAACCCTCTGAAGCGGAAGAAGGTGCGGAAGGGGCGCACGCGTCTCGCGCGCGCACCCAAGTTCGCCACGGCCATCCTGGTGGTGGCGGTGCTCGTCGCAGTTTTCGGCCCAATGATCTCGCCTTGGAACGCGACGGAGTCGGACCTGGTCTCGCGTCAGCTGCCTCCCATGTGGATGGACGGTGGCACGTCCGACCACTGGCTCGGCACCGACCGCCAGGGACGCGACATTTTGACGCGGGTCATGGTGGGCTCGCGGATCTCGCTCACCATCGCCGTGCTCTGCATCCTCATCAGCTGCGCGGTGGGTACTGCGCTCGGGCTCCTGGCCGGCTATAAGGGTGGCTGGGTCGATGCGGTCATCTCCCGGCTGATCGACGGGATGTCGGCTTTCCCGCCGGTGCTCATCGCCTTGGCCGTCGCCGTGACGATCGGCAGCAACCTCTGGATCGTCGTCGGCGTGATCAGCCTTGTGCTGTGGTCGCGCTACGCGCGGTTGGTCCGGGCCGAAACGATGTCGTGGAAGCAACGGGAGTTCGTCCTCGCCGCGGTCGTCACGGGCTGCCGGCCCCTACGCATCGTGCTTGGCCACGTCCTTCCGAACCTGGTCAGCACGGTCATCGTCTTCTCCACGTTGCAGGTCGGCTACATCATCCTTTCCGAGGCGACGCTCAGCTTCCTCGGCGCCGGTGTTCCGCCGCCGACACCGACGTGGGGCGGCATGATCGCCGAGGGTCACAACTACATCGACACGCTCTGGTGGATGTGGGTGTTCCCCGGCATCGCGATCGCGGCGGTGATCGTGTCCGCGAACATGCTGGGCGACTGGCTCCGTGACGAGTTCGACCCAAGGCTGCGTCAGGTATGAGCACGCACCCGTTCCGGCAATCCTTGAAAGGTGGGGTCACGTCATGACCCGCTTCCTGCTCAGCCGCCTGGTCCAGGCCGTGCTCACGGTCTTCGTCCTGACCTTCGTGATCTTCCTGATCGGACGAGTGACCGGCAATCCTGCGGACACCATGCTGCCCAACGACGCGCCGGCCGCACAGCGTGCGGCCCTCATCGAGCGGATGGGGCTCGACCAGCCGCTGCTCCAGCAGTACTGGCTGTACATCGGCGACTTCGTGCGCGGCGATTTCGGCACCTCTGTGCGCACCGGTGGTCCCGTGGTGGACATCGTGTTCCCGCGCCTGGTGAACTCGATCGCCCTGGTCTCGGTGGGGTTCGCCCTGGCCTTGATGATCGGGATCCCGCTCGGGATTGCAGCAGCAACGAACCCCAACCGCCTGGTCGACCGTGTCGCCATGGGCGTCGCGCTGATCGGTCAGTCAGTCCCGTCGTTCCTGAGCGGCCTGCTCCTGATCCTCGTCTTCGGCGTCACGTTGGGCTGGCTCCCGACCAGCGGCATCGGTGACTGGCGGCACTACGTCTTGCCTGGCCTCACCATGGCGTGGTTCCTCGTGGCAGCGATCGTCCGCCTCATGCGCTCGAGCATGCTCGAGGTTCTCGGCGAGGACTACGTGCGCACCGCGCGAGCCAAAGGCCTGAGCAACAATGTGGTCATCTGGAAGCACGCTGCGCGCAACGCGTTGCTGCCCGTGGTGACCTACATCGGCATGATGTTTGGCATTGCTATCGCCTCGGCGATTTCTACGGAGGTCATCTTCAACTGGCCAGGCCTAGGACGACTTGCCTACGAGGCGGTCATCTGGCGCGACTTCCCGTTGCTGCAGTTCACGGTGGCCGTGTGGGCTCTGATCATCGTTGCGATCAACCTCATGGTTGACATCGCCTATGCCTACCTCGACCCGCGCATCAGTCTCACCAAGAGCAGTACAGCTGCCTGATCGCCATGGACAGCGACGGTCTCGCGGCGGGACCAGATCTTCCCGCTGCCCGCACAACAGCCGGTCTCCTACGAGACCGGGCGTTCGGTCCGTACGTCGCCAGCAAGCTCGTGTCGGTGATCGGCCTCTGGGTGTACAACCTGGTCGCTGCGCTGTGGGCCTACGAGCTGACGGGGTCGACTGTGATCGTCGGCCTGGTCAGTGTCGCCGTGTTCGGTCCCCAGCTGGTCTTCGCTGTCTGGTCAGGGATCGCGGCCGACCGCGGTGACCGGCTCCGGCGGATCGTCCTGGGCCGACTGATCTGTGCGTGCGCATCTGGCGGGCTCGCGAGCTTCGTGGCTCTGGCGCAGCCGAGCGACAGCACAGCGGCACGCGCGTTGTTGGTGGCCTCGCTTGCCATGGGTTGCGGCCTCACGATCGGTGGGCCCGCTATGCAGGCGATCGTGCCGACCATGGTGCGCTCGTCCGAGGTGGCCAAGGCAGTCACCATCGACTCCATCCCGATGCTGCTAGGGCTTTCCCTCGGGCCGCTGCTGGGCGCGCTCATCGCAGCCGTGGCCGGTCCCGCGGCTGCCTTCGCGACCGCTGCTGGGGCGCAGATCGTCTTCGCGCTCGTCGTCGCCCGCCTCCGCGTGCCTCGCAAGGACCTCCCGGACCTGGACCTGGATCTGGACATGGATCAGGGACTGGGCGGCGGCTTCCGGTTCGTTCGCAACGACCGGGTCGCCGCGCTGGTGCTGATCGCCATCGCTACCGCGGGATTCGGTGCGGATCCCGCCATCACCCTGACGCCCGCTGTGTCGCAGCTCCTCAGGGGCGACGACTCTCTCGTCGGGATCCTGGCGTCCTCCTTCGGTCTGGGCGCTGCGCTGGGAGCGCTGTCACTCGTGCAGGTCCGCCGATGGTTGCCCGCGCCCGAGACGACTGCCCTTGGCCTGCTGATCATGGGCCTCGGCGCTCTGGCGGCGGCGCTGTCCGGCTTGCCTTCCTTGACCGTGGGCGCGTTCTTCGTCGACGGAGTCGGGATGGCCTGGGTGACGACGAGCGCGACGGTGATCCTGCAGCTGAGGACGCCTGATGCTCTCCGCGGACGGGTCATGGCGATTTGGATCGTTGCCTTTGTCGGAGCCCGGCCACTGGCCGGTGTCATCCACGGGACGGTTGCCGAGCTCGTGTCGACCCCGGCGTCCCTGGTTGCTGCGGCTGCGGCTGCACTTCTCGTCGCTGGGCTGTGTCGGCCTGGTCGACTGACCTGACCGATACCGACGCGTGCCAGAGGCGACAGCATCAGGGGCGTGCGAAAGGTCTACACGGACAACGAGACCTGGGCCGGTCGAATCCACCCGCACCAGGCGCTGGCTGAGTATCGGCGCAGGTCGGGGATCGACGCGAAGCTGATCGTGGTCGGCATGACCGCCACGGAGTTCAGCATCGCCGATCCCTCCGACCCCGGCATGCTCGACGTGGTCGGGTTCGACGCGGCGGTGCCCTCGTTGATCACCGAGTTCGCCCGTGGTCTCTGACCCGTTGGCCGGAGTCCGGAGTCGCGCCCCGGGCGGCACCAGCAAAGGTGCCGCCCCGAGGCGTGCCCAGGCCGCGCGCGGGACATCAGAGCCTCGAGCCGCGCGTGCGAAAGAGCTCCATGCGAAGGCAGCGGAAGCGGACCGCCTCGCTGAGCAGTACCGCGCCGAGCGAGACCGATTGATCCACCAGCTGCGCGACGAAGACCCACAGCGTTGGAGCTACGGGGCACTGGCCGCGGCACTGGGATGCAGCCGCGAGCTGATAGCCCTGATCGTCAAACGCAAACGCCCAGGCTGAGCCGTCCCGCGTCGGGACCGAACGACCACTCGGTGAGCGCACTCCTTCAGGCCCTGACCACCACCGCTGTCCTGTCCCGGAGAAGGTAGGGGGTGTCGAAATCACGGGAAGCGGCTTACGTTGGCTTCCTGCAGGCGGGACATTCGGGGTCCCACCCTCCCTCCAAGGAGTGCTCACATGCGTCGTGTGTCTCGGCCGGTCTCCTCCGCGGCCCTCATCTCTGCCTCAGTCGGACTGGTGGCCGGCATGCTCGTCGCGGCGCAGCCGGCAGCCGCCGCACCTTCACCTCAGGTGAACGTGATCGTCACGCTGAAGCCGGGCACCACTGCCGCGGCCGCGGCCTCCGACTTGCTCGGGGCGGGCCGCGCCACTCACGTCTTCCGGCACGCGGTCAACGGCTTTGCGGGGTCCCTCCCGCAGGCGGCCATCGGTCTCCTACGTCTGGACCCCCGTGTGCAGTCAGTCGAGATCGACCGCGGCGTGCACATCTCGACCACGCAGGCACCCACGCCGAGCTGGGGACTGGACCGCATCGACCAGCGCAACCTTCCCGCGAGCAACAGCTACACGTACACGCGCACCGGCGCCGGCGTGAAGGCGTACGTCATCGATACCGGTCTCGTCCTCAACCACCCCGACTTCGGTGGCCGCGCCGTCAGCGGCTTCGACGCGATCGACGGCGGCTCGGCTGACGACTGCAACGGCCACGGCACCCACGTCGCGGGCACGATCGGCGGCACGCAGTACGGCGTCGCCAAGGGCGTGAGCCTTGTTGCTGTCCGGGTGCTCAACTGCAGCGGGTCGGGCACCAACGCCCAGGTGATCGCCGGCATCGACTGGGTCGTGGCCAACCACCAGGCCGGACAGCCCGCGGTGGCGAACATGAGCCTCGGCGGGTCCGCGTCCACGGCTCTCGACCAAGCCGTCGGTCGCATGATCAGTGATGGCGTCACCGTGGCGGTCGCAGCAGGCAACGACAACAGGGACGCTTGCCAGGCTTCTCCCGCCCGCACGCCTGCCGCGCTGACCGTAGGTGCCAGCGACCAGAAGGACGCCCGGGCATCCTTCTCCAACGTCGGCACCTGCGTCGACCTGTTCGCGCCGGGTGTCAGCATCACCTCGGCCTGGCTGAACAACGGCACGAACACCATCAGTGGCACGTCCATGGCGTCGCCGCATGTTGCGGGCGTCGCCGCGCAGTACCTCCAGGCCAACCCCGGCGCCTCGCCGGCCACGGTCGGGTCTGCTGTGCTCGCCAAGACCACCAAGGACAAGGTCTCCGGCACCGCGGGCGGCTGCACCTTGTTCATCTTCTGCACGCCGGCCACACCGAACAACGACCTGTTGTTCACCGACTACTGACAGAGGGACGAGCCAAGGCGCCGCGGGATCGGGATCTCAGGCGCTGCCCGCACGAACGGCGTGGCGGGTCGCCCTGCCCACCGACGCCCCGCTCCGCGGCCAGGTCCAGGCGACCCGCACGATGAAGGCGAGAAGCCCCAGCTCCAGCACGACCCCGAGCCCGTAGAACAACCACCAGGACTCGCCCGACAGGTTGAACGCCGTGACGGGTACGTAGAGCGACGCCACGGCAAGGTTCGCGACGCGCGTCACCCGGGCGGGAAGCGTCATCGACAGGATGATCATGAAGATCGGGACGGCCATGAGGGTCAGCGCCGAGGTCGAGAACGTCTGGGAGAGGTCGAACTCGAAGACGTTGCCGTCGAGGATCTCGTCGATGACGCCGGGCGTGTAGAAGTTGAGGATGTCCACGTAGGCGTAGAGGAACATGAAGCTCGTCCACGCGGCGGCGAGCTTCGCTCGTACAGGCATCGGCTGCTCGTCCAGTGTCGTGGGGGTTGGCGCTGTCATCGTGGTCTCCGTTGTCGTGGTGAGGATCGGTGACTCCACGCTGCCCTGAGCCGGCGTCGGGCAGATCCGTCCCGAGGCCGCAGTTCGCCCGGCCGATGGCAGGGGCCCGTTCTCGTTCTTTCGGCCGGTACGCCGGGACGCGTCGATCCCTAGGCTGTTGCCGTGGTCACTGTCCGGCGCTCCTTCTGGCACGAGCCGCGGCCCGCTGACGCCCCACCCGTCGGTCGTTCCGACTGGCTGCTGGTGGGCGGGTACGCGGCCGCCGCTGTGCTCGAGGGCATCCTTCGACCGGACGTGGCCTGGCGACCGCTGGTGACGGCGCTCGCCCTCGTGCTGGTCCCGGCCCTGCTCTGGCGGCGGGGTCGACCGCTGATGGCCGCCCTGGTCGGATGGGCCATCGCCGGCCTGCTCTCGGTCCTCCAGCTGGCCAGAGACACCGGAGACCTCGGCCTCCACTCCATGATGGCGGTGCTGATCCTGCTCTACTCCCTGGTGCGGTGGGGCTCGGGTCGGGAGATCGCTTCGGGTACGGCGTTCGTGGCGGTCGTCGCCGCGCTGGGAATGTACGCCTCCTCCGCGGGCCGGGCCGACGTCTTCGGCGGGAGCGTCCTGCTGCTGCTGGTCGTCGCCCTCGCGGCGGTGTTCCGCTACCGCGCGGACCTCTGGCGTCGCCAACGCCTCGAGATCCGCAACCAGGAGCGCGTGGCGCTGGCTCGCGAGCTGCACGACACCGTGGCCCATCACGTCTCGGCCATCGCCGTGCAGGCGCAGGCCGGTGGCGTGGTCGCCGGCATCCAGCCGGAGAAGGCCGCCGAGGTCCTGGCTGCGATCGAGTCCGAAGCGTCCCGAACCCTGGCGGAGATGAGGTCCATGGTCCGGGTCCTGCGTGACGAGGAGGACGTCGCGTACTCACCGCAGCTCGGTGTCGCTGACCTGCCCGCCCTGGCGCGCGCCGACGCGATGCCCGCAGTCGAGGTCTCGTTGCACGGTTCGTTGAACCGGCTGGCTCCACCCGTGGACGCAGCGCTCTACCGGCTCGCCCAGGAGTCGCTGACCAACGCCGTACGGCACGCACGGAGCGCGACCCGAGTCAGGATCGACGTACGCCGGGAAGGCGATGTCGTCAGGCTGCGCGTCACCGACGACGGGCAGACCGAGCCGGCCCCGACTCCGGAGCAGGGGTTCGGCCTGCTCGGCATGACCGAACGCGCCCAGCTCCTCGGCGGGTCGCTCTCCGCCGGGCCGAGGCCCGACCGTGGCTGGGTGGTCGAGGCCGTGCTGCCGGCGGAGACAGCATGACCATCCGTGTGGTGGTCGCCGACGACCAGGACCTGGTCCGCACCGGGTTGGTGATGATCCTCGACGCGCAACCCGACCTCGAGGTGGTGGGAGAGGCGGCCGACGGGCTCGGGGCGGTCGACGTGGCGACCCGGCTGCGTCCCGACGTTCTCCTCGTCGACATCCGCATGCCGGGGCTCGACGGCGTCGAGGTGACGAGGCGCCTGGCCGGGCCGGACGTCACGGACCCGATGGCAGTCGTGGTGATCACCACCTTCGACCTCGATGAGTACGTCCTCGGCGCCCTCCGCGCCGGAGCGCGCGGTTTCCTGCTCAAGGACGCCGGGCCGGAGCTCCTGCTGCAGGCCATCCACGCGGCGGCGAACGGGGATGCGCTGATCGCGCCCAACGTCACCCGGCGGCTGCTCACGACCTTCGCCGACCAGGCGCCGGCGGTGCCGGTCCAGCCCGTCGAACCGCTGACCGATCGCGAGGAGGAGGTGCTGGCGCTGGTCGCGCGTGGCCGCACCAATCCCGAGATCGCCACCGAGCTCTACATCGGCCTCAGCACGGTCAAGACCCACGTCGCCGCGCTCATGGCCAAGCTCGGCGCCCGCAACCGGGTTGAGATCGCGATGTGGGCGTACGACACCAGGCGGGTGTGACCCCTCCGCACTGCCGCCACACAGCAGCAGGGGCCCTTGACCCAGGGGAAGTGACCTTCCGCCCTCGAAACGGGCAGCGGCCCTTGACAGCCTGGAAGTGCCGAGGCAGGTCCCCTCGGCGTCGGAGGGAAGGATGATGCATCGCACCACGTGGTCGCCGTTGATCTGGTCGCTGGTCATCGCTGCGCTCGTGCTGTCCGCGAGCCTCGCGGGTCTCCTGGACCCGGATGTCTACGACCAGGAGACCACGAACTGGGCGACCCAGGCCAAGGGCCAGGACGTGGGCAACCTGCTGGCGGTGGCGGTGCTCCTGTCGAGCGGCTACGGCTTCTCCAGGGGTTCGCACCGTGCCGCGCTGGTCTGGCTCGGCAGCCTGCTCTACCTGATCTACGCGTACGTCATCTACTCGATGGCTGTGCACTTCAACGGGCTGTTCCTCGTCTACGTCGCGGTGCTGGGTCTCAGCTCGTACGCCGTGATGTGGTCCGTCGGTTCGCTGCGCTCCGCGCACCAGGGCCAGCCCCCGCTTCCGCACGGCAAGCTCGCCGGGTGGACCTCGCTCGCCATCGGCGTGCTCTTCGGTCTGATGTGGCTCGGCGAGCTCGTCCCCGCGACCCTCTCCGGTGACACGCCACAGAGCGTGGTGGACGCCGGGCTGTGGGTGAACCCGGTCCACGTCATCGACCTGTCCGTCCTGCTCCCCGGCTTCGTCATCGCGGGCTACCTCACTCTGAAGGACACAGCAGTCGGTCGGTTCTTCGTCGGGCCACTCCTCGTCTTCTCGGTGCTCATGGGTGCCAGCATCGTCGCCACGATGGTGTTGATGACCCTCGAAGGTTTCGAGAACACGATCCCGCCGCTGGTCGGAGTGTCTGCCGTCGTGGGCCTGAGCTTCCTCGCGGCGTGGCGGCACCTCGGGTCTCGTCCCACAGTCGACACCTTCGCCGAGCTGTGACGGCGTCAGTGACCCCGGGCTCGCCGTACGACGCGCATCGTCTCGCGGGCGATGTGCCACTCCTCGTCGGTCGGGACGACGAGGACGGCGACCGAGGCCTCCTCGCTCGAGATGACGCGTGCCTCGTGTGCCGACGCGGCGTTGCGCGTGGGATCGAGGGTGATTCCCCAGCCGTCGAGCCCCTCGAGCGCCTCCGCCCGCACTGCGGCAGAGTGCTCGCCGACGCCGGCCGTGAAGACGATGGCGTCGACCCGGCCGAGGACGGCGTAGTAGGCGCCGACATACTTGCGGATCCGATAGCAGTAGACGTCGAAGGCGAGCTGTGCGTGCTCGTCACCGTCGGCGAGTCGCCGCTCGAGCTCGCGGAAGTCGTTGACGCCGGCGATCCCCTTCACCCCCGACCGACGGTTGAGGGTGTCGTCGATCTGCGCCAGGGAGAGACCGAGGGTGCGGGCGAGGTGCGCGTGCAGGGCAGGGTCCACGTCGCCGGATCGCGTCCCCATCACCAGTCCCTCGAGCGGCGTCAGCCCCATCGAGGTGTCCACGGAGCGGCCCTGGCTGATGGCGGTTGCCGAGCATCCGTTGCCGAGGTGCAGAACGATGAGGTTGAGCTCGCGCAGGTCGCGTCCGAGCAGCCGGGCCGCCTCTCCGGCCACGAACGCGTGGGAGGTGCCGTGGAAGCCGTAGCGCCTGATGCCGTGCTGTGCCCGCCACTCGTGAGGAACCGCGTAGGTGTACGCGTGCGGCGGCAGCGTCTGGTGGAAGGCCGTGTCGAAGACCGCCACCTGGGGCAGGCCGGGAAAGAGCGTGAGCGCTGCTTCGATGCCGCTGAGGTTTGCCGGGTTGTGGAGCGGTGCCAGGGGCACCAGGTCGCGGACGGCCGCGAGGAGTACGTCGTCCACCCGTGCGGGCTCGGAGTAGCGAGAGCCGCCGTGGACCACGCGATGTCCCACTGCCGCGAGGCCCAGGCTCTCGAGGTCCGGCCCGTGCTGGTGGAAGGACGCCAGGGCAGCCCCGACTGCTTCCGCATGCGTTGCCGCGACGCAGGGCACTCGGGTTTCGACGCTCGGAGTCCGGTGGACCAGGCTGCCCTCCGTCTCGCCGATGCGCTCGACCAGGCCCGTCGCCGCGGTCGCCCCGGTGCTCTCGTCGACCACGCTGTACTTCAGCGACGACGAGCCGGCGTTGATGACGAGGACCTGGTCGCTCATGATCGGACCCTAGACCTGCAGCCCGACGATGAGGAGCGGTCGTGACCATCGGACCCGACGACACCCAGCAAGCGCTCGCGCTCGAGGAACGCCTGGCGAACCCGACCGAGGACGAGGTCGCAGCCCTGGATGCTTGGTGGCGGGCCAACAACTACCTGACCGTCGGGCAGATCTACCTCATGGACAACCCGCTGCTGCGGGAGCCGCTGGGCTCCGAGCACATCAAGCCGCGGCTCCTGGGCCACTGGGGCACGAGCCCTGGCCTGTCGTTCCTCTACGCCCACGCCAGCCGCCTGATCCGGCACACCGGTCAGGAGCTGCTCTACCTCACCGGCCCGGGCCACGGCGGTCCGGCGCTCGTGGCGGCGGGCTATCTCGAGGGGACCTACACCGAGATCTACCCCGGAGTGACCCAGGAC
>DASSPN010000080.1:0-14604 GCA_035699605.1 Nocardioidaceae bacterium | reverse complement strand
GGGTCGGCTTCGCGTCGTACCTCTTCTACCGGTACGGCCACCCGGAGACCGGTGCGGGCGAGGTGCGGACACCCGACCAGCTCGTCCAGCACGCGCTCGAGCTGAAGCAGGAGCACGGGTTCTTCTCGCACAAGCTCAAGGGTGGTGTCTTCGGGCCCGAGTACGAGATCGACTGCTACCTCGCTCTGGCCGAAGCGCTGCCCGGGGACTCCTTCCGCTACGACCCCAACGGATCGCTCAGCGTCATCGAGGGGATCCGGGTCGCGGACAGGATCCAGGGCGTGAACAACGACTTCCTCGAGGACCCGTGCTGGGGGCTCGAAGGGAACCTCCAGGTCCGCCGGCCCGGGCTCCTGCTGGCCACCAACCAGGTCGTCGTGAACTTCGAGCAGCTGGCGTCCAACATCCTGCGACGCTCGGTCGACGTGATCCTCCTCGACACGACCTTCTGGGGTGGGATTCGTCCCTGCATCAAGGCCGCAGGAGTCTGCGAGACCTTCCAGCTGCCGATCGCTGTGCACAGCTCGGGCGAGCTCGGGATCCAGCTGGCCACGATGCTGCACCTGGGCGCCGTTCTGCCGAACCTCACCTACACCGCGGACGCGCACTACCACCACCTGCGCGACGACATCATCGTCGGCGGGAAGATGCAGTACGCCGACGGCACCGTCGCCGTGCCCGACGGCCCGGGGCTGGGTGTCGAGCTCGACCGGGACAAGCTCGCGGAGTACGCCGAGGCGTACCGGGCGCTGGGTGGCTATCCGTACGACCGGGATCCCGGCCGCCCCGGCTGGTTCCCCCTCGTGCCGAACAGCAGGTGGGCCGACCCGCACGACGAGAGCAGGCCGGAGGACTCACGGCTGGGCTGGTGAGGCTCAGGTCTCGTCGGCCCGCTTCTTGAGCTCGCCGATCGCCCAGATGCCCGACCGGATGTGCGCTGCCATGGCATCACCGGCCTTCTTGCCGGCCCGCGCCTCGATGGCGGCGGCGATCGCCTCGTGCTCGTGCAGCGCCATCTCGACGGCCTCCGGGAGCGTGCCGGTGGCCTTCCGGGCCTCGGCCAGGACGTCGGACATGGGGGAGAGGATCTGCGCGAGCATGGAGTTCCCGCTAGCGCGAGCGACCGCCTCGTGGAACTCGATGTCGGCCTCGAAGACGTTCTCGCCCATCTCGTAGGCCACGCGGAAGTGGGTGAGCGCGCGCTTCATGGCGAGCAGGTCCTCTTCGGTCCGGTGCTTGGCGGCGCGGGCGGCCGCGGCCGGCTCCAGGACGAGGCGTACGTCGTACAGCTCGTCGATCGTGCCGTCGCGCAGGAGCCGGGCGATCGCGGACCGGGCGAGCACGTTGTCCCCCTGTGACTCGAGCACGCGGGCACCGAGACGCGGCCGGATCTCGACAAGGCCGAGGGCGCGGAGCGCCTGCATCGCCTCCCGCACGGTGTTGCGACCGACGGAGTACTCGGCCATGAGGTCCTGCTCGGTGGGGAGCTGGTCGCCAGGGGCGAACTCGCCCTTGCCGATGCGCGCGAGGAGGTCGTCCGAGACCGACTTGCTCAGGCGCTCAGCCACGACCACTCCAGACCAGCAAGGAAATGTGTGGACCCTCTTGACGGAAGCCTACCTCACACTCATCCTATTTGTGGGATGAATGGAATGATACCCCGCCACGGGCGGGGTCTCGCGGCCTTGGGAGGGTGGCGAGGCTCCGCACAGCGGACAGGTCAGCCCTTCGTGGCGTCACCGAGGGCGAGGCTGATCGACGCGGCCGCTTCGGCGCACGAGCGTCCGACGGCCGCGACCTGCTTCTTCATCCGGTACGACGGACCCGAGACGCTGATCGTCGCGATCGGGCGGCCGGTGACGTCGGTGACGGGTGACCCGACACACGTGATCTCGGGGTCGTTCTCCTCGCGGTCCACGGCGTACCCGCGCTTCGCGCTCGCGACGACATCGGCGAGGAACTCCTCATGAGTGCGGATGCTGTGCGGTGTCCGGATGACGAGCTCCTGCTCCTTGGAGCGGCGCTCGCGCTCCTCGGGCGGCAGGGCGGACAGGAACGCCTTGCCCATGGCCGTGCTGGCGATCGGCATCCGCTGCCCGACGATGGACATCACGCGCACGGTGGCCTGCGGCTCGAGCCGTTCGACGTACACGACCTCGTTGCCCTCGATGACGCCGAGGTGCACGGTCTCGTTCCACGTGTCGCGCAGCTCGGAGAGAAGCGGCATCGCGAGCGCGCGCAGGTCGACGCGGTTGGTGTAGTCATGCGAGAGCGCCAGCGCCTTGCCGGCCAGCCGGTAGCGGCGGTCCTCGGGGGACTGGTTCGCCCAGCCCGCGTCGCGCAGGGTGCCCAGCAGTCGCGACACCGTGCCCTTGTCGAGGCCCGTGCCGGCCGCCAGGTCGGTGACCGTCGCCCCGTCGCGGGCGTCCGCGATCATCTCGAGCAGGGTCAGGCCACGCAGCAGGGTGCGGGTGGTGCCGCGCTGGGTCTCGGTCGTCTGGCCGTCGTTGCTCTGGGACATCGTGCCTCTTCCTACCACGGCATGCGTGCGTCTCCATGATCTCACAGAAAACTCACTGAATGAAACAAAGTTGCACAGAGTGCTTGACAGCGTCGGATGTGACACCGTTCACTTGTCGCATGCAACACAACAGCGTTGCACTAGATGGTGCCCGGGCGGGCACGTCAGAAGGAGAAGAGATGTTTCCACGCACTCACCGCGGCGTCTCGGCACGAGGCCGGCGTCGCGCTGCGCTCGGCGTGAGCGCCGCCCTGGCAGCACTGGCCCTGGCCGGCTGCTCCGACGCCGGTGCCACCGACGCCAACGCTGACGGCGGAGACGAGGGCCTCAAGGTCGGCGTGATCATGCTGCAGGGCGACACGTACTACCAGGGCATCGAGTCGGGCCTGAAGGCCGCGGTCGAGGCGGACGGCGGCTCGGTCGTCACCGGCCTGTCGAACAACGACCCCGCCACCGAGGCTCAGGTCGCGCAGAACATGATCCAGGCCAAGGTCGACGCGATCCTCATGCAGCCCGCAGCTGCCGACGCGTCCCTCGCCACCATGAAGTCGATCCAGGACGCCGGGATCACGCTGATCTGCTACGGCAACTGCACCGACGCCGCCCTCGAGCCCGGCAACTCCAGCGGTGTCATCCAGTCCGACAACACCGCGCTGGGCACCGGCACCGGTGAGGTCGCCGCGCAGTACATCAACGACAACCTGGACGGCAAGGCGAACATCGCCATCCTCAACTGCGACATCGCCTCCGCCTGCAAGCTGCGCAAGGCCGGCTTCAAGGAGGCGCTCGAGGCCGCTGGGGTCGAGGCGAACTACGTCACCGACCAGGAGGCCTACCTCGCGGACAAGGCCACCACTGTCGCGACCGACATCCTGACCGCACACGACGACATCGACCTGATCTGGGCGTCGAACGACGGCGGCACCGTGGGTGCGACCGTCGCCGTGAAGCAGGCCGGCAAGGACGTGAAGGTGTTCGGCACCGACATCTCGGCGCAGCTCGCCGAGCAGCTGCTGGCCGACGACGACATCCTCCAGGTCACCACCGGCCAGGACCCGGTCGCCACCGCCCAGGGTGCCTACGAGATGGCCAAGAAGGCCATCGACGGCGAGGAGAACGACCCGTTCGCCGTCGAGCTGCCCGGCATCGTCTACAACCGCGCTGAGCCCGCGAACGTCGAAGAGTTCCTGGCCAGCGCCCAGTGAGAAACGGTCGGGGGCCGCTCCACCCTTCAGCGGCCCCCGACCCACTGCACCCCCATCCACCTTCCCGGTCAGGAGCTCCCATGGACGACACCCCCGTCCTCGCCTGCCAGAGCCTCGAGAAGAGCTTCGGCGCCATCCACGCGCTGGCCGGCGTCGACTTCTCGTTGCGCCGCGGTGAAGTGCGAGCCCTGCTCGGCAAGAACGGCGCCGGCAAGTCGACCCTGGTCAACGTGATCTCGGGCTCGGTGAAGCCGGACTCCGGCACCTTGACGCTGAACGGCCGCGAGGTGCACTGGGACAGCCCCGGCGCAGCTCGCGCCGGCGGCATCTCCGTGGTCCACCAGGAGTTCAGCCTCGTCCCGGGGCTGTCGGTGGCCGAGAACGTGACGATGGGCCGCTGGCCCAGTCGCGGGCTCGGCTTCATCAAGGGTGACGAGCTCCAGTCCCGTGCCAAGGCCGCGCTCGACCTGCTCGGCGTGCACCTGCCCACCTGGGAGCTGGTCGGCAACCTCTCGATCGCGGAGCAGCAGCTGGTCGAGATCGCCAAGGCGCTTGTCGACGAGCCCGACGTGCTGATCCTCGACGAGCCCACCAGCGCGCTCAACGCCTCCGAGGTCGACACCCTCCTCGCTCTCGTACGGCGTCTCGCTGCGACGGGCGTCGCGGTCATCTACGTGTCGCACCGCATGAAGGAGATCCCCCAGATCGCCGACCGCATGACGATCATGCGTGACGGCCGCGAGGTGGCGACCCTCGGCATCGACGAGGCCAGTCCCGAGCGGGTCGCTGCCCTCATCGCCGGGGAAGCTACGTCGGTCGCGGACGCCGAGTACCGCGACCGCAGCGGTGCCCCCAGCGTCCTCTCGGTGCGAGGCCTGGCTGTCGACGGTGTCCTCGACGACGTCAGCTTCGACCTCCGCGAGGGCGAGGTGCTCGGCATCGCCGGCTTCCTCGGCTCGGGGCGTACCGAGCTGCTCGAGGCGATCTTCGGGCTCCGCCGCGACGTCCGCGGCCAGGTGTCGGTCGGTGGCGTGCCGGTACGACGACGCAGCCCTCGCGCGATGCTCGCCCGCAAGGTGGCGATGACGTCGGAGGACCGCAAGCACGCCGGCATCGTCCCGGCTCTCGGCGTCGGCGAGAACATCGTGCTGACCGCGCGGACCAGGGTCCTGCCCGGCCAGTGGCTGCGACGCGGCCGCGAGCGCTCCCTCCAGGCGGAGACCATGCGGCAGCTGTCCGTGCGCGCCTCGTCGGCCGACCAGGAAGTGGGCACCCTCAGCGGTGGCAACCAGCAGAAGGCCGTGATCGGCCGGGCACTCGCGGCGGACATGAACGTCCTGCTGCTCGACGAGCCCACCCGCGGCATCGACGTCCACGCGAAGACCCAGATCTACGCACTGATCCGGGACCTCGCCGAGCAGGGCGTTGCGTCCGTCTTCGTGTCCTCGGAGCTCGAGGAGCTGTCGCTGGTGTGCGACCGCGTCATCGTCCTCCGCTCAGGCAAGAACCGTGAGGAGCTCATCGGCTCCGACGCGAGCGCCGAGCGCGTGCTCGCCCTGGCTATGAAGGAAGTTGACTGACATGGCGATCGCAGACTCTGCCGTGGAAGGACGGGCCGGTATGGCGTCCCTCGGACACATCGTGCAGCGCATCCGCGCGTGGGAGGGCATCGGCCTCCTGCTCGTGTTCATCGCGCTGTACGTCGTACTCTCCTTCGCCTCGCCGGTGTTCCTCACGACGTCGAACCAGCTGAGCATCCTGCAGAACGCCGCGTTCTTCGGCATCGTCGCGTTCGCGATGACGCTGGTGATCGTCTCGGGAGAGATCGACATCTCCGTGGGGTCGATGGCCGCGCTCTCCTCCTCCCTGCTGGGCGTGCTGATCGTCAAGCAGGGGTGGCCGATGCCGCTGGCGCTGCTCGCGGTGTTCGTGGTGGCCGGGCTCATCGGCGCGAGCGCAGGTGCGCTGCGCGCCTACTTCGGGGTGCCGACGTTCATCGCGACGCTGGCGCTGTACCTGGCGCTCAAGGGGCTGGCGCAGCTGCTGACCAACAACTTCCCGCTGCCGATCGACTCCGGCGAGTTCTTCTACTGGGGTGACGGTCGGGTCCTCGGGATCCCGGTGCCGGCGCTCTACCTCTCGGCGGTCTTCCTGATCCTGCTGGTCGTGACGAAGAAGACGGTCTTCGGGCGGTCGGTGTACGCCGTCGGCGGCAACGCGAAGGCGGCCAACCTGTCCGGCATCAACGTCCACCGGGTGAAGATCCTCGTGATGGCGATCGTCGCCCTGACCGCGGCGCTCACCGGCCTGCTGCAGACCGCGCTCCTCTCCTCGGGCAACAGCACGATCGCGGTCGGCCTCGAGTTCGACGCCATCGCCGCGGTGATCATCGGTGGCACCGCCCTCTCTGGCGGCAAGGGATCGATCGTCGGCACCGTCATCGGCGTGCTGTTCATAGCCGCCCTGCTCAACGGCATGGTCCTGCTCGGCGTCAACCCGTATGCCCAGCAGGTCGTCCGGGGTGGCGTGGTACTCGTCGCCGTCCTCGTCAACGTGTGGCGGACCCGCCGCACCGCTCTCGTCTAGGAAGGACGAAGCAGTGATCCAGCTCAGCGAGCTGTTGCCGCCCCGACCGGAGCCCTGGTGGGCGCTGCTGAAGCAGTGCGGCATCGACTCCGTCGTCGCCCTCCTCGACGGGGCCGAGCAGGACCAGCGCATGTTCGCCTCGGTCGGTGGCCACGACTTCGGCCTCGCCGCGGACGACCGCACACCGTGGAGCTTCGAGGCGATCCAGCGCGACGTCGAGGTCTTCGCAGCCAACGGCTTCCGCGTCACCTGCATCGAGGACACCGCGCCGATGGACAACGTCCGGCTCGGGCTCCCCGGCCGTGACAAGGAGATCGAGGACGTCATCACCCAGGTGCGGGCGATGGGCCGGCTCGGCATCGAGACCCTCTGCTACAACTGGATGGCGCTCGCGAGCTGGGGTCGGACCGACCCGGCGATCGTGAGCCGAGGCGGCGCCCTGGTCAGCGGCTTCGACCGCTCGGCGAGCGAGGCGCGTGGTCCGCGCGCCGCTGACGGCGAGATCACCCACGAGCAGCTGTGGTCCGCCCTCGAGTACTTCCTGCGGGCTGTCGTACCGGTCGCCGAGGAGTCCGGCGTCCGCCTCAGCCTGCACCCGGACGACCCGCCGCAGCCGTGGGACCGCAACGTCCCGCGGATCATGAGCTCGGTCGCGGCGTACCGGAGGATGCTCGACCTGCACCCGTCGCCGAACAGCTGCATCACCCTGTGCCAGGGAAACTTCTCGCTGATGCCGGAGGTGCTCGGCGGCGAGACCGACCTGCCGTCGCTCATCCGTGACCTCGGCTCCGAGCGCGTCGCCTTCGTGCACTTTCGGGACGTACGAGGGACGGTCGAGCACTTCGAGGAGACGTTTCACGACGACGGCCAGACCGACATGCCCGAGTGCATGCGGTCCTACGCCGCGATCGACTTCGCCGGCCCGATGCGACCCGACCACGTGCCCACGATGGCCGGCGAGTCCAACGACCACCCGGGCTACGAGAAGCTCGGCCGCCTCTTCGCGGTCGGCTACATCCGCGGGCTGGAGCAGGCCGCCTTCGGCCATCCGGCCGCCCAGGAGAAGGGGGGTGTCCTCTCATGACCGCAGTTGCCACGTCACCGGCCGTGCTGGCCCGGGACGCCGACTTCCGGGGCCGGCGCGCTGTCGTCACGGGTGCCGGGTCGGGCATCGGGCTCGAGATCGCGACCGGGCTGCTCGCACGGGGCGCCGACGTGATCGCCATCGACCTGACGACCGACGCCCTTCCCGACGACGTCGTGCGCCTCCAGGCGGACGTCAGCGACGTCTCCTCCATCCGGGCGGCACTCGAGTCGGTGGCCGACCGAGGGCCCATCGACACCCTCTTCAACAACGCCGGTATCGGCTCGACCAAGAGCGTCGTCGACTGCGAGCTGGACGAGTGGGAGCGCGTCTTCGGCGTGAACGTGCGCGGCACCTACCTGATGTGCAAGGCAGTTCTGCCGTCCATGCTCGAGCGCGGCTTCGGCGTCATCGTGAACACGGCCTCGGCGGCCGGGCTCATCGGGCTGCCCGACCGCGCGGCGTACTGCGCGAGCAAGGGCGCGGTCATCGCCTTGACCAAGCAGATCGCCGTCCAGTGGGCGGCACACGGCATCCGGTGCAACTCGATCTGTCCCGGCACGGTCGACTCGCCGTGGGTCGCCCGCCTCCTGGACGAGGCGGAGGACCCTGCGGCCCGTCGCACGCAGCTGGTCGGTCGACAGCCGATGGGCAGGCTCGGGACGCCGGCGGAGGTCGCCGCGGCAGCCCTGTACCTCGCGAGCGACGCGGCTGCCTTCATCACCGGGACCGACCTGGTCATCGACGGTGGCATCACGGCAGGCTGAGGAGAAGACATGAAGCTGGGCAACATCAACGGGCGTGCCGTCATCGTCCTCCCGGACGGCGTCACGGACGTGGAGCAGGCCTCCGGCGGGCGGTTCGGCCCGGACATCCAGGGAGTGCTCCGACGGTGGGACGAGTTCACCGAGTGGACGGCCGCACGTGTGCACCACTTCGTGGGCGTCCCCGTGGAGAATCCGCGCTACGACGCCGCCGTGCCGGAACCCGGCCAGGTCTTCGCGGTGGGGCTGAACTACCGCGCGCACGCGCTGGAGGCAGGGCTTCCCCTTCCCGAGGTGCCGCTGGTCTTCACGAAGTTCCCGAGCTCGGTCGCTGCTCCCTCCGGCACCCTGGTCCTGCCGACGGACCAGGTCGACTGGGAGGTCGAGGTCGCCGTCGTCATCGGGCGTGCGGCGCATCGGGTGTCGCGAGCCGTCGCCTGGGACCACGTCGCGGCGATCACGGGCGCCCAGGACTTCTCCGCGCGGGACGTGCAGCTCGCGGGTGGTGCGAAGCCGCAGTTCAGCCTGGGCAAGTCGTTCTCGGGCTTCACTCCGCTCGGCCCGCTCCTCGTCACGCCGGACGAGTTCCCCGACCGGGACGCCATCGCCCTCGAGTGTCGGATCAATGGTGCGACGGTCCAGGCGAGCAGCACGGCCGACCTCATCTTCCCCGTGCCCGCGATCGTGTCGTACCTGTCGCACATCGTCACCCTGCGACCGGGCGACGTCATCCTCACGGGCACCCCGTCCGGGGTGGGCCTGGGTATGGACCCGCCGCGCTACCTGGCGACGGGTGACCAGGTCACGACGACGGTCGAGCTCTGCGGCGTGATGCACCATGTCTGTGGCAGCGCGGTCCCGGCGTTCGACGCCGCGGGAATCCTGGGCTGAGCACGTGGAGCCCGTCATGAGCGTCTCGACGCGGGTCGCCGTCCCTCTCGCGGAGCTGCTGCTGAGGCACGGTCTGGTGGACGACCCCTCGACCGTGCAGCTCGAGCCTCTCGACGGCGGCGTCTCCTCGGAGATCTGGCTCGTCCGCACGCCCGAGCGGAAGCTGGTCGTGAAGCGGCCCTTGGCGCAGCTGCGCGTGGCCTCGGAGTGGCGCGCACCCTTGCGGCGCAGCCGCTCGGAGGCGGGCTGGCTCGAGGTCGCGGGCGCACTTGTCCCGGGGATCTGCCCACAGGTGCTGGCCTACGACGACGACGAGCACTTCCTCGCCCTCTCCTACCTCGACCCGGCCGACCACCTGCTCTGGAAGGGCGAGCTGATGGCCGGGCGGGTCGACCGGTCCGTCGCCGCGGCCGTGGGCGACCGGCTCGGGGGCCTGCATGCCGGCACCTCCCGTCGGCCTGAGCTCGCGGAGCAGTTCGCGACCGACGAGCTGTTCGTGGCGCTGCGCATCGAGCCGTACCTGCTGCGGCTCGGCGAGCGCCACCCCGCGATCGCGCCGGCCGTGCGGGGGCTGGCTGCGTCACTGCTCGAGACCAAGCTCGCCCTGGTCCACGGCGACGCCTCCCCGAAGAACATCCTGGTCGGTCCCCAGGGCCCGGTCCTGCTCGACGCGGAGACGGCCTGGTGGGGCGACCCGGCATTCGACGTCGCCTTCTGCCTCAACCACCTGATGCTGAAGGCATTGCGGTACGGCGCGCCGGTGCGCGACCTCCTGGACGCTGCGGACGCGCTGCTCGCGGCCTACACCGTCCACGTCGACTGGGAGCCCAGCGGCGAGCTGGAGCACCGCGTGGCCGCCCTGCTCCCGGCCCTGATGCTGGCGCGAGTCGACGGACGCTCGCCGGTCGAGTACCTCCGCGACGACGCGCGCGAGACGGTACGACGCTTCGCGCTCCCGCTCGTCGGTGCTCCTGTCGAGCTGCCCGCCCTGTTCTCGTCGTGGAAGGACCTGCTGTCGTGAGCCAGACCATCGCCGAGGTGCGATCGCGTCGCGTGTGGGACTCCCGCGGCCGTCCTACCGTCGAGGTCGAGGTCACGACCGACGCCTTGATCTCCGGCCGGGCGATCGCCCCTGCGGGTGCTTCACGAGGATCCGCAGAGGCGACCGACCTGCGGGACGGTGGTACGTCGCTCGGCGGGCTCGACGTCATCCGTGCCGTGGCCAACGTGCAGGAGCGGATCGCGCCCGCGCTCATCGGGCTCGCGGTCGACGACCAGGCCGCCGTGGACGCCGTACTCGACTCCCTGGACCCCACGCCCACGCGTAGCGACCTCGGGGGCAACGCGACGGTGGCGACCTCACTCGCCGTGCTGCACACAGCGGCGCGCGCCGTGGGTGTTCCGACGTGGCGCTACCTCGGCACCCCCATCTCGATGCCCCGGCCAGAGGTCCAGGTCATCGGCGGCGGTGCGCACGCCGCCATGCGCGTCGACATCCAGGACTTCATGGTGGTCCCGCTCTCTGCCGCGACCGTCGCCGACGCGTTCGTCCAGGTGGCCGAGGTCTACCTCAGCGTGGGAGAGCTCTTCCGTCAGCGTGGGCCCGTCCTGGGCGTCGCGGACGAGGGGGGCCACTGGCCAGCTGTCGCGAGCACCGAGGAGGCGATCGAGCTGCTGACCGCGGGCATCGCCCGCACCGGTCTCGTCCCCGGCGTCGACGTCAGCATCTCGCTCGACATCGCGGCCAGCGAGTTCGAGAACGAAGGTCGCTACCGGCTCGCCACGGAGGGGCGCACCTACGACAGGGACGAGTGGCTGTCCGTGGTGGAGCGGTGGGTCGACGCCTACCCGATCGTGGCGGTCGAGGACCCGGCGGGTGAGTTCGACCCCACGGGCATGGTGCAGGCGACCAAGTCCCTGGGCGATCGTGCGCTCGTCGTCGGAGACGACTACCTGGTGACCAACGCCGAACGGGTGACGGCTGCGGCTCGCGACGGCGCCTGCAACACCGCGCTGATCAAGGTCAACCAGGCCGGGACCGTCACGGGCACGAAGGCGGCCTTCGACGCCGCCCGTCTGGCGGGCTGGTCGACGATCGTGTCCGCTCGGTCCGGCGAGAGCGAGGACGTGTCCGTCGCGCACCTGGCGGTCGGCTGGGGTGCGGACATCGTGAAGGTCGGGTCCATCACGCGCGGTGAGCGCACCGCGAAGTGGAACGAGCTGATCCGCATCGACGAGGAGCTCGGCGGGCTGCCGCTGGCACCCCTCGCCGTCTCCGCTGCGGCCTCTTCTGCGCAGGGACACCGGGCACCATGCTGAGAGTGAACGCGTTGCCCAGGAAGGGGAGGGAGCTGTGAAGATCGGACTCGGTCTGTACCGCCACATGCTCACCGAGGACAACCTGCGGTTCGCCAAGCAGGCCGGGGCTACGCACATCGTCGCCCACCTCGTCGACTACTTCAGCGGCGGTCCCCGCATCCCGGAGTCCACCGGTCGCACCTCCGGCTGGGGACCGACCCACCGCGTCGGCAAGCCGTGGACGCTCCGGGAGGTCGAGGAGGTCAAGCACCTCGTCGAGAAGCAGGGGCTGGTCCTGCACGCGGTCGAGAACCTCGATCCCGGTCACTGGCACGACGTGCTTCTCGACGGCCCGCGTCGGGAGGAGCAGCTCGAAGGCGTCCTCGACAGCATCCGGCTGCTCGGTGAGGTGGGAATCCCACGCCTGGGCTACAACTTCTCCCTCGCAGGAGTGTGGGGCCACACCACCGGTCCCTACGCCCGCGGAGGCGCCGAGTCGATCGGCTTTCGCGCCGACGCACTCGGCGGGCAGCCGGAGATACCTCGCGGCCAGGTCTGGAACATGGACTACGACCTCGCCGCTGCTGAGGGCGGGGAGGGCGGAGAGACGATCGGCCAGGTGACCGCGGACCAGATGTGGTCGCGCCTGGAGTACTTCCTCAAGGCCGCCGTGCCCGTGGCCGAGCAGGCGGGGGTGCGACTCTGTGCGCACCCCGACGACCCGCCTCTGCCCGTGCTTCGCAACACCGCTCGCATCCTGACCAACGAGGCGGCGCTGCAGCGCTTCGTGGACCTCGTGCCCAGTCCGCACAACAGCCTGGAGTTCTGCCAGGGGACGGTCTCGGAGATGCCGGACCTCGACGTCTACGAGGTGATCGAGAGGTTCGCAGCACAGGACCGCATCGGGTACGTGCACTTCCGCAACGTCGTCGGCCGAGTCCCCGACTATCACGAGGTCTTCGTCGACGAGGGGTACGTCGACATGTTCCGCGCTCTCCGGACGTACGCCGACAGCGGGTACGACGGAGTCCTCATCCCCGACCACACACCCCAGATGACGTGCGATGCGTCCTGGCACGCGGGCATGGCTTATGCCCTCGGCTACATGAAGGCGGCCTTGCGTGCCGTGGAGGAGTCCTGATGCCCGTGAACACCGTCTCGCGCCCGCTCAGCACCGTCGAGCTCGACGCTCTCGTCGGCACCATCCGCAGTGCCCTGGTCAGCGACGTTCTGGACGGCATGGGCCTGCGCGACCAGTGCCTCGCGCCCGGGCTGCTGCCGGTCGACGGCGAGCTCACGATGGTCGGCTACGCCTACAACACCATGGCCAGGCTGGTCGACGCCGTGCCCGACGTCCCTTACATCGGGCTGCTCGACGCGCTCGACGCGGTGGCGACGGACGACGTGTGGGTGGTGTCCTCGTCGTCCGACGCCGCCCTCTGGGGAGAGCTCACGTCGACGTCGGTGCGAGCGCGCGGCGTCCGAGGAACCGTGTGTGACGGCTACATGCGCGACCTCCGCATGGTGCGGGACCTGGGGTTCCCCGTCTTCAGCAGGGGCACGAGCCCCCGGGACGCCAACGGGCGCATCGAGATCGAGCGCTACTCCGGGGTCATCGAGGTGGCCGGTGTTCCGATCGCGAACGGTGACCTCGTCGTGGGCGACGACGACGGCGTGGTCGTCGTACCCTCCACGCTGATCCTCGAGGTGGTCTCCGCTGCACTGGAGAAGGCCTCGGCCGAGTCCGAGTTCCGGGCCGCCGTCGCGCAGGGCATGAAGCCGTCCGACGCCTACCGCCAGTTCGGCGTCCTCTGAGGAGCAGTCATGTCCGTCACCAAGCTCGCCTCGCCCGACGTCCTCATCGAGGCGACCGCCGACGTCGGTGAGGGCCCCGTCGTCGACCATCGCACCGGTCGGCTCTGCTGGGTGGACATCACTGCCGGGTGGATCCACGAAAACGATCTCGGCTCGGGGGCGCAGGTCTCCGTGCACTTCGACACGATGATGGGTGCGGCCGTCCCGCGTGCGACGCAGGGAGGCTTCGCCGTCGCCTTCTCCCAGGGGTTCGGCTTCGTGGACGACGGGGAGCTGTGGCTGGCCGACGGCTGCCTCCCCGAAGCACACCGCAGGATGAACGACGCCAAGTGTGACTCACGCGGCCGGCTCTGGGCCGGCAGCAACCACCTCGAGTTCGAGCCGGGACTCGGCATGCTGCACCGTTGGGACGGCGATGGCCCGAGCCAGGTGATGGCCGGGGGCATGATCCTCCCCAACGGCCTCGGCTGGAGTCCCGACGACCGCACGATGTACCTCGTCGACAGCTTCGCCAACGTGCTGCAGCGCGCCGACTTCGACGCGGACGAAGGTCGGGTCGGCAGCTTCAGCCCCCTGTGCACCGTGGAGCCGGGGCTTCCGGACGGCCTGGCCGTCGACCAGGACGGGTTCATCTGGGTGGCGGTCTGGGGCGGGTCGGAGGTGCGCCGCTTCAGCCCGACCGGTGAGCTGTCGGCGGTCGTTCCCATGCCCGTCGCCCAGCCCTCGAGCTGCGCCTTCGGCGACGACGGGACGCTCTTCGTCACCAGCGCGCGCTCCGGTCTCTCGGAGGAGGACCTCTCCCTGCAGCCGCACGCCGGCTCGGTCTTCGCCCTGGCAACCGACACCCGCGGTGTCCCCGTCGCACCGTTCCGGGGCTGAGCCATGACGAACCTTCTTCATCTCTGGAACGACGACCTGGCGGTCGCCGTGGACCCGGGGCGCGGCGCCGACATCCTGTCGCTCGTGCATCGGTCGTCCGGCGTCGACGTGCTGTTCTCGACGCCGTGGCGCGACCATGCCGATGCCCTGCGCGACGGTACGACGACACCGACGACGTACGACCCGGTCGCGGGTTGGCTCGAGGCGTACCGCGGGGGCTGGCAGCTGCTGTGCCCCAACGCCGGGCCTCCTCGTCCGGTGGCCGGTTGCCCCGTCGGCTTCCACGGCGAAGCAGCGAACGCCCGGTGGGACGTGGTGGCCGCCGACGACGCCGGCTGCTCCCTGGTGACGACGCTGTTCTCGGTGCCGGTGCGCATCGAGCGGTCACTGTCCCTCCAGAGCGAGTCACTTCTGGTGGACGACACCCTGGTGAACCTCTGCGACGTACACCTCGAGATCGACTACAACTCGCACCCCGCGTTCGGAGGCACCTTCCTCGAAGGTCGGGTCACCCTCGACACCGGCGCACGCCGCTACACAGCGGACCCGGGCACGACGGGG
>DASSPN010000079.1:0-39069 GCA_035699605.1 Nocardioidaceae bacterium | reverse complement strand
GCCTGCACGAGGGCACCGACGACCCGCCAGTGGCCACGCTCCGCTGCCCGGATCAGCCCCGTGCCGTCGTACGAGTCGTGCGCGTCGACGTCGCCGCCGTTGCGCAGGGTGAGGAGCAGGAGCTCGAGGTAGCCCTCGCTGGTCGCGATGAGGTACGCGCTCTGCTCGGTGTCGTCCTTGGCGTTGACGTCGGCGCCCTGTCGGATGAGGTCCCGGGCGCGAGGGACGTCGTTCGCCCAGGCTGCGTCACGGAGCTGCTGGTCGAGCTGGGCCTGGCTGGTGCGGGGGTCCATGGTCGTGACTCCCTCTCGCTGGGTGGGCCTGGTGCTGCTCGGCTCGGCCCCTTCGCCGGTCGAGCAGGCTGCGAGCACGAAGCTCGCGGCCACCAGTCCCACCTTCATGCGCCTCATCGCACCACGTGCCCCCGCACCGACACCACCTGGCACCGACACCACCTGGCACGGCGACACCGCTATGTCAGTGAGCCGAACCCGTGGTGGATCCACCTCGCAAGCTCTTCGTCACCGTCCGTGAGCTCGGCGACGCGGGCGGCGTACAGCCGGTGGAACTCCTCGTCGACCCAGCCTCGCCACTCCCCGCTCCCACCACTCCGGAAGAACGCGGTGGTGTCCTTCCAGAGGCTCCAGTCGGCCTCCGGCGCGTAGTCGGCCGCACGCGACCGCATCGCCGTCAGGGTTGCGTGCCGGCTCAGCTCGTGGACCCGGTCGGGACTGACGCTGATGCCGAGCGCCTCTGCAAGGCGGCCGAGCTGACCTGCCAGGTCCGCCTGGAGGTCGGCGTAGTGGAGAAGGAAGACGTTGGGGCGGTCACGTCGGAGCCAAGCCTCGCGGAGGTGCTGCACGATCTCGTACAACCGGTCGTCGCGATCCTCTGACTGAGCTATCCCGAGGGAGGCCCGGAAGCTCGCAGCCCTGTCTGTCGGCAGAGCCCGCTCTTCCGCGCCGTCCTCGACCTCCTGGCCGTGGGCGTCGGCCAGGCGCTGGTCCAGCACCGGCGCCATGTTCGCCGCGTGGTGGTCCTTCGAGACGCTGGCGTCCCGCGGGTCCCGCCCCACCACGATGTAGGTCACCCGGTCGTCGTACGGCACCCCGTCCAGCGGTGTGTGGGTCTTCATGAAGCGACGATGGGTCTGTTGCTCGAGCCGGGCTGTGATCTCGTCGAGGGGCGTGAAGAGCGCGTCCACCCAGGGCGAGATGCGTCCCAGCTGATCAGGTAGGTCAGGGCCGTCGAAGATCAGCAGAGCCACCAGGAACTGCGCCCACGTCGTCCCACACTTGGCGGGCGTCGAGATGACGATGTCCCCGTCACGGAACTCGAAGCCCTGCCAGCGTCGGTTGTCGGAGACGAAGTCGACGTACTCCCGAAGCGACTCCACCACCGAAGGCTAGCCGTGCTGGAGGTCCTAGCCCAGACTCGCTCGGGGCACCATTCCGCGCGGCGCTGCCCCCGAGCGGCAGAGTGCCTGACTCTTCCATTGCTCACGGTCCTGACCCGGAGGAAAGTGGGAGACATGTACGGACGATCAACGACCATGAAGATCCCCGTCGACCGTCTCGACGAGGCGGTCAAGTTCGCCAACGAGCGCCTGCTCCCGACCGTGCGCGCCTGCGACGGCTCGTTGGGCATGTCCATGGCAGTGAACCGTGAGAACGGCTCGAGCATCATGGTGAGCTCGTGGAAGACCCGCGAGGCGATGGTCGCCAGCGAACCGTTGGTCGACGGCCTTCGAGCCGAGGCAGCGGTGCTCTTCGGTGACGACCCGCTCGTCGGCGAGTGGGAGATCGCCGCGATGCACCGGGCAAGCCCATCCAGCCCCGAGTCGTACCTCATGGTCACCTGGGCCAAGGTCGACCACGGCGACACCGACGCCGTACTCGAGCTCTATCAGAACTGGGCCCTGCCACAGGTGCAGCAGCTCCCAGGGTTCCAGAGCTCGAGCGTGATGGTGATGCCCGACCTCGGCAATATCGTCGGCTCGGTCAGCTTCGTCGACCGACTCTCGGCGGAGCAGGCGCGCGGAGGCATCGACCACATCCGGCGTGAAGGGATCATGGCGGCGAAGGGCTACTACTTGGACCTCGAGGACTTCGACCTCGTCATCGCCCACCTGGACGTGCCCGAGTACGCCTGAGTCCGCGCAGCGGCGCTCGGCCCAATAGCCCTTTCGAGTCATGTCTGGCCCCCTGTGACAGGACAAGACTGAAGGTCTCTCCATCCTCGAGCCAAGGGGCGCCCCGATGGGCACGGCGACCAAGCAGGAACTGACTCTCGAGGCACCCGGCCCAGGGCCGTGGGACCTCGACGATCTTCACTTCCCGCGACCGGTCACGCCCTACTGGGCGGAGATGCACCCCGAACCCTTCAGCGCGGGCTACGCGCTGATGACAGAGTTCTACGGCGTCCCTCGACAGACGGTTCTGATCGCCTTCCCCGGTGGGTTCCCCTACGTCCAGGCCGTGCCGGTCGCCGAGGAGGACCTCCCGGCGCGAGAGCAACGGGCCGAGGAGACGTTCGACAAGAAGCTGTGGCGTGAGAGTGCACGCGAGTGGCACGAGGTTCGCAAGCCGGCGTCGATCCAGGCGAACCGCGACCTCCAGGCGGTCGACCCCGACGCGCTCGGCGACGCCGACCTCGTCGAGCACCTGCGCCGCTGCCGTGACAACCACGCGGTGATGATCGCGCAGCACATGGAGTTCACGGGCACCGCGGTGATCTCGCCCGGCGACTTCCTCGCACACACGAAGGCATGGACCGGCCTGCCGGCGGTGACGCTGCTGGGCCTGATGCGCGGCGCTTCGACGGTCTCAGGGGGCAGCTCCGAGCAGCAGGCGGCGATGGTGGCGGCCTTCCGTGCGGACGACGCGGCGCGCAAGGAGCTCGACTCCGACGAGGACGCCGGTGCGCTGCTCGAGCGACTGCGGCGAGATCCCAGCGCTGCGGGGCGGGCGCTCGACGACTACTTGAACCTGGTCGGGAACCGCCCCCTCGACGGCTTCGACATCTCGAACCACTGCGCGATCGAGCTGCCCGACGTACTCGTCCGGTCCCTGCGCACCTCCATCGACGAGCCGGGCGACCGGGCGGAGCGGGAGTCGGACCTGGCCACGCAGGTCGCCGAGGTGCGCAGCAAGGTGCCCCCGCAACACCGGGAGGAGTACGACGCCCTCCTCGAGGAGGCCCGCATCGGGTACTCGGTGCGCGACGAGCGCGGCGTGTACGGCGACGCCTGGGCAGCCGGACTGATGCGCCGAGCAGCCCTTGCTGCGGGACGTCGCCTCGCGGAGCGCGGCCGCCTGCGGGAGGCCGAGCACTTCGTCTTCGCGGGTCTCGACGAGATGTGCGCCCTCCTCGAGGGTGGTCCCGAGCCCACGGCGGAGGAGCTCGCGGCCCGGCACGAGTACCACCGCACGTACACGGCGAAGGACGCTCCCCGCCACCTCGGCGACCCGTCGCCGGATCCCTCGGACCGTCCTCAGCTCCCACCGGGCTTCAACCGGCTCCTCGCGGCGATGAACACGGCGGGCGACGAGATGTTCACCTCCTCGGAGGAGGCCCACGAGGACAAGGTGATCAAGGGTCTCGGCGCGAGCTCCGGTGTTCGCGAGGGGGTGGTACGACGGGTCGCCGGCGCCGCCGACTTCGACCGCATCCAGCAGGGCGACGTCCTGCTCACCGAGGCGACCACCGAGGCCTTCAACATCCTGCTGCCGCTCCTCAGCGCGATCATCACCGACACCGGTGGGGCGCTCTCGCACGCCGCGATCGTCTCGCGGGAGTACGGCATTCCCGGCGTCGTCGGCACCCGCGACGGCACCGCGCAGATTCCGGACGGCACCCGGGTCCGGGTGGACGGGGACGCGGGCACGGTGACCGTGCTCGACTGACGCAACAACGCTCTACTCACGCAACAACGAAGAGGGGTTTCTCGATGGATGCAGCGATGAAGCAGCAACTCACGATCGAGCCCCCGGGCCCCGGGCCCTGGGACTGCGACCAGGTCCACTTCCCCAGACCGGTCACGGCGTACTGGGCCGAGATGCACCCCGAGCCGTTCGCAGCCGGCTTCGGGGATGTCTGCTCCTACTTCGGGGCTCCGTTCAAGACGCGGCAGATGCTCTACCCCCAGGGGTTCGGCTACAGCCAGATGGTGCCGCAGGCGCCCGAGGCGTTCCCAGGGCTGGTCGAGCGTGCCGCGGAGGTCTTCGCGCACAAGCTGTGGCGGGACCAGGTGAAGGAGTGGGAGGAGGTCCGCAAACCGCGGTCGATCGAGGCCCACCGGGAGATCCAGTCGGTCGACCCCGACGCTCTGAGCGACGAGGAGCTCGTGGCCTACCTCCGGCGCTGCCACGACCACCACGCCCTGATGATCCGCCAGCACATGGCCTTCACGGGCACAGCTGCCATCCCGCCCGGCGACTTCCTGGTGCATGCGCGGCAGTGGACCGGCCTGTCTACGGTCAAGCTGCTCGGGCTGATGCGTGGTGCGTCCCTGATCTCCGGTGGTGCGTCAGCGGAGCACCAGGCCCTCGTCGACGCCTACCGCGCGGACCCGGCGGCGCGCGCGGCCCTGGACTCGGACGAGGAGCCGGGCGCCCTGCTCGCGCGGCTGCGCAGCGAGGACACCCCCTCCGGGCGGGCACTGAACGAGTACCTCGAGTTCGCCGGCTACCGGCTCCTCGACGGTTTCGACATCTCCAACCGTTACGCGCTCGAGATGCCTGACGTACTCCTGCGCTCGATCCGGCAGGCGATCGACGACCACAGTGGCGAGGCCGACATCAGCTCCGAGATCGCCGACGTGCGCAGCCACGTCCCGGCGGAGAACCAGGCTGAGTTCGACTCGCTGCTCGAGGAGGCGCGCGCCGGCTACAGCGTGCGTGACGAGCGTGGCGTGTACTCCGACATCTGGGCCTCGGGCCTGATGCGCCGGGCGGCCCTCGCTGCCGGTCGACGGCTGGCCGAGCGTGGCCGGATCAAGGACCCCGAGCACATCGTCTTCGCTGACATCAACGAGATGTGCGCGCTGCTCGTCGGTGGCGCGGCGCCCAGCGACGTCGAGCTCGCCGACCGCCTCGCCTACCACCAGACCTACACCTCGAAGGACGTTCCGGCCCACCTCGGGCCTGAGGCACCACCGCCGCCACCACTCGACCAGCTGCCGCCGCCGATGGCCCGGCTCGTGGCCGCACTGGGGACGGCCATCGGCGAGATGTTCGCCGTCACCGAGGAGGCCCACGAGGGCGCACTCATCAAGGGACTCGGGGCGAGCTCAGGAGTCCGCGAGGGCATCGCCCGCCGCGTCAACGGAGCACCCGACTTCGACCGCATCCAGCAGGGCGACGTCCTGCTCACCGAGGCGACCACGGAGGCGTTCAACATCCTGCTGCCGCTGCTCAGCGCGATCATCACCGACAGCGGCGGCGCCCTGTCGCACGCGGCGATCGTCTCGCGGGAGTACGGCATCCCCGGGGTCGTCGGCACGCGTGACGCCACCGTGCAGATCCCGGACGGCGCCCGGGTGCGCGTTGACGGTGACGCCGGCACGGTGACGGTGCTCGATTGAGCGGGCACGTGTGAGCGGCATCGTTCCGCTGATCGGGGCGGCCGAGGAGTCGTTGTACGGCGCCAAGGCCGTCGGGCTGGGTGACGCGCTGCGGGCCGGGCTACCGGTGCCGCCGGGCGTCGCCCTCCCCGGCCCCGAGGTCGACCTGATCGCGTCCGGCGACGAGTCCGCGACCGCGGCACTGCGGGACGCCGTGCGCGACCTCCCCACGCCGCTCGCGGTGCGCTCGTCCGCGGTCGGTGAGGACAGTGCCGGTGCGAGCTTCGCCGGCCAGCACATCACCGTGCTGAACGTGCCCACCGTCGACGACGTCGAGGCCGCGGTCCGTGAGGTCTGGTGGTCGGCCAACTCCGACTCGGCCATCACCTACCGCAAGCGCCTCGGCGTCTTCGAGCGACCGAGCGTCGGCGTGGTCGTCCAGTCGCTCCTGCAGCCCGACGCTGCAGGAGTGATGTTCACCCGTAACCCGATCAACGGTGCCGACGAACGGATGATCGAGGCCAGCTGGGGCCTCGGCGAGGCGGTCGTCTCGGGCCGGGTCATCCCCGACTCGTTCCTCCTGGCGCGCGACGGCACCGTGCTCGACCGCCGCGCGGGCGTCAAGAAGTTCGCCATCCGCGGCGTCCCCGGTGGCGGCACCGTGGACGAGGACGTGGCGCCGGACCTCGTCGAGGCGCTCTGCCTCAGCGACGACGACCTCCAAGCCCTCTCCGGACTGGCCACCGACTGCGAGCGCGTGTACGGCGCGGGTCGCGACATCGAGTTCGCCTTCGCGGGCGGGAAGCTGTACCTGCTGCAGTGCCGGGCCGTGACGGTGTCGGCCGGAGTGGCCCCTGTGACGACTCCCCCGGCCCCACCGGTCTCGGGCGACGCCATCGCGCACGTCTCGCTCTTCTCCGAGCTCGCCGGCCCGGACCGCGATGCGATCGCACGGCTCTTCACCCAACGGGTGTTCTCGCCAGGCGAGACCGTGACGAAGGAGGGCGCCGAGGCGGCCGCGTTCTACCTCATCGAGTCCGGCACGGCGACGGTCACGGTCGGTGGAGAGTTCAAGCGGACGCTGGGCCCGGGAGACCACTTCGGCGAGATCGCGCTCATCGACGGGCTCGCCCGCACCGCCACGGTGACCGCGGACGGCGCCTTGGTCTGTCAGGGCATCACGCTGTGGGACTTCCAGCCGCTTGTGCAGCGGAACCCCTCGATGGCGTGGACGCTGCTGCAGACGCTGGCACGCGAGCTGCGCGAGGCCAGTGGGGGCCACGGGACTCGCTGAGCTCTGTGCCGCAGTTCTCCGTGCTGCATAGTTCGACCATGCCGAACTTCTCCGACTTCAACATGGGCATCTACCTGGCGGGGCTGAGCGGCCAGAAGCCGCCGTACCCGCTGACGTTCGCGGAGCTCCAGGCCGAGGCGGAGAAGCTGCTCCACCCGGTCACCTACGACTACGTCGTCGGCGGCGCTGGTGACGAGGGGACCCAGCGCGGCAACGTCACTGCCTTCGAGCGCTGGGGCATCGTGCCGCGCATGCTCGCGGGCGCCGCGGAGCGCGACCTGTCGGTCGAGCTGTTCGGACGTCGCTACCCCACACCGCTGCTGATGGCGCCCATCGGCGTCGTCGGCATCATGCACGACTCCCTGCACGGCGACCTCGAGGTCGCGAAGGCGGCGGCAGCGACCGGCGTACCCATGGTCGCCTCGACGCTGACCCAGGACCCGATGGAGGACGTGGCTGCGCTCTACGGCGACACGCCTGGCTTCTACCAGCTGTACACGCCGAACGACCGCGAGCTCGCCGAGAGCTTCGTGCACCGTGCCGAGGCGGCGGGCTACGCCGGCATCGTGGTCACCCTCGACACCTGGTCGCTGGGCTGGCGTCCCCGCGACCTCCGGCACGCGGCCATGCCGCAGCTGCAGGGGCTGTGCCTGGCCAACTACTTCAGCGACCCGGTCTTCCGCAGCCGGCTGGAGCAGGCGCCGGAGGACGACCCGGCCGGAGCGACGTTCGCATGGGCGATGACGTTCGGCAACCCCGCGCTGTCGTGGGACGACCTCGCCTGGCTGCGCGGGCTCACCGACCTCCCCCTTCTGCTCAAGGGCATCTGCCACCCGGACGACGTACGCCGAGCACGCGACGGGGGTGTCGACGGGATCTACTGCTCCAACCACGGCGGACGTCAGGCAGCCAGCGCTCCCGCGCTCGAGTTCCTCCCCGGAGTGGTGGCTGCCGCGGAGGGCATGCCGGTCATCTTCGACTCGGGCGTGCGAACGGGCGTCGACGTCGTGAAGGCGCTGGCCCTGGGGGCACGTGCCGTGGCGATCGGACGACCGTACGGCTGGGGCATCACGGTGGGTGGAGCTGCCGGGGCGGAGCACGTGCTGCGGTGCCTGCTCGCCGAGGCCGACCTCACGATGGGACTGAACGGCTACCGCAGCGTTGCCGACCTGTCGCCGGAGGTGCTGACCCGGCTGACCTGACAGAGCGTGATCCTCCCCACAGCATCGTCCGGCCTACGCCGGGTATCGGTCTGCTCATCCGAGAACACGCCGACGAGCCCAGGAGGAACCATGGGTCTGGACGACAAGCTGAGCAACAAGGCTGAGGACATCACCGGTCGCGGCAAGGAGGCAGCCGGCGCAGTCACGGGCGACGACTCGCTCAAGGCCGAGGGTGAGAAGGACCAGACGAAGGCGCACGTCAAGGACAAGATCGAGAACGTCAAGGACAAGGTCAGCGACGCCGCCGACAAGGTCCTCTAGCTCGACCCTGCAGCAGCTGCGCCCGCGGATGAGTCCGCGGGCGCAGTCGCGGGTACGTACTCCACACACGAACCACGAAGGAGAGCCTCATGGCCATCATCGGATTCCTCGTCGCAGGCCTGATCATCGGCGCCCTCGCTCGGCTGATCAAGCCGGGCAAGCAGAACCTCAGCGTCCTCATGACGCTGCTCCTCGGCATCGCCGGCTCGCTCATCGGCGGTGTCATCGCCAACGCGATCGGTACGGGCGACGTCATGGAGCTCAACGTCATCGGGTTCATCATCGCCGTCATCGCGGCAGTGCTGCTGATCGGCGTCGCGGAGGGAATGGCGAGCAAGACGGGCAAGACAGCCTGATCAACCGGCCGGCCAGCTGACCGATTGACGGCCCAGCTGGCCTGCCGCCCGAACCGCCGGCCTCCACAAAGTAAAGAAATATCGGGCGGAACCACCACATATTAGTCCATCCTGCCCCTTCAGTCACGCAAGGAACATAGACAACACGCGGGACACATCAGCAGACTCTTGCTTGAAGTGCACAAGTTCTCCCTCCGCTCTCGGGCAAGAGCAAAGGAAGCTCGATGAACAGCAAGCTGACGAAGACCTTCGGGGTCCTCCTCGTTGCCTTCACGACGGTCGCAGGCAGCAGCGCGGCGGCAGCCGCTCTCCCTCGACTCGTCGGCTCCTAGTCCAAAGCAGTTTCCTCGCGCACCCGCGCCGAGGATCCTGTTCTCGTCACTGCCTTGCGCGTCAGGGTCAGCCCTGACGCCGCTGCGGCACTTCGGTATGCCTGGCGTGCCAAGTCCCGCTCGTCCAGCTGGTCGTAGAGATCTCCGATCTCGTACCAGAGCTTCGCGGCGTCCCGGTCGGCGCCGGCAGCGGTCAGTTCCGCGACCGCACGTCCGAAGTCGTACTTCGCCTGGGCGATGTCGCCGTTCTCCAGCGCGACCTGGCCCTCGATCGCCAGCGCCTCAGCCGCCAGGAGCGGTACCTCGTCGCGCATGGCGCCCAGTGCGCCGAGCAACTGCTTCGCCTCGTCGAACGCTCCGTCGAGGAGAAGCACCCTCGCGAGAGCGAGCCTCGTGACCGCCACGTCGAACGGCCCTGCGCTGGTCCACGCCATCTCGTCCAGGGCGGTCGTCAGGTTGTACCGCGCGGCCTCGAGCTCGTCACCGTCTGCCTCCAGCTGCATGATGCCGAGCATGGAGCGCACCCGCGCCCGGTTCCGCGCGTCCTCGGTCTGGCCGAGCAGCTCCAGGGCACGGGCTGCCATCGACAGCGCACCGGGCGTCGAGCCGCTTCTCATCGACTCCATGACGCTCGCGTTGTAGTAGGCAAGAGCTCGCGCCGCCGGGGTCCCGGTCTCCTCGACGACCTCGATCGCGCTGCGGCAGAGCCGCGTGGCGTGGCCGAGGTCGCCCCGGTACGAGTAGGCGCCCGCGACGTTGACGGTGATCCGGATGCCGTCCTCGCTGTTCTCGAGTCCGAGCTCACGCAGGCGCACCAGCGCTGACTCACCGATCTCGATGGCCCGGCTCAGGTCACCGCTGTCCCGATAGCAGCGGCACAGGTGGTTGGCGACGTTGGCCCAGAGCAAAGGGTCGGAGTCGTCGGAGCACAGGCGCTCGAGCTCGATGATCGCGCCGTCGAGGTCACCGGTGTTCTCCAGCGCCCTGGCGCGAAGGAAGCGGGCACGGTGCAGCAGACCGGGAACGCTGAGGGCGCCGGCCTCGATGCACGCATCGGTTGCCTTCGAGAGCGCTTCCGCGGCGCTGCCGGTCTCGAGCGCCAGCTCGGCGTAGTCGAGGGCGAGCCGGAGGTCGGCGATGGTGTCGGCGGAAGCGCCCATGACGAGCACCTCGACGGTTGTGCCGAGACGGGCGGCGATCGTCATCAGCAGCTCCTCGTCGGGACGGCGCTGACCCGACTCGATCCGCGAGACGTACGCGACCGAGATGTCGTCGCCGGCGAGCTGGGTCTGGGTGAGTCCGACCTTCGAGCGGGCGGCCTTGATCCGGGCCCCGAGCACGCTCGGATCCACATCGCGCACTGACATCTTTGTCGCGCTCCGCTCAGCCTCCATGAAAAGAGAATATGACAACTTTTCAGAAAAGTCTTGCCAAAACGGACATAAGGGGTGTCAAATAGTTCTCAGAAGAACCGCTGCGGTCCATCCCCCCGGATCCCCCCATCCAGGACCTGCAGCCGCTGATCGAGTCCCCCCCTCGGTCCTCAGGCGGCCCGTCGAATCCCCCCCTCGACGGGCCGCAAGCCTTTTCGGGGCCGGTCCGGGCGCTCAGAGCGGGGTCGGCTTCGTGACCGGACCTACGGGGGCGTTCGGTTCCCAGGGTCCCCGGACGTGCGTAGCCTCCTCGTCCCCGATCCACGGAGGCATGGTGACGCACAGGAACCGCAGGGTCTCCCCGGTGCAGCGGTACTGGAAGGCGGTGCCGACCGGGATGTCGATGGAGACTCCAGGGGTCAGCGGGGTCAGCTCTTCTCCGCTGTGGTCCCTGCGCCAGATCTCCCCCTGGCCGGAGAGGACGAACCAGAACTCGCTCACGGTGGCGTGCACCGTCGCCCGGTTCACCTGCCCCGACGGGACGGTGGAGTGGATCATGTCACCGGTCGTGCCGCTCATCAGGTAGCGGATCTCCGCTCCCGCAGGGGAACGCGCATCGGGGTTCTCGGGAAGGGGGCGAGTCTGCATGGGCACTCCTCGGCGAGTCGTCCCCACCCTAGGACGAACAGAGGCGACACGCCGTCCGCGCGTCAGTCGGCGGCGTACGCCGAGCCGCGGTAGTTCTTGCCCCGTTCGGCGCAGCGCACCCCGTACGTCGGCGGAATGACCTCCAGCTCGTGGACCGACCTCCACTCCGACGGCGGGACGTAGCCCTTCTGACATACGGCCGGTTCGTGGTTGAACGCCAGCCCGAGGGCGGAACGACCGTCGCGGACGAAGGTCTGGATGATGGCCAGGTCGTAGGGCAGGATCGCGAGCGCGTGGCTGATGCCACCGAGCCGCGGGACCGTGAGACCGCCAAGCTGGATCATGTCGGCGACCAGGCGCGGCAGGGTGAGAGCCAGTCCGTTGACGAGCCCGGTGAGCTCGCGGGCAGCGGGTGCACCGTCCTCGAGCAGACCGCGCAGGTCCGCGTCGTGGAACCTCAGCGTGTCCGTGAGCTTGGCTAGGCTGTCGGCGAACGAGCGGATGTTGCTCGCGCCGTCGGCCTGCGTCTGCAGGACCGTGGTCGTGTGCTCGAGCAGCGCGATCGTCGCGGGCAGGTTCTCGTTCGCGGCCTCGACGAACGTGCTCGAGCCGTCGAGCAAACGCTGCAGGTCGCGACCCGAGCCGCGGAAGCCCTTGCCGAGCTCGCTCACCACTGTGCGGAGGTCATCGACGTTCACCGACTGCACGAAGGTGTCCACCGTCGTGATGAGCTCCTCCTCGGGCAACGGCGTTGTCGTCCGCGCACGTTCGATGATGCTGCCGTCGCGGAGGTACGGCGCGCCGGCTCTGAAGGGGGTGAGGTCGATGTACTGCTCGCCCACGGCCGACCGGTTGCGCACGTGTGCGACGACGTCCTCGGGGATGTGCCACTTGTTGCGGATCGCGAGGAGCGCGCTCACCCCGTCCGGGGCCAGCCGGACGTCTTCGACGCGACCCACGGGCACGCCGCGGTAGGTGACCTCCGCGCCGGCGAAGAGGCCACCGGAGGTGCCGAGATCCGCCGTGACGAGGTACCGGGTGTCGAGGAAGCGATCGGTGACCTGCGCGTAGCGCACTCCGGTGAAGCTCACGATGACGGCGGCGAGGACGGCGAACGCGGACAGCCGGACTCGGACGTTGCGGCGCATCAGTCACCACCTCCGAGCAGTGCGGTGAGGAGACCCGCGAGCGTGTCCGGTGCTGTAGGCCCCGCCGGAGCCGGTGGCGTCGCGACCGGCGCGCTGGGCTTCAGACCGAGCAGCTGCAACAACCTGAGCTCGCCCACGCGCACTTCCAGGTCGAAGTTGAAGTAGTCGCCCTTGAGGGCCTGCAGGCCCTTGGTCGGGAACGGGAAGGTGAGGGCGTACTCCAGCGCATCCGGCAGAGTCTCCGCGCCCTCGGCGAGCCGGCTGAGCACGGGTGCCAGCAGGTCCAGGTCGGCCAGCAGGTCTGCGCGGGTGCGGGCCACCGTCGAGGTGGTCACTCGGGCCAGCCGCGACGTGGCGTCCAGCATCCTGACGAGCTGACGGCGCTGGTCGGCGAGCACCGTCAGAGCAGGGCCGAGCGTGTCCAGGGCCCGAGCGATCGTCCTCCGCCCGCTGGCTGCGCGCGCGCTGAGTCGGTCGAGCCCCTCGATCGCATCGACGATGCTCTCCTTGTTCGCCGCAAGTGTGCCGGTGAAGGAGGTCAGCTTCGAGAGCAGCGCCCGAAACTCCTCCTGTCGCCCGCCGAGCGCCTGGTTCAGCTCGACGGTGATGGTGCGCAGCCGGTCGAGGCCTCCGCCGTTGAGCAGGAGGGACAGCGCCCCCAGCACCTCCTCGACCTCCGAGGACCGACTGGTGCGGTCGATGCCGATCGTCGCGCCGTCCTCGAGCTGCCCCACGGGCTGGATGTCGGCGGGAGGCGCAAGCTCGACATACTTCTCGCCCAGGAGGCCGGTCTGCCGAATGGCGGCGACGGCGTTGGCCGGGAGGTCGACGTCACCTCGGATGCGCACCACGACCCGCGCCTGCCAGCCGTCGCGCTCCACCGACTCGACCTCCCCGACGGTGACGTCATCGACCTTCACGGAGGCCTGCCGCGAGAGGTTGAGGACGTCCTGGGCCTCGACGGTGACTCTCCTCGGGTCGCTCCCGAGGTCGGGGCCTCCGGGCAGCGGGACGTCGGACAGCCCGGCGAACCCGCCGCAGCCGGAAGTGAGGAGTGCCGTGGCGGCCGCCGCCACGACAGCCCTGATGGGCCGGCCGGTCATCGGAGCTCCAGCAGGTCGAGCAGCGCGGCGATCTGGCTGCACAGCACGGCGGGTCTCGGCAGGCCCTCCCGCAGTGCGGCGTCACACAGGACACCGTCGAGGTTCTTCATCAGCTCCCCCTGGTTGGCTCGGGCGCGGACGGAGCCGTTCTCGTTGTCGACAGTGCGCGCCATGTTGCTCGCCGCGACCGGAAGGATCCGCATGATCCCGACGAGCGCGTCCCGCTCCGCCACGAGAGCGGCGCTGATCCGCGCGAGCTGGCCGACGTTGGAGGTCAGCAGGTCACGGTTGTCCTTCACGAACCCCTCGACCGTCGCGAACGTCCGCGCCAGGCCGGCAAGGACGGCCGACAGCTCGTCGCGCTCCCCCGCCAGGAACGCCGAGATGTCGGCCATCTTGTCGTTGAAGGCCCGCACGTCCGCGTCCTCCGCGGCGAGGGCGCGCGTGAACCGCTCCAGGTGCCGCACCGCGGCGAAGAAGTCGTCGCTGCTGTCCCCGAGGGTCTCGCTCATCCCGGCCAGTCCGGCGATGGTCGACCGCAGCTCGTCGCCCTGCCCACCCAGGACGTCGGCGCCCACGGCCAGCAGCCGGTTCACCGCGCCGTCGTCGTTGACACCCTGCGGACCCAGTCCCTTCAGCAGGTCGTTGGCCGAACTGAAGATCTGGTCGAGCTCCACGGGGACGCGGGTGCGCTCCTGGGGGATCACCGCGCCGTCGACGAGGACCGCCCCCTGCCCGCCGTACGCCGGAGTGAGCTGGACGAAGCGGTCGGAGACGACCGAGGGGGACAGGATGACCGCACGCGCGTCGGCAGGCAGCTGGTAGTCGCCGTCGTACTCCAGGTCGACGCGCACGGTCGTCCCCTGCGGCTCGACCTGGGTAACTCGCCCGATCGGGACTCCCATGAGCCGGACGTCCGAGCCCTCGTAGACGCCGACGGTCGTCGGGAAGTACGCCGTGACGTGCACCGTCTCGGAGCCGCCCCTCAGGACGGCGAGCAGACCGACCAGGAACGCTGCGGCGACGACCGCGACCGCGCGCCGGTCCCGGATGAGTCCGCTCGCCGCGGCGCCCGCTCCGGCGTTCACCGGGCCACCACCAGGTCGACGCGGTTGGGCAGCCGCGGGATGACGACGTCGAACCATGGTCCGCTCCCGATCACGTTGTTGAAGGTCTGCCCGTAGGCATTGACGTTGACGATCACCTTGCGCAGGTCGCGCTCGTGACGCACCAGCAGCGCGGTTACGCCATCGAGCTGCTCGAGCGCCGGCGTGAGCGTGCTCCGGCTGTCGGCGACGAGTCCGTCGAGCTCCTCGGCCAGGCTGTGGGTGTTGACCAGCAGCTGATGGATGACGTCCTTGCGTCGCTGGAGCTCGGCGAGCAGAAGGTCCGCCGCGCCGACCAACTGGGTCACGTCGCCCTTGCGCCGGTCGAGCACCGCCGAAGTGGAGGCCGCGTGCCGGAGGAGGTCCTTGATCTGCGCGTCCCGCGAGGAGACGGACTCGGAGAACCGGCTCAGGCCCCGCAAGGCGCCGCGCACCTCGGCGGGCGAGTCCCGGAGAGTCGAGGACAGGGTGTCGAGGGCTTCGGCGATGCTGGCGGTGTCCAGCCGGGCCTCGACGTTCGCGAGGTCAGCGAAGGCGGTGACGACGTCGTACGCCGGGGTGGTGCGGTCGAGGGGGATGGTTGCATGTCGCGTGAGCACCGACTCGCCGCGAGGGTCGAGGTCGAGGTACTTCGCCCCCAGCAGGCTGCCCACCTTTACCGCGGCCTCGGTGTCCTCGCCCAGCCAGACGCCTTTGTCGACCGCGAAGTCGACGACGACGCGATCACCCTCGACGTCGATCCGATCGATCTGGCCGACGCGAACGCCGGCCACCTCGACGGGGTCGCCGACGCGAAGCCCGCCGGCATCGAGCAGCTCGGCCTGGTAGGTAACCCGGGCCGGGTTGAGAAACGGCAGGTCGCCCGCGCGCAGGCCGAGGAGGACGACCAGCGTCACGACCAGCAGCCCGTATGTGGCGATCTTGCGGGGGTCACGGGCGGTCATCGCGCACACCTCTCCGACGAGTCGTGCAGCGCGATGGCGCGGAGCTGCGAGAACAGTGGGTCGAGCGGCGAGGCCGTCTTCGGGTCCGCGTCGAGGTTGATCCGGAGGTCGCACAGGTAGAAGTTGAACCACGAGCCGTACGAGCCGGAGCGGATGATGCGGCCCAGCCTCCGCGGCGTCACGTCGAGCACGTGCTCGAGCTGCTTTCGTGCGGGAGGCGAGTTGAGGCTGGCGGCGACGTGTCCGAGCTGTGCGATGACGGTCTCGAGGTCCGGCCGTGCGTCGTGGAGCAGCGAGCTCGTGACCTCGGCCATGGCGTCGATGTGCGCGATCGAGTCTCCGATGGCGGTGCGGTCCTCCGAGAGGCCGGAGACGAAGCGGGTCAGTTGGACGACGAGGCCCTCGAGCTGGACCTGACGGTCGTCGACGGTGCGCAGCACCTGGTTGAGATTGGTGACGACCCGCCCGAGCACCTCGTCGCGGTCAGCCAGGGTCGAGGTGAGGTCCGCGGTGTGGGCGAGCAGTTCCTCAACGGTGCTGCCCTCGCCCTGCAGAGTCGCGATGATGTTGGCGGCCAGCTCGTTCACGTCGTCGGGCGACAGGGCCGCGAAGAGCGGCTTGAAGCCGTTGAACAGGTCGTCGAGGTCGAGAGCGGGCTCTGTGTAGCGCATCGCGATCGTGCCACCCTCGCGGAGCCTGGTGCCGCTGCCCTGGCTCAGCGAGAGGTACCGACCGCCGACGAGATCGAGGTAGCGGACGGCGGCGTGGGTGTCCTCGGTGAGCTCGAGGTCGCCGTCGACCGAGAAGGTCACCACGGCGTGCGAGTCTTCGGTGACCGCCACCTCGCTGATCCGGCCGACGACGACCCCCGCGACGCGGACCTCGTCCCCGTGAGCGAGCCGGCTGGCGCTGATGAGCTCGGCCCGGTAGCTCCGCTGGCCGCTGCTCCCCCAGGGTCGGATGGTCGCGGCGAGGAACAGCGTCGCCACCAGTGACACGACCAAGAACACGACCAGCTTGGCGGCGTTCTTGCGGGTCGAGGCCAGGGTGCTCATGGGACCACCACCTGTCCAGGAGTATGTGCACCGCCGTCTGAGAACTGCGGCATCGGGAACGGGCCGGCGATACGAGGCAGGCCGGCGCACGTCGGCCCCGGGGCCGCTGTGTCGAACGAAGGCGTGTCGGACGCTTTGTACGCATGCTGCTGCAGGCCGAGCGTGGCAAAGCTGTGCAGCTTGCCGTCGTGGAACGCAGCGTCGAACGAGCGGTTCGACACGACCAGGCCGGCCAGCACGCAGGGGATCTCGGGCGCGTAGCGCGCGAGGAGGGCGAGCACCGGCCGGGTCAGCCGGTTGAGCTCCACAATGCTGTCTCCGTTGCGATCGAGGAAGGCGTGTGCAGTCCTGCTGAGCGTCGTGACGTCGGTCAGGAAGGTCGTGAGCGCCCGTCGCTCCTCCAGGAGGGTGTCGCCGGTGACGGTCGCGTTGGCCAGGACACGCAGCAGATCGGGCAGTGAGTCCGCGTACGTGCGGGACACCGCGGCAAGCAGCCGAAGGTTGCGGGTGAGGGTCTCCAGATGCTCCTCGAAGCGGTCCAGCAGGCTAGCGGTCGCCACGGCTGTCTCACCGAGCTGGTTCCCCCGGCCCCCCAGTCCTTCCGCGAGAGCCTGAAGGGTCGAGGAGATGTCCTGAGGACGTACGGCGGTCAGGACCGGCTGCAGGTGGTCGAGCGCGGTGGTGATCTCGATCGCGGCCGCGGAGCGGTCCTCCGGGATCACCGCTCCGGCCGCGATCGAGTCACCGGTCCCACGCGCGGGAGCCACCAGCTCGACGTACTTCTGCCCGAAGAGCGTCGTCGGCAGCACCCGCGCCGCGACGCCCGCCGGGATCAGCCCAGCTTGGTCCTCGTCGAGAGCGATGCGGATGACGGCCTGGCCCTCCTCGACGTCGATGCCGGTGACGCGACCGACCAGCGCACCACGCATGCGAACGTCCGCGTTGTCGTTCAGCTGCAGCCCGACGCGCTGGGTGTGCACCGCGATGTCGACGGTGGAGACGAACTTCTTCTGGTAGACGGCGACGGCCAGCCACACCAGCAGGGCGAGGGCGACCAGGAGCGTGACGCCCTTGGCCTCGAGGAGGCGACCTTGCTCACGCATCGGCTACCCCGTGATCCGCACGGTCGTGGTTGAGCCCCACACCGCGAAGCTGAAGAGGAAGTCGACGACGATCAGGGACACGATCGAGGTGCGGATCGCGCGGCCCACGGCGGTGCCGACACCGGCCGGCCCACCGGACGCTTGGTAGCCGTAGTAGCAGTGGATCAGGATGATCATCACCGCGAAGATCACGACCTTGAGCACCGACCACAGCACGTCACCCGGCGCGAGGTACTGGAAGAAGTAGTGGTCGTAGGTGCCCGCACTCTGCTTGAAGTACGTCGTGATCACGGCGCGGGTCGCGACGTAGGACGCGAAGAGGCCGACGGCGTACAACGGGATCACGACGATGAAGCCGGCGATCATGCGTGTCGTGACCAGGAAGGGGATGGACGGCACGGCCATCACCTCGAGGGCGTCGACCTCCTCGCTCACGCGCATCGCGCCGAGCTGGGCGGTGAACCCGCACCCGACGGTCGCGGCCAGCGCGATTCCGGAGATCAGCGGCGCGGCCTCACGCGTGTTGAAGTACGCCGATGCGAACGCGGCGAAGTTGGACGCACCGATCTGCTCGAGGGCGGAGTACCCCTGGAGACCGACCTCGACGCCGATCGCGTACGCCAGCGCGACCATCACCCCGACCGTGCCGCCGATGATGGCGAGACCGCCGGAGCCGAACGCGGTCTCCGAAAGGATCGCCCAGATCTCGCGGCGGTAGTGCACCACCGTCTTGGGCGTCCAGCGCGCCGACGCCACGTAGAAGTCGAGCTGCTTGCCCAGCTCGCGCAAAGTGCTCTGCATGCTCATGTCAGCCCACCTGCGGGAAGAGCTGGAAGTAGACGACGGTGACCATGAGGTTCACCAGGAACAGCAGGAGGAAGCTGATCACGACGGCCTCGTTGACGGCCTGTCCGACGCCGCGCGGACCGCCGCCGGCACGCAGGCCCTTGAAGGCGCCGACGAGAGCAGCCAACCCCCCGAAGACCATGCCCTTGAAGAGGCTCGTGAGAACGTCAGGGATCGTGGCCAGGCTCTTGAAGGCGTCGACGTAGACGCCGGGCGTTCCACCCTGCAGCAGCACGTTGAAGAAGTAGCCGCCGGCGATACCGACGCCCATGACGAGTCCGGTCAGCGCGACGCCGACGAGCATCGCGCCGAACACGCGCGGCACGACGAGTCTCGGGATGGGGTCGATGCCGAGCACCATGAGCGCGTCGATCTCCTCGCGGATCTTCCGGGCACCGAAGTCGGCGCAGATCGCACTCCCCGCAGCTCCGGCCAGCAAGAGCGCTGTGGCGAGCGGAGCGCCCTCGCGCACGATGCCGTTGACCGTGGTCGCGCCGGTGAACGACTGCGCGCCGAGCTGCTGGGTGAGGCTGCCGACCTGGAGCGCGAGCATCGCACCGAAGGGGATCGAGACGATCGCCGTCGGCAGGATCGACACGGTCGCGATGAACCACGCCTGGTCGATGAACTCCCGCCACTGGAACGGTCGTTTCACCATCGCCTTGCCCACGTCGAGGCAGAACGCGAAGAACTCACCGATGCCGGTGTAGGCCGCGGCGGCGGTCTCCCCACGAGGCCGGGCGGATGACGTCTTGGTGCTCATCGCCGGGTGCGCCTTTCGCGGATCCTCTTGCCCAGTGGGGCCGCCAGGTTCACCAGGCCGTACAAGGTCTTCTCGAGCTTCCCGTCGGCGGGCGGCAGAACCGCGAGCTGACGTGCGAGCTCTGCTGCGTTGGTGAGCGACGTGTTGCGGACGAGCTTGCCGTCCCGGACGGTCAAGACGTCGACGCCCTGCATGTCCATCGGCCGCCCGTTCGGCTTAAGGCCGAGGAACTTGCCGGTGCCTCCGAAGGTCCCCCGAACCCGCCACAGCACGACGACGCGTTCGTCGTCGGCGGTGACCGACTCGATCTCTCCGATCATGTCGGGGACCGCGGCGTACATGTCCTGGAAGATCGCCCGGACCTCCGCGGTGCTGGTGAGCCGGGCGATGCCGACGAGGTCGTCGACCATCTCCGGTCCCCAGCACGCCGTGGCCGTGTCGAGGTCCTGTGCGAACAGTGCCTCGACGTACTGCCGTCCGAGGGCTGCGTTCTCGGAGCTCTTCTTGCTGCTCATGCCACTGCTCCTTCGAGTCCTTCGACCGCCTTGGCCGGGATCTTGCTCATCGCGCGCTCGGTGAGAGTGGCGATGGTGAGGCTGGGGTTGGCCCCGACATTGGCCGGCACCGCGGAGCCGTCGCAGACCAGCAGGTTGCGGTAGCCGAACACCCTGTGCTCGGTGTCGATCACGCCGGTCGCCCGGGAGTCGCCGATGACCGCGCCGCCCAGCAGGTGGGCCGTGGTCGGGATCGAGAGCACAGCCTCCGGCATGGCCGCCTGCGCCACACCCGGCATCGCCTGCGCGAACCACTCGGCCGCCTCGTACGCCTGCGGCACGAGGTCCGCGTTGGGCTTGTCGGGGTCCTGCTCGGTAGTCATCACGACGCAGCCGTTGGGAAGGCGCAGCTGCGGCTTGAGCCGGATCGCGGTGTCCAGCGACTGCATCACCAGGAGCAGCACGGTCCGCTGGCTCCAGCCGCGGATGCGGAGCAGCCGCCACATCTTGCCGGGGTGGCGCAGCACGTTGGCCGCGAAGAAGAAGGGCCGGGTACGACGGCCGCCGCGCGGCGTGAGCAGCCCGAACTGCGTTGCCTGGTTGTCGCTGCCCTTGCCGTAGGAGCACAGCTCGATGTGCGTGCTGTCGTCCGGATCCATGCTTCTGGTGATGGTGAGCGAGTTGGAGTAGTCCACGGAGTCGTCCAGGCCGCTGATGGCCACGATCGACTCGCTGTTGGTGCGCACCAGGTAGCCCAGCCGGTCGGATACCTTCGGCAGCGACCCGGCGAGCTTGCAGCGCTGGAGCAGCCGGTTGGTCCCCAGGGCACCAGCCGCGAAGACCACCCCCTTCGCCCGGATCGTCCTCGGCGAGCGACGCACGATGCCACCGGCTCGCGCCGTACGGATCTCGTAGCCGTCGGATCCGTCCGCCGCCCCGACCGGCCGGACGTCGGTGACGGTGCGCTGCGGGAGCACCTCGACCCCGCGCTTCTCGGCGAGGTAGAGGTAGTTCTTCACCAGGGTGTTCTTGGCGCCGTGCCGACAGCCGAGCCCGCAGGAACCGCAGCTGATGCAGCCGGTGCGGTCGGGACCGTCACCGCCGAAGTACGGGTCCGGCACGGTCATCCCCGGGGTGCCCAGGAAGACCCCGACGGGCGCCTTCTTGTACGTGTGGCCCCGGCCGATCGCCTCGGCGTAGTCACGCAAGAGGACTTCTCCCGGTCCGTCGTGGTCGTACGTCGTGACGCCCAGCATCTGCTCGGTGACGTCGTAGAACGGCGCGAGCTCCTTCTCCCAGTCGCCGAGGTCCCGCCACTGCGGGTCGCTGTAGAACGACGGCCGGGCCCGGTACAGCGTGTTGGCGTAGACCAGGCTGCCGCCTCCGACCCCGGCGCCCGAGACGATGAAGATGTCACGGAACAGGTTGAGCCGGAAGAACCCACGGAGCCCGACGAACGGCATGTAGTAGAAGCGCCGGAGGTTCATCGACGACGTCGGGAAGTCCTTGTCCTCGATCCGGGGGCCGGACTCGATGACGGCGACCTTGTAGCCCTTCTCCGCCAGGCGGAGGGCGCTGACGCTGCCACCGAACCCCGAGCCGATGACGACCCAGTCGTAGTCGTGCTCGCTCATGACAGGTCCTTGAGAGCAGGCGTGCCCAAGCGGGCGCGGCCGCGGGCGTTCACGAAGCGCATCACCTTCTGGACCAGCCCCACCTTCGTGGGGGTGTACGGGAACCACCACATCTCGGAGTCGAGCGTCGGCACGCGCGGCGCCGAGATCGTCTTCTGGCGGGTGAACTTCGTCAGTCCGTAGTCCGCGGACCGCTGGCCGATGCCCGACTTCTTCCAGCCGCCCATCGGCACGTCGATGCACATCGCCGCGATCGCGTAGTCGTCGACGTTGACGGTGCCGGCGTCGAGCAGCCGGGCGATCCGCTCGCCCTCGCGCGGCGACGAGGCGAAGACGGAGGCGGCGAGCCCGAACTCGGAGTCGTTGGCAAGCCGGATCGCTTCCGCCTCGTCCGCGACCTTCATGATCGGCAGCACCGGCCCGAAGGTCTCCTCGACCATGATCCGCATGGTGTGGTCGACGTCCACGACGACCGTGGGCTGGAACCAGTCGCCGGCCTTGTCCTCGCGGCGGCCACCGGTGAGCACGGTCGCACCCTTGGCAATCGCGTCGTTGACGTGCGCCTCGACGATCCCGATCTGTGCGGGCGACGTCATCGCGCCGACGTCCGCATCGATCTCCGGCCCGTCGTACCCGGACCGCAGTGCCTTGACCTTGGTCGCCACCTTCGCGACGAACTCGTCGTACACCGAGGCCTGGACGTACACACGCTCGGTGGAGATGCAGACCTGGCCGTTGTTGCCGAACCCGCCGACCACAGCGCAGTTGGCGGCTCGCTCGAGGTTGGCGCCCTCGAGCACGAGGAACGGGTCCTTGCCGCCGAGCTCGAGGCTCACCGGCGTGATCGTCTTCGACGCGCGCTCGGCGATCTTCTGGCCGGTCGCGACCGAGCCCGTGAACTGCACGTAGTCGACCTCGTCGACCAGCGCGGCACCGGTCTCGCCGGCGCCGAGGACGACGTCGAGCACCGGCGGCGCCCCGATCTCGGCCCATCCCTCGACCGCACGGCGTACGGCGAGGGGGGTCACCTCGGACGGCTTGAGCAGCACCGCACACCCTGCGAACAGGGCCGGGAGCCCGTCGCCCAGGCACAGCACCATCGGGAAGTTCCAGGGGCCGATGACCCCGACGAGCGGGTGCGGCCGGCGGACCAGCGTGAAGCGCTTGCCGAGCAGCAGTGGCGAGCCAGGCTTGACCCGCTTGTCCCCGAGGAGGGCGGGAGCCTTGCGGGAGTAGGTGTTGATGATGTCGTGCAGCCAGCTCTGCTCGAGGACCGCCTCGGTGCGGACCTTGCCCGCCTCCTCCTGCATGATCCCGGCTAGCTCGTGGGTGTGGTCAAGCAGCCAGTCGCGGTAGCGCTCCATCCAGCGGGTGCGGGCCTCGAGCCCCATCGCCTCCCACTCGGGCTGGGCGTCCCGCAGCTGATTGGCCTTGGCAGCGACACGTGCGGCGTCGTCGACGACCAGGTCCTCGATGAGAGTGCCGTCCGCCGGCCGCAGCACGTGCAGCAGGCCCTTCTCGGTGTCGATCAGCGTGTTCACAGGCATGACAGGTCCTCAGGGTTGAAGGGTCGGTCCGCGGTGCTCGGCGTACAGCGGGCGGGTGCGCAGCCCGAAGGCAGCCGGGAACCGGACGAACAGGAACGGGTCTCCCGAGAGGACGACACGGCCGTCGTTGGCGAGCCACCCCGCCTCGACGGCGCCGACGCCGAGCCGGACCAGGTCCGAGAGGTGCATCAGGGCGGTGGCGTCCGGTCGCGCGGTTCCGTTGCGGCGGGCGCGGCAACGACCCCTCCGCATGACCAGCTGGATGCGGTCCGGCGCCCCACCGAGCGGGTCGACGAACTGGAGCTCGAGCACCCCGTCGATGTCGCCGCCCACCGACTTCTTGAACTTGAGCGGAAGCGCGAGCCCGATCGTGCGGAGGATGCCCCGGCGGGCGACCCCCTGCTCGACCCAGGCCAGCTGCTCGTCGGTCATCCCGGCGACGCGCTTGGCCTGCGCGAGCTGGAGTGCGTGGATGCGCTTCTTCATCGGACGACCTCCGTCGTACGTCGCAGGGAGAGGGGAAGCCCGTCGGCGGGCATCGGGCCGGTGCCGAAGTCGAGCGGCGGCTCGTAGTCGGCCGGGACGGACCACTCGTGGCTCAGGATCAGCTGGTGCATCGCGGCCTTGACCTCCATGCCGCCGAAGTACAGGCCGATGCACTTGTGCACTCCGGCACCGAAGGGCACCCAGGCCAGCCGGTGCGACTTATCCTCGCGGCGCTCCTCGGAGAAGCGCTCGGGGTCGAAGGTGTCCGGGTCGGACCACCACGGCTCCATGCGCATGCTCGGGTAAAGGCCGAGCATGGCGATGGTGCCTGCGGGCACGTGATGACCCCGGATCGACGTGTCCCGGACTGCCTCCCGCACGAGGATCCCGACCGGGGAGCACATCCGGAGCGACTCCTTCATGACCAGGTCGAGAGTCGACAGCCGTTCCAGGTCGTCGTACCCGATGGCAGCCCGGCCCAGCGCTCGGGACTCGGCCCGAGCGCGTTCCTGCCACTCCGGGTGCTTGCCGAGGAAGTAGGCCATCATCGAGAAGGTGATCGTGCTTGTGTCGTGTGCCGCGAGCAGCACGAAGATCATGTGGTTGACGATGTCCTCGTCCGTGAAACGGTTGCCGTCCTCGTCCACCGCACGGCACAGCACGCTGAACAGGTCGCTGCCTCCCCCGGCGCGCTTGGCTGCCACCCGCTCGCGGAAGTATCTCTCGAGGTAGGCGCGGCTCTTCAGCCCGCGGTGCCACGCGCCACCGGGCACGTCGGCACGCACCACGGACTGGCAGGCGGCCACCGAGTCGATGAAGGCTCGGTTGATCCGGTCGACCTCGGGGCTCGGCTCCTCGCCCAGGAACACCTCGGACGCGACGTCGAGCGTCATGAGCTTCGCCGCGTCGAACACCCTGAAGCCGCGCCGAGGGCTCCAACCCGAGAGGCTGCGCGCGATCGACGCGTTCAGCAGCTCCAGGTAGCCCTCGAGCTGTGGCCTGCCGAAGCCCGCCTGCATGATGCGGCGGTCGTGCAGGTGCTCCTCGAAGTCGAGCAGCATGATCCCGCGCTCGAAGAACGGGTCGAGCAGCTTCCGCCACCCGGCGTTGGCGAACGCCTTGTCCTTGTTCGACAGCACCTCGGCGATGGCGTCGGGTCCGAGGACCACGACGCCGGTCAGCCCGAAGGCGTTGACCCAGCTAACCTCACCGAACCGGGCGTACTGCTCGCGACAGACGCCGACCATGTCGACCATCAGGTCCATGCTCGACCCCACCAGGGGCAGGCCGCCGACGCCGTACACCGGCTTGAGGCCGCTGCCGGCAGGGGGCTGGGCGAGCACCCGCACGGGCGCGGGAACGCGCCGGGTGACGGCCGAGACCGCGCTGCGGGCGCGGTAGCTGCGGGTGACCGTCACCGGAACACCTCCGGGAACCCGTCCGACTCCCAGTTCGCCAGGATCTTCTCCTTCAGCGACTTCGGGCAGTTGATCTCGAAGGCCGTCCGCGGCGGGTGCGGCACGCCTTCGGGGGGGAGACAGTTCATGACCAACCGGGTGGCCTTCCAGCCGGCGGGGTAGTTCCCGAAGTCCGGGTTGAGGTAGGGCGACACGGGCCAGTTGAGCCGGTCCTTGACCGGGATCTGGCCGCGCTCGCCGCGGTCGTTGCGACCGTCGATCGCCCAGACCAGGGTCCGGAGGTCGGCGACGTCGATGTCGTCGTTGACGACGATCACGGTCTTGGCACCGTCACCTGCCTTGGTGGCCCACGCGATGTCGGCAACCTTCTTGCAGAACTCGACCGCGTCGGGCTCGTACTCGCTCCAGGTGTCCGGCACGGCGATCGCAAGCCACCCGATGGCGGACTCGGTCGTGTGCCAGGCCCAGCTCACCGGGACGCCGGCCTCGCGCAGCAGCGCGACGACCTCCATCGACCCCATCACGCCGGTGATGGTGTGGTCCTCCTCCGGCGGCTCACCCGCGATGGCGAACGGGAAGATCGCGTCGTCCTGCCAGGTCATCGCGCTCACGTTGTAGACCGGCTGCGGGATCGAGAACGGCGGGTGGATGTAGCCGCCGTACTCCCCCATCGGGCCCTCGAGGCCGAGCTCGGTGATGGAGACATGCCCCTCGATGACGATCTCGGTGCTCGCCGGAACGTGCAGGGGAACGGTCTCGCAAGGCACGACCTCGATCGGCTCACCGACGAGCGCTCCGGTGAAGTCGACCTCGCTCATCCGGTCGGGCAGCGGGGCACCGGCGGCGTAGATTGCGGCCGGCTCCACGCCCAGCGCGATCGCGAAGGGCATGTCTTTGCCGATCTTGCGCCACTCGGCCATCACCATGCCGACATGCTGGAACGGCGCGATGACGCCTGCACCCTTGTCCTTGCCGATGATCATGACGCGCGCGACCGACCAGCTCGTCCAGGAGCCGTCCGGCGTCTGGCAGACGATCATGCCGAGGGTGTTGAGGTAGCGGCCGCCGTCGCCGTTGTGCGGGATAGGGCAGGGCAGGATGCTGAGGTCCACGTCCGCACCGAAGAGCTTGTTCTGCTTGCACGGCCCGATCTCGACGACCCGCGGTGGGATCAGGTCGCGCTCACGAGCGGCGACCAGGTGGTCGATGATCTCGCGCGGGTGGGCGTCGGCCTCCAGACCCACCGACAGGGCGACACGCGACCACCGCTGCCCCGGCCGTCCCGACTCGCTGTGCAGTGCACCGGCGGCGCGGAAGCCGGGCGAGCCCTTGACGTTCGTGAACAGCGGCACCGGTGCACCGGTCTCGTAGCAGCGACGCGTCATCAGCCCCATCTCGAGGTTCCAGTCGACCTCCCGATTGACCTCGTTGACCTCGCCTTTCTTCTGGAGAGCCTCGACGTACTCGCGAAGGCTGCGGATGCTCATGACGGGGTCCTTTCGGTCGAGCTGAGACGTTCGAGGAGACGCGCACTGCGCTCCCAGTTCTCCATCGCGGCCAGCTCGTGGGTGACGAGGTAGCGCGGGGGCTCCAGGGGAATGCCGATCGAGTCACGCTTCACCGAGCGCACGACGAAGCTGACCCCGAGCCAGCCGTCGTCCTCGATCACATCGGCAACGTCGGCCTTGACGAAGATCGCCTGATCCCACAGCACGAAGACGAGCGTGGCCGCGCCGGTCCGGAGCAGGTGCGAGATGGTGCCCGGCGCGGCGACGACGGCGTGGATGCGTTCGTGGTCGGCGTCGAGCTCCGAGCGGGACAGCAGGCAGACGTGCGGGTGGCCGTCCTCGTCGACGGTCAGGAGCGTGACCATCTCGTCCCACGAACCGGGGAACGGCAGACCGTAGACGGCCTCGCGAACCTCATCGGGAATCATCACGACCACCGCTCGAACATCTTGTGCTCGATGTCGAACTGGTCGAGCACCTTGCCGGCGGTCTGCTTGAGCAGGTCCTCGATGGTCTTCGGCTGGTGGTAGAACGCAGGCACCGGCGGAAGCACCGTCGCGCCGGCCAGCGTGACCGTCTCCATGTTGCGGATGTGGATCAGGTTGAGTGGCGTCTCGCGCGTGACGACCACGACCCTGCGGCGCTCTTTGAGACAGACGTCGGCGGCCCGGCTCACGAGCGTGTCGCTGTAGCCGTGGGCGATCGAGGCGAGCGTCTTCATCGAGCACGGGACGACGACCATCCCCATGGTCTTGAAGGAGCCCGACGAGATCGAGGCCGCCATATTGCCGGGGTTGTGCACGACGTCGGCGAGTTCCTCGAACTCGCGGGCGTTGATGCCCATCTCGAGCTTGATGCAGAGCTTGGCGCCCTGGGTCATGACCAGGTGCGTCTCGATCTCCTCGTGGTGCCTCAGCTCCTGGAGAAGGGTGTACGCGAGGTGCGGCGCGCTGGAGCCGGAGACCCCTACGATCAGCCGCTGCCGTCCCATCCCGCATCTCCTTTACTGAACACCCTGTTCGAATAAACATAGCGCCGTGACACGAATTTGTAAACAGCATGTTCGGAATTGATGTGAGCGGGTACGGTTGGTCCATGACCGCACCCGTCGCACCCGACGCCCGCCCCCGCCGGGGCCGCCCGGCGACTGCGGCCGCACGCATCCTCGAGGCGACCGAACGCCTCCTCGACCAGGGCGAGCGTTACGCCGACCTTCCGGTCGAGCGCGTGCTCGAGGAGGCCAACGTCTCCCGATCGAGCTTTTACACGCACTTCGCCGACAAGGGCGCTCTCCTGGTCGCGCTCGCCGAGGCGACCATGGACGAGATCACCGCGTCGGGCGCGATGTGGTGGCAGTCCACCCACAGCCTCGGCCCCGAGCCTGCTGCGGAGACGGTGCTCGACCTCATCCGCGTCTACCGCAAGCACAGCTGGCTCATCCGCGCCGTCGCCGAGGCCACGGCGTACGACCCGGCGATCGATGCACTCTGGCGGGAACGACGGGAGGCCTTCGCGACCTTCGTGGCGCTGGGCATCCGCGAGGAGCAGAAGCAGGGATTCGTGCGGGCTGAGCTCGACGTCGAGCGCACCGCCTCCTACGTCACGCTCCTGGTCGACCAGGCCGTCCTCGACCACATTCGTCACGGCAACAAGCGCGACGACCGGCAGGTCGCCGCCGCTCTGGGCCGCATGGGCTGGCTCGCCTACTACGGGGAGTTCCCCGCCTAGGCTTCACACGGCTTCGGCGCCCCGAACCCCCGCGCACGCGTCCGCCGCGAACCTGCCGATCCTCTCCATGGCCGCGCGCCCCTCCGGCAGGAAGCCGAAGAACGCGAAGACGTGGACCTGGCCCGGCCACACCTCGAGCTCGCACGGGACACCAACCGCCTCCAGCGCGTCCCGAAGCGCCTCCGCGTCGGCGACCAGGCACTCCGTCTCGCCCGCCACGATGAGCATCGGCGGCCACCCGCGCAGGTCCGACCCCAGGACGTCAAGCCCCTCGGGGACCGCCTCGCCGACGTACGCCCGCACACATGCCCGCCCGAAGCTCGGCCTGATCACCGGATCCCTGCGCATCCGGTCCCGCGCCTCCGCAAGATCGAACGTCAGGTCCACTCCCGGCGACAGGAGGATGACGCCAGCCGGCTGCGGCAGAGCAAGTCGCTTGAGATCACCCAGCAGATGTAGCAGGAGCGTGCCGCCCGCAGAGTCACCCACGACGACTACCGAGGAAGGGTCGTGACCCTGAGCAACGAGCCAGCGGTACGCCGACAACACCGCGTCCTCAGCTTCCGGGTAGCGGTGCTCGGGGGCGAGCCCGTAGTCGACGAGGAACACCGCGAGGCCGCTGGAGTCGCCTAGTCGCTCGCCGAACTCGGCGTACAACTGCGACGACCCGAGGACCAGACCACCACCGTGGACGAAGAAGATCACACCGCCGGCGCTGGCTTTCGGCGAGTCGATCCAGACACCCCGCGCGTCGGCGTTTCGCACCGGCTGGCCTACGCGCCTCCCGCGCCACTCAGGGGCTCGGGTGATCGCGCGCAGCACGGAAAGCTGCCGGCCACCCGGCGTCACGTGTTCCATCACCGGGCGCATCAAACCGTCGAGCAGAAGGAGGAAAAGCCGACTGCGGAGGCTGGGCCGACGGTCGAGAAGCATGCGGAACCTTGCGGTGGCCCTGCTAGACGGTCCGTGCCGGCGACTCGGCCGGTCGCAGTTCGATGTTGCCGAGGAACCGGGTCACGAGCACGAGGGATCCTGTCGCCGGCACCGCCGAGATTACCCCGAAGCTGCAGTCCTGGCGCAGCCGGGTGGTCCGGCGAGCGACGGTTCGTCCGTTGCTCAGGAGGCGCACGACGATCTCGCCGGCACACTGGCGGGTCGCACCCGGTGGGAGGAATAGCCGGCCGTGGGCGCGGTACGTCGTCGGCGTGAGCCTCTCGGCCCGGGCTCGCAGGGATGGCTGGAGACGAGGCTTCGCGCAGGCCGGGTCGACGTAGCAGCGCAGGGATGGTTCCGTGCTGGACGGCGAGGTGGAGGTGTCCAGCCAACCCGGCACGACAGTGACGGAAGAGTCGCTCGGCGCGCGCAGGAGACCGCACCCGAGGCTGCCCGCGCGTGCGCGCTCGGCCGGCCCAGCGTGCCCCAGCGCATCGAGCATCAGGCCGAACAGCGACTCCTGGACCCCCATGGCGTCGTGGCCGGCCGAGCTGGTCGGGCAGAGGTCCTGCAGGACGTAGTTGCGCGCCCCCGGCACGATCAGCCGGCCGGCGCGAGGCTGGGGGGTGACGACTCGGTCCGACTGGGTGGAGAAGGCTGTGTACGAAGGGCCGCCGGGGAGCGGGTGGTCGGCGACGGCGCGCAACAGGCTCGAGCCATGCGCAAGCTGCCGTACGACCGTGGGGCACGTCCAGGCGCAGCGTTGCGCGGATGCCTCGCTGCCGTAGTCGTACGTCCCGGCGTAGCCGATCACGTCGTCGACCTTGCGCGCCAGGTCGGGCCAGTAGCGCAAGGCGTAGGTCGCCAGGAACGCGCCTTCGCCATGACCGACCACATCGACCTTTCGCCCCGTGAGGCTGCGGATCATGCGCACCGCAGTCACCACGTACTCGACGCTGCGCTGGACGTCTACCCAACCCTGCTCTGGCAGCCAGAGAGAACAGGTGACGCGGCCGCGCTGAGACAGGTGGTATTCCAGCGTGTTGTCCCAGGCGTCGTCCGGAGTCTCTCCCGCCCCCGGCACCAGGAGAACGACTGCCTTGCCTGCGCCGATGAACTCCGCAGGACACTGGAAACCCGTCACGGTCGCGTCGTACTGCCGCAGCGGAGGACCCGGCAGCTCGCTGGTGCCCGCGGTCGAGGCACCGACGACGCCCGGGCCGAGAAGGGCGACCAGTGCTCCCACGACCACTGCCGACACTCGCCTACGCATCTTCATCTCAGGGGACCCCTTCGGCATGACGTGCAGGGCGCCGTCGTCCATACGAGCACGCCTTCTTTAGTGAACATATTGTTCGATAAAGATAGTTCCCCGAGACGAATTTATAAACAGTCTGTTCGGATTTAACGTGGGTGGGCGCTGGCGCGCTGTGAGGGACTACGCCACCTCGTGCAGACGCTCCAGGATTCGGTGTGGACCCAGTTCGTCGAGCCGGTGCCCGTTGGGATAGGTCCGCGTCGTCAGGACGAACGGCCGCTCTTCGCGTCGAGCCGGCATGAACCGCACCAGCTGCCCGCGCAGGCGGACGGCCCCGCGCACGATCGAGGTCAGCACGCGGGGCGGGTGGGAAAGGCCGAGAGCGTCACGCATCGGACGGTCCAGGAACGCGAGCACGAGAACCAGTGCGAGGCGTCGCAGCCCCCGAGGCACCCAGGACTGCGCGAGCGCGAGCATCGAGCGGGCGACTGCCTCGTTCTCGGGCGCGTAGGCGAACTTCGCGCGCTCGTAGGCGTCGAAGAGCCGCTCGAACTCTTCGTACGTCGACGGGATGCGCTCTATCCCCATCGACCGACCCATGTCGATCACCGCCAGCGTCAGGGCGCGGACCTCGTGCGGATGCAGGTTTCGCCATCCGAAGTCCTGCAGCCACCGCACGGGTACGACGACGAAGGTGCTCAGCGTGTAGAGGAAGTCCTCGTTGCTGATGCGGTAGTGCCCGTGGATGTGGTTGACGCGGCTCGCAGCACCGCGACCCTCCGGTTGATGACTCCCGTGGTAGAGCATCGCGAAGATGAGGAGCACCGAGTCGTCGTAACGCTTCTGCGGCAGGGCACGAAACTCGCCCGTGCGGTGCAGGAGCCGGCCGATGCTCGGCACGGCGAAGGTGCGCATCATCGCGAGCTCGAGCGCTCGGTACAGGTCCCACGAGAAATCGTAGTCGAGCATGATCTGGACGATCGCGGAGTACTCGGTTTCCGGATCCATCTGTGCGATGCGGTCACGCCTCGCCAGTCGGTGCGTCATCGCATCCTCGGCATTCTCGACAACATTTCTGAACATTTTGTTCGTTATATGGGTGAGGGGCAAGCCTTCGTGACTCGGCTCACGCCGTCTACAGCCCGTAGCTTCGGCCGATGACGTCCAGCACGATCTCGTCCGTTCCGCCGCCGATCCGCCCGATGCGGGCGTCGCGCCACATCCGCTCGATCTCGTACTCGCGCATCACTCCGGCGCCGCCGTGAATCTGCAGGCACTCGTCGGCGACCCGCCAGGCCACCTGGGTGGTGATCAGCTTGGTCATCGAGATCCCCCGCACCGGGTACTCACCATCGGCCCAGCGCTGGGCCGTCGCGTAGGTCAGCTGACGGGCCGCCTCGATGTCGGTCGCCATCTGCGCGAACTTGTGCCGGATGGTCTGGAACTTGCCGATGGGGCGACCGAACTGGGAGCGCTCCTTGGCGTACTGGAGCGTCTTGTCGAATCTGCCGGGCGCGACCAACATCTCGGTCCAGAGCATCTGTCCGCTGCACGTCGCCGATCACGCGACGATGCTGATCGACCCGGTCGGTTTCGCACTGACGATGGACGCCCTCACCCATGCCGGACCGGCGGTCCCCACCCGCATCACGAACAGGGCCGCACTCTGTGCCTCGCCCGTCATGCCGCGCACCACCCTGCCGGAGTTCCGTGTCATCGACACTGGCTACTACTTCCTCACCGGGTCGCTCCTCGGGCCTCAGGTCACGGCCGAGCCACGACTTCCGGCGTACGCCTACCGCTACGGCGGGTACTGAACCGCTCCGGCTGACTCAGGCCGTCGGTGCGATGTTCTGGTTCAGGCGGAAGAGGTTGTGCGGGTCGTAGGCGGCCTTGACGGCCCGCAGCCTGGCGAGGCGATCCCCGAAGGCGCCGGCCACGTGCGCCCCGGCCGCGTCCGGCTCGTAGTTGACGTACCCGCCGCGCGAATGAGGCTCGAGGGCCGCAGCCGTGTCGCGCGCCCACGCGACACAACGCTCGTGGTCACTCGGGTCGGTCCAGTTCGCAGCGATGAGTACGTCGTACCGCGCGTCGCGATGCGCGAAGGCTCCGTCACCCTGCGTGATCGCGCCACCCAGGCCCTCCACGATCAGCTCGAACTCGGGCGGCGCCGGGGTGCCGTCGGCCCGCTCGACCAGCACGTCGAGAACCTCGTCGGTGAGGTCGTCGAGGAAGCACGAGCGCCAGTAGTGGTACTGCCCGGCCGGGTAGCCGGCGTCCACGCGGCTCTGCTGCGCGGTGTAGAGCATCGGCCCCATACCGTCGACGACCGGCTCCCCCAGCGAAGCCTTCACCGGGTCGAGCAGGCGCGCGCCTTCGGCCGGGTCCCCCGCGTAGCAAGCGGAGATGCCCGCCACCGCCGTGCCGTCCGGGCCGGTGGTGGCCGCGGCGTATGACGTCAGCTCGTTCGGAGCCTTCCGGCTCAGCTCGCGGTAGGCCTCCAGGACGTCGCGCAGCCGCTCGTGCGGAAAGGCCACCCCGCCGCCGTACACCATCGGCCCGACCGGGTGGAGCCGGTACTCGAAGGAGGTGACGACCCCGAAGTTCCCTCCTCCGCCCTTGAGCGCCCAGAACAGGTCAGGGTTCTCGTCGGCGCTGGCGGTGACCAGGCGACCGTCGGCGGTGACCAGGTCGACGGACAGCAAGTTGTCGCAGGCGAGGCCGTGCTTGCGCATCAGCCAGCCGATCCCGCCGCCCAGCGTGAGCCCGGCGATCCCGGTCGTGCTCACGACCCCGAGGGTGGTGGCCAGCCCGTGCTCCTGGGTGGCGCGGTCGAACTGGCCACCCGTCGTCCCTGCCCCGGCTCTCGCGACCCGCGCTTCCGCGTCCACGACGACCGTGCTCATCAGTCCGACATCGATGAGGACGCCGTCGTCGCAGGCCGAGAAGCCGGCGACGCTGTGCCCGCCACCGCGCACCGCGACCGGGAGGCGATGCTCGACTGCCAGGGCCAGTGCGCGCTGGACATCCGCTGCATCGACGCAGCGGGCGATCAGCGCCGGGTGCCGGTCGACGGTCGCGTTCCACACCCGGCGCGCCTCGTCGTACGCGGAGTCGTCCGGCAGCAGCACCTGGCCGGCCATGCTCTCGCGCAGAGCTGAGGCCGCTTCGGCAAGCGCGGGCCGAGACCTGTCGTCCACCCGCTGATCTTCGTCCTCCGGCAGGCCTCCAGCAACTGAAGGCCTGGCGATCAAGCGCTCGGCACCACCGGACGGCACAGCCGGCACGGCTCCAGCGCCGGGGCCTCGGGGCCCGCCGGACGCACGTCGGTGCGCCCGGTCAGCAGGTCGCAGTCGGCCCGGTGCACCGTCCCGCCCGCACCGGCGACCACGAGCGGGACCTCAGCCTCGACAGCCTGCGTCGTCGTCGACTGCGCAGCGGCCAGCGCATAGATCGCGTCGGCCAGCTGTCGCGAGGCTGCTCGCTGGTCGGTGGCGATCCGTGCCAGCCAGGCGCCGAAGTACAGGAAGCCGCCCATGAACGTCAGACCGAGACCCAGCAGTCCGCCGGACACGAGGTAGGACAGCTGGTCGTACTCGTACGGCGTGTTCGCGGCGCCGTACCAGCCGAGGATGATCGCCGTCAGACCCGTCGGCATCAGGATGGCACCTGCGACGTACAGGACCGTCTGGACGATCTGGCTGTTCTTCGAGAGCACCGGTGCCACGTCGTTGTGGGCGTCCGTGCGACCGGAAGCCCGCGGCATGGAGTGAGCGGTTGTCGTCATGTCACATCTTCCTCAGGTCAGGGATGCCGGACTGGAGACCCTGGGGGCAGGTCGCGGAGGTGCCGAGCGCGAGGGCGCCGAGGCGGCGCAGCCACCAGCCGCCCATCCCGGCGACGGCCAGGCCGCCCACCAGGAGCGCACCCGGAATGGTGTTGAGGGCGGGCAGGCCCGGCGCGGCAGTCTGATCGACCGGCGTCGTGACGATCGGAGGCAGGCCACCCTCCACCGGTACGTCGACCACCGGGATGGGCGGTGAGGTGACCACAGTGGAACCACCGCCGACATCACCACCACCGCTGCTCGCCGGCGGCGGCGAGCCGGGGTCACCGAAGTCGACCGGCGGCACGGCCGTCGCCTCGGAGGCGGCGTTGCCCAGGTAGATCACGAAGCGCGGCGTGGCGGTGTTCAGGGCGCCGAGCACGCTCTTGAGCTGCGCGGCCTCCTCGGGCATCGCCTCGAGGAGCTGGTCGAGGGGCAGGCTCGGGAACTTCGACCGCAGGGGCTTGGTGTCGATCGTGATCTTGAGGCCCTTCACCTCCACTGCCCCGTGGACACCCTCGTCGGTGACCCTGGCGCGCGGCAGCTCGAAGCTGATCCCGAGCGCCTCCAGCGCCTTGGCCGGATCGTCGGGCAGCCCGGGGATCGGCGTGGTCTTGTCCCCGGCCTCGACCCCGTCCCGGGTGATCCCGAACGGAACCCCGGCCAGCCGGAGACCCGTGTACCGCGCCTGGTACGTCGTGTCGGAGCCCTCGAGGTTCGCCGAGGTGCGGGCGGTGGCCTGGACCTGGTCGATCGTGAGGAGCCCACCGAGCAGCGCGACGTCGTGGAGCGTGCTGCGGGACGTGGCGACGACGGTCTCCTCCGCGTAGTCGGTGGAGCTGACGCTGCTCATCCCACCTGAGGTGACCAGGACGCCGAGGGCGCCGAGGGGGCTCACGGGAGCACCGCTGTCGCCGTCGCCTCCGTCGCCGCTCCCGGTCAGGGAGCCCAGGAGGTCGTTGATGGAGCCGCTGCCGTCGGACACCCCGGGCAGCGGGACCCCGAGGCCGTCGAGTCCGGGGAGCGCAGGCACACCGGGAAGCAGGGGCGCGTCGTCGCCACCACCGTCCTCCGGCTCCCGGACGTCTGCGTTCGAGGAGAAGCCGGCCTTGGCCACGGTCTTGGTCTCCCCGGCCTGGACGCGCGTCACGCTGCCCGGCAGCGGCTCCTGGGACTGGGCGGACGGGTCACCCGGGAACTGGGCGTTCGTCTGGAGCGGGTAGCCCCCGGCGGTGAGCTCGGCCGGGAGACCGACCTGGTCCCCGATCGTCTTCAGACCCTCGCCGACGGGCGACCCCGGCCACAACGCCGAGGCGCGTGCCCGCGCGGTCGGTCCCGAAGAAGCCTGCACCCGAGAGAAGGCGACGTTGAGCTCGAGCTGCGGCTCGGCGGGGATGGGGATCGTCGGCTCGTAGATCTCGAGGCGGATCGGCGTGGCGTTCGCCGAGGTCCCGAACCCGCCCAGCTCCTCTGCGTCGACCGGAGCCGTGGCACCACCCAGCGCGACACCGGCGAGGACGAGCGCCGCACCGGCGCCCCTGCTGACCCTGCGACCGCCGTTCACGCGGCGCCCCCCAGGACGACGTCCGTCATGACGGCCGCGATCTCGTCGGGGTAGCCCGTGCGCACGATCCGTCCGCCGACCATCACGGCGGCGTAGTCCGACACCTGCAGCGCCGTGTGCGCGAACTGCTCCACGACGAGGATGGAGACGCCTGACTCCGCGATCTTCGCGACCGTGTCGTACAGCTGCTCCACGATCAGCGGCGCCAGGCCCATCGACAGCTCGTCGAGCATCAGCAGCGCTGGGTCGGACGCGAGCGCTCTCGACATCGCGAGCATCTGCTGCTCGCCGCCGGACATGGTGCCCGCCAGCTGGTTGCGCCGCTCGTGCAGCCGCGGGAAGTAGGTGTACGCCGTGTCGAACACCTTCTTGGCCGAGACGCCGGCGTACGACATGAGATGGAGGTTGTCCTCGACCGTGAGGTTGGGGAACACGCTGCGCCCCTCGGGGATCGTGGTCAGTCCCACCCGCGCCAGCGTGCTCGGGGTGGCTTCGCTCACGTGGACCCCACCGAGGTGGATGTCCCCGGCCGTGGGCTCCATCTGTCCGCTGATGACCTTGAGCAGCGTCGACTTGCCCGCACCGTTGGGGCCGAGCAGCGCGACCACGGCGCCACGCGGCACCCGGAGGTCGACACCGCGCAGCACCTCGATGCGGCCGTACGCCGCGCGCACGCCGGACAGCTCGAGAATGGGGGCCTTCATACCCCGACACCTCCTCCGAGGTAGGCGCTCTGTACGTCGCGGTTCGCCCGGATCTCCTCGGGCAGGCCGCTGGCGATCACCGCCCCGAAGTCGAGAACGTGGATCCGGTGCGACACCGACATCACCAGGTCCATGTCGTGCTCGACCATGAGGACGGTCCGGCCCTCGGCCGCGAGCCCGGTGAGGAGCCGGCCGAAGTCGTCGGTCTCCGACTCGTCGAGGCCGGACGACGGCTCGTCGAGCAGCAGCAGTCGCGGGTCGCAGGCGAGGGCCCGGGCCAGCTCGAGCAGCCGCGCCGTACCCGTGGGGATGGAGTCGGCCCGCTCCTCGGCGGCGGCCGCGATGCCCACCCGCTCGAGCAGCGCGTCGGCCTGCTTGTCGAAGCGGTGCAGCACCCCACGCGCACCCGCATGGATCTCGAGCGCGACCCGGACGTTGTCGCGGACGGTGAGTGAGCCGAACGCCTCGAGCCGCTGGAAGGTGCGACCGATCCCACGGCGGGCCCGAGTGTGCAGCTGCAGGCGTGTCACGTCACGACCGTCGAAGCGCACCCGGCCGGAGGCAGGTCGCTGCAGACCGCTGATCACGTTGAAGCAGGTGGTCTTGCCTGCACCGTTGGGGCCGATGAGCGAGGTCACCGTCCCGGCCTCCACGTCGAACGACGCGTGCCTGACGGCCATGACCCCACCGAACCGGACGACGACGTCGTCAACCTCGAGCAGCGCCACTCGCGGTCACCTCCCTCTTCGATCCCGTGGTCGGTCCCGCGGTCGGGGTCTCTCGCAGCCGCGCCAGCCCAGGGATGCGATGGCGGGCGGCCGGGAAGACCGAGCCCCGGAGGAACCGCCCGGCCCGGAAGAGCCGGTTCGACAGCCCGTTCGGGTCGCGACCGACCGCGACGGCGCCGAAGCCGATGATGGCGAAGACCAGCCCCTGCACGGCCGGGTACGACGACTGCGCCACCGGGAGGTACATCAGGAACGCACCGCCGAGCGCAGCGCCGGTCACCGACGTCACGCCGAAGACCACAGCGACGAGCAGGAGCAGCAGGCTCTGGAAGAACTGGAAGTCCTGCGCGCCGATGGTCTGCCGCAGCCCGGCGAACAGGGCGCCACCGAGTCCCGCGACCCCCGCCGACGCGGCGAAGAGGCCCACCCGGAACCAGCGCAGGTCGAGCCCGAGCGTGCCGCATGCGGCCTGGCTGTCACGCATGGCGAGGAGCACCCGACCGAGCCGGCCGCGTCGTACGGCGATGACGGCGATCGCGACGAGCACAAAGAAGGCGGTCATCAGCACGACGTAGTCGCTGGTGTCCTGGACCTGGATCCCGAGGATCGACGCGCGGTCGGCCTGCAGGGTGCCGTTGTAGCCGAACGCCTTCGACGACTGGAAGACCAGCTTGTCCATCAGCTGCGCGAACGCCAGCGTCGCGAGCGCGAGGTAGAGGCCGGTCAGCCGCAGCACCGGCAGGGCGACGAGCGCGCCGACCCCGGCAGCGATGAGAGCGGCGAGGAGCAGCCCCATCAGGTCGGGGCTGTCCAGCTTGGCGTACGCGAGTGCACCGACGCCCGCGAACGTGAGCTGCGCGAGCGACACGTAGCCGCCGTAACCGGTGAGCAGCACCAGCGACAGCATCACGATCCCGAAGGCAGCCGCCGTTCCCACCAGGAGCAGCCGGCTCTCCGGCATGCCGATCGTGATGACGGCGACGGCGACGACGAGGCCGACGCCCCAGCCTCCGGCCGAGCGAAGGGCCGGGACGGGTGCGGTCACGACACCCTTGACCTGGCCGACGCGCAGCGGCGCCTGAGGCATCAGCAGGATGACCGCGAAGAGGAACAGGGTGGGGACGACGGCACGCAGACCGGACCAGTCGCCACCGGAGGGCAGGTAGCCCACCGCGAACGACTGGGTGATGCCCAGCCCCATCGCACCGACGAACGTCATCGGCAGGCTGGTGAGTCGTCCGAGCATCGCCGCGGCGTACGCGCTGATCACGAGCAGCGTGAGCTCGTAGTACTGCAGCCCGATCTCCGGCGTCAGCAGGATGCCGGCCAGCGCCGCGAGCGACGTACCCACGGCCCACGACATCGCCGCGACGGTGTTCGGCTTCCCGCCGTACAGCTCGAGGAGCTCGGGGTTGTCGACGCTGGCCCGCATCGCCTTCCCGATGCGCGTCTTGTTCAGCAGGAAGTAGAGCGAGCCCGCGACGACACCAGCGAGCACGATCGTGAGGAGCTGGTGGTAGCTGATGATGACGCTGCCGAGCTCGAGCATCCTGCCCTCGAAGAACAGGGGCAGCGACCGGGTGGCCGACGGCCAAATCTGCGTCGCCACACCGATCAGACCGACGAGCATCCCGACGGTCACCACCAGCGAGACGCTGACCGGCGCGTGGCCGAGCCCGCGCGTGAGCACCCGCTGGACGAACACGCCGAACAGCGGCGCGATGACGAGCAGGACCATCAGGAGGGCGATCAGCTGCGGGATGCCCTGCCGCTGGCTGAGGTCCCAGAACACGAACGCGAACACCCTGCCGAACGCGCCGTGCGCGACGTTGAAGACGCGGGTGGTGCTGTAGGTCAGCACCAGGCCGCTCGCTGCGATGGCGTACGCGGCCCCGGTGAACAGGCCGATGACGGTGTAGGAGAGCAACGAGTCCACGGCTCAGCTCACCTTCGTCACGCCGGTGCAGAGGTACTTCGTGCCACCGACGGGAGTGAACTTCCCGCCCCTGACCTGGAGGAAGCGCCAGCAGTCCCCCACGTGCTTGCTGCCCACGTGCTGCGGGGCATGCAGGCCGTTGCCGGTCCAGTTGTCGACACCGCGGATCCGGTTGACGAGGGTCGCC